>NZ_NKFE01000026.1:0-379 GCF_002223195.1 Burkholderia sp. AU28863 | reverse complement strand
CGCTAAGGGCTTGGTTCAGACGCTGAACCGAGAATTTTGCATTGGCGATTGAGCCAGTCAGAGGATATCAACAGATATCGGCTGTCGTTCTTTAACAATCTGGAAGAAGTAAGTAATTTGGATAGCGGAAGCGTCTTGAGATGGACGTGGAAACTATCCGGGTTGTGATTGTATCGATGTATCTCAAGATGATTCGAACTCTATGTTCGACTCAATTGGAATACGGCACAACGCGAGAACTCAACCTGTAACGAGACAGACTCGTTATAGGGTCAAGCGAACAAGTGCATGTGGTGGATGCCTTGGCGATCACAGGCGATGAAGGACGCGGTAGCCTGCGAAAAGCTACGGGGAGCTGGCAAACGAGCTTTGATCCGTA
>NZ_NKFE01000006.1:0-670628 GCF_002223195.1 Burkholderia sp. AU28863 | reverse complement strand
CCGCCGCTGCCGCCGTTGTTGCTCGTGCCCGAGCCGCCCGACGAAGCGGGCGAGGGATTGTCGTCGCCGCCGCAAGCGGTCAGCGCGAGGCAGGTCAATGCAATCAGTGCAGCGGCTTTCATCGGGATCACCTTCCAAACGAACAGGACGAACGAAGCCCGTACGCGCGGATCACGCCGCACGCACCGACCATCACGAATCACGAATCAGGATCGGCCGGCGGCCCCCGCCGGCCCGGCGACGTCAGTTGACCTGCAGCTGGCCACCGCGGCCCAGCCCGCCCTTGACGTCCTGCGCCTTGTAGCTGCGCAGCGCCACGACCATCTTGTTCCACGCGTCGATGAACGCGACGACCGTCGCCTTGCCTTCCGGCGTCGTCGAGAAGCCGGCGAGCCCGCCGCCCACCCCGCCGCCGAGGCCGCCCAGCGCCGCGCCGTAGTTCGTCGCCGTCGAGCTGCCTTCCGACGCCGCGATCTGCACCGCCGAGCGCACGTCGAACAGCGTCAGCGTCACCACCGACGCCTTCGTCTGCAGGTGGCCCGCCACCGCCGCCACCGCGCTGTTGCCGATCAGCCCGCCGATCATGCTGCCGATCCCGCCGATCGGCGAATCGTTGATCACGATCTGCGGTTCCATGTAGTAGTCGGCCGCGACGCGCTGGCCCTTCTGCTGCTTCGAGCCCGCGCGGTATTCGCCCGAGTTGCGCTGCAGCTGCGTGATGCGCGACAGGCGCGCGTCGCTCTTCTGGTTGCCGATCGACGTGATCACGAAGCAGTTCGACTGCTGCACGGCCAGCCGCAGCAGCGGGTCGATGCTCGTCACCTTGGTCGCGCTGCCGAACGGGCCCCACCAGTCGGCGTTGCGGCCGTCGTCGACCGCGATCGTGCCCAGCGGCGACGCACAGCGCTGCAGTTGCGAATCGGCGCCGGCGCTCGCGCCGCCTGCCGCCGCGCCCGTCACGCCGGCGTTCTGCCCGCCGGGCGTCACCACGCCGCCGCAACCCGCGACGCACGCGCCAAGCGCTGCAACCAGCGCGCCTTGAGTGAGACGTTGGGAAAGGTTGGTCTTCATGTCGTTGTCGGTCGATTAGAGTCGTTGTTCGGCTTATGTGTTCGTGCGAACGTCGATAAGCCCCCCGGCGTGGCGCGCGATGGTGGTCTCCCCGCTGCTGCCCCGTTGCTCGATACCCGGTCAGTAGTACCAGTACGTCTGTTGCCAGACGCCGTAGTACGGATAGCCCGAGTACCAGTAGCCGTAATACGTGTCACGCCATTGCGTGCGCCACTTCCAGTCTTCTTCGTCTTCTTTCTTGGCCTTGCGCGCGAGTTCGAGCAGCTTTTTCGATTCCTTGTCGCCGCGGCCCGCCGCGATCGACAGCCACTTCTCCGCTTCGCGCGCATCCGAGCCCATTTCCTCGAGGCCGAACAGGTAGAAACCGCCGAGCGCCTTTTGCGCGTTCAGGTCGCCGCGTTCGGCGGCCTCGCGCATCCACTTGAGCGCCTGGTAGCTGTCCTGGCGCACGCCGTCGCCGCGGAAATAGCGCAGGCCAAGGTCGTAGGCGGCCTTCGGCTGGGTCTTCGCGGTTTGCTTGAGCGCGGCGATGCGTGGATCGTCGCGGTCTTGCGCATCGTCCCTTTTTTGATAGGAGACCTGATCTTTAGGGCGATCGGAACAACCTGTGTCGTCGCAAATCCGTACCGTGCCGGCGGTGATCGACGGATCCTGCGCGCACGCGGCCAGCAGCAACAGCAGCCCCGGTGCGAGTAAACGGCGATACATGGGTACTTTCCTCAAGTTTTATTGGCGCCGCAATGCTTCGAGCTATCCCACCCCGCGAGCTCGTACCCGGTTTGCGTGCGGCGCAGCGGATACAATTCCATCCGCCAACGCCGACACGCATCCAAGGCTCTCTCAGGCTCTCTTCGAATCGTTCCGTCACTGTTTCATTGCCGCCGCTTTTCGCTGCCCGACCGTGGCCGGCATCGATCTCCAAACATGACGCAACAAACAATAGTGACGTGGTGAGCAATAATAATGGAGAAAAAAGACATGTCAAGGTCCATCGCGCGTTTAAAGTTTGCGTGACGCGTCAGCTTTGATATGCTCTTCCTCGCCCAAACCCTTGGAGACCCCATCGAGATGTCCACCAACGAGCAGGCCAACGTCGATCTCATCACCGCCAACAAGGTGCGCGATCTCCTGAACCGGAACGGCATTCCGCCGCGCAGTCACAACACGACGATCGCGAACGTGCTCGGCCTGAGCTTCTCGGTCGTCACGCGCAAGATGAAGGGCCTGATCCCATGGAACCTGTCGCAGTTGCAGGACATCGCGACGCACTTCGGCGTGCCGCCCGCGATCCTGCTCGACGACAAGGGCACGCAGCCGGCCGCGGCCGAGATGATCGACGCGACGTTCGTGATCGAATCGAAGCGCTTGCGCTGCCGCGCGGCGATCTCGACGAAGGCCACCAGCCAGATCGAAACGGATTTCGTCGCGCTGCAGTGGCAGGGTGAATGGATCGTCACCGAACGCCAGCACGCGCGCGAGGGCCGCACGTATCCGGTCGACGTGATCGAGCTGCGCTCGGCGCAACCGAACGTGTATGCGGCGCGGATCGCCGTGGTCGACGATTCGCACGACGTCGCCGAGACGGTCTGTGAATATTTCATCGAGAAAGGCGTGAACGCGATTCCGTACTTCGACGGCGCGAGCTTCCGCAAGGCGCTGGAAGTCGAGGATTTCGACGGCTACATCCTCGACTGGATGCTCGGCGATCAGACCGCCGCCGAACTCGTGCGCGGCATCCGCGCGAGCGAGAACAGCGGCGCGCCGATCTTCCTGCTGACCGGCAAGATCTCGACCGGCGAAGCGAGCGAGGACGAGATCGCGCACATCGTGTCGCACTACAACGCGCGCTGCGAAGAAAAACCGGTGCGCCTGCCGATCCTGTTCGCGGAAGTCGCCCGCGAACTGAAGCTCGCGCTGCCGACGGCGGCGAACTGAGAACCGGGCACCGAGCACGAGACCGGAACGACAACCCGCTGCACGAACCACCAGACCGAGGAAAAGACATGCGCGTTTCAACCATCTGGACCAAAAGCCTGCTGACGGCCTGCCTGCTCGGGATGGCCGCCGCGACATGGGCCGCGTCGTCGTTCACGTTCACCGTCGACGGCAAGATCAGCAAGAGCAACCAGCAAGGGAAGATGACCTACGTCTTTTCCGAGCAGGCGCTGATGGCGCTGCCGCAGCATACGATCGTCACGTCGACGAGCTGGACGCCGAAGGCGACCTTCACCGGCCCACGCCTGTCCGACGTGCTGAAGACGGTCGGCGCGCACGGCACGCAGATCGAATTCCGCTGCATCGACGAATACACGTTCACGATTCCCGTGTCCGATGCCGCCAAGTACGGCGTGATCCTCGCGCGGACGATGAACGGCAAGGTGCTCGGCAACGACAACTACGGCCCGCTGTGGATCATGTATCCGCGCGACCAGTATCCCGACGAGCTAAAGACACCGCTCGGCGAAGCGAAGTTCGCGTGGCAGATCATCGGTCTGACCGTGAAGTGACATGACGCGGCGGCGATGGAAAAATAGAAAAATCATCCTGATCCTCGGCTCGCTGTGGATCATGGGATTCACCGCGTGGGCGTTCCTGCTGTGGGATCTCCTCGCCACCTCGGTCAACGAGGGCGTGCTCGAGGGGCCGCGCGAAGGCGTGTTCTGGACCGCCGCGCAATACCGCAACGTCTACACGCGCTTCGACCGGCAGCTGATTCTCTACGCGACGCGCGAGGACGACGATTTCGATCACGTGCAGATGCAGCTCGACAGCCTGTCGGTGTCGTTCGGGTTCCTGCAGCGGCCGTCGGAGGTGTCCCAATACTGGCTGCGCATCCCGCGCGCGCGCAACGAGATCGACGCGCTCGGCGAATTCATGACGCGCCTGAAGCACGAGGTGCCGCTGCTGCGCGACTCGCCGAAGCAGGCGCGGCAGGTGATCGACGAAGTCAATGCGTACTGGCCGAAGGTCAACGGCCTCGCGAACTACTTCCGCGCGATCGAAATGGCGCAGCGCGATTTCACGTTCCATCAGCTGAAGGACAAGCAGCGCGCGATCCTGATCCTCGGCATCGTGCTCGGCGTGATGCTGTGCGCGCTGTTCCTGCTGCTGTTCTATACGATGCGCACGCGCGACGACCTGCTCGAGCGGCAAAACGCGGCGCTCGACGCGGAACGCAAGGCGTCCGATCGCGCGTTCGAGATGATCGAGGCGAAGAACGCGTTCCTCGGGATGGTCAGCCACGAACTGCGTACGCCGCTGCAGGCGATCTGCGGATCGATCGAGATCCTGCTCGCACGCCCGCAGTCCGACGCGAACCTGAAGACGATCCGGCGACTGCAGAATTCCGCGCTGTCGCTGGAAGCGCTCGTCAAGGACCTCACCGACTACATCAAGCTGCGCTCGACGAAGCGCGTCGCCGAACTCGATACCGTCGGCATCGCGCCGCTGCTTGCCGAGGCGCTCGAACCGCTGCGCGAGCGGATCGCGACGAAACGGATCACGGTCACGCAGCGCGTCGAGCCACCGGGCCTCGCGATCCGGTCCGATCGCAAGCTGCTGCGGCAGGTGCTGTCGAACCTGATCGAGAACTCGGTCAAGTACACAGCCGGCGGCTCGATCACGGTGGCGATCACGCTCGCCGACGCGCCGGCCGGCCAGCAGGTGAAGATCGCCGTGCGCGATACCGGCGCCGGCATCGCGAAGCAGCATCTGTCGAAGATCTTCGAGCCGTTCTATCGCGCGAACGACGCGGTCGGGCTGCACGTGGACGGGATCGGCATGGGGCTCGCGGTCGTGCGCGAAATCGTGACGACGCTGCGCGGCCATGTGGACGTGCGCAGCGCGGTCGGCGAAGGCAGCGAGTTCGTCGTGACGCTGCCGGTCGAAGTGCCCGGCGTCGATACGGCCGGCACCGCGGCCGGCGACGTGCCCGCGCTGCCGCCCGTGCTGCCGCACCGGCGCGCGCTGGTGGTCGACGACAACGACAACGCGCGCGAGACGCTCGGCGCGATGCTGTCTGCGCTCGGCGTCGAGTCCGATCTGTGCGGCACCGGGCAGGAAGGCGTCGCGCGCTTCGGTACGGGCCGCTACGATCTCGTCGTGCTCGATCTCGAACTGCCGGACCTGAGCGGATTCGACGTGGCGCGGCGCATTCGCGCGATGGCGGAGCCCGGCGACGACGGCCGGCATCCGGCGATTCTCGGCGTCAGTGCGTATGAATCGGCTGCGTTGCGCGAGAACAAGCGGACGTTCGACGCGTTCCTGCCGAAGCCGGTTCACCTGCGCGAACTCGGCGCGCTCGTCGAGAAGCTGCTCGCTTGAGCCGCGCGCGGGCGCGGCGTCGCGCGTATCCGTCCGCTTGCCTGCTCGCCCGCTTTGGCTACTCGCCGATCAGATGCAGCACGATGTCGCGACGATGCGGGGCGCGACGATGCTCGAACAGATAGATCCCCTGCCACGTGCCGAGCACCATGCGCCCGTGCTCGACCGGAATCGACAGTTGCACCTGCGTGAGCGCCGTGCGCAGATGCGCGGGCATGTCGTCGGCACCTTCGGTGTCGTGCTCGTAGCGTGTGTCGTCCTCGGGCGCGAGCGTCGCGAAATAGCGTTCGATATCGCGCTGCACCGACGGATCCGCGTTCTCCTGGATCAGCAGCGACGCCGACGTATGACGGCAGAACACGGTGAGCAGGCCGGTGCGGATCGCCTGCTGGTCGACGAACGCGCGCACCTGCTGCGTGACTTCGACGAGGCCGCCGCCGCGTGTATCGACGCCGACGTGCGTGATGGCCTGTTGCATCGTCGTGACCTCAGGCCAGCGCGGAGAAGCCGTCGGCTTCGATCTGTTTCGCGTCGGCGGGGCGAACCACGCGCGCGACTTCGACCCCATCGCGCAGGAATACCAGCGTCGGCCACAGCTTCACCCCGAACGAGCGACCGAGCGGACGGCCGGGGCCGTCCTCGATCTTCAGGTGCCGCACGGCAGGATGCGCGGAGAACGACGCCGTGATCGCGGGCTGCGCGCCTGCGCAGATCCCGCACCAGTTCGCGCCGAATTCGATGACGGTTGCGCCGCCCAGTGCGTCGACTTCCGCGCGGGTCGGCGCGTTGGCGGTGTAGCGTTGCTCGGTGTCCATCAGACCCTCGTGTGCGTTGGCGGAACGTGACTGCGCGCGCCGGCGCGATGCGGGCGGGTGCAGCCTTCGATTGCTTACTGTAGCGGAAAAGGCCGCGCGGTGCCGGCGACGCCTGTGCGCGCGTTTCGTAAATGACACGCAAGGTATCGCAGCCCCGACATCGAGCGCGCGCGAAGCGAGCCGGATGGTGTCGTTTCACGCCAGGCCGCTCACTCTGCGGCGCGGTGATACATCGCAACGTATCGTGCCCGCGCAATCACTTTTCCGTGCATCTGATATGCAACGAGGGCCGGGCTCGACGTGGCGTTCACGTCGATACTTGGAACGGCAAGCGCCGACGCCGTAACGATGTATCGGTGCGACGCTCCACGAGGCGGGCAAGGCCCGCCGTATTTCGGCGCCCCGAAGTCGGTCAGCGTTTCGACGGCCCCCACCGGCATCCGCTTCGGATTGCCGGAGGCGCCCTTTTCGATCGACGCTTCCGACGCCGGGATATTGACGACGCTCCAATGCGCCCAGCCCAACCCGCCGGTCGGGGCATCGGGGTCGTGAATGGTCACGACGACGCTTTTCGTTCCGCGAGGAAGATGAGACCACGATATGCGTGGCGAGACGTTGCCGCCGTGGCAGCCAAATCCGCCGTAGACCTGTTCATTCGCGAACTGGCCATGGTTCAGGTCATCGACTTTAACGGAGAACACGCCCGCAACGGCGATTGTCGGCACGATCGACAAGAGCATCGCGGAGCAGATGGTCGATCGTGAAAAGAAACTGAATTTCATGGTGTGCTCCGTTGAAAAGGAGAGCGTTTCCGCGGCAGGCAAGAACGATCCAGCCGAACGAAGCGAACGGGTTGCCGGCTTCGTTGCGACCGATACGTCGGGTTGGACCGGGAACAAGCCGTGTACAACCCGCGCTGAAACAAATTGTAGATTTCGGCTCCTGGCGTTAGTAGCGCCCCCAACGCGCTCACCGTGTTGCCTTGATCGCAACAATTGACGACGGGCAAGCCTCGAGAGTGTGATCGCGACCGTCGCGCCTTGCGGGACGTTCCCGCTCGCCTGCAATCGACCGCCGTGCGCATCGACGATCGAAAACCAGCACCGAGGACGAACGACACTAGCGGGGTTGCGCTCCAATGTCGCCGGTGCAGACGCCATCATCCTCAATGACATCCGTCACTTCACGACATGTTCGTGCTGCCTCGCGGCAAACCTGCAAGCAGTGCCAGTGTTCCGGGGAAGAGTCGACGAATTCGATGGTCCGCCCCTGTGCAAACACTCGGTTCCGTCGAAAAGAGCATCGCGGCGAATCAGATAACATACAGGCGACTACCTTTCCATGATCAAACCGACGGAGTGTTTTCAGTGATTCAAGCGACCTCAGTATTCAAGGACAACCTCGCGCAACTGCCGGCCATCGACGGTATCGCGCGCATCGATCTCGCCGGCGCGAACGGCGATGTGGTCGCGACCATCGAGAACCAGCCGGGCAAGCAGGGCTCGCTCGCGGTGTACAACTATCTGAAGCAGGTATTCGGCACGCTCGACGCGAAGGCGGCCGAACACGGCCTCGCGGTGTTCGCCGAGCATACGGCCGACGCACGCAATCGGCCGGGCGCGCACCCGAACGTCGATCGTCTGCTGGCGATCGTCGCCGGCGGCGAAGCGCTGCGCATCGACGTCGTCGCGAAGGGCTGACTCGTTGACGGCGCGCATGCGGAAAACCGCGATCGTCACGTCCGTATTCGCTTCTCCGGCGACCGCCCGCGTGTCGCGCTTCATTGCTCTGGTCTCGGCTCACCGCTTCGCCATGGCCAACGCGATCGCGGCCGTTGCCTTGACCGCGCTCGGTGGCACCGCTTCCGCTGGTCCGCCGCGGACGGCCTCCGAGATCGCCGGCGCGTCGCTCGTGCCGCTCGGCGTGCTGCCGCATGCGCCGGAGAAGGGTTCGCTCGATCCGTTCTGCGCGCGATATCGCGCGAAAACGACTACGGCGGCCGGCCGCGAGGTCGCGCAGCGCGACTGGATCGTGACGTCCGAGGCACCGCTCGGGCGCTACACGGTCGTCACGTTCGCGAGCGGATTCAACGCCGGCACGAGCGCGATCTGCTTCGCGCGCAACGGCAATATCGGCGTATTCGACGGCGCGACGCTCGTCGCGCTCGCCTACACCACACGCAAGGCCGGCTGGCAGCTCGGCTCGGCCGATCGTCTGGAAAACGGCGCGCTGCTGATCTGGGGCGGCGACGGCCCGGCGCCGCCCGTCGGCGAACTGCACGAACAAAACGGCGAACTGCGGCTGACTCCCGTCGCCGCCGAAAGCACACACTGCAACGGCCGCGCGGTCGTGCCGAACGTGTACGGCAAGCCGCTCGACGCGGCTCGCAAGATACTGATCGCGCATGGCTGGCAACCGCTGCGTCCGCGCGATAAACCGGACGCGATGGACGGCGCGACGACGCTCGCGAAGCACGGCATCGTCGAAGCCGAAGCGTGTTCGGGCACCGGGATGGGGTATTGCGCGCTGCGCTACCGGAACGCGGCCGGCGTGCTCGGCGTCACGACGGTGGGCGGCGAGCCGGATCGGCCTTCCGCGAATACCGTGATCGACTATCAGGTGGCCTGTCGCAAACAGTGAGCGGCGCGCACGCCGCGCGTGCGCGATGCACGCGTCGCGCGATCCGTGCCGTCCGGCCATCGTCCGTTCGCTCGATTGACCGGCCTCGCGCGCCCTCCTAAACTGACTTCCCTTTTCCGCCGCACCCGCAAAAGGGACTGCCATGATCGACCTCTCCACGCTCGCGCTGTTCTCCGGCGCGTGTCTCGCGCTGACCGTTACGCCCGGCCCCGACATGTTGCTGATCGCGTCCCGCAGCGTGAGCCAGGGGCGGCGCGCCGGCTTCGCGACGCTCGCCGGCATTCAGGCCGGCACCTACTGCCACGCGCTCGCGGCCGCGTTCGGTCTGTCGCAGTTGTTCGTCGCGGTGCCGCTCGCGTATGACGTCGTGCGCTTCGCAGGCGCCGCGTATCTGCTGTATCTCGCGTGGAAAACCTTCCGTTCGGATGCGACCGCGCTGTCGCCCGTCGCGTCGCAACGTCGGCGCTCGACCGCGACGATCTTTCGCCAAGGGCTGACGACGAACCTGCTGAATCCGAAGATGGCATTGTTCGTGCTCGCGCTGTTCCCGCAGTTCGTGCGGCCCGAGCACGGCTCGATCGCCGTGCAGATTCTCGTGCTCGCGACGGTGCTCAACCTGATCGGACTCGTCGTGAACGGCGTGGTGATTCTTTCCGCGAGCCGGCTGAGCCAGCGGATCGGCGCGCGCCGCCGGCCGTCGAAGGTGCCGCAGTATCTGCTCGGGTCGGTATTCGTGGGGCTCGCGGCGCGGCTCGCGGTGGCGGGGCGGAACTAACGCCGTCGCGATTCGTGGTACTCGGTCCACGCTGACACCGAATCACACGGCCTTCCTGAACCGGTTTTCCCGAGCGCGCTCGGGTCCGTACATCGTCACCGATCTCTCCGACCGAAGACAGGCGGTCGCGAACTCCCCTCACGTCTGACCACCGCGCTTGTCCGCCTTTGCGGACAGCCACCGCTCTCGCATTTTCATAACATATTTGTTATCATGCCAACTCATGGTTACGAGATCCAGTTCTTCAACGAGCGTGTAGCGGCGGGCGGCGCGTCGTTGCCGACTACCCTGCTTGCCCGGTACTTTGCACTCGCTGACCGCATGGAACGGTACGGCCCGAATCTCGGGGAGCCGCACTCCCGATCGATGGGAAATGGCCTGTACGAAATGCGATTGAAAGGCGTGGAAGGTATTGCCCGAGTGTTTTACTGCGCGATCGCCGAGCGGCGTATCGTCATGCTCCACTGCTACGTGAAGAAGACGCCCAGGACGCCGCTGAAGGAACTGGAAATCGCGCGTCGTCGATTGAAGGAGGTTCGGGATGGCAACGTATAAGGAACTCCGCGAGCGGGCATTGGCCGACCCCGCCGTGCGTACGGAATACGAGCGATTGAATCGCGAGGAATTCGCGCTGCTCGACGCGATGCTGGCCGCGCGGCGAGAGGCTGGCTTGTCGCAAGCCGATGTGGCGGAACGAATGGGCACGAAAGCGCCCGCCATTACTCGACTCGAGCGCGCGCTCGCCACGGGGCGGCATTCCCCGTCCATCGATACGCTGCGCAAATATGCGGCGGCTTGCGGCAAGACGCTCAGGATCTCGTTCGCCTGAATCACGCACCACATCAAGCCTCGCAGCGCATCGGCGAATGTACGGCCGCTGCCGGATCGCGCGTGTTCAACCATCCGCCTCGCGTTCGCGCGTATCCGCGACGACACGCAACTTGTCGCTCTCGAACAAGCTCGCCGGCGTCACCGTGCGGCGACGCCACGGAATCCGGCCGAAGTACCAGATCTTCCAGAAGCCGAGCGGATGACCGGGATTCCGGCGCAGCAGCATGTCGAAGGTCTCGACGTCGCCGAGCACGATCCGCGTGGCATCGCGCACGATCTCGCGCACGAAACGCGAGCAGAACTGCCGGCGCGACGCGAGGTTGAAACCCGTGTCGTACACCACGCCGATCCTGCGCATCGCCGCGTCGACGAGCCGTCGTCGCTGCGCGGCATCGAGCGGCTGCGTCAGCCGCGCGACCACGCATGCGCCGCGGTCGGAACGCGCGACAAACCGCGACATCGTCGTGACGCGCGACAGCGGAAACGTGCTCTCCGCGATCAGCGCCTCGCCGCCGCGCTCGCCGACGACGATTCCAACGTGATTCGTCCATGAGCGCGTCGCGCTCGCCACTTCGAGAAACGGCCGCACGGTGACGCGGATGAAGACGATGTCGCCGATTTCCGGTTCGACCGGCAACGGCATCGCATGCGATTCTGGCGAACCGGCGGAAAGGAGGCGCCCGCGGCGTGCGTCGGGCGATCGGACCAGAGACGGCCGGCGGCCGGTGTCGACGACCATACGAGTCTCGCGCAAGTGAACATGGCGCGAGCATGGCAGGCGTTGCCGCGCGCCGCATCCGCTTCATGCGCGGGGGTGCGAATCCGCGCCGCCCGGTGGCGGATTTCGATACCGGCACGAGGCGCAAGGCGCCGAAGCGTGGAAGCCGTCAGCGCGTCGCCCCCAGCGCGACGCGCAGCCGCTCCATCAACCGCGTGTAATGCCGCAGCACGTCGTCCTTCGGCACGACGTTCGCGGTCGCAAAACGCTCGGACCACACCGGCTTCCACTCATACGAACCGTGCACGCTGCGGTCGCCGTCGGGCGCCTGGATCAGCGAGCGGATCCGCGCGTCGCGGCCCGGCCCCGTATGCATCTCGAACAGCGCATGGATGAACGTGTGATACGCGTCATACACGTCGTCGTCGAACAGGTAGCGGTAGATGTGGAACGTGCGGTCGAGCTCGCGCTTCGCGCGGATCACGTCGTCCGGCGAGATGTCCTTCCAGTAGCCGATCCACGTGTAGAAGCACAGCAGCGCATTGAGCTGCGGCGCGACCGTGTCGTACAGCGCGAGCCGCTTCTCGATCAGCCGCTGGTTGGTCCACTGCACGAGTTCGAGCCGCTTCAGCCGGCGCGCGACGAGCCAGCCGAGACAGGCGACCGACAACGGCGTCAGCACGCCGAGCACGAGCTTGACGATTTCCAGCGAATTCCACGGCGTATTGATTGGCTGCATGTAGGGCTCGACAGGAAGAAACGCATTCACGGCGACGCACGACCCGGCGCGCCACGCAGCGCCGTTCGGCCGATCGCGTCGGCATTGACCGTTAGTTGCTTGCGCATCGAACACCGCATGACTGCGCCGGCAATGCATGCGATGCGACTCGCTCCGCCAGTTTATCGGGCGATTGTCACCGCGGCATGACCGCTCGTCGACACGCCGCCGCGCTACCGCCCTGCTTCAGGTCGGTAGCGCCGACGTGAGCTTGACCTTCTGCATCGGAATGTCGGTCTTCACGCTCAGCACGCCGGGAATGCGCGTCAGGTATTCCATCTGGAAGCGCCGGTAATCGTCGATGTCGGCCGCGACGACGCGCAGCAGGAAATCGCAGTCGCCGGCCATCAGGTGGCATTCGACGACTTCCGGCATCTGCTGGACGGCCTCGGCGAAACGGTTCACCGATTCCGCGTCCTGCCCCTTCAGCCATACGCGCGTGAAGATCGTCAGCCCCTTGCCGACCTTCGCCGGGTTCAGCACGGCCACGTATTTCTCGATCACGCCGGCTTCCTCGAGCAACCGCACGCGCCGCAGACACGGCGACGGCGACAGCCCGACCTCGTGCGCGAGCTCCACGTTCTGCATGCGGCCGTCGCGCTGCAGCGCGCTCAGGATCCGGCGGTCGATAGCGTCAAGTTTCATTTGGCATCCGATTCCAAAAAATTCTGGTATCCCACGTTCAATGCCAAATTCTGAGAAAAATCTGGCGACAACGCAACCCGATTCGAGTCAAAAAAGCAGACAATCCCTTCCCCGAAGGAGGAGTAATGAGCAGTAGCGTTTCAACGTCGTCCGGGCTTCGCGACAGGCCCGCCTATGTCGCCGAGATGGGTCGCGGTTTGCGCGCGGCGCTGCCCGTCATGCTGGGTTTCGTGCCGTTCGCGCTGGTGCTGGGCGCGCAGGCCGCGCAGAAAGGGCTGAGCCTGTTCGAGGTGCCGATGATGACGGGCCTGAACTTCGGCGGCGGCTCCGAATTCGCGGCGATCCATCTGTGGACGTCGCCGCCGCACATCGCGCTGATCGTCGCGATGTCGTTCCTCGTGAACTCGCGCCACATCCTGATGGGCGCCGCGTTCGAGCCGTATATCCGTCGCCTGCCGCGCCGCCGCGCGTTCGTCGCGCTGTTCTTCATGTGCGACGAGAGCTGGGCGATGTCGCTCGCCGACGCGCGCGAGCGCTCGGCGACGCACATCAGCGTGTCCTACTACGCGGGCATCTGCATCGGGCTCTACCTGACGTGGATCTCGATGACGACGCTCGGCGCGGCGGTCGGCCCGACGATCGGCAACGTCGAACAGTACGGCTTCGACATGGCGTTCACGGCCGTGTTTCTGGTGCTGCTGCGCGGGATGTGGAAAGGGGTGCGTGCGAGCCGCCCGTGGTTCGTGAGCCTCGTCGTCGCGGCAGCCACCCATCTCGCGCTGCCCGGCGCGTGGTATGTCGCGGCCGGCGCCGGCGCGGGGCTCGTCGCCGCGCTGCTGTGGGAGCCGCGCGATGCCTGAGCTTCCGGATTTCAGCACCGTCGCGACGATCGTGCTGATGGCGTCGACCACCTACCTGTCGCGCATCCTCGGCTACGTGCTGCTGCGCAACCGCACGCTGAGCCCGCGGATGGCGTCGGTGATGGAGAACGTGCCCGGCTGCGTACTGATTTCGGTGATCGCGCCGGCGTTCGTGTCGACGCGCCCGGCCGACCTGCTCGCGCTCGCGATCACGCTCGTCGCGGCGACGCGCCTGTCGATCCTGCCGACGGTCATCGTCGGTGTCGTGTCGGCCGGCCTGCTGCGTTATCTGCTCGGCTGAGCGGGTTCGGCTCGCCACACCGGCACGCACATTCGACGACACGATAAACGGGCGCGCGACGCGCCCGTTTTCGCGTCCGCGCCAGCCGGCGCCCCGGGCGTGACACGACGATCCTCGCGCCGGAGTGCTAGCCTTGTGGCTTGCGCCACGCCGTACTCCCCTCTCATTGCCCTTCACGAGGATCGTCCCGATGCAAGCAACCCGCCCGCTGTTCGACCGTGTCCTGCTCACCAACGACGACGGATTCGACGCGCCCGGCCTCGACATGCTCGAACAGGTCGCCACGCCACTCGCGCGCGAAGTGTGGATCGTAGCTCCAGCCGAGGACCAGAGCGGCACGTCGCATTCGCTGAGCCTGCATGAACCGCTGCGCGTGCATCGCAAGGGCGAGCGGCGCTTCGCGGTGCGCGGCACGCCCGGCGATTGCGTCGCGATCGCGGTCAGCCACCTGATGAAGGGCGCGCGGCCCGACGTCGTGCTGTCCGGTGTGAATCGCGGCGCGAACCTCGGCACCGAAACGGTGTTTTCCGGCACGGTCGGCGCGGCGATGACGAGCATGCTCGTGGGCGTGCCGGCCATCGCGCTGAGCCAGGCCTTCATCGATCGTAACGCGGTGCCGTGGGGAACGGCGCTCGCGCATGCGCCGGACGTGATCCGCCGGCTCGTCGCCGCCGGCTGGGACAGCGACGCATGCCTCAACGTGAATTTCCCGCCGCGGCCGGCCGACGATGTGCGCGGCCTGAAGGTGACGAACCAGGGCGCCGGCACGCTGCAGGGTGTCGAGATCGTGTCGGGACGCGATCCGCGCGAGATCGACTATCACTGGCTGAAGCTCGCGCGCGCACCGCGCGACGACGATGCGGATTCGGAAACGGTCGCGCTCGGCGAAGGGTATATCTCGGTCACGCCGCTCAAGTTCGAGCGCACGCACGATCAGGCGCTCGCGCGGCTGCGGTCAAACCTCGGCTGATCGCAAGCGCCTTCGAATGGCACCGGCGGTTGCGCATGCGATGTCGCCGCGTGACCGCATCACGTCAGATTCAACCCGCCGTCGAGCATCACGATCTCGCCCGTCACGTAATCGGACGCGACGAGCATCGCGACCGTCTGCGCGATATCGTCCGGCGTCGCCGCGCGGCGCATCGGCGCGCGTTCGCGCCAGAGCTGCTGCGCTTCCGTCCAGTCGGCGGTCAGCGGCGTATCGACGAGCCCCGGCGCGACCGCATTGACGCGAATCGCGGGAGCAAGCGTGCGCGCGAGCAGCCGCGTCGTGTGATTGAGTGCAGCCTTCGCGGCCGCATACGGAATCGACGCGCCCTTCGGCCGCACGCCTGCATGCGAGCTGACGTTCACGACGCACCCGGCCCGCCCGCGCGACGCCGACTCGCGCAGCGCGGCCTCCGCTTCGGCCACCAGCCGGAACGGCGCGATCACGTTGATTTCGTGCATCTCGCGCCACACGTCGGGCGTGGCCGCCGCGAGATCGTCATGCGGAATCACGCGGCTGACGCCCGCATTGTTGACGAGTACGTCGAGCCGGCCGTGCACCGCGAGCGCGTCGCGGATCAGCCGCACGCGTTCGGCATCGTCGGCGAGATCGGCCTGTACGTACGCGCCGCCGAGTTCGCGCGCCATCGCGCGGCCGGTGTCGGCCGAACTGCGCGAATGCAGGATCACCACATAGCCGTCGGCCGCCAGGCGACGCGCGACGGCCGCCCCGATCCCCGACGTCGAGCCGGTGACGAGCGCGACCGGCCGGTGCACGCGCGACGCGCGCGGCTCGCCGACGGCTTCGGTTTCTGGAGCGGTTTCGGTTTCGGCGATCGGGGCAGACATCGGCGGCAGCGGCGCGTCCATGGCGTGGGACCTTGTCAGTGGCGTTCCCGCATCATAAGCGCGACGGGGTCGCGGGAAGCGAATTCATCCTCATTGGCCGAACGGCCTGCTCCGGTGATACGTGCAATCGACCGTCACGGCTGTTTCGGCAACTCGACATACTCCTCGAGCTCGCCGGCGATATAAAGCCGCTTGCCGATTCGCGGGTATTCGCACACGTCGTGCTCGAGCCGCTGGCCGCCGACGAGCAACTCGAGCGGCGCCTTGCCGGTGTTCTGCACCGTATGCGCTTCGCCGCCGCGCGGAAAGCCGATGAAATCGCCGGGCCCGATTTCACTGGCGTGCTCGCCGATCGTCACCGCGCCGGTGCCGGACAGCACGTACACGAACTCTTCTTCGTACAGGTGACGGTGATACTCGGCCGATTCGTGACCGGGCATCAGCGTGAGCAGGTGAACGCCGAATTGCGTCAGGCCGGTCAGGTCGCTGAGCTGCCGCTTGAGACGTACGGCATTGGGATTGAGCGAATGCACCGCGCGCGTGGGTTCCATCTTCGCGATATCGGCAGCCTTCAGCAATTCCCGGGGACAGGGAGTCGACATGGGGAGCTCGCAAGCGTGAATGCTTCGGTTGGACGCGGTGCCGGCGCGGCCCGCGCGGAATGACTATTGTCCGATATTTTCACGCTTGCAGACGTGCCGCAAATCCCGCCGGCTCCACTGCACTGCATCGAATACCATAAAGCTGCACACGCATCCATGCAGGCGGCAAACGACGCGTGACGCTCAACTCACGTGCACGCCGCGCAGCTTCGTCAGCAATGCGACGAGACGATCGATGTGCGCATCCTCGGTGCGCCACGACGACACGCTGATCCGGAACGCCGGCCGCCCCTGCCACACGGTCGCGCCGAACCACACGTCGCCCGACGACTGCGCGGCTTCGAGGATCGCCGCCGTTTCCTCGTCGGTGCCGGCGCGTACGAGCACCTGGTTCAGCACGACGCGGTTCAGCACGTCGTAGCCGGCCGCCCGCAGGCCGTCCGCGACCCGCGCCGCCTGCGCGCAATGCCGCTCGACCATCGTCGCGACGCCGGCGCGGCCGAGCGAGCGCAGCGCGGCCCACACGGGAATGCCGCGCGCGCGTCGCGAGAATTCGAGGTTCAGGTTCTTCTGCGCATCCTGCGCGCCGCTCAGGTAGACGGCGTCGCTGTTCATCGCGGTGGCGAGCGCGGCCGCGTCGCGGCAGATCACCATCGCGCCGTCGTACGGCGTGTTGAGCCATTTGTGACCGTCGGTCGTCCAGCTGTCCGCGCCGTCGATGCCATCCGTCAGCGCGCGCTTCGACGACGCCCGCGCCCACAGGCCGAACGCGCCGTCCACGTGCACCCACGCGCCGGCCGCCTTCGCGGGCGGAATCAATGCCGCGAACGGATCGAATTCGCCGGTGTTCACTTCGCCCGCCTGCACGCAGAAGATCGTCATGTCGTCGAGCGGCGGCAACTGCGCCGGGTCGATCCGGCCGTGCGCATCGACCGGCGCGACGACGATGCGCTTCATTCCGAAGCCGAGCACGCGCAGCGCCTTCTTCACCGTGATGTGCGCGAGCGCGGAGATCACGACTTTCACCTCGGGCGCGCCGATCAGGCCGTCCTCGTCGATATCCCAGCCCTTGCGCGCGAGCAGCGCACGCCGCGCGGCCACCAGCGCGACGAGCGTGCAGGCCGTCGCGCTGGTGCCGAAACCGACCGCGCTGCCTTCGGGCAGCCCGAGCGCCTCGACGACCCAGCGCGCGGCCTGGCGCTCGAGCGTCGCGGCCACCGGCGAATTCGCGTACGACGACGCGCACTGGTCCCACGCGAGCATCAGTCGCTCGGCCGCCGCCGCGGCCGGCAGCGTCGCGCCGATCACGAAGCCGAAGTAGTTCGGACCGTTCGATGCGACCGTCGCGGGTGTGCCGTGCTCGTCGAGCAGGCGCAGCACGTCGTCGGCCGGGCGTCCCGTATCGGGCAGCGCTTCGTCGAACGCGGCGAGGCCGGCCAGTGCGGCCGCATCGGGAAACGCGCGCCGTTCGTTCGTTGCAGCCAGATACGCGTGCGCGCGTCGGTCGGCGTCGGCCAGCAGGGCGAGTTCATCCATGTCGGGTGCCTCGGTCAGGGTCAGAGTTGGGAGAGATCGCGGCCGAGCTGCTGCAGCGCGCCGTCGATCCGCTTGTAGTACGTGAACTTGCCGACGCGGGTCGCCTGCACGAGCCCGGCGTCCGCGAGGATGCGCATGTGGCGCGTGGTCGTGGCCGGCGCGATGCCGAGCTTCTCGGTGATATACGTGCAGCACACGCCGAGTTCGTCGAAGTCGCCGTGCGGCTGCGGCGGGAAATGCTTGCGCGGCTGCTTGAGCCAGCGCAGCACGGCCAGACGGCTTTCGTTGGCCAAGGCGCTGATGCGGATAACGTCGTCCATGGGGTTCGGCTTCGCTTGACGTTTTGAATATTAGCTAAATGACGAAATGTGGGCAACGAATTTGAACAGCGGTTTCAGCCCGCGATGCCGCGCGCCCGTCGCACCGTCGCGCATTCGATGCGCTCACGGCGAGATCGCCGTCGCAACGTCTCGCAGGCCGCGCGCGGGCAACGTGCTGTTACGCGAGCGCCTCCGCCAGCCGGTCGATCAACGCGCGCACGCGCCGCGGCTGCGCGGCACGCCCCGGATAGACGATCTGCAGATCCACATCGCCCGGCGAGAACGCGCCGAGCACCTCGACGAGCGCGCCCGACGCCAGATCCCGTTCGACGTCGACCAGCGATTTCAGCGCGATGCCGTGCCCCGCGATACACCACGCGCGCACGAGCGCGCCGTCGTTGGCGACGCGCCGGCCGCGCACCACGATGCGCTTCAATACGCCATCGATGCTGAACGGCCATTCGGCATACAACTCCTGGCCGAAGCGCATCACGATGCAGTCGTGTGCGGCGAGTTCGTCCGGGTGTGTCGGCGTGCCGTGTGCGGCGAGATACGCGGGCGCCGCGCACACCACGCGCCGCGCACGGCCGAGCGAGCGGCTGCGCAAGGAGCTGTCCGCCAGCGTGCCGCGACGGATCGCGAAATCGAGCCCCTGCCCGACGAGGTCGACATACCCGTCGCCGAGATGCAGGTCGACCGTCACGCCCGGATGTTCGGCCAGGAACGCGTCGAGGACCGGCACGACGCGCTCGCGCCCGAGATCGGCCGGCGCACTCAGCCGCACGGGCCCCGACAGCGTCTGCACGCCCAGCCGCACACGGCTTTCGAGCTCGTCGGCCTCGGCCAGCAGGCGCCGCGCCCCCTCCGCCAGCGTGCGCCCCTCGTCGGTCAGGCTGATCGCGCGCGTCGTGCGCGTGAGCAGCGCCGCGCCGTAGTGACGCTCGAGCGCCGTCAGCCGCTCGGACACCGTGGCCGGCGACAGGCCGACCTCGCGGCCCGCCGCGGCCAGCCCGCCCTTCTCCACGATGCGCAGGAACAGCGCGAGGTTGTCGAGCAGCATTGTTCGCCCCTTCCGAAGGATATTTTCGCTATCTTCTGGATTATCCGGGAAAGTCGCAAACGGTACATTGGTCGCCTGACGATCGACGCGCGGCCGCGCCGCGCTCACACGACGAAAGGACATGCACATGGAATACCGTACGCTCGGCCGCTCCGGCCTCAAGGTCCCCGTCCTGAGCTTCGGCGCCGGCACGTTCGGCGGCACCGGCCCGCTGTTCGGTGCCTGGGGCAATACCGGGGTCGATGAAGCACGCCGCCTGATCGACATCTGCCTCGAAGCCGGCGTCAACCTGTTCGACACGGCCGACGTGTATTCCGACGGCGCGTCCGAGCGCGTGCTCGGCGCCGCGCTCAAGGGGCGCCGCGACCAGGTGCTGATCTCGACCAAGACGGGCCTGCCGACCGGCGACGGCCCGAACGACGCGGGCACGTCGCGCGCACGGCTCGTGCGCGCCGTCGACGACGCGCTGCGCCGCCTCGACACCGACTACATCGACCTGCTGCAACTGCACGCGTTCGACGCCGGCACGCCGGTCGAGGAAGTGATGTCGACGCTCGACGATCTCGTGCGCGCGGGCAAGCTGCGCTATATCGGCGTGTCGAACTTCGCCGGCTGGCAGATCATGAAATCGCTCGCGGCGGCCGACCGGCACGGCTGGACGCGCTACGTGGCGAACCAGGTGTACTACTCGCTCGTCGGCCGCGACTACGAATGGGACCTGATGCCGCTCGGCGCCGACCAGGGCCTCGGCGCGCTGGTGTGGAGCCCGCTCGGCTGGGGCCGGCTCACCGGCAAGATCCGGCGCGATGCGCCGCTGCCCGAAGGCAGCCGCCTGCACGAAACGGCCAGCTACGGGCCGCCGGTCGACGACGAACGCCTGTACGACGTGGTCGAGGCGCTCGACGCGATCGCGGAAGAAACCGGCAAGACGGTGCCGCAGATCGCGCTGAACTGGCTGCTGCAGCGGCCGACCGTGTCGTCGGTGATCGTCGGCGCGCGCAACGAGGAACAGTTGCGGCAGAACCTCGGCGCGGTGGGGTGGGCGCTGACCGATGCGCAGATCGCGAAGCTCGATGCGGCAAGTGCGGTGGAAGCGCCGTATCCGTATTTTCCGTATCGCCGGCAGGCGGCGTTCGCGCGGCTCAATCCGCCGATGCGCGGGTAAGCCGCGACGGCATCGGCATCAGGCCGGCCCACGTGCCGCCACTGCGAGACGGCCGCCTATCCGGTCGCCCGGCGGATACAAGAGTGGGCCGCCGTTCATTTTCAGTAGCCCGACGGACACCATTCCCGCGCGCTAATTTGTCCGCCCGATTCGATTCACCGGACCGAACCCCGGCCGCACTCACTCCAGCGGCCGCGCCTTGATCCACAGAAACAGCGGCACGCGCGCCCACTGCTTGAGCAGATCCGTATCGGCATGATCGGGCGGCGGCTCGCGCAGCGACACGATCGCGAACCCGGCCGCTTCCAGCGCTTCCATATAGGCCTGCAGCGGCAGCGACCAGCCCGCGAAGTGCATCGACAGCCCGTCGCGCGTTTCCACGCCGTCGAAATGCTCTCGCCCGAAATAGCTGCCCGTCAAAACGAACGGCGCGTCGGGCTGCGGCCCGGCAAAGCCGCCGCGGTCGCGGAACGGATGCACGATCGAGATGAACAGCGTGCCGCCCGGCTTCAGCACGCGGCGCGCCTCGTTCAACGCGCGCTGCATGTCGTCGAGATCCATCAGCACGTTGTATGCCATCACGAGGTCGAAGCTGGCCGCGTCGAACGGCAGTGCCGCCGCATCGGCCAGTTGATAGCGATGCGCGGAATCCGCGTGACGCGCCGCATCGAGCATCGCGGGCACCGCGTCGCTCGCGGTCACGTCGTAGCCGAGCGCCTTCAGCTCGCGGCTCACGCGACCTTCGCCACAGCCGATCTCCAGCGCGGCGCCGGTGCCACGGCCGATGTAGGCCGCGAGCCCCGCGCGATATTTCCAGAACGCATCGTGGCCCGGCTTGCCGGCCCAGTCGATCCATTGGTCGGCAACCCGCGTCCAGTGTTCGGTAATGGCTTTCGTGTCGGTCATGGGTGCTCCCGCCCGGTGTGCGTCGTCAGCTCAGGATGCGCATGGTAAGCCGAAGCGGCGACAACGTGCATCGATTACCCCGTTCGGCCAGTTTCCGTTTCAGGTCACGACGTTCTACAGTTACGAGGACGCCACCCGCGCCGCGCGCATCGCCCCGCTCGACGATGCGCGCCCCGATTCCGAGGAAAGCCATGCCGAGTCTCTTCGCCGCGCCCGCCGATGCCCCGCCAAGCGCCGTCGCCGCACAAACGCGCATGGTGCACGATGTGGCGACGCTGAGGCCGTCCGACTACCGGTCGGCGGACGGCGCGTCGTGGGTCATCTCGACGATCGCGCCGGCCGCCGACAGCGGCGCGAGCGTCACGGGCAAGACGTATTTCGACACCGCGAAAGGCCGGACCGTCCCGGTACCCGACGCACGCCGCCGCTATGCGAATCGCGGCACGTGGCAGGTCGTCGCGAGTTCGAGCGCGGCCGTCCCCGCGACGGGCCGCTACGACTGGCTCACGCTCGCGTGGCTGCCCATCAACCGGCGGCCGCTGCCGCAAACGCCCGAGCACCTGTATTCGCCGTTCATCCGCGGCGGCACGATCGTCTATCGGTGGAATCCGGCCGCGGAAGGCGGCGAGCAGTTCGGCAACGTGCGGATGATTTTTCCGGAATGGACTCGGCACGTGGCCGATGCGTTGCGGTCCGCGCCCGCTGCGGGGCCAGACGGCGCGTCGTCGGCCCCGCCTGCGCTCGATCGCCTGACAACAGACACGAACCCGATGGCCGCCGTGCTCGACTTCGGCGATGCGCTGCGTGAAGAACCGGTGGACCGGATCGTTGCACGACTGCCCGCGCTGCTGCGCGAGCAGGACCTGCACGAACTGTCGGCGGTCGTGTTCCTGTGTCTGTCGGCATCGCGCGAAGAGGACCGGCCGCGCTTCGTCGAAACGATCGACGCGACGATCGCGGGCACGGACGATCGCGCACGCCTGCTGGCGATCGCGTACGGCGCGTTCGCCGCGGGGCGGACGCAATCGGTTCCATTCCGCGACAGCGCGCTGAATGCACTCGTCAACGATGTATTCGGCGCGCTGAAACAGCGCACGACGGCACTCGGCGTGCCGGTCGCGCAAGGGTCGCCGTGGTACGAATTCTTTACCGCGTATCGACTCGGTGAAGCGGCAACGGGCAACGGCCAGTAATCGTCCGCGACGAGACGCCGTCGCGAAAGCAGTAGCCAATCTCCGACGCCGCTCGTCGCTCGCCGCACGTTATCTCGACGCTTCCGCGGTGCAAACCCGCCGCGTGGACCCAATACCGAATCGATTTCCCCTGCTATTCGACGATTTGAATCGCACCGCGCCATGCTAGATTTCCGTTCGGCCATAAGGCCCATTCCAATAATCTCAATCAAAAGACCAATCATGAAATCTGTTATCCGCCATGCCGCGCTGGCATTCGTGACGATCGGCCTACTGTCGGGTTGCGCCAGCAGCGTGACGCGCGACGCCCGCGATCCGGCAGGGGCCACCGTGACCGCATCGACGCCCCAGTTCGGCAAGAAACCCGTGATCGTGAAGGTCACGCTCGACAGCGCCGCGCAGGAAGCGTTGAAAGACAACCTGAAGTTCGACGCGAAGAAACTCCAGGAGAAAATCGAAAGCGCACTGGACGCACGCAAGCTGCTGGCCAAAGCGGATGCAACCGATGCGATGCACCTGAATGTCGAAGTCACCGGCATTCGCGTGCGCTCGAGTTTCTCGGCCGTCATGTTCGGCTTCATGGCCGGCAGCGATTACGTCGACGGCACCGTCACGTTCGCCGATGCCGACAATCATCCGCTCGATCACTTCAAGGTGTCGGCGTCGTATGCGCTCGGCGGTATCGCGGGCATCGACAGCATGCGCATGGACTGGCTGTACGAGAAATTCACCGAGAAGACGATCGCGACGCTCGATCCGGCGACCGCGGCAACGCAAGGCGACGCGGCATCGGCAGCGTCGAAGAAGCTGTAAGACCCGACGCCCGACGGATCGTGGATGCGCGGCCCGTCGGGCCATGGCGGCAGCCCCGGTGCCGCCGCCAACGACCGGCCTGGCCGGTCCAAACCGGGTGTCGCGCAACGCGCGAATGAATGCCCTGTGCTCGCATCTGGCAGCGTTCCGATTCCGTTGAACCAGCCGATATGCATCGGATGCGGTCCAGCCGACCGACCGCCACAAGCCACCCACCCGCGCGAACGACGCTTGGCACGACGCAAAAAAAAGCGGCCGCTCGCGAGCGGAGCGGCCGTCAAGGAGAGATCCCTATGCGGGATACCGGCGGACACCACACCAGACCGGCCTGCGTATTGTTGATGAACAGTATCCCGCTGACCATCAGACCGGTCTGATTCGCTGCACGTTGACGTGCACATCACGCAGTCCTGACCGCCCGAGCGCCTGTCGCGATCCGCAACACGCCGTTACGTTCTCGGCGGGAACCCCCATACGCGGCAACCGGTCGAAACGCCGCACGACCGTCGACGGCTTCATCGTCGCGGCGGACCATCCCGTCTTCTGCCCCGCTCGATCACGTCCATTCTTCCTATTTCATGCTGAGCATCGGTCCCTTCTCGATCCGCGTCGTCGCGGTCGCCGTCGCCGCGCTGCTGGCGTGGCTCGTCGCGCGTGTCATCCAGCGCCGCCCGCCGGACGGGCATCACAAGACCGCGTCGAGCCTGATCCTCGACGCGCTGCTGCTCGGGCTGATGGCCGCGCGTGCCGGTTACGTCGCGCAATGGTGGCCGGACTATGCGGCGGCGCCGCGCGCGATCGTCGCGCTCGGCGACGGCGGCTTCGACGCGCGCATCGGCATCGCGGCCGCGCTGGTGTTCGCGGGCTGGCGCCTGCGCCGCCTGCCTGCGCTGCGTCGGCCGGTGCTGGCCGGCATCGTCGCGGGCCTCGGTGCGTGGGGCATCGCGCAAGGCACGCTGGCGACGTTGCAACGCGGCGCGCCGCCGCTCGCCGCGATACCGCTCCAGGCGCTCGATTCGACGCCCGTATTGCCGGCGGGCTTCGTCGGCAAGCCGGTCGTCGTGAACCTGTGGGCGACGTGGTGCGCGCCGTGCCGCCGTGAGATGCCGATCCTCGAACAGGCGCAGCGCGATCATCCGGGCATCACGGTACTGATGCTCAACCAGGGGGAAAGCGCGCAAGCCGTTCGCGCTTTCCTCGAACAGCAGAGCCTGCGCTTCGATCACGTGCTGCTCGACCCTTCGCTGCATGCGATGCACGCGTATGGCTCGCGCGGGCTGCCGACCACGTTGTTCTTCAACGCGAAAGGCGAACTCGTCGAATCGCACATGGGCGAGCTGACCGCCGCACGGCTGAAGGACACCGTCACGCAACGCTTCGGGCAGTAATGGCCGACGGCTGACCGGAAGCCGCCCCACCTGTCCGGTATCGACCGCGTGACACGTCCACCCGGCAGGTGCCCGAATGCCTCATGTCCGTCCAATGGCCGGCGCCGCGCACGCGGCGCGATGCCGGCCCCGGTCTTCCCGCGTCACGCCCTCAGAACTTGTGCCGAATTCCCGCATGCACCATCAGTTGCCTCGACGTCGACGACAGATCGGCCGCCCCGGGGATATAGGCCTGATCGAGCGATGAGCCGGTCGCATCGCCGGCGATCCGCTGGTAAGCGCCCATCAGATAGACGTCGGTGCGCTTCGACAGCGTGTAGTCGGCCATCAGCCCGATCGAATGGATCTGCGGCTTCGCGCTGCCCATGGTCGTGTCATAACGCACGGTCGTGTACACATACTGCGCACCGACGAAGAACGCCGGCGTGAACGGATACTTGCCGTTCACTTCGAAGTTCTGGTACTTGATCGCCGCGACCGTGCCGCCCGCGAGCGGCTCCGTCAACGGTTCGATCGTCTCGTCGCCGAACAGGTAGCCGACGTTCGCGCTCGGCCGCGTGACGTTGCTGTTCGTATACGCGAACCCCACCGTCGCGGGCCCTGCGGTGTAGTTGATGCCCGCGCCGAAAATCCGCAATCTCGCTGACGCGAAGTTCGCATCCGCGCCGACCGACCCCGCGCCCGCGATCGCGCCGCCGGCCGTCGCGCCCGGTCGTCCGCATTCAGGAACGCCGCGCCGACGAGCAGGCCGCCCTGCTCGTACTGCGCGCCGACGCTCCACTGCCGGTTGTTCGCGAACCCGGTGTCGTTGCTGAAGCTGTACGTGCCGCCGAACGAGAAACCGCCAAAATCCGGGCTCGACGCGGCGCGTTGCTTCATCGACTGCCTGCTGCACGTGATCCGCCAGCATGCGCGCTCCGCGCGCAAGGAGGATGTCGCGCTGTTTCACACGCTCACGCTCCTGATCTGACCGCAAGCGCGGCGCCGGAATTCGGCGCGGCTCGAATCAGACTCGTCCGATAGGCCCGGCGATACGCGATCCGTACACTCGGGCCCATGATTTCGCTGATCCAGTCCTCCTTCGATACGGCGCGCGATGCCGTCACCCGTGTCGCGCGCCGCCCTTCGTTCCTGCGCAAGCTCGACATCGCGGTGCTCGCGCTGATCGTCGCGAGCGTGCTCGTCGTGATGGCCGACAGCGTGCAGGAGCTGCACCAGCAATACGGCCACGCGCTTTATGCGGCCGAATGGGCGTTCACGCTGCTGTTTTCCGCCGAATATCTGCTGCGCCTTTGCTCCGCGAAGAAGCCGGCCGCGTATGCGCGCAGCTTCTTCGGCATCGTCGACCTCGTGTCGGTGCTGCCGACCTATCTCGCGTTCTTCTTCCCCGGCCTGCACGCGCTGATCGACGTGCGGCTGCTGCGCCTGCTGCGCGTGTTCCGCATCCTCGGGCTGTCGATCTATCTCGAGGAAGGGCAGATGCTGATCCGCGCGCTCACGCGCGCGCGGCGCAAGATCTTCGTGTTCATCGGCGGGATGTTCGTGCTCGTCGTGATTCTCGGCACCGTGATCTTTCTCGTCGAAGGGCCGGAGCACGGGATCACGAGCATTCCGGTCGGCGTCTACTGGGCAGCGGTGACGATGAGCACGACCGGCTACGGCGACCTGACGCCCGTCACGCCGCTCGGCCGGCTGATCACGTCGTGCGCGATCCTGCTCGGCTACGGGATCATCGCGTTTCCGACCGGGATCATGGGCGCGGAGCTGGTTGCATCGGCGCTGGAGCGCAGCCGGGCCAATACGCGGCCCGCCGACGGCGACGGGCCGTGCTGCCCGCATTGCGGTGGCGTGTTCCCGGTGCAAGGTACAGCGGATACCCCCGCGCACGGCCGCGTGCCCGCCAAAGGCCGCGACGCGCGATAGCCGCGGCAAGAATAAGCCCTGTCCTATTCAGCTTCCCTTCCCACTGGCCGACACTGAACTCATCGAGCGGACGACCGCGACCGATCGCTCCGGGCCGTAACGGCCTGCGCATCGGTCGCAAGCGCTGGCGGTTTTCAAGAAAGTTCACATGAAACCGCCCACCCAATGCCCCGCTCGCATCCGTCATTTCATCGAGGAGTTCACATGATCATTCGCGCTACCCTCGCGACGCTCGTCGCCGCCACGCTGACGACCACCGCTTCCGCGCAGGTGCTCCAGGAAAAAAACCTGTCGTTGAATCTCGCCGCCGACATCGCGCAGCAGACGATCCAGGCCTGCTCGGCCAGCGGCTACAACGTGACGGTCACCGTGATCGACCGAAGCGGCATCGAGCGCGCGGTGCTGCGCGGCGACAACGCGGGGCTGCATACGGTGGATGCGTCGAAGCGCAAGGCCTACACCGCGCTGTCGACGAAAACGCCGACCGCCACATTGGCCACGAACCTGCAGAAGAACCCGGCCGCCGCGCAGATGACGGCCATCGACGGTTTCCTGGTGCTCGGCGGCGGCGTGCCGATCAAGGCCGGCGACGAAGTGATCGGCGCCGTGGGTGTCGGTGGTGCGCCGGGCGGGCATCTCGACGAAGCGTGTGCGCTGCAGGGGATTGCGCGGGTACAAGCGAAGCTGATGTAGCGAACCGGCCGCTCCCTGATGGAGCGGCTTTTTTATCGGGCGCCGACACAAACCGTGAAAGCGCCCGCTTCTCACCCCGCCTGCCCGCCCAGCATCTGCACGAACGCGGCCAAGCCCGTCAGCATGATCTGCACGCCCACGCACAGCAGCAGGAACGCGGACACGCGCATCGCGACCTTCGTCCCTTCGCCGCCGAGATAGCGTGCGAGCGTCGTCGCGCGGCTGTAGATCTGCCAGATCGCGAACGCGACGAGCGCCGCGACCGCCACCGACACGACACCCGACACCAGGTAATCGCTCGCCGTATGCGCACGATTGGCATGCAGCGCGATGCCGGCCGCGATCGAGCCGGGGCCGATCGTCAGCGGCACCGTCAGCGGAAAGAACGCGCGCGACATCAGCTTCTGCAGATCGTCGCCATGCATGGCGACGTCGCCGCCGGCCGGGACGTCCGGTGCATTCAACATCGACCAGCCGGCCACCGCCACCGCGAAGCCGCCGCCCATCCGCAACGCCTCCATCGAGATCCCGAAGAAGTTCAGCACCGGCGCGCCGACGAAGAAGATCACGAGCAGCGTGAAGAACACGTTCGTCGCGAGCTGCTTCGACAGGATCGCGCGCTCGGCTTCGCTCAGCGATTGCGTGCGTTCGAGAAACACGAACGCCATGCCGAACGGGTTGATGATGCCGATCAGGCCCGTGAAGCCGAACAGGATTTCAGGGATCAGGCGGTCGAGCTGCATCGCGATCGTGCTCTCCGGTAACGAACGGGAATAAAAAAGCGGCCAGTCGAGAAGACCGGCCGCAAAGAGGAGATATCTCCATGATCCGGCACACGGGGGTATGCCGGGCCGCAGAAACTTGATTGTCGGGAATGTGAACCGGCAAGGGAATCAGTCGAGTCTGATTTTGTCGTCGCAGACCATCAGCATCGCGACGGCCGATCCCGGACAGACACCCTGAAACTGGCTGGACGCCAACAACGGCTCCGGCATATCTTTGCGCGCAATACGGACGAAACCCTGCCCGGCGAAGTAGTCTTCTGCCGTCGTGGTCAGCAACCCGACCGACCGGACGGCGCGAGCGCGGCATTGTTCGAGCAAACGGGCCACCAGCATGCGCCCCACACCGGCACGACGCGCGTGTTCGATGACGGCGATCGAACGCACGAGCGCATGACGTCCGTGGAACTCGATTCCGCCACATCCCACGATGCCGGATGCCGCATCGGCAACAACGAAATGCGGCAGATACAAGGCGACGCCCTCGGTCGGCAAACAGCTGACCCGAAGCAGCGCCTCGATCGAGGCCAGATCGGATTCGGTCGCTTGACGAATATGTGCCATGGTTGCACTCCCGGTTTGCTGCGACATCCCTGGATCCGACACGCTTACGCCAATCCAACCCTGCGCACCGGAATCTGGCCGAACGCCCCGGCGTCGATTCGATGGCGAACGCTAGGCACGCGCTTGATTGACGCGTTTCGAAAGTTCTTCCGCGCTTTCCTTCCGCTCGCTATACCGATCGACCAGATAGGGACCGACATCGCGCGTGAGCAGCGTAAACTTCACAAGTTCTTCCGTCACGTCCACGACGCGATCGAAATACGCGGACGGCTTCATCCGCCCCGCTTCGTCGAATTCCATGAAGGCCTTCGCCACCGACGACTGGTTGGGGATGGTCAGCATGCGCATCCAGCGCCCGAGCACACGCATCTGGTTCACCGCGTTGAACGATTGCGAGCCGCCGCTCACCTGCATCACCGCGAGCGTCTTGCCCTGCGTCGGCCTCACGGCGCCGACTGACAGCGGAATCCAGTCGATCTGCGCTTTCATGATCCCGGTCATTGCACCGTGACGTTCGGGCGAACACCACACCATGCCTTCCGACCACATCACAAGCTCGCGCAGCTCGACCACTTTCGGGTGGCTCTCCGGCGCGTCGTCGGGCAGCGGCAATCCGCCCGGATTGAACATGCGCACCTCGGCGCCCATCGCCGTGAGCAGGCGCGCAGCTTCCTCGACCAGCAGACGGCTGAACGAACGCTCGCGCAGCGAGCCGTACAGCAGCAGGAACCGCAGCGGATGCGTGGATGGCGCCGCAGGCCGCAGTTGCGCGACGTCCGGCACGCGAAACAGCGTGGCGTCGAGTTGCGGCAGGTCGTTCAGGGAGTCGGTCATGGGGCGGTTCTCTCGTGATCTCGAACCCGGCATTCGTACCAGCCCTTCGACCGGTTGACGATGCGCACGACCAGCAACATCACCGGCACCTCGATCAGCACGCCGACGACGGTGGCCAGCGCTGCGCCGGAATGAAAGCCGAACAGGCTGATCGCGGCCGCGACCGCCAGTTCGAAAAAATTGGATGCGCCGATCAGTGCCGACGGGCATGCGATGTCGTGCCTTTCGCCGACCGCGCGATTGAGCCAGTACGCAAGCGCCGAATTGAAGAACACCTGGATCAGGATCGGCACCGCGAGCAGCGCGATCACCAGCGGCTGCTTCAGGATCGCTTCGCCCTGGAACGCGAACAGCAACACGAGCGTGGCCAGCAGCGCGGCGATCGACCACGGGCCGATCTTCGTCATCGCGGCATCGAACGCAGCCTGGCCGTTCGCGAGCAGCCGCCTGCGCATGATTTGCGCGAAGATGACCGGAACGACGATGTAGAGCACGACCGACGTGAGCAGCGTCGCCCACGGTACCGTGATCGCCGACATCCCCAGCAGCAGGCCGACCAGCGGCGCGAACGCGATCACCATGATGCCGTCGTTCAGCGCGACCTGCGACAACGTGAAGAGCGGATCGCCCCCTGTCAGCCGGCTCCAGACGAACACCATCGCCGTGCACGGCGCGGCAGCCAGCAGGATCAGCCCGGCGACATAGCTGTCGAGCTGCTCCGCCGGCAGCAGCGGTGCAAACAAGTGGCGGATGAACAGCCAGCCGAGGAACGCCATCGAGAACGGCTTGACGAGCCAGTTCACGACGAGCGTGACGCCGATGCCTTTCACATGCCGGCGCACCTCGTGCAGCGCGCCGAAGTCGACCTTGACCAGCATCGGCACGATCATCACCCAGATCAGCAACCCGACCGGCAGATTGACCTGCGCGTACGTCATCCGGCCAATCGCCTGAAACAGGCCGGGCAGCGCCTGGCCGAAGACAATGCCCGCGACGATGCACAGCGCCACCCATACAGTCAGGTAGCGTTCGAAGACGTTGATGGACGACTTCGCGAGAACCTTGCGCGGCGGGGCGACGTTGACGTTGTTCATGGCGTGGGCGTCGGTGTTGAAGGGGCGGCTGGCCGCTCGATGCTTCGAATGGCAACGCAAGCGATCAATTTTGCGAGATAGCGGTCAGCGCCACCTGGAGTTCGGTGTTGCTCATGCGATCGAGCGGCAGCGCCAGCAACTGCAGCATCCGGTAGCCGATCGCCTGCCGCGTCAGTTCGAAGGCAAGACGCTTGCCGTCGTCGCCCGTCACGTTCGACGGATCGACGTAGCCCCAATGCACGTTGACCGGGGTGCCGGGCCAGTACGGGCACGTCTCTGACGCCGCGCTATCGCACACCGTGATGACGACGCGCATTTCCGGCGCACCGTCGCCGACGAACTCGTCCCAGCTTTTGCTGCGATAGCCGCCGACGTCGACACCGGCATTCGTCAGCGCTTCCAGCGCGAACGGATTCAAACGGCCGCTCGGCGCGCTGCCGGCACTGTATGCACGCACATCCTTGCCGAGCGTCGCGGCCCAGTGATTGAGCATGCCCTCGGCCAGCACGCTGCGCGCAGAGTTGTGGGTACAGAGGATCAGGACGTTCGTGGTCATGGGCGAAGGCGCGCGAACGCGCGTCAGGATTGACGGGGACGATCGATCTTCCCGGAAGGCGAGCAGCCGGACACCGGCGAGCATGGATTGCCGCCGCAACAATTCTCCGTGAGATAGCCGAGCAGCCCGTTCATCGTGTCGAAATTCGCGCAATAGAACACGAAGCGGCCGTCCTGGCGGCTCGTCACGAGCTGCGCGTGCGCGAGTTCTTTCAGATGAAAGGACAGCGAGGACGGCGGCACGTCGAGCAGCGTGGCGATCCGGCCGGCCGGCATACCTTGTGGCCCGGCCTGCACGAGCGCGCGAAAGACCGCGAGGCGGGATTCATGCGCGAGCGCCGCGAGGGCGGCAATGGTTTCGTTGATTTCCATAATTCGATAATAGTCGAAATATGGAAATCAGGAAAGCGACGCCGATATACGGCGCCGCCGGGCCGTTCCGTCGGTCGATACCGGCCGCGCGACGCGCGCCGGTCAGCGCCCGACCAACCGTGTGTGACTCGGCAATTCAACCGTCAGATCGGCGCCGGCCGTTGCCGGCCGCGACGTGTCGCGCGTCGCGGCGAGCCATTGCGTAAACTCGGCGGCGGTCATGCCGACGGCCTGGGCCGAACTCGATACCGGCGTGGCCGCCGACGTATCGGTCGCTCGGGCAGCCGGTTGCGCATGCGGCATCGCGCCGCGTGCCGCAATCGCTGCATGTTGTACGGCAGGCGCGTTCGCGCCAGCCTGACGCGCCGCCTTGCCACGCGGCGCCCCTGCGGATTTCGCCGCCGGCCGCGCCGCAGCCACCGCAACCGGCTTGCGCGACGACGATCCGCGATCGGCACGCGGCACCGCGGCTTCCGCGACGACAGCATTCGACGCGACAGCCATCGCCACCGCGACCGGTTCAGCCGCCGACCCGCTACCCGCGACGTGCAACGCGCGTGCCTCCGCGGACGCGGTTTCCGCCACCACCGTCGCGGCGGCCTTCATCTGCGCATCCGTCGGCGCCGCACGATCCGGTCGCACGATCGCAACTTCCGCCGCGTGGCCCGTGGCCCGCGCGACTTCCGTCGCCGCGACGGCCGCCGTCGGCGCTGCCGCGATCGCAGTCGAATAACCCGCGTCATGCTCAGCCGCATGCTGGCGTTCGTCGACCAGATGCGTCGCGACGATGCACGCGGCGCCGACCAGCGCACACGTCATCAACGTCAGACGCCAGCGGCGGCGCAGCGGATGCGGGCGCACCCATGCGCGGTTGTCCGAACCGAAATCCTGGGCGCGCACGACCTTGGCGGGCCGAGCAGCGCCGACGACGTTGCCACCGTTCGCCGCGGGTGCCGGCACGCGCGGCGCGCCGTAGATATCGAACACGTGTTGCCGCGCCCGCCGGCTCGCCACGAACGGCCGGCGTCGGCGGCCGTACGGCGGCGGCACATCCGAGAACGGATGCGCGAGCGGAATCGCGTAATGCCCGGTGATGTCCTGCATGCTCATGATGTCGACGACGCATTGCGCGACATCCGACATCCGTCGCGGCAATCCGTGCTCCCGTAGTTGAACGAATGGCTCCGAGTATCGCCGTCGCCCCGGTTCCGGTAAATCGGACTGCGTCACCTTCGGTCCGATGCGACGGTCAGCCTGGTCCTACCGTCGCGCCGGGGGCGCCCGAACGGACGCGGCCTCCCCGCGCGTACCGCGCATCGCACCCTCGCACCGTCCGTCGAACGCTCAACTGCCGCGATACACCGACACGTACCACGGCGAACACGCCACCGGCACGTGATGGTGCCGCGCCGGATCGGTCACGGTGAAACGCACGGGCACGACGTCCGTCAGTGCATCCGCCACGCGGAAATACTCGCCGAGATGCAACCGCAGTTCGAACGCGCCGCGGCGCGCGAGATCGCCGTCCAGCATCGGCGCGTCGTTACGCCCTTCCGCGTTGCTGACCGCACGCGCGACGAGCACCGGCGGCTGCTCGCCCAGGTCGAAGAGTTCGATCCGCACGCCGGTGATCGGCCTGCCGGTGGCGACGTCCAGCAGATGCGTGCTGATGCCCGTCATGTCGTGCTCCTTTTGCGCAGGTGCGGCCGTATCACGTGCCGCGGTAATACGTGTAGTTCCAGCGGCCGAACTGCACCGCGACATGCAGCCGCTCGTCGTCGCGCGCGACTCGAAAGCGGACCGGCACGACCGTCAGGAACGGCGACGGCACGTCACGTGCACGAAAGTACTCGCCGACATGCAGCGTCAGCGTGTACGTGCCCGCGCGATACGCGTCGCCGGCCAGCAGCGGCGTGCCGGTACCGCCACGCGCATCGACGGTCGCACGACGCATCGGCACGTCTTGCGCGCCGTCGACGCGCGACAGCTCGACGCGCATGCCTTCGGCCGCGACGCCGTTCAGCATGTCGACGATGCGCACGGTCAGATCGGGCGATGCGTCGCGCCGCGCACCGGGCGCGACGCCCGGCGCGGATGCCCCGTCGGTTGCCCATGCGGGCACGGCGGCCAGCGCGGTCGTCGCCAGCACGAGCCTGCGTCGCCCCGTATCGATCATGTTCTTCATGCGATGCGTCTCCGCGGGCGCGATTTCCATCAGAACCGGCCGCGCAGGCCAATGAACACTTCGTTCGACGACAGCTTCGACTTCAGCTGTTCGTCACGTGCGTTGATGCGGTTCGCGAACGTGTTGAAGCCCGTCTCGACGTTGCCCATGTCGACATAGCGATACCCGAGATCGATCGAGAAACGCTTGTTGATCGCGTAGCTCACGCCCGCGCCGGCCGAGTATGCGAGGTTGGTCTGCGTCTTCGACGCGAAGCGGCGCGACTCGTTGGTCTGCCAGCCGTCGGCCGACACGATCGCGACACCGATACCCAGCGTGCCGTACACGGAGAAGCCGCGGCCGAGATCGAAGTCCTTGTAGCCGTTCAGCATCAGGCGCTGCGCCGACACGTGGAATTCGTTCGCGTTCGCGTCGAACGGCGCCCAGTAGCTGGTGAAGTTGTTGGTGCGCTTGAACACGTATTCGCCTTCCGCGCGCCAGCCATTGCCGAACTGGTAGCCGAGGCCGAGCGAGCCGGTGACGTTCGAACCCGTCTCCGGGCCGCCGACGCGGCTCGCGACGCGCGGGCTCGTCAGCTCCATGTTCACCGCGTTGTCGAACGCGCCGATGACGCGGCCCGTCGCGTAGTAGCCGGCGTCGCTCGCGTCGGCGGTCTTCTTCGTCTCCGGCGCGGCGACGGTATCGGCGAAAGCGGCGCCCGAGAACAGCAGGGCGAGCGTGGACGGCAGGGCAAAGCGCTTGATCATGGTGTATCGAATCCTTGACGATGAATGACGGATCGGAGAAGCCGTCATCGTAGGAATCGCGCCGCGATCGTTGAACCCGTTCGGCTACGGGTTGCGCCTCCGTAGCGCTACGGAGGCGAGCCGCCCGCGAGCGCCGCGTAATCGCGCACGAGTTCGACCAGCGACGCGGCCTGCAGCTTGTCGAACACGTTCGCGCGATAGGTTTCGACGGTGCGCGGCGACAGCCCGAGTTCGCGGGCGATCTCCTTGTTGCTGCCGCCGCGCACGATCCCTTCCAGCACCTCGCGTTCTCGCGCGCTCAGCGTCGCGAGGCGGGCCGTGCGGGTCTGATCGGCGTCGTCCTGGCCACGCCGCGCGGCCTGCCGGCGCAGCGCCTGCTGCACCGTGTCGATCAGCTCGTCGTCGTCCACCGGCTTGCGCAGGAAATCGAGCGCCCCGCGCTTGAACGCGCGCCGGCACGCGTCGACGTTGCCGTGACCCGTCATCACGATCACCGGCAGGTCGCGCCGCGCGCGCAGTTGGTCGAGCGCATCGAGGCCGCTCATACCCGGCATCCGGATGTCGAGCAGCACGCAGCCGAGCGCCGCGTCGTCGGCATCGGCGAGGAAGGCCGATGCGTCCGGATAGCAGCGCGTCGGCACGCCGACCGTGCGCAGCAGCAACGCGAGGCCGTCGCGCACGGCTTCGTCGTCGTCGACGATCGCGACGACGGAGGCGTCGCGGATTGCAGACGGTTGAAGCGAATCGTTCATGCGCCCTCCGCGGCCAGCGGCAGCAGCAACGCGGCTTCGACGCCGCCCGATGGCAGGTTGCGCACCGTGAGCGTGCCGTCCTGGCGCTGCGCGAGCGTGTCGCACAGCGGCAGCCCGAGGCCGAGTCCGCGCGCACGGGTCGTGAAGAACGGTTCGAACAGGCGCGGCAGCGTCTCTTCCGGCACGCCCGGGCCGTTGTCGGTCACGCTGAAGCGGTAGTGCTTGCCGACGCGCGCGCCGCTGACGCGAATCTCGCCACGCGATGCACCCGTGCCAACGCCGGCGCCGGCCAGCGCGTCGCGCGCGTTCTGGATCAGGTTGTGCAGGATCTGCTCGACCGCGATCGGCTCCGCGAACGGCCGCTCGCGCGCCGCCGCGTTGTGCCAGCCGAGCGCGATGTGCTCGCGCGCGCATTCGTCGCGGTACAGGAACAGCAGCGTCTGCATGATCGCGTCGGGATCGAGCGCGCGGCGCTCGCCGCCATGCGCGGTCGTCACCGCTTCGCGCATGCGCTCCAGGATGGCGGCCGCGCGCTTTGCCTGCGCGACGCTCGTCTGCAGCGCGCGGCGCACGCTGTCGCGCTCGGTCGGCCGATCGAGCATGCGTTCGGCCGCACGCGTGTGGCTGACGATCGCGGTCAGCGGCTGGTTCAGCTCGTGCGCGAGGCCGGCCGCCATTTCGCCGAAGGTATCGAGCCGACCGAAGCGATCGAGGCGCGCCCGCGCATCCTCGCGGCGCCGCGCCTCGCGCAGCCGCCATGCGCCGAGCGCGCCTGCCGCGAGCAGCGCCGCCACCGCGTTCCACAGCCCGATCGGCAGCCACGGCAAATCGACGGCCGTCAGCGTGCGCGTGGTGCGCAGTACGAACGCCTGCGGCTGTGCGGGCAGGTGTTTCTCGAGATGCATCGTCCACAACGGCGTCGCGTCGCCGCTCACGCGCTGCAGCAACTCGACGCGGCGGTCGCGCAATTCCAGCGCCGCCGATGAAATCGCCGTCGACCAGTCGCCCGGCTGCAGCATCCGGCGCGGATCGACGCGCACGGCCCAGCCGGTCCCGGCGATGAGCCAGTACGCGGCCGGGCCGTCGAATGCGAGCCTGAACGGCTTGCCGGGCCGTTGCTGCGGCAGCGCGTCGGGGGCCGGTCCGCCGTCGGTCTGCCAGCCCGCGCCGGGCCGCCAGTACGCAAGCCCGTCGAGCTGCGGCATCCGTTCGCGCAGGTTGTCGAGCATGTGCGCGGGCGGCGCGGCCAGCGACGACGCGCCGAGCGTCGCGAGGATCGCCTCGTGCTGCGCGGCCTTCTGCGCGAGCAATCGGATCGTGATGCTCGAATCCTGGAAGAAGCGGCCGTACGCGTCGGACACGGCGCGCGAGATGAGCAACGCAGTGCCGGCGAGGCTCAGCGCGAGCCAGGCGGCCAGCGCGGCGATTCGGAAAGACGGTTTCATGTTCGATGGCAAGCCGGAAAACGGGCCGGGCACTGCACGAGACGATTGCCGCACCCTGCGCCGGTGGTCGTCATTGTCGGCAAATCGACGCAGCCCGTGGTCCGAATCCGGTTATGCCGGCTGTCAGCCCAGTCCCAAACCGCGGCAACATCGATTGCACCGCCTGCAATTTCAGACTGGGCTGATTTTCTTCAGACTCCGAACCGACCAGAATCGGCTTGCTTGTTCTCCGTTGCCTCCTGGAGTACAGGCTCCATAGTCGATACTTTTCCCGCCTCCCCGGCGGGACTTTTTTTGGACGGCGTCACGCCGCTAACTGCCCGGAACCTGTCCGGCCATGATCCCGCCTCTTTTCATCCGACCGCGTACGCCTGCCGCACCCGCGCCGCACCGGCTTCACCCGTCCGCATCGTGACCGACGCCCCTTCCACCGCCATCGCGATCCTGACGATCGACCATCCGAGCCGCGGCACGTTCGACGACCGGCTGCGTCGCGCCGGCTACGGCTACGACCGCCTGCGCATCGACGACATCCTGCGCCGCGCCGGCTACCGGCCGTCGCGCTTCGAATATCTGCCCGACCTGCTCGCGGCCTGCGACACGCGCGCGTTCGACCTGTTCGTCGTGCAATGCGAAACGGCCTGCCGGCGCACGACGGACGCGATCCATGCACTGCGCGCGCGTTTCGCCGGCACCGTGGCGATCGTGTCGATCAGCCAGCGCGACGCGGAGCTCGCGCGCTCCGCGTGTTTCATCGCCGGCGCGAACGAGCATCATCCGTACGCCGTGCCGCCGGATACGCTGATCGCGAGCATCGCGACGTGGCTGCGCTGGTCGCATCATCGCGCGACCCATCATCGCCACTGGCGCATCGGTGCGTTCGAGTTCGACACGGCCACGCGCAGCGTGAACGTGGCCGGCCGCGAGCACGTGCTGACCGAGAAGCATTTCCAGATCGCGACCGCGTTCTTCCTGAACATGGGCCGCGCACTCGACCGCGCGCACGTGAGCCAGCTCGTGTGGGGGTCGCTCGTCGCAGCCTCCAGCCGGCGGCTCGACACGCACGTCGCGTATCTGCGCGACCGACTCGAACTCGACGGCCGGCACGGCGTGAAGATGATGACGATGTACGGGTTCGGGTATCGGCTCGTCACGTGCGAGCCGGGCACGCCGCCCGACGACGACGAAGCGGCGCCGCGCCGATAGCCGGCCCCGTGGCGCGATCGCCGCCCGCCGATCGGCCCGCCGGCACCCGGCAACCCTGACAGGCCCCATTGCGCGCTGATCGGACTCCATTATCATGGGGGCACCCTGGCCGACCGCCCCGCTCCCGATGGACCACCGCGCCGCACCCGATCATTCCCGCTCCGCCGCCGCGCACCCGTCCGCCGCGCCGACCCGCGTCGGCCGCCGCCAGCGCGCGCTGTTGTATGCCGGCGGCGCGGCCGTGACCGTCGCGATCCTGCTCGCGAGCGGCCTGATGCTGTATACGATGGCGCGCGAGGCGATCCAGGCCCGCTATACGACCTTCGCGGTGCGCCAGTTCCTGGTCCAGATCGAATTCAAGATGCGCACGACGGGCATGGACACGCTCGTCACGCACGACGAAGCCGTGTGGAACTCGCGTGCCACCGATCCCGCCCGCGTCGCCGCCCTCGCGGCCGGTCGCGGCCGGCTGATCATCCAGGGCAGCCCGGCCTTCCCGCCGACGCTCGTGCTGGCCGACCTGTCGCCCGCGCACCCGGCCGACAGCTACGCGCACGATCTGGCGATGGCGAGCGACATGAGCTATCGCGTCGGCGCGTACGTCGCGAAGCACGACGCCGATCGCGCGATCGCCGGCTACGCGTATCGCCCCGACCGCAGCTTCGCGGTCGTGATTCCCGAACCGGTGCCGCCCGATCCGCTCACCGCGTCGCCCGCGACCAATGCAGCGACGCTCGTCGCGAAAGTCGCCGCCGGCATCGGCACGCCGCCGCCCGGGCAATACGAATGGCATCCGCCCGTCTACGACCCCGTGCAGCGGCGCGACGTGTTCCGGATCGCCGGCGCCGTCTACGACGCGCAATCGCCGCGCGCCGTTTTCCTGTCGACGCTGCCCGTCGACGTGCTGCGCACGCGTTTGTCCGCAGGCGAGACGACCGACGCGGCGATCGTCGTCGATGCTCGCGGCCGAACGTTACTGCGCGCGGGCACCGCGGCCGACGACGACGCCACGCGCGCCGCGATCGAACGCCTCGCCGCGCATACACGCGAGGCCGCGCGCCGCGGCGGCCCGCGCACGGCGTTCGGCGACGGGCTGTTTTCGCTCAGCCAGCCGATTCCCGAAACCGACTGGACGCTCGTGCAGGCATTTACGCTGCGCTCGCTGCTCGCGACGATCGGCCTGCGTGCCGGCTGGTACGTCGCGGTCATGCTGGCCGTGATCGCGCTCGTCTGGTGGCTGCTCGTGCGCTTCGACCGCCGTGTGCTGAAGCCCGACGACGCGCGCACGCGCCGCGTGATCGACAGCGAGAACCTGAACCGGACGATCGTCGAAGCGGCGCCGTCCGGCATCGCGCTGCTGTCGCTCGCCGACGGCGCGGTGCTGCTGCAGAACGACACGATGCGCGACTACGATGCGCGGCGGGCCGGCGAGCCGTCGTTGCCGGCGCGGCTGCTCGCCCGCTTCGACCGTTCGCCCGCCGCCGCCGCGTGGCAACCCGATCTGCACGTGACGCTGCCCACCGCCGACGGCGAGGCCGTCGACCTGCTCGTCAATCTCGTGCGCACGCGCTTTCGCGACAGGGACGTCGTGCTGTGCAACTTCTCCGACATCACGTCGCAGAAGAACATCGAGCGCCGGCTCGACGAAGCGGCGCGCGCCGCCGACGCCGCGAACGACGCGAAATCGGCGTTTCTCGCGACGATGAGCCACGAGATCCGCACGCCGCTCAATGCGATCCTCGGCAACCTCGAACTGATCGGCCGCGAACCGCTCGCCGATTCGCAGCGCGAGCGGCTGCATACGGTCGAGGGCGCGTCGTCGGTGCTGCTCGATCTGATCAACGACATCCTCGACCTGTCGAAGATCGAAGCCGGCCAGATGACGATCGAGGCGATCCCGTTCGATCTCGCGGAAACGATCCGGCAAACCGGCGCGATGTTCGAGCCGCTCGCGGCCGCGAAAGGGTTGCAGTTCGACGTGTTCGTCGACGATGCGCTCGCGTCGCGCTACGTCGGCGACCCGACGCGCATCCGGCAGATCGCCGCGAATCTCGTCGGCAACGCGATCAAGTTCACGAACCACGGAGAAATCACGCTCGAGGTCTACCTGCGCGACGATACGGACCCAGAATCGCCGGTCGCGATCGGCGTCAGCGACACGGGCATCGGCATGACCGACGCGCAGCGCGCGGCGCTGTTCCGGCCGTTCACGCAGGCCGATACGTCGATCACGCGCCGTTACGGCGGCACGGGGCTCGGCCTCGCGCTGACGAAGCAGCTCACGCAGATGATGCACGGCACGGTCGACGTGAAGAGCGACCCCGGCAAGGGCAGCACGTTCGTCGTCACGCTGCCGCTGCGCGCGGCCACCGACGCGCAGATCGCCGAGCACGATGCCGCGCAGGCCGGCGATGCGGCGCTGCCGCCGGTCACCGCGCGCGTGCTCGTCGTCGACGATCATCCGGTCAACCGCACGCTGCTGCAAGGACAACTCGTCACGCTCGGCTATGCGGCCGATGCCGCCGACGAAGGCGCGGCGGCGCTGCGGCGCTGCGCGGATACGCGCTACGACCTCGTGATGACGGATCTGAACATGCCGGGGATGGACGGCTATACGCTCGCGCACGTGCTGCGTGCGCAGTATCCGGGGCTGCCGATCGTCGCCGTCACCGCGCATGCGAGCGCGGCCGAGCATGCGCGCTGTGCGGAAGCGGGCATCGTCGCGGTGCTCGTGAAGCCGGTGCTGCTCGATACGATCGATCGCACCGTGCGGCGTTACGCGCAGACGGCCGCCGCGCAGGCGCCCGCCGCGCGCACGCTCGTCGATCTCGCGCAAGGTCCGCTGCCGCCGGACGTGCATGCGCTGCTCGACGCGAGTCGAGCGCAATCGGTGGCGGCGATGCACGACGCGGCATCGCGCAACGATATCGCCGCGCTGCGTCACGAACTGCATTCGCTGCGCGGCGCGTTCGCGACGATTCACGAACATGCGGTGGCCGATGCAATCGGCGAACTGCAGGCCATCGTGCACGGCGGCGACCTGACGTCGTTCGATGCGCGACTCGCGGAGGTGGAAACGCTCGCGAATGAAGCGCTTCAACGGCGTGCAACGCAAGCGCCGTCCGCCTGAATACGGCTCGGCCAGCCTTGGCTGGAGAGCCTTTCTCATCCGTCTCGGCTTTTTGCCGGAGGACGCTCGCGGTCCTGCTCCCTCCGGGCACAAGCAATACGCTAAACCCTTACATCGAAGCGACGGCGGCCCCGGCAACGTCTATCAGAACCCGTCTGAATCCAGACGCACCTCCGGAAGCGCCGCCCGGCTTACTTCTTTTCCACCGATACGAGATCGAAGTGATCGGCCTGGTACTGGAACAGCAGGCAGTCCTCGCCCTTCTCGCAGCCACTGTAATGCGGCACGTCGGCGGGCAAATTGTAGAAGGAGCCAGCCGGGTACTCGGTACGCTTGCCGTCGATGATCGCGTAGAACGTGCCCTTCAGCACGACCGTCGGCAGGTTCTGCGTATGCAGGTGATACGGATTGTCCTTGCCGGCCGGGAAGATCACGAATGCGTCGTACGGACCGTGTCCCGTGATGCTGCCGCGCAGGTCGGCGACCTTGATGCCGCCGGTGCCCGGCAACTCACGCCATTTCAGGTCGGAGACGGGAAAAGACACGAGCGGCTGCGGGACCGCCTTGACCTGTTCCGCGGCGTGCGTTGCGATGGCAAACGGCACGGTGACCGCAAACACGGCCGAGGCAGCTGCGAGATACTTCGATAGCGATTTCATTTTGCATTCCTTAAATTGTTGGATAAGCGACCGGATAATGGGCCGACCTTCCAATCAGAGCATGCGCAAGGCCAGGATCGCGTCCGTCGACATCACCGCACCGAACGTATCGGCGACAGTGACCAGCGACGCTGCGTGCAGCGCGGCATGGCCGACGGTTCCGCCGGCGGGCGAATCGATATCGCGCGTCGCCGCCGCATCGGACGCGACAATCACGTCGAACCCGGCCGGCGCCGCATCACGCGCGGCGCCGGCGACGCACGCGTGCGTCATCAGGCCGGCGATGATCACGGTCCCGGTGCCGTCGGCCTTCAGCCGTTGTTCGATGTCGGTGCCCTGAAACACGCTGACGTTGGACTTCTGCACGATGCGATGACGCGGCTCGGGTCGAAGGGCATCGTGGAATTCGACGGTCGGCGAATCTTCGGCGAATGCCAGCGCGCCAGCCGGGTTCACGTGCTGCACGTGATACACCGGCATGTCGTAACGATCGGCCATGTCGACGAGTCGCTTCGCGTTGCTCAAGGCCGCCATGCCGTCGGGAATCGGCATGCGACCGCTGAAATACTCATTCTGGAAGTCGATGACGAGCAGCGCCGTGCTGGCGCGGGACAGGACGGTCGGCTGCGAAGCGCCGACGATGGCGAGAATGGTCGGGTGAGACATGTCGTACTCCGGTTCATGAATGGACGAAGCGAGTTTAGGGAACGGGCCTCTATCCGGCTACCGCGCGTGCGCACATGATCTGTGCGCGCAGCGCACAGTTGCGGAGGGCCTGGCCGTGCGATCGAATCGAGTATCGATCAACGGTGAAGGCGACTGAATAGGACCGGTCCTATTCGTTCGCCGGCGAGAGTCCGCCGGTTTCTTCCGTATCCGCGACTCGGGATAATATGTGCGCCGGCAATCTTCGTCGGGCCGACAGACGAACCGGAAAAACGCGGGGAGCCGTTCCATGGATCAACTGCTTGCAATGCGCGTGTACCGCACGCTGGTCGAGGCGCGCAGTTTCTCGATCGCGGGCCATCGGCTGGACATGACGCACTCGACGGTCTCGCGCCAGTTGCGACAGCTCGAGGCCGTGCTCGGCGTGCAGCTCGTACAGCGCAGCACGCGCCATTTCTCGCTGACGAAAGACGGCGAGCGGTACTACGCGTCGTGTGTCGATATTCTCGATCGCGTCGATGCCGCAGCCGACGCGCTGTCGACCGGACGTGCGGAGCCGAGTGGACTGCTGCGCGTGTCGATACCGATGGCGGTCGGCACGTTCGAAATGGGCGCGTGGCTGCCAGCGTTCCGGGAGCGCTATCCGAAGGTCCAACTGGATATTTCGTGCAGCGACCGGTTCGTCAATCTCATCGCGGACGGCTTCGACGTGGCATTGCGCATCACCGGGACGCTGTCGGATTCGGAACTGGTCGCGCGGACGCTGACGCGTTCGGACGAGATCCTCGTCGCCGCGCCCGCCTATGTCGCGCGCCGCGGCCTGCCGAGGTCGCCGGTCGAGCTCGCCGGCCATGACCTGTTGATGCATCGCAAGCCGCAAAGCGACGGCGACTGGATGCTGACGGCCGACAACGGCGACACGACGAGCATCGCAGGGCAAGCCGCGCTGCGGATCGACGCCATTACCGCCGCTCACGCCGCAGCGGTCGCGGGGCTCGGCATTGCCGCGTTCACGCACCTCACGGTGGCGCGCGATATTGCCGAAGGCCGGCTCGTGCGTATCCTGCCCGGCTACCGGCTCGGGCGGCTGAGCTACTACGCGGTCTATCCACGGCACCGGCATACGCCGTCAAGAGTGCGCGTGTTCGTCGAGCACATGAAAAGCTACTACGCATCGTGGGCCGACGGCTCGGGCGCGGCGCAACCCGTGGCAATGGAAGCGGCGGCGAGCCTCCGCAGGCGCCGCGGTCGGGAATAAGGTCGTCCACATGGAGGCGCCCTTTGCATCAGCCTATCGAGCTTTTGGTGAACAGAAAGGCTGCCGTTCGAAATCCGAAAGCGCTCGATGTGACGCCAACGATCGACGTGACGGTGCCCGCCGCAGGCTATTACTACGGGTCGCAGGCAGGCCTGCGTTTCAGGAAAAATCAACTCGCGTTGAGGCGAACTCGGCGTTCGAATTTCGGCTTGTCATTCCGACGTTAAGCTGTGCAACTTCTCCGAGGCCATCGTGCACGGCGGCGACCTGACGTCGTTCGAGGCGCGGCTCGCCGAAGCGGACACCCTCGCAAGGGAAGCGCTGCAACGGCGCTCGACGCAGGCGCCGGCTGCCTGATTCCCGCACGGCCGGCCCTCGCGCGCCGGCCTCCTCCCTCCATCGCCTTTCGTTCCGCGGCGCAGGCCCGCGGCGCGTCGCCGCGCGCGTAGGACTGGGCCTACACGGTCGCTATCTCGAATCAGCCAGGGACGACTGATTAGGACGAGGCCGATCCCTACCATCGGTTTGTGAACTGACAAACTGAAAGGAGTAGGGACATGAACAAGACTTATCGCAGCGTCTGGAATGCCGTGACCAACACGTGGACGGCCGCGGCCGAAACGGCGAAGTCGCATTCGAAGGGCTCGGCGCGCGCGGCACGGCAAGCGGTGATCGCGATCGCACTCGGTGGTGCGGCGATCGGTGGCGCGGCTGCGGCGGAAACGTGCACGACGGAAGACGGGTCGAGCGGAACGGTCGATGCGGCGGGCGTGTGCAAGGCGGCCAGCGACGGCGCGGTCGGGACGATGGGCCTGATCGGGACGATGGCGGCGGATGATACGACGTATGTGAAGGTCAATAGCACCGGTACCGCTGCCGTCGCATCGGGCAGCAATGCAGTCGCCATCGGACAAACCGTGACGTCCGGCGGATCGAGTTCGGTCGCCGTGGGTTCGGCCACGACGGCCAACGGCCTGCACTCGATCGCACTGGGCGCAAGTGCCAAGAACAACGACGCCAGCGACCGGCAGATCGCCATCGGCAGTTTCGCGCAAACCGCCGGGCGGTACACGACCGCAATCGGATATCAGGCATCGGCAACGGTCGAAGATGCGCTGGCGCTCGGACACGCTGCGTCCGCGACGAACACCGGCGCAGTGGCGATCGGCGCCACTGCGACGTCGGGCGGCACGGGGTCGACAGCTATCGGCCAGACAGCGGCCGTCGCCAGCGGGGCAAACAATGCCGTCGCGCTCGGGATGAACGCGCGTGTGGCGAATTCGAACTCGGCCGCCATCGGGTCCAACGCTTTCGCATCGAACAATTATTCGAATGCGCTGGGCGTATCGGCCTCGTCGACCGGCTTAGCCAGCATGGCGCTCGGCAGCAATTCGACGGCGACAGGGAACTATAGCGTTGCAATCGGCAGCGCCACCGGCACAGGCCGTGCTGCGGTGTCGACAGGGACAGGCTCGGTCGCGATTGGCACCACGTCCAGCGCCGGCGCCAACAACGCCGTCGCATTGGGCTTCGGCACGGTTGCGGACCGAGACAACACCGTATCCGTAGGTGCCGGTGTTCCCAATATCGACGGCAACAAATTCACGCGCCAGATCGTCAACGTCGCCGCAGGCACGGAAGACAACGATGCCGTGAACGTCGGCCAGATGAATAAGGAGTTATCGACGAAGGTCGACGATACGTACGTCAAGATCGACACGAGCAACAGCACGGTCGCCGCGCAAGCCGGCACGGCCGCGCTTGCGATCGGCACGAACACCAGCGCCTCGGGATCTTACGCAACGGCCGTCGGCAACAGCGCACTCGCCAGCGGCAACAACAGCACGGCCCTCGGCTTCCAGGCCAGCAGCGCAGGCGGCGCCGCCGTCGCGATCGGCAATGCTGCGAACGCAAGCGGCTCGCATGGCGTTGCACTGGGTGTCAACGCAAAGGCGTCCCATACCGATTCGGTGGCGCTCGGCGCCGGCGCGACCACGGATCGCGACAACAGCGTATCGGTCGGCTCGTCGGCGCTGCGTCGGCAGATCACCAACGTGGCTGACGGTACGCAACCCATGGACGCCGTGAACCTCGGCCAGATGACGGCCGAGTTCACGAAGACGAACAACGCGATCGCCGCGACCAACGTCACGGTCTCGAGCCTGAGCACCGGCTTGTCGTCGACCAACAGCACCGTTGCGGGACTGAGCACCGGACTCTCGTCGACCAACAGCATCGTCTCGGGCCTGAGTACCGGCTTGTCGTCGACGATCAGCACCGTCGCCGGCCATACCAAGCAGATCGGGGACATCGACGACAAGCTGAGCAAGCTCGAAAGCGGGACCACCGGCCTCGTGCAGCAGGCCAACCCGGGCGATGACATCACCGTCGGCGCGAATACCGATGGCAACGCCGTGGACTTCAGCGCGACGGGCGGCACTGCACGCACGCTCAAGGGCGTCGCGGCAGGCGACGTGTCGGCGACGAGCACCGAAGCCGTCAACGGTTCGCAACTGCACGGCGTATCGGACAGCGTCGCGAAGGCAATCGGCGGCGGCGCGACTGTGAACCCGGACGGCTCGATCTCCGCACCGTCCTTCACCGTCGGCGACGGCAGCGGCGGCACGAAGATCGTCAACTCGGTCGGCGACGTCGTCACCAACCTCGACGGCCGTGTCACGACCAACGAAGGCGACATCAAGAAGCTCGCTGACGACATCGGCAGCGGCACGCTCGGCCTCGTCCAGCAGGCGAAGGCAGGCGACGACATCACCGTCGGCGCGAACACCGACGGCAACGCCGTGGACTTCAGCGCGACCGGCGGCACTGCACGCACGCTCAAGGGCGTCGCGGCTGGCGACGTGTCGGCGACGAGCACCGAAGCCGTCAACGGTTCGCAACTGCACGGCGTATCGGACAGCGTCGCGAAGGCAATCGGCGGTGGCTCGACGGTGAACCCGGACGGCTCGATCTCCGCACCGTCCTTCACCGTCGGCGACGGCAGCGGCGGCACGAAGATCGTCAACTCGGTCGGCGACGTCGTCACCAACCTCGACGGCCGTGTCACGACCAACGAAGGCGACATCAAGAAGCTCGCTGACGACATCGGCAGCGGCACGCTCGGCCTCGTCCAGCAGGCGAAGGCAGGCGACGACATCACCGTCGGCGCGAACACCGACGGCAACGCCGTGGACTTCAGCGCGACCGGCGGCACTGCACGCACGCTCAAGGGCGTCGCGGCTGGCGACGTGTCGGCGACGAGCACCGAAGCCGTCAACGGTTCGCAACTGCACGGCGTGTCGGAAAGCGTCGCCTCGGCGATCGGCGGCGGCTCGACGGTGAACCCGGACGGCTCGATCTCCGCCCCGTCCTTCACCGTCGGCGACGGCAGCGGCGGCACGAAGATCGTCAACTCCGTCGGCGACGTCGTGACCAACCTCGACGGCCGCGTCACGACCAACGAAGGCGGCCTTAAGAAGCTCTCCGAGCAGCTTGAAAGCGGCACGCTCGGCCTCGTCCAGCAGGACGCGATGACGGGCGACATCACGGTCGGCGCGAACACCGGCGGCTCGGTGGTGAACTTCGCGGGCACCAGCGGCGCGCGCGTGCTGTCCGGCGTCGCGAACGGTGTGGACGACGACGATGTCGTGACCGTGTCGCAGCTCCGCGCCACCGGCCTGATCGACTACACGGGCAAGGAAGTCGGCGCGGTCACGTACGACTCGGGCCTGAATTTCGACACGGTGACGTTCGCCGGCACGTTCGGCACGAAGCTGCAGCGCGTCGCCGCGGGCGAAATCAGCGCGACGAGCATGGACGCGATCAACGGCAGCCAGCTGTTCGACCTGCAGGAGCAGTTCGCGAAGCAGTACGGCGAGCTGAGCGGCCAGTTCGGCGACCTGTCGCACCGCTTCGACGATCTGTCCGACCGTCTCGGCGAACTCGAAACGAACCCCGGCACGGGCGGCCCGGGCACGGGCGACGGCTCGACCGTCGTCGGCGAGGGCGCGGTGGCATCGGGCGAAAACAGCTCGGCAATCGGCGAGAAGGCACTCGCGTCGGGCGAGAACAGTTCGGCCGTCGGTCAGGGCGCGGTCGCATCGGGCAGCAACGGTTCGGCCATCGGCCAGGGTTCGACGGCATCGGGCGGCAACAGCTCGGCCATCGGCCAGGGCGCGGTCGCGTCGGGCAACAACGGTTCGGCCATCGGCCAGGGTGCGGTCGCGTCGGGCGAAAACGGCACGGCGCTCGGCCAGGGCGCGGTTGCATCGGGCAAGGACAGCACGGCGCTGGGTCAAGGCGCATCGGCCACCGGCAGCGGCTCGGTCGCGATCGGCCAGGGCTCGGTGGCGACGGAAGCCAACACCGTTTCGTTCGGCAACGGCACGGAAGAAGGCAACCGCCGGCTCGTCAACATCGCGGACGGCATCAACGCCAGCGATGCGGCGACGAAGGGCCAGCTCGACCGCGCGATGGAATCGGTCGACGCACGCTTCAACGACACGAACCGGGCGATCAACGACGTCGCGAAGAACGCGTACGCCGGTATCGCGGCCGCGATGGCGATGCCGAACATGACGCCGTCGCAGCCGGGCAAGACCGTCGTCGCGGTCGGCGCCGCGAACTTCAAGAGCGGCTCGGCGATCGCCGCCGGCGCCACCTACCGGTCGCGCAGCGGCAACTGGCTCGTGAACGGCGCGACGTCGATCACGTCGGTCGGCGACGTGGGCGTCCGTGCTCAAGTCGGCTATGAGTTCTGACCCGATCGCTCCGCGTCGCGCGGAGCATCGACCCGAAGCGGGGGCCCCGTCCCCCGCCGTTCGGCCGACGGCCGGTGCCGATTCCGCCTGGAGTCGCCATCGGCCGTCGGCGCGTCCGCATCACGCGCGGCCTTGCATGGCGCGCCCCGCGGCAGCCCGCATGCGCCGATTCCCTTCTTTCAACCGAGCGAGACACGCGCGCCGCCGGGCGCGGCGCGACACGTGAGACCAATATGAACAGAACCTTCCCCATTCGCATCGTGATCGCCGACGACCATCCGGCCGTCGTCATCGGCGCCCGCTACGAACTGTCGGCCACGAACACCGTCGCGGTGGTCGCGACGGCGCACAACTCGACGGAGCTGATGGACGCGCTGTCGACTCATCCGTGCGACGTGCTGGTGTCCGACTACGCGATGCCCGGCACCGAATACGGTGACGGCCTCGCGATGTTCACGACCCTGCTCAAGCGGTTTCCGGGGCTGAAGATCGTCGTGATGACGATGATGGAGAACGCGGTGGCGCTGCGCGCGCTGATCGACATCGGCATCGCGTGCATCGTCAGCAAGTCGGACATGCCCAATCACCTGACGATGGCGATCCACGCGGCCTATACGAACGGCCGCTACCTGTCGCCGTCGATGGACCGGATCCTGCGCAACACCGGCAGCGTCGGCGGCAGGGCGCCCGCGCTGTCGGTGCGCGAGGTCGAGGTGATTCGCCTCTTCGCATCGGGGCTGTCGGTCAACGAGATCGCGGAGAAGCTCAATCGCAGCAAGAAAACGATCAGCACGCAGAAAAGCTCGGCAATGCAGAAGCTCGGCATCGAGCGCGACGTCGACCTGGTGCGCTATGCGATCGCGTGCGGGCTCGTGACCGACTACGGCTATGCGCCGCCGGTGCGCGGCGACGAAGCCAGCGCGTAACGCCGCTGCCGCGACCTGAAACAAAAAGCCCCGGCAACCTGATGGTGCCGGGGCATCGGTGCGTCGGTACGGGCAGGCGCGCTCACCTTTCGTCATGGCCGCCATCCCGCGCGGCCGGCCTCGTCGCGCGCCGTCAGGCCGGATCGACTCCACCTTCCTCTTTCACGTCGCCGCCCCGCCCTTCGCTGGCCGATGCGGCGACGATCCCGTGCTCGATCGCGTAACGCAACAAATCGATGTCCTTGTCGATCCCGAGCTTTTCCATCGCGCGCGCCTTCTGCGTGCTGATCGTCTTCTTGCTGCGGCTGAGTTTGTCGGCGATCTCGTTGACCGTGAGGCCCGACGCATAAAGCCGCACGACTTCGAGTTCGCGGTCGCTGAGCTCGCGCTTCTGGTCGGCGGCCCGCGCGCTCGAATGCGACGTGAGCGTCCGCACGACCTTCTCCACCGACGGCGAGTAATAGGTGCCGCCCGTCGCGGCCGCATGAATCGCGGGAATCAGGTGATCGATCGTGTCGGACTTGCTGACGATGCATTCGATGCCGAGCCGCGTGAGCGCGCCGATCACGGCCGGGTTGTCGAGCATGGTCAGCACGACCAGCTTCACGGCCGGGTGATTGCGCTGGAGATAGGAGAACAGCGTGATGCCGTCGCCGTGCGCGCTGCCCGGCATCGCATAGTCGGACACCACGACGTCGCACACGCCGGCCTCGACGAGCCGGATCAGCTCGGTCGAATTGACGGCCTTGCCGGTCAACTGGATCGTCGGCACCGACGACAGGCCGTGCTCGACACCGACCAGCATCGCCGGGTGGTCGTCGGCCAGTACCACGCGTATCAGATAGCTTCCCATAGTCGTCCAGATTTGCGCGGCAATCGTCGCGGCCGGTTCGCCGCCCGGCGGGCGGCGACGGCGCGCATCGCGGCGTCGTGGATCGTAATTGGGCGCTATCTTCGCACGAAAACGGGCGCATCAGCCATCGCCCCGGCCGGCGGCGGCGGGCGCGCCGCGCACCGCCATGAAAAAAACCGCCGGCTCGTGACGAGCGGGCGGTTCCAGGTACAGGGCGGGCGGGTGGGAGCGTCCTTCCGTCGGCTCAGCGCCGACCGGGTCCCCGCGCGTACCGGTGGAGCGTCATCCGTTGCGCGTTACTTCGCGTCGATCCGGATCTCGACGCGACGGTTCTGCGCGCGGCCTTCCGCGGTCGCGTTGGACGCGACCGGATCGGCGGCGCCGAGGCCTTCGGAGACGAACGACTGCGCCTTCAAGCCGTTGCTGCGCAGGTAGTTCATCACGTTGCGGGCCCGCGAAGCCGACAGCGCGAGGTTGTGCGTGTTGCTGCCCGTCGAATCGGTGAAACCGGTGATCGCCACGCGGCGGAATTCGACACCGCTGTTGATCTGCACGAAGCGGTCGAGCTGGCTACGCGCGTCCGGCGTCAGCACCGCGCTGTCGAACGCGAAGTTCGCATCGCCCTGCAGCAGCACCTGGCGCTGCGGGACCGGCTGCGGCGCCGGTTGCGGTTGCGGCGCCGGCGGCGCGGCCTGCACGACCGGCTGCGGCTTGCCGCACATGAACGTGATTTCGCGCGGGTCCTTCATCGGCGCGCGGCTGTACACGCGGTCGATCATCTCGAGCGGCGTGAAGCCCTTGCCCTGGCAGAATTCCTCCGCCGCGCGGGCGCAGGCGTTCGCGCTGCCGAGCAGCCCGTCGCAACTCACGCGGAATACGGTGTCCGGCTTGCCGGGAATCGACACCGCGCGGATGTCGTAGGTGACGCCCGATTGCGTCGTACACGCACCGAGCGCCATCGCGATCGCGCCGATCGACGCGGCGCGCAACAACAAGGTTTTCATGGTCATGGTGAAACGTCCGCCGTGAAGGCGGACGCCTGAAAAAAGTTGAATGGATTGGGTCAGGCCTGAGTCAGGCCGGAGAGCGGGCGGGGCTCGCGCCCCGCCCGGCGGCTTACCACTGATACGAAGCGCCCACACCGACGGTGTTGCCGCCGCTCGACATGCCCACGCCGGCCTTCATCTTCAGGTTCTGCGTGATGCGGGCCTCGCCGCCGAACGCCACCGCCTGATAGCCCTTGTAGGTCGCGCCGCCAATACCGAACGACACCGTCTTGCCCGGATCGACGCCCGGAATCATCGTCAGCGCGGTGGCCGCGGCGATACCGGAGTACGCGTTGCGCGACAGGTCGTTGACCTGACCTTGCACGCCGCCGATCGCGCGATCCATCTGGCCCTTCGTCGCCGCGTCGGACGCGTTCACGCCATCGGCCAGGTTCGAGATCGTGCGCTTCTGATCGGCCGTACCGACGGACACGGTGTTGTCGCTCGACGCCACCGAGCCGGCGCCCAGCGCGACGGAGTTCTTGCCCGACGCGTTCGCACCGTCGCCGATCGCCGTCGACTTCTCGCCCGATGCGTTCGCGCTGCTGCCGATCGCGGTCGCGCCTTCGGCGCTGCTCTTCGAGCCCGAACCGATTGCCGTACCGTTGCTGCCCGATACGTTCGCGTTGGAACCCACGACCGTGGCGTTGTTCGCGCCCGTGCCGATCGTCGCGCCCGAACCCGCGGCCGTGTTGCCCGTGCCGCCGCCCGCGTTCGCCTTCGTCGTGCCGTCCGTACCCACGTCGGTGCCGGCGAAGTAGTCGTTGCCGGCGCCGCCGTCGCCCGGATTGCCCGTGCCCGGGTTCCGCTCCAGTTCGCCGACGCGGTCGTCGAGGCCGCCGATCTTGTCGTTCAGTTCGCTCAACTGCCCGAAGTTCACCGCGTCATACCGGCTCGAGCCGTCCGCGACGTTGCCGAGGCGCACCGGCGCCGCGCCTGAGCCGCCGAGGGTCACCGAGCCGTAGTTCGGCGTGCCGTCCTTGTTCAGGTCGTAACGCACCGCGAGCGAATCGGTCGCGCCGTACTGCGCCGCCGCCTGGACTGCTTCGGCCACGGTCTTGTACTTGCTGCCGTTCACTTCGATCGACGTATCCGCGAGCTTGCCGTCCGCATCGACCGTCGTCCCGCCGCCGATCACGTCGGCCACGCTCTGCGCGGTGCCGTGCAGTTGCGCACCGTTGATCGCGTCGCGGCTCGTCGCGCTCACCGCACCCGCGCCCACGCCGGTCAGCACGCGGTCGCCCGCCGTACCCGTGAAGTTCACGGACGTGCCGTCCGTGTCCTTCGCGACCGTGATCTCGCGCGTGTCCGCGTCCTGCTGGACGAGGCCGATCGAGCCGTGGACGAGGCTGCTCGAGATGTTCTCGATCGCATCGCCGACGTTGTTGTACGTCTTGTCGTTGACGGTGTACGTCGGGTTCGTCACGTTGCCGTTCGCGTCGACGGTCGAGCCGCCGCCCAGCGCATCCGCCACGCTCTTCGACGCGCCGTACAGTTGCGAGCCGTTCACCGCGTCCATGCTGGTCGCGTTCACCGCGCCGGCCTTGACGTTCGACAGCGTCGTGCCGTTCGCGCCCTTCAGCGTGATCTGGTCGAAGTTCGCCGAACCGTCCGCGTGCTTGTCGTACGTCACGGCGAGCGACGTCAGGCCCTTGCCCGGATTCGTCGGATCGATCGGCGTCAGCACGCCCGCGCTCTGCAGCTGACCGACGTTCACCGCGTCATGCTTGTCCACGCCGTCCGCGACGTTCTTCAACGCCACCGGCGTCGTCGCGCCCGCGCCGCCCAGCGTCACCGAACCGAGGTTCGGCGTGCCGTCCGCGTTGCGGTCGTACGTCACCGCCGTAATCGACTGCCCGGTCACCGGATCCACCAGACCCGAATCGGCCAGCTGCTTGTTGATCACGGTGATGTTCTGCGTGTTCGTCGTCGTACGGCCGTCGAGGTTCGACAGTGCATCGCCCACGTTGTTGTACGACTTCGACTGCGACGCATCCGCCGGGTCCGCCAGCGAGTACGTCGGGTTCGTCACCTTGCCGTCCGCGCCCACGGTCGCGCCGCCGCCCAGCGAATCGGCCACGCTCTGCGCCGTGCCGTGCAGCTGCGCACCGTTGATCGCGTCCGTGCTCGTGGCCGTGACCGCGCCCGCCTTCACGTTCGTGATCGTCGTGCCGTCCGCGCCCTTCAGCGTGACCGTGTCCTTCGCGGCGCCGTCGTAGGCGACGGCCAGCGACGTCAGGCCCGCACCCGGGTTCGTCGGGTCGACCGGCGCAACCAGGCCCGCATCCTGCAACTGGCCGAGGTTGATCGCGTCGTGACGCTCCGTGCCGTCCGCAACGTTCTTCAGTGCGACCGGCGTCGTCGCGCCCGCACCGCCCAGCGTCACGGTGTCCTTCGCCGCGCCGTCGTACGTCACCGCCATCGACGTCAGGTTGCCCTTGCCGTCGTCGCCCACCACGCCCGCGCTCTTCAGCTGGCCGAGGTTCAACGCATCGCCGTCGTCCGTCGCATTCGCAACGTTCTTGATCTGCGTCGGGCCGGTGCCGTGGCCCAGCGTCACCGAACCGTAGTTCGGCGTGCCGTCCGCGTTACGGTCGTACGTCACCGCAGCGACTGCCTTGCCGTCGTCGCCGATCAGGCCGGAGCCCTTCAGCTGGCTCACGTTCACCGCGTCCATATCGGCCACGCCGGCCTTCACGTTCGCGAGCGTCGTGCCGTTCGCGCCCTTCAGCGTGACCGTGTCCTTCGCGACACCGTCGTACGCGACGGCGAGCGACGTCAGGCCCGCGCCCGGGTTCGCCGGGTCGACCGGCGCAACCAGGCCCGCGTCCTGCAACTGGCCCACGTTGATCGCGTCGTGACGATCGACGCCGTCCGCAACGTTCTTCAACGCCACCGGCGTCGTCGCGCCCGCGCCGCCCAGCGTCACCGAACCGAGGTTCGGCGTGCCGTCCGCATTACGGTCGTACGTCACCGCCGCGATCGACTGGCCCGTTGCCGGGTCCACCAGACCCGAATCGGCCAACTGCTTGTTGATCACGGTGATGTTCTGCGTGTTCGTCGTCGTACGGCCGTCGAGGTTCGACAGTGCGTCGCCCACGTTGTTGTACGACTTCGACTGCGACGCATCCGCCGGATCGGCCAGCGAGTACGTCGGGTTCGTCACCTTGCCGTCCGCGCCCACGGTCGCGCCGCCGCCCAGCGAATCGGCCACGCTCTGCGCCGTGCCGTGCAGCTGCGCACCGTTGATCGCGTCCGTGCTCGTGGCCGTGACCGCGCCCGCCTTCACGTTCGTGATCGTCGTGCCGTCCGCGCCGCCTTGCAGCGTGACGCGAGCCTTGGTGTCGTCGTCATAGCCGACGGCCAGCGGATTGCCCGAACCGCCCGAGTTGTCCGCGACGTACTGCTTCAACTGGTTGTAGTTGATCGCGTCATGGTCGTCCGTCGCATCCGCGACGTTCTTGATCTGCGTCGGGCCTGCGCCGTTACCCAGCGTCACCGAGCCATAGTTCGGCGTGCCGTCCGCGAGACGGTCGTACGTGACCGCGGCGATCGACTTGCCGTCGTCGCCGATCAAGCCAGAACCCTTCAGCTGCGAAACGTTCACCGCGTCCATGTCCGCCACGCCGGCCTTCACGTTCGCAAGCGTCGTGCCGTTCGTGCCGGCCAGCGTCACGGTGTCCTTCGCATTGCCGTCGTACACCACGGCCAGCGATTCGCCCGTGACCGGATCGATCACGCCGCCATCCTTCAGCGAGTCTTCGAGATTGCCAACACGCGTGTTCGTCGCGAACAGCTGCGAACCGTTCACGGCATCCTTGCTCGTCGCCGACAGTTCGCCATCCTTGACGTTGTGGATCGCCACCGGCGTGGTCGCGCCCGTGCCGCCCAGCGTGATGCTGTCCTTCGCCGCGCCGTCGTACGTCACCGCCAGCGACGTCAGATTGCCCGTGCCGTCGTCGCCCACCAGGCCCGCATCCTTCAGCTGGCCGAGGTTCAGCGCGTCGCCGTCGTCCGTCGCATCGGCCACGTTCTTCAGCTGCGTCGGGCCGGCGCCGTTGCCGAGCGTCACCGAACCGTAGTTCGGCGTGCCGTCCGCGTTACGGTCGTACGTGACCGCGGCGATCGCCTTGCCGTCGTCGCCGATCAGGCCCGAGCCCTTCAGCTGCGAAACGTTCACCGCGTCCATGTCGGCCACGCCGGCCTTCACGTTCGCAAGCGTCGTGCCGTTCGTGCCGGCCAGCGTCACCTTGTCCTTCGCCGCGCCGTCGTACGTGACCGCCATCGACGTCAGGTTGCCCGCGCCGTCGTCGCCCACCAGGCCCGCGTCTTTCAGCTGGCCAAGGTTCAGCGCATCGTGGTTGTCCTTCGCGTCCGCGACGTTCTTCAGCGCCACCGGCGTCGTTGCGCCCGCGCCGCCCAGCGTCACCGAACCGAGGTTCGGCGTGCCGTCCGCGTTACGGTCGTACGTCACCGCCGTGATCGACTGCCCGGTCACCGGATCGACCAGACCCGAATCGGCCAGCTGCTTGTTGATCACGGTGATGTTTTGCGTGTTCATCGTCGTACGGCCGTCGAGGTTCGACAGCGCGTCGCCCACGTTGTTGTACGACTTCGACTGCGATGCATCCGCCGGGTCTGCCAGCGAGTACGTCGGGCTCGTCACCGTGCCGTCCGCGCCCACTGCCGCACCGCCGCCGAGCGCGTCGGTCACGCCCTTCAACTGGCTGACGTTGACCGCATCGGTCGCCTGCGTACCAGCCGCGACGTTGACGACCTGACGTTCCGCGCCCGCCCGACCGACGGACACCGTGTTCGCACGATTCGAGAACGCGTTCGCGCCGAGCGCGACGCTGTTGGCCGCGCCCGCGGTCGTGTTCGCGCCGAGCGCCATCGCGCCTTCGACGCTGCGCGCCACGTTTGCACCGGTACCCATCGCGATCGCGTTGGTCGAGCCGGCTCGCACGTTCGCGGCGTTACCGACCGCGATCGAGCCGTCGCCGATCGCCTGCGCACCGTTGTTGCCGACGGCCAGCGCGTACTCGCCATTCGCCTGCGCGTTCGCACCCAGCGCGACGGCCTGCGTGCCGTTCGTCTGGACGTTCGAACCCACGGCGACCGAGTAGTCCTGGCCGGCGCCGGTTTGCGCGAAGCTGCCGATTGCGACCGAGTTGTTCGAACCCGCGCCGCTCTGGAGGCCGACCGCCACCGCATTGGCGCCGCTTGCCGCCGTCGACGAGCCGATCGCGGCCGCCGTTGCCTTGGTCGGATCCGCGCCGTTCAGCGAAGCGACGTTATTGCCCTGCAGGCCTTCGATCGCGACGAGCGGGTCGCTGACGTCCATCGTCTGCATCGAGCGCGAGCTCACCTCGTCGATGGCAGCCTTCGTCTTCTTGTCGATCTCCGACGAGAAGCTGTCGATCGCCTGTTGCGTCTTCGAGCTCACCGACGTCGACAGGTCGTTCAGCGCCGCATACAGCTGGCCGCCGTTGACCGCGTCCGTGCTCTGGAATGCGACGTCGCCGTCCGCCACGTTGACGATCTTGCGTTCGCGGCCCACGTCGCCGACCGACACGACGTTGTTCTGGTTCGCGACCGAGTTGTAGCCGATCGCGACCGAACCGTTGCCGGTCACGCGCGCGCCGCTGCCGAGCGCCAGCGAGTTGGCGCTGGTCGCCCGTGCGTCGGAGCCGATGGCGACGGCGAGCGCGCCGCTTGCGACAGCCGGCGTGCCCGTGACCGGGTCGGCATTGACCTTGACGAAGCGCAGGTTGCCGCCGGACATCTCGTCGCGGAGGTCCGACAAGCCCGTGTTCAGTTGCTTGACGTTGACTGCGTCGAGGTCGTCGACGCCCGTCGCGACATTCTTGATCTGCGTCGGACCCGCGCCGTTACCCAGCGTCACCGTGCCGTAGTTCGGCGTGCCGTCCGCGTTACGGTCGTACGTCACCGCGGCGATCGACTTGCCGTCGTCGCCGATCAGGCCCGAATCCTTCAGTTGGCTCACGTTCACCGCGTCCTTGTCGGCCACGCCGGCCTTCACGTTCGACAACGTCGTGCCGTCCGCGCCCTTCAGCGTGACCGTGTCCTTCGCGTTGCTGTCGTACACGACAGCCAGCGATTCGCCCGTCACCGGGTCGATCACGCCGCCATCCTTCAGCGAATCCTTCAGGTCGCTCAGGTTCTGGTTCGTCGCGAACAGCTGCGAACCGTTCACGGCATCCTTGCTCGTCGCCGACAGTTCGCCATCCTTGACGTTGTGGATCGCCACCGGCGTGGTCGCGCCAACGCCGCCCAGCGTCACGCTGTCCTTCGCCGCACCGTCGTACGTCACTGCCATCGACGTCAGGTTGCCCTTGCCGTCATCGCCCACCAGGCCCGCATCCTTCAGCTGGCCGAGGTTCAGTGCGTCGTGATCGTCCTTCGCGTCCGCGACGTTCTTCAGCGCGACCGGCGTCGTTGCACCCGCGCCGCCCAGCGTCACCGAACCCATGTTCGGCGTACCGTCCGCGTTACGGTCGTACGTGACCGCGGCGATCGACTTGCCGTCGTCTCCGATCAGGCCCGAGTCCTTCAACTGGCCTACGTTCACCGCGTCCATGTTCGCCACGCCGGCCTTCACGTTCGCAAGCGTCGTGCCGTCCGTGCCGGCCAGCGTCACCTTGTCGCGTGCCGCGCCGTCGTACGTGACCGCCATCGACGTCAAGTTGCCCTTGCCGTCGTCGCCCACCAGGCCCGCATCCTTCAGCTGGCCGAGGTTCAGTGCGTCGTGATCGTCCGTCGCATCCGCGACGTTCTTGATCTGCGTCGGGCCCGCGCCGTTACCCAGCGTCACCGTGCCATAGTTCGGCGTGCCGTCCGCGTTACGGTCGTACGTCACCGCGGCAATCGACTTGCCGTCGTCGCCGATCAGGCCCGAATCCTTCAGCTGGCCTACGTTCACCGCGTCCATGTCCGCCACGCCCGCCTTCACGTTCGACAGCGTCGTGCCGCCTGCGCCGGCCAGCGTGACCTTGTCGCGTGCGGCGCCGTCGTACGTCACCGCCATCGACGTCAGGTTGCCCTTGCCGTCGTCGCCCACCAGGCCCGCGTCCTTCAGCTGACCGAGGTTCAGTGCGTCGTGGTCGTCCGTCGCATCCGCGACGTTCTTGATCTGCGTCGGACCCGCGCCGTTACCCAACGTCACCGTGCCGTAGTTCGGCGTGCCGTCCGCATTGCGGTCGTACGTCACCGCGGCGATCGACTTGCCGTCGTCTCCGATCAGGCCCGAGTCCTTCAGCTGGCCGACGTTCACTGCGTCCGTGTCTTGCGTGCCGGCAGCCACGTTCGTGATCTGCCGTTGCAGCGTCGCCGAACCCACTGACACGCTATTTGCTCGATCGGCGACCGACGTGTCACCCAACGCGACACCGTATTGAGCCGTCACCGATGCGCCATCGCCGAGCGCCACGCCGCGTTGCGTGGTTTTGGCCCCGCGACCGATCGCAATCGCCCCGCCGGCATTGGTGTTCGTCGTGGATGCACCCTCGCCGATCGCCAGTTGCCCGAACCCGCCCGACGTGTACGCCTTGGCACCGATGGCGATGTTCGTCTGACCACCGTTGATGTCCGTGGCATTCGCAATCGCACCGTCGCCGATCGCAATCGACTGGCTGCCGGAAGCGCGCGCCGCGGTCGAGCCACGCACCGCTACATACGGGTTCGAACCTGCCGCGATCGCGGCATTCAGTTGGCCGACGTTCACGGCGTCGGTTTCTTGCGTGCCGGCGGCCACGTTGGTGATCTGCCGACGCAGCGTCGACGAGCCGACGGATACGCTGTTGTTGCGGTCCGTCGACGACAGGGCACCAAGCGCCACCGAATCGGTATGGGATGCCACAGCGTTGACACCCAGCGCAACGCCATGCGAACCGCTTGCGTTCGCACCATTGCCGATCGCGACGGCGGCGCCGCCCGCACTGCTTGCCTGGAAGCCGAGCGCCGTGCTGTTGTCCCCGTTGGCCCGCGCACTATTGCCGAACGCCGTCGCGTAAGATCCGGACGCACTCGTATTCGTGCCGATGGCAACCGAGCCCGATCCTGCTTGCGCGGCGGCCGTGCCGTTGCGCGTATCGATCTTGATGTACGTGTTGTCGACCTTGGTCGACAACGCGGTATTCATCTGGCCGAGGTTCACGGCGTCCGTATTCTGCGTACCGGCGGCCACGTTGACGATCTGTCGCTGCTGCGACGTCGACCCGACCGACACAGCATTGTTGCGATCGCCAACCGAGTTCGCGCCGAGCGCGACCGAATTCGTCCCGCTGGCCAGCGCCCCGCGACCGAGTGCGGTCGCAGTCGCGCCCGTCGCGCTCGCGCGCTCGCCCAATGCAACGCTCGACGCCGAGGTCGCTTTCGCGAGCACACCGATCGCAACGGCGTTCGTGGTTGCATTGGCGGAATAGCCGATCGCGGAGCCGTAGGTTCCGCTGGTGCTCGCGCCGCGACCAACTGCGATGGCGTTCGCACCCACGGCGCTCGCCGTCGTGCCAAGTGCCGTAGCGCCGTCGGCGCCCGCATAGGTGCCATAGCCGACGGAAGTCGCATTGGACGACACCGCCGCCGCGCCCCGGCCCATCGCCGTCGAATTGTTCCCCGTCGCACGTGCGCTCACGCCGACCGCGACGGTCTCACTGCCCGTCGCGTTCGCGAGCGTGCCGAGCGCGACGGCATTCTGGCCGGTTGCAACGGTATTCCCGCCGAGCGCCACGGCCGACGTACCACCGGCATTCGCGTTCGCCCCGATTGCCGTCGCGCTGCCGCCTGCGCGCGCCGCCGTCGCGGCCGCATACGTACCCGTATTGGTCACGACGTACGGGTTCGCCGTCCCTGCCGCCTTGATCGCCGCGTTCAGTTGATTGACGTTAACGGCATCCGTCCCGGCCGTACCGGCGGCCAAGTTGTTGATGCGGTGGTTCGTCATGTTGAAGTTGCTGTCGACGTCCACCGGGCCGCGCAGGTGCACGCCCGAGCCGCCCAGCAGGAACAGATGGCCGTCGACGGTGCCGCTGATGCCGGCTTCGGTCGCCGCGCTGGCCTGACCGACACCGGAGCCATTGGCGTTGGCATGGTTGTACAGCTGGAACGATCTCGCGTGACCTTCGCTGAGCCGCCAGTTGGCGATCGGCGCACCGCAGTTCGAGCCCGTATTGCGGGTGCCGGTCGCGCTGCCGCCACCAAAGAGCATCCCCTGCGTGCCACCAGGCGCACACAGCGACAACGACCCGCCGCCATTCGCCGCCTGCGCATTCGCATCGGCCGACATCGCACCGCCGCCCACGCCGGCCATCACCGCGACCGCCGCCGTGACCGACGACTTCATCGTCGTATTCGACTTCGATTTCGTGCGCATCCGCGCCGTTTCGGCTGCCGCCGTCCATGTACCCGTCGTCGCGTTCCAGACGGTGCGATAACTCTTGTTCATGCTGATTGCCTCTGTAGAGAAAAAGGGAGAAGGACGCTCCTCGTCCACAGATGCCAATGTATTGATCGCCTGTCATTTCGATAATCAGACGGCTGGACGTGCAACGACTTATTTCGTAGGCCCAGTCCTAACATGACGTTGCTTGACAATCGGCCGTGCCAGACACGGCACGACCCGCCGTTTTCCTGAACGATTCCGTTTGACACGAGCGCGCGGCAAGCCTTATATACGCACCGCGCCGCCGATTGCCTGAATAGGACTGGTCCTATCCATCGCGCGCGAGTGTTTCGGACTGCCCTACATACAGACCCGCCCGCTATCCCGATAATTTTCCCGTTCCCCGAGCCGGCCGCGCATCGCGCCGCCGTCGTGCGGCTCGCGGATATCGTCCGCGTTCCGGCATCGCCGTAGCGCGTCTCCCGATTTGCGCATTGATTCACCGGTCTTCGTCTCATGCCCATCCGCCATCTCTTCGCGTCCCATACGGACGCCAGCGCGCCGTTCGCGTCGATCGACGACGATGCGCACGACCTGAGCCTGCTGAACCGGTATCAGCGCTTCACGCTGTACGGCGGCGCGGTCGTGCTGTCCCTCGTGATCCTGATCGCGGCCGGCATCCTGCTGGTCGGGTCGGTGCGCGACTACATCGCCGAGCGCCGCGACCTGTTCGCGACGCACAAGGCGCTCGTGCAACTGGAAATGGATGCGAAACAGGCATCGATGCGCCGCGCGGTGATCAATGCCGAGCTGTTGTGGAACGGCCATCCGCCGCATGCGCGCGAAGCCTCCGATGCACTGAGAAAAGACGGGCACGTGCTGCTCGCGCCGATGCCCGGCGTGAGCGAGATCTTCGTGGCCGCGTCGCCGAAGGCGCTGGCCGACCACGAAACCGATCGCTACGTGCAGTTGATGGAGCGCCAGACGATTTCGGTCGCGGCTGCCGAGCGGCAGACCGGCCGCGCGGTGCGCGGCTATGCATACAGCCCCGACCGCAACGTGATCGCGATCACGCCGCCGCCGTCGATGCCGTATCCCGACCTGCTCGCGCGCATCGGCGTGCGCGACACGCATGCGTTGATCCAGCACCTCGCGTTCGACGTGGCCGACTGGTCCGATCCGGCCGTCGCGCGCTACTGGCGCCTGTCGCGCCGGATCGCGTGGCAGGCGCCGGCGATCGATCCGCTGACCGGCAAGACGGTCTTCCGTCTCGTCGAGCCCGCCTTCGACGGTCAGCAACATTTCATGACCTTCGTGAGCGACTTCGACGTCGACGTGATCGCCGATCGCATGAAGCACGCGCCGGCCGACGCGGTCGCGATGCTGATCGACGAAAACGGCCGCGTGCTGCTCGATGTCGACCGCACCGGCGACGCGGAGGACGGCGCCGCGCTGATGAAGCACGCACTGGCCGAAGGCACGTGGCGGCGCGGCCTCGCGCATTTCGACGAAAGCTACCGTCACGGCGTGTTCACGATCAGCGACCGGATTTCGGACACCGGCTACGCGATCGTCTATGCGTACTCGTGGCGCACGATCGCCTTTGCGATCTGGTCGACGATGCTGCGCGAGTTCGGCACCACTGCAACGATCCTCATCGTGCTGTGGACGCTCGTGATCGCGTTCGATCTCCGGGTGTTCGCGCCGCTGTTTCGCCGCTCGCGCCGCGTGTTCGAAAGCGAGCGGATGAGCCGCACGATCGTCGCGACCGCGCCGTTCGGCATCGGCCTCGTATCACCCGACACGCGACAGGTGCTGCTGCGCAACCGGATGCTCGAACTGTACGAACGCGAGGCCGGCGATCCGCCGCTGCACGAGCGACTGCTGGCGCGCTATCGCGAACACGCGGACGCATCGCCCGTCCAGCTCGACGTCGAACTGCCGCTGACGCTCGGCGACGGCCGCGCGCGCGACCTGCTCGTCAACTTCGTGCGCGTGCGCTACAAGGGCAAGGACGCGCTGCTGTGCAGCTTCTCCGACATCACGACGCGCGCCGACGCCGAACGCGCGCTCGACAGCGCGAACCGCGCGAAGTCGACGTTCCTCGCGACGATCAGCCACGAGATCCGCACGCCGTTGAACGCGATGCTCGGCAATCTCGAACTGCTCGACAAGGCGCCGGACCCGAGCCGGCAGAAACCACGCCTGCATGCGGTCACGTCGGCCGCGCGGATGCTGCTCGACATGCTGAACAACGTACTCGACATGACGAAGATCGAAGCCGACCGGATGACGCTCGAAGCGACCGGCTTTCGGATCGACGAGCTGATGCGCGACGTCGCGGACCTGTTCGAGCCGGTGGCCGGCGCGAAAGGCATCGCATTGCGCATCGACGTCGATCCCGCGGTCGCGCACACGTATCTCGGCGACCCGATGCGCGTGCGGCAGATCGTCGTGAACCTGGTCAGCAACGCGATCAAGTTCACCGACCGCGGCGCGGTCGCGTTGTCGGTGTCGGCGCCGTCGGGCGACGCGACGCCCGTGACGATCCGCGTCAGCGATTCGGGCATCGGCATGACGGCCGATCAGTTGGCGCACGTGTTCGAGCCGTTCGCGCAGGCCGACGAATCAATCGCGCGCCGCTTCGGCGGCACGGGCATCGGCCTCGCGCTGAGCTACAAGCTCGCGGAATCGATGGGCGGGCGCATCGACGCGAACAGCGTGCCGGGCGTGGGTTCGACGTTCGTGGTCACGTTGCCGCTGCCGCTCGACCGCCAGCCCGGCGCCGCGCAAGCGCGGTCGGCCGAGGATGCGCCGGACGTGCGCGTGCTGTTCGTCGACGACAATCCGGTCAACCGTTCGCTCGTCCACGATCAGCTGGACGTACTCGGCTATCAGGCCGATATCGCGTCGAACGTCGCCGACGCGCTCGATCTGGTGGACCGCCACGACTATGCGGTCGTGCTCACCGACCTCAACATGCCGGGCCTCGACGGCTACGCGTTCGCCCGCGTGCTGCGCGAGCGCGGCCGCGTGCAGCCGGTCCTGGCGGTCACCGCGCATGCCGAACCGGACGAGTTGCGGCTGGCGTGGGAAGCGGGTATCGACGAGATCGTGACGAAGCCGACGTCGCTGAAATCGCTCGAACAGGCGATCGCGAAGTACGCCGGCACGTGGCGGCGGCCGGTGTATCCGCCGGTACCGGCGCGCGCGTCCGGCCCGCTGCCGAAAGACCTGCATACGGTGCTCGTCGATGCGACGCGACGCTCGAGCACGACCATCGCGCGGGCGTTGCAGGACGGCGACCTGAAGGTCGCGCGATCGGAGATTCACAGCATGCGCGGCGCATTCGCGATGATCGGCGAGCGGGAGATTTCAGGGCTCTGCGCGTCGATGGAAGCGCTGGCGCTCGCAGGGGATGCGGCGGCGTTCGCGCGGGAGTTCGAGCGCTATCGACAGAGCGCGAACGAGATCCTGATGCGGCGTGCGGCGGGCTGATCGAATCGTCGATTGAAACGATTTCTGACACATCGGGAATTAATTGACGATGTGGTCAGCCGACGTGATCGCGCTGGATTCGTTATGCAGCAAGCGTTTGACGTACTGGCCTGATGGCCAACACCGATGAATTCGTACGTGACTGATCCCTGACGCCGGATGTTCTCGACTACAGTGGTTGCACGTTTTCGCCAGGATTCTCAGGCCGCTTCGACATGCGATGCATGTGACGGAGCGGTACTCGAAATCCGGTGCGTAAACGAGCGCGGCCCGCAGGTGAAACAGCACCTGCGGGCCGCTGACCACAACCAACTCCACACCGGAGAGTTAATCATGGCTGGCGCGAATCATAACGCACCGATGTATTTCCGCGATCGTTTTGTCTCCCCTCGTTCGTCTCTTCAATCCCGCCGTATCGTCCCGCATATCAGGCTCGCCGAAATGGCGCCGCCTGTCGTGCATCTGTGGATGAAGTTGTCCGGCCGATGGATCGAGGCGGCGGGTTTCGATCCCGAACAGCGTCTGCATATCGAGGTATCGCACAAGCGGCTGGTGATCACGCCGATCGATGAGGCGGACCCGAGCCCTGCCGGAAAGGATGGATTCCCCGATGTCGATTGCGGCAGCGGGCAACAGCGGCAACTGTCGGTGTTGACGGAGGAAGCGTAATGAACTACGACACATCGAATCAACACGCCGACAACGTGCCGGACGATTTCGACTATTACGACGTCGGCGAACTGGCGGCCAAATCCGTGCTCGTACTGAAACTCAATGCATTGATGGTGTCTCGCGGCCTGACCGAAGAAGAGGCGGCGGCGCTCGCCGAAATGGCCCGGCCGGTCGTCACGCCCGAGCAGCGCGAGCGGCTCCGGAACGTAACGCTGGATCAACTGATGCTGACGCTGGCATCGTTCGGCCAGCATGTGGAGATCGTGGTGAAGCCGGCGGGGGAATTCGGGCCGGCGGGGATTACGGTTTCGGTCTGACGGCCTGCGACGCAGGCTTAAAGAAATGTGTGGCGGCCGGAAGCGCCTCGGCGCTCGCATGAGGCAGCGTTAGGAGTAGGTGCTATCAAATACATAGCATGACGACGGCCGGGCCCAACGGCCGCCGCCGAAGCGACTTCGGCGCCACACTCGTTCAATTTAACGTGAACAATCGTTACAACCAATCGGACTGGGCTGATTCTTCTCCCACAGTGCTGCCCCTGGCCATAGTCGGTTGCCCCCACCTCTGGAGCATCAGCATGCTTACCAAACGGGAAAGTCTTGACTCTCACTTGAACGACTCTACAATGAGAATGTCGAAATTCTCATTTGAGAGGCACATCATCATGGCACGGAATCAATCCGCTGGCCGGCAATCAGCTACTCGCCCGGCTGCCGTGAAAGCGGCCAAGCCGACCGTCGGCTCTAAACAACTCGGCTCTCACGGTCGCGATATCGAGATGTTCCTCGGCCAGTTCGATGCCCTTGAGCAACGCCGGCAAATTCGTGAAGGGATGGAGGCCAGCATTATCGATCGTGTCGCGAAGAATCTCTTGAATGTGCCAGTCCAAACGCTGCTCGCTGGACTCGGCCTTCCGAGTTCCACGATCCTGCGCAAGATCGCGCGCGAGGAACGTCTATCCCCTGCAGAATCCGATCGTGTCGCACGCGTGCTCTACGTCTTTCGGCTCGCGATGGACGTATTCGAGAACGAAGCGCTTGCCGCAGAATGGATGCAACTGCCACATGCCGAGCTTGCCGGGTTGCGGCCGCTCGAAGTCCTGGATTCCCAACCTGGATATGACCGAGTACGGGATCTGCTGATGCGCGTCATTTACGGAATTGGCGCATGAAACTGTATCGGCTCGCCAAGGAGCGGCGCGGCTACTACCGGGCCGATGACTTGAGCGGCAATGGTGCCGCGTTGGCCGGCGGACGTTGGAACCCGCGCGGAATGCGCGTTGTGTACACATGTCTTCATGCTTCAACCGCACTGCTCGAAGCGCTAGTACACATGGCTGGCTTGATGCCGGCCGGCGGGTATCACTTAGTGACATTGGAATTACCAGACGTCATTTATGACGAGGCGTTCATTCCGACACCACCGGATGGCTGGGCGGACTTGACGCGCGATCCCGAAGCCACGATGGAGCTGGGTCAGCAGTGGCTGGAGGCCGGCAAACAACTGGCTATGCGTGTGCCGTCGGTAGTGTGTCCGACCGATTTCAATCTATTGTTGAACCCGTCGCATCCGGACATGAAAGCCGTCAAGGTAGTCGGCACTGTGCCCTTCACACTCGACCCGAGACTGTTCGGTCATGCGCCGAAATAAAATCGGCCCGTACTCGATTCGAGCAACGGGCCGATATTCATGAGGCATGCCTGAACCGCGAGCCGCTTACTGCTGGATCGTCGCCTGCCCGGCCAGCTTGTCGACCAGCGCCGTCATCGCGCGCTGCTGCGCCTGCGCTTCCAGCTGCTGACGCAGCACGTTCTTCGCCGCCTCGAAGGTCGGCACGACCGTCGCACGCTTCTCGTCGAGTTTCACGATCGCGAACGCGTTGCCGACCCGGATCGGGCCTGCGACAGCACCCGGCTGCAGCGACGTGATCGCCTGCGCGAGCGGCAACGGCAAACCGCCCGTCTTCCCCTCGGCCACCGGCGTGCGCAGCTCGACCCACTGCGCGACGCCGCCGTTCGGCGTCGTGTTGTACTTCTTCGCCACCGCGTCGAACGCCGCACCCTGCTTCAGCTCCGCGACCAGCGCGTTCACTTCGGCCGGATCGGCCACGGCGATCACGTCCGCGCGATATTCGAACTGCGCGGCATTCGCGACGACGTCGTCGTAACGCGCCTTCACCTGCACGTCGGTCACCGCTTGCGGGTGCAGGTTGTCGCGCAGGTAGAGATCCGTCGCCGCGACCGTGCGCGCCCGCATCACGACGCGATTCACTTCGGGGCGGCTACCATAGTTGGCCTTTTCCGCCGCTTGCTCGACCAGGTGCTGAGCGATCAGCTCGCGTTTGGCCTGCGCGCGCAATTCGGGCGTGGCGGCCTGCCCGGTGGCTTCGATCATGCTGTCCACGTCGCTGCGCGCGATGGGGGTGTCGTTGACGACCGCTTCGACGCCCGGCGGCAGCGGCGTTTCGGTTTTGGTGCCTGCGGCGCGTGCGACAGGGGCGCCGCAGGCGCACGCGAGTGCGATCAGCGTGGAAATAATGGAAATGTGATGCTTCTTCATGACGATTCCTTCATCGATGGAGGGAGATGCCGCACGCGATGGCGGCCAGGAGGAGATGCGGCAGCTTCACCGCGGGCAACCGACCCGGTCGGCGCCTGACAGGCCGCGCGTGCGATCGCGCCGCGGCCGGACCTGAAGTGCGAACCGGGCGAACCGGCCGCATGTCGTCTTGCAGAACGGCCATCGCCGGCAGCACACCGACGATCGACGGAGGAAACGACAGAGATGAATGCCCTGCGCTCGCATGTGGCAGCGTTCTCCCAACCTGCGACCCGAACGGTGCAGATGCGACCGAGCCCACCGGTCGCCGCAAGGCATTCACCTCTCGCCATCCTGACCGGGCCGCGCCGGCAACGTCGCTCGCGTCGGCCTCGCGCGGAGAAAAATGCGCTGCCCGGCGAACGGGCAGCGCGTCCAACGAAGCGTGGCTTCGGATACGAGGTATCGGGCGCGTACCATGCAGTTGCCCGACGTTCGCATTGTCGAAGCGCATACGGCGTCTGCACAATCAGCCTGGTCCTATTCCGCACGACGTCACCGTTGAATCGTCGACATCTCGCGCGCGTTCATCGTCACGGCGAGCGGCGGAAAGGCGGCGACGCTGCGCATCGCGCCATAGAACTTGTTCATCGCGACATCGATCCCGTAGTTCGGCAGCGTGCGGCCGAGCCCGTGCGAGAACAGCGTCTCCGGTTGCAGCGGAAAGCAATGGTCGAGCAGGAACCGCGCGCCGGCCGGAGAAATCGTGTACGCGCAGATCCCGTAGAACTCGAGCAGGTCCATCACCAGCACGGGCCCGCGGTCGGTGCGGAAATCGTCGACGGCCTGCGCGAGCGCCGCTTCGTCGAAGCGCATCGTCACCGGCGCGCGGCTGTTGAAGATCGCACCGCGCAGGATCGAGTCGAAGTTGTAGCCCCATGCGACGAAGTCGTAACGGCCGGCATGGGCGGCGAGGAACTGCATCGCCGTCTCGTCGAAGTCCGGGCGGAAGATCGCGTCGTCCTCGACGATCGTCACGAGCTCGTTGCCTGCGGCAATGTCGGTCCACAGGCGATGCGTGGTCATCGCGATGCCGATCGCGCCGCGCGTGTACGGCAGCGCCGGCGCGAACAGGCCGCTTCGTGCGATATCGTCGTCCGACAGCGCACGGCCGTCGACCGCGTCGACGAATTCGAATGCGAGCGTCGGATTGTTCGCACGAAACGCGTCGCGGCGGCCACGCTCGCCTTGCAGCGAGATCACGCGAAGCGTGTTGAAGACGGACGGCACATCGACGGCGGAAGCGCGTACCGGCGCCATGGTTGCGTCGCGAAGATCGGTAACGGGCATCGACATCGTCACCACCCCGTCACGATCGAGATGCCGAACACGATGCCGACGACAATGCCGATCGTCCGCCCTTGCAGCGTCGGCTTCAATGCCGCCGGCTCGTAGAGCGGATCGACCACGTCCTTGCGGTTCCGCCATGCGGTAACGAGCGGCGGCACGAGCAGCAGCATCGCCATCAGCAAGGCGGTCGCCGTCGTCACGACCATCCCGCTCGACGACCAACGCGTGCCGAACTCGACCGCCACGTGGACCATCCCGACCGTGGCCGCGCTCGCGACCATCCCGATCACGGTGCCTTTCACCAGAAAATCTGCTGCGCTCATCGTCAGTACTCCCTGTCTGATAGTTGCCGAACGACGTCGGCCGGAATACTGCGTATTACAAAGATCGCTGCACGCGATCTCTATCAGACGAGTCTTATTGGCGAACGGCGAACCCAAAAATAGGACTGGGACTACAAACGTGACCGAACGGCGCGTTCGCGACCGGGGGACGCATCGCTGGGCCTCATCGATTCGGACTGGTCTTATTCAGTTGCCGGGTGCAGATCCATAAAGTGGACGTCAAGCCGGCGCCATGCTGCTTGTGCCCATGCGTGCAAGCCGCTGGCGCCCTCACGACAAACCCCGCCACCGGCCGCTGCCTCGAACGCGGCCGGCCCCTCCGGAGCCCCGACATGCAGATCACGCCCCACGACACGCCCACGCTCGCCGACACCGACGACACGACGCTCGCCACGCGAGCCGATGCCGCCTCGGTCGATATCGACGACAACGCCGTCGCCACCGCCACGCAAACGCTGATCGATCGCGGTGAAACGGCGAGCGCCGCCCATCTGGCCGCCGCCCATTGGAAACTGCGTCCGGACTCGCCGGCAGCGGCATTCAACTGCGGCTACGCGATGCAGATGGCGGGACGCCACGCGGATGCGATCGCGCCCTATCGCCGCACACTCGAACTCGCACCCGCGTGGCCGTCGCTGAAGAACAATCTCGCGCTCGCGATCCGGCTGACGGAAGGCGATCCCGATCTGGAATTCGCGCTCATCGAAGGCGCGCTCGACGACGACCCCGACGACGCACGCGCGTGGATCAATGCGGTCGTCACGCGCATCGACCGTTTCGATCTCGATGGCGCATTGCGCGCGGCTACCCGTGCGGTCGCGCTGGCGCCCGACAGCGCGCTGGCCGCGAACAACGCGGCGACGGCCATGAAGGAAGCGCAATGGTGGGGCCAGGCCGAGGCGCACGCGCAACGCGCCGTCGAACTCGCGCCGCACAACCCGACGTATCGCCACAATCTGTCGCTGCTCCAGCTTGCGCGCGGCGACTTCGCGTCGGGCTGGCCCCATTACGAAGCGCGCTGGGAAGGCTCGGCCGAACTGCGCGGCAAACTGCCGGCGTTTGCCGCTCCGCGCTGGCGCGGCGAATCGCTGAAGGGCAAGACGCTGCTCGTGTGGGGCGAACAGGGTCTCGGCGACGCACTGCAATTCTGCCGCTACATGCCGCTGCTTGCGGAACGCGTGCATCGCGACGGCGGCCGGATCGTGTGGAATGCGTTTCCGGTGATGGGCGACCTGTTCGGGCGCAGCCTGGCAACGCATGTCGACGTGTTCGACACCAGCACGCGCATCGAGGATCTGCCCGCATTCGATGTCGAGCTGCCGCTGATGAACATCCCCGGAATGCTCGGCCTCGACGGCGACGCGCTCGCCACGACGGCGCCGTACCTCCACGCCGACCCGGCAGCCACCGATGCGTGGCGCACGGCGCTCGCGGGCGAAAAGCGGCTGAAGGTCGGCCTCGCGTGGACGGGCAGTCTGTCGCACCAGCGCAACCGCTTTCGCCGCGTCGGCCTCGAGCGTTTTACCGAAGCGTTCGGCGGCCTGCAGCAGGACGTCGCGTTCTACTCGCTGCAACCGGGCGCGCAGCACGACATCGAAGCCGCCCGCGCGGCCGGTTTCGTCGTGAATGACTGCACGCGCGAATGGCGCACGGTCGACGACACCGCCGCATTCGTCGGCGCACTCGATCTCGTGATCACCGTCTGCACGTCGGCCGCACACCTGAGCGGCGCGCTCGGCCAGCGCACGTGGGTGCTGCTCGATGCGAACCCGCACTGGGTCTGGCAGCACGACCGCCGCGACAGCCCGTTCTACCCGAGTGCGTCGCTGTATCGGCAGACGACGTTCGCGGACTGGCAGCCGGTCATGGATGCGGTCGCCGCCGATCTTCGCCGCCTGGCCGGCTGACGGTCGCCGCCCCGACAGGAGATTCGTCATGGATTACAACCTCTGCATCGTCCGCCCGCCCGGCTACGCGCATTCGGGCGCCTTCACGGAACTCGCCGAGGCGATCGCGTACGGGCTCGAAGATCTCGGCCACGCGGTTCACTTCAACGAGAACACCATGATGTCCGATGCACGGAACATCCTGATCGGCTGCCATCTCGCCGATCCAGGCGTGACCGAGCACGTGCCGGACGACACGATCGTCGTCAATACCGAGCAGCTGCATGTCGACGAACAGCCGTGGAACCGGAACATCTATCGATGGGCGTCGCGATACGAAACCTGGGATTACAGCGCGCGCAATCTCGCGAAACTGCATAGCCTCGGCATCGAGCATGCGCGCTACCTGAAACTCGGTTTCCATCCGAAGCTGCGCCGCATTCCGGATGACGTCGAGCAGGATATCGACGTGCTGTTTTACGGCACGATCGGCCCGCGCCGCGCGGCGATCCTCGACGCGCTGCAGGCGCGCGGGCTGAACGTCGGGATCGTCAGCGGCGGCATCTACGGCGCCGAGCGCGACGCGTTCATCGCGCGTGCGAAGGTCGTGCTGAATCTGCATCACTACGCGTCGCACATTTTCGAGGTGGTGCGCGCGTTCTATCTGATGACGAACGGCAAGGCGATCGTGGGCGAAGTGTCGCCGACGACGTCGGTCGATCCCGATTACGCCAACGGCTTCCGCGCGGCGCCATATGACGCGCTGGTGGATGCCTGCGCCGAACTCGTTCGCGATGCCGCGCAGCGTCGCCGGCTCGAAGCCGACGCGCTGGCAACGATCGGCCGCCATCCGCAAGCCCGATCGCTCGCACCGTTGCTGGCCGCGCAGTCGGTGGCGGCATGACGACGCCGCATCGCGAGCCGCCATCGCCATCGCCATCGCCACAGCGTTCCGACAGCGTGTGCCAATCGCCTGTCCACAGGCGGTTTGACAATCCCTGACGTCATCGGGAACGAGTCCTAGCCCGTTGAGGCGCAGTCCGATCGAAGTGCCCTTGCGGACCGCCCGCAGTCCGATGGTCTCGCCCCGTCATCGCTCCTAGACTCGCCGTACTGCCCGAACGCATCGTGCAACACGCCGGGCAGCAGACCGCTCTGCGGAGCGTTGCACGAACGCGGACGCACCGCCATTCCGGACGGTGCGCAACGGCAAGGATGGCGGATGAAATGAACAAGAAGCACGGGCCGCGCGGCGAAATCGTCGTCTGCATGGTCGATGTCGCGGCGATCGTCGCGATCGCGGTACTCACGCACCAGGGTTCGCTGTGGAATCTCGACGCGCTTGCGATCGAATGGCTGCTGATCGGCGTGAGCGCGCTGCTCGCGGCGTTCCTGCTGCGCCTGGCGGGCATCGGCCTCGATGGCCGGCCGCGCCCAGCGACGCGCTATGCGGTCCGCACGCTCGCGCTGTGGCTCGTCGTGCAGGGTTTCGTGTTCCTGAAGATGATCGCGCTGACCACCGCGACCGTGATGATGCTGACGTGGTTCTTCGACTGGACGATCGAGGTCGGGATCGTGCTGGTCGTGTTCCGGATCGCACTGAGCATCGCGCGCCGGCGCAGCCTGCGCGTGCCGGCGACGCCCGCCCGCATCGCGGTCGTCGGCAGCGGCGAGCGCCTCGCGCGAATCGTCGCGTCGCTCGACGCGGCCGGCAGTACGCGCTACCGGCTCGTCAGCGCGTATTGCACGGGCGGCCGCGAATTGACGCTCGCCGGCGACGCGCTCGTCACGACCGATCTCGCATCGTTTGCCGCATGCGCGCGCCGCCAGCGCGCGGACGAAGTGTGGATCGCGCTGCCGCTCGCGGAAGACGCCGCGATCACGCGCGTGATCGACGAATTCCGCAGCGATTTCGTCGAACTGCGCCTGATGCCCGACGTGAGCCAGCACGCGCTGTTCGGCAGCCAGGTCGACGAAATCCTCGGCGAACCGGCGATCTCGCTCGCCGCGCCGCCGCTGTCGCGCGGCGCGCTGTGGGTGAAGGCGGTATTCGATCGCGCATTCGCGACTGCCGTGCTGATCGTGTTGATGCCGCTGCTGCTCGCGATCGCCGCGGCGATCAAGCTGAGCTCGCCGGGCCCGGTGATGTTTACGCAGAAGCGACGCGGCGGCGACGGCCGCACGTTCGACATCTACAAGTTCCGCACGATGCGCGTGCATGCCGCGCAACCGGGCAAGGTCGAGCAGGCGACCCGCAACGACCCTCGCGTGACGAAGGTCGGTGCGTTCCTGCGCCGCACGAGCCTCGACGAACTGCCGCAGTTCATCAACGTGCTGTTCGGCGACATGTCGGTGGTCGGTCCGCGTCCGCATGCGGTGGAACACGACGCGCAGTACCGCACGCTCGTCGACGGCTACATCCATCGCTACCGGATCAAGCCGGGCATCACCGGCTGGGCGCAGGTCAACGGGCTGCGCGGCGCGACCGAACAGCTCGAAAGCATGCAGTCGCGCGTCGAGTACGACCTGTACTACCTGCGCAACTGGTCGTTCGCGCTCGACCTGCGAATCATCGGCGCGACGGTGCTGAAAGGGATCGTGCATCCCAACGCGTACTGAACGGCGCATGCCGTTCGCCGCAGCGGCATCGCCGCCGCGGCTGCTTCGATTGACCCGGCGGCCCCTGCTTCGGCAGACCCGCTCCCGCGCCGCCGCCGTCTCCCGACGCGCGGCGCAACTGGAAGGAACTCATGACACCCTCGATCGCATCGGCGGCCGCGCGCCGCCACGGTGCGCTCGCGCTCGTCCTGACGGCCTGCGTAGCGCTGTCCGGATGCGCGTTCGCGCCCGGCATGAAGATGAACACGTCGTATCTCGGCTGGCTCGCCGACGCGCCGGAGGACGGCGCGCCCGCGCCGGCCGCGGCCGACTCGCGCGTGGCCGAAGCACGCGCCGCGGCCGCGTCGACCACGGCCGGCACGCCGGCTCGTGCGCAGCCCGCGGGCGGGGATGCCGTCGCCACGCCGCCGATCGTCGACATCGATCCGTCGCTGATCGCGCGCCAGCGCGCGGCCCGCGATGCGGCCGCGGCGTCGTTCGACACGCCGGCCGCATCGCGCGCGTCGTCGGCCTACCGGATCGGGCCGGGCGACGTGCTGCAGATCACCGTGTGGGATCACCCGGAACTCGCGGCAGCCCAAGGCGGCGCACAGCAGACGCCGCCGCGGTCGGCCGACCCGGTTGCCGGCTTCGTCGTCGACGATCGCGGCAACCTGACGTTCCCGTATGCCGGCGTGCTGAAGGTCGCCGGGCTGACCGCCGCCGACGCGCAGGCGCGCGTGAAGCAGGCGCTCGGCAAGCTCTACCGCGAGCCGCAGGTCACGCTGCGCATCGCGTCGTTCCGTTCGCAGCAGGTGTACGTCGACGGCGAAGTCCACACGCCGGGCGCGCTGCCCGTCAACGACGTGCCGATGACGCTCGCCGACGCGATCGCGCGCGCCGGCGGCTTCACGCCCGGCGCCGATCAGAGCGACGTGACGATCGTGCGCGACGGCACGCCCGTGCGCATCGACCTGGCGCGCCTGATCGAACGCCACCGCGACCCGTCGCGCATCGTGCTGCGCGGCGGCGACCTGCTGCGCGTCGGTGCGCGAGACAGCAACGGCGTGTACGTGATGGGCGAGGTGAACCGCCCGATGCTCGCGCTGCCGAAGCGCGACGGCCGCCTGACGTTGAGCGACGCGCTGCTGCAAGCCGGCAGCATCAATTCCAATACCGCCGATGCCGCGCAGATGTTCGTGATCCGCGGCGCGCAGGGCCGCACGCCGACGGTGTTCCATCTCGACGCGCGCTCACCTGTCGCGATGGTGCTCGCGAACCAGTTCGAGCTGGAGCCGAGGGACATCGTCTACGTCGACGGCAACGGGCTCGTCCGCATCAGCCGCGTGCTGAGCCTGTTGCTGCCCAGCGTGAACACGGGCGTCGCCGCCGGGATCGCCACGAAATGATGCCGAACCCGCCCCCGTTCCTGCTCGTCGTCTGCGAAGGCAACGTGTGCCGCAGCCCGCTGGCGGCCGCCCTGCTCGCGGCGAAGCTGCCGCACGCGCGGACCGGCTCGGCCGGCCTCGCGCCGCCGAACGGCCGGCCGGCCGACCCGCTGGCCCGCGACATGGCCGCCGCGCGCGGGCTGAGCCTCGACGCGCACATGGCCCGGCCGGTGACGGCCGCGCTGTGCGCGCAGGCCGACCTGATCTTCGTGATGGACGGCAAGCAGCGCCGCGTGCTCGAAGCGCGTCACCCGTTCCTGCGCGGCCGCGTGTTCCGTCTCGGCGAATACGCGCGAATAGCCGACGGTGCGCCGATCGGCCTCGACGTCCCCGATCCCTATCGCGGCACGCGCGACGATTTCGTGCGCTGCGCGGCGCTGATCGATCTCGCGGTCGGCAGCTGGCTACCGCGGCTCGCCGCGCGCTGGCCGCACGTCACCGCCTCTTTCTCCGAATCCCAGCCATGACGAGTTCCGCTTCTCCCGAACGCGAGATCGACCTGATCCGCGTGCTCGACGTCCTGCGCCAGGCACGCTGGACGATCGCGTCGATCACGGCGGCCTGCGTCGCCGCCGGCGCGCTGTATGCGTTCGTCGCGCCGCCGACCTACCAGGCCGACCTGATGATCCAGACCGACGATGCGACCGACGCCGCATCGAAGAACCTGCTCGGCGACGCCGCGTCGTTCTTCAACGTCGCGTCGCCCGCGTCGGCCGAGGCGCAGATCCTGTCGTCGCGGCTCGTCGTCACGCGCGCGGTGGAAGACCTGCGCGCCTATATCGTCGCGACGCCCGCACGCGTGCCGGTGATCGGCGCGTTCGTCGCGCGCTTCAACGACGGCGCGGTGAAGCCGGGCCTGTTCGGCTTCGGCGGCTATGCATGGGGACAGGAGCGGATCGACGTCGTGCGCTTCGACGTCCCGACGCGTGCGGAAGGCGACACGTTCCAGGTCGTGCGGCTCGACGCCACGCGTTACCGGCTCACCGGCGCGGACATGAAGGCCGATGCGGTCGGCACGATCGGCCGCGCGGAAACCTTCGACACGCGCCACGGCCCGCTGCACATCGACATCACCGGCTTCGACGCGCTGCCCGGCACGCGCTTCGCGCTGGTACGTCAATCGCGCGCGGAAACGATCGACACGCTGCGCAATGCGCTCGACGTCCAGGAGAAGGTGAAGCAATCGGGCGTGCTCGTCGCATCGCTGCGCGGCCACGATCCCGTCGACATCAGCGCGACGCTCAACGCGATCGCCAACCGTTACGTCGAACAGAACATCGCGCGCCGCACGGCCGAGGCCGCGCAATCGCTCGCGTTCCTGAACGAGCAGTTGCCGATCGTGAAAGGTCAGCTCGAGCGCGCGGAAACGCGTTACGCGACCCTGCGCAGCCGCACCGGCTCGGTCGATCTCGAGGAAGAAGGCAAGGTCGTCCTGCAGCAGGGCGCCGACCTGCAGACGCGCGTGCTCGAACTGCAGCAGAAGCACGACGAACTGTCGCGCCGCTTCCTGCCGACGCACCCCGACATGGCCGCGCTCGACGCGCAGCTCGCGACGTTGAAGCGCCAGCAGGGCGCGCTTGACGCGCGCATCGCGCGGCTGCCCGCGCAGCAAAGCGAGGAAGTGCGCGCCCGCCTGGACGTGAAGGTGAACGCGGACCTGTACACCGCGCTGCTGAACAACACCCAGCAGCTCGAACTCGTGCAGGCCGGCAGGACGGCGAGCGTGCGCGTGGTCGATGCGGCCGTCGCGCCGGCCGATCCGGTGCGGCCGAACCGGCCGGTCGTGATCGCCGCCGCCGCGCTCGCCGGCCTCGCGCTCGGGCTGATCGCCGCGTTCGCGCGCGAATTCCTGTACGGCGGCCTGACCGCCGTCGACGAGATCGAACGCCACACGTCGCTGCCGGTGCGTGCGGTGCTGCCTGCGGCCGCCCGCCAGCGCAAGCTGATGCGTGCGATCGAGCAACACGACGCTGGCCGGCATGTGCTCGCCTACGACGATCCGTACGAGCCGGCGATCGAAGGGCTGCGCAGCCTGCAAACCGCGCTGCATTTCGCGCTCGCCGATTGCGCGCATCCGCTCGTGCTGGTCACGGGTCCCGCACCCGGCACCGGCAAGTCGTTCGTGTCGGTCAACCTCGCGGCGGTGCACGCGGCGAGCGGCCGGCGCGTGCTGCTGATCGACGGCGATCTGCGCAAGGGTTACCTGCACCAGTACTTCGGACTCGCACGCGGCGCGGGCTTCGCGGCATTGCTCGGCGGCCATGCGAGCGCCGACGAGGTCATCCAGCGCAACGTCGCGCCGAATCTCGATCTCCTGCCGACCGGCGAACTGCCGCCCGCGCCGACCGCGCTGCTGCAGCAGGCCGGCCTCGGCGCGCTGCTTGCGTCGCTGCGCGCGCGCTACGACCTCGTCATCGTCGATTCCGCTCCCCTGCTCGCCGCCACCGACTCGACCTGGCTCGGCGCCCATGCCGACGCGACGCTGCTCGTCGCACGCGCGGGCTCGACGCGGGCCGGCGAACTCGTCGAAGCCGCGAAACGCCTGCCGCAGCGGCCCGACGCACAGCCCGGCGTCGTGCTGAACGGCCTCGATCCGCGCGCGGGCGCATCGGCCTTCGGCTCGAAATACGGCGGCTATCGCTACGAAGCCTACCGCTACACGTGCGACACGCAGCGCTGTACGCACCTCGCCCGCCTACGCGCGGCACTTCAACGTCTGCTGCGGAGGTCCGCATGAGCGACATCGCATTCGCGCCTTCACTCGACGATCGCGTGACCCTTCAACCCGATACGAACCCGCCGGCGCCCCCGGCGACCGCCGCGCCGCCGCTGCGCATCGCGCTCGTCGTCGAAGCGGCCGGCGGCGGCGTCGCCGTCCACCTGACCGACCTGATCGCCGGGCTGCACGCACGCGGACACGCGGAAATCCACCTGATCGCGCCGCGCGGCGAACGCTTCGACGACGCGATGCTGGCCGGCGCGGCCGCGCAGTGCAAGACGTTCCACCGGCTGCCGCTGCAGCGCGCGGTCGGCGCCCACGACCTGCGCGGCGTACTTGCGCTGCGCCGGCTGTTGCGCCGGATCGGCCCCGACATCGTGCACAGCCACAGCTCGAAAGCCGGCGCGCTCGCGCGCCTGTGCCGCGGGCCATGGCAGCAGGTCTATACGCCGCATGCGGTCTATACGCTGAACCCGACGCTGTCGCCCGCGAAGCGCGCGTTCTACGGCGGCATCGAGCGCGTGCTCGGCAACGCGTGCTCGGACGCGGTGATCGCCGTGTCGCAGGACGAAGCCGATCACCTGCATGCGCTCGGCATCGCGCGCGGCCGCATCCGGCTCGTCGAGAACGGCGTCACGCCGCCGACGCTGCTCGCGCGCCAGGCAGCACGGATCGCGCTGGGGTTGGCCGATCACCCGTTCGTCGTCGGGTTCGTCGGGCGATTCGATCATCAGAAGGGCGTCGACCGCCTCGTGCGGATCGCGCGCGTACTGGACGAACGCTTCGGCGACCGCGTGCAGGTCGTCGCGATCGGCTCCGGCGATTTCGACCGGGCCGCTGGCGACGAAGCGCACGACCTGCCGGCGAACCTGCGCGTCGCGGGCCGCGTCGACGCGGCGCGCCGCTACTTCTCCGCGTTCGACCTGCTCGCGTTGCCGAGCCGCTACGAAGGTTTTCCGTACGTATGCCTCGAAGCCGTCGCCGCACAGGTGCCGATCGTGGCCACGCAGGTGTCGGGCGCGACCGAGCTGATTGCCGAACATCGCGTCGGGCTGACGGTATCGAACAGCGACGACCCGACCGCGTTCGCGTCGATGGTCGGTCGCCTCGTCGAGCACCCGGCCGCGCACCGGCTGATGCGCGATCAGTGCGCCCGCGCCTACCCCCATTTTTCGGCGGAGGCAATGGTCGATCGCACGCTCGCCGTCTATCGCGACCTGCTCCGGGAGAACGCATGATGAGCCGCCCCGTTCACGTAGCCCTGCTGCACGCGTACAGCGCACGCAACGCCGGCGACGGGTTGCTCGTCGAACTGTCGGTCGCGTTGCTGCGCGGCGCGTTCGGCACGGACACCCGCGTGTCCGTCGTCGCGGCCGATCCCGCATCGTTCCCCGGTCATCCGGACGTGCGGCCCGCGCCCGTGCTCGCTGCCGGCGGCGCCGGGCGGCTGATCGGCGCGGCGATGGCCGCGCTGCCCGTCGGCGCCAATCCGGCACTGGCCGACCTGCGCGGCCTGCTGAAGCAGGTCGACCTGATCGTCGGCGTCGGCGGCGGCTACCTGCGCGCGCGCAACAGCGTCGAGGCGCTCAAGCTCGAAGCCGGGCACCTCATGCAGATGCGTGCGGCTCGTGCGGCGCGCAAGCCTGCCGTCTACCTGCCGCAGAGCATCGGCCCGGCCGCCGGCAATGCGATGCTCGCCGCCCATCTGACGTCGCTGCTTGCGGGCTTCCACACCGTGTTCGTACGCGATGACCGCTCGATGGCGCTGCTCGCCGCCAACCCGAACACGCGGCGAGCGCCCGATCTCGCGGTGCTCGAATTCGGCCGGCGTGCGGCCGGTCAGCGCGAGCACGCGCATGTGCCGCCGGCCCGCCCCGACCATATCGCGCTGGTGCTGCGCCGTCCGCCCGCGTGGAGCGCCGCGCAATGCGCGCGTTACCACGCGCAGACGGAAGCGCTGATCGAACGGCTCGGCGCGTTCTGTCGCATCACGTTCGCCGTGCAAAGCACCGGGCGCGGCAACGACGACGCCGCGTACTATCGCGAACGCGGCTTCGACGACACGCGCACGCTGAAGGACGTGCTCGCCCGCGACACGCCCGACGCGGTCGTCTCCGTGCGCCTGCACGGCGCGCTCGAGTCGATCCTGCACGGCGTGCCGGCCTACCACCTGAGCTACGAGCGCAAGGGGTTCGGCGCGTATGCCGATCTCGGCGTCGGCCACTGGGTCGCGAACGCCGCCGATTTCGATGCGAATGCGGTATGCGACACGCTGTTCGCGCCCGATGCGCTGCGCCGCTTCTGGGCGCAGACCGACACCGGCATCGTGCGGCTCGGCCGCGAGCGTGACCGGATCGTCACCGCGCTGAGGGCCGCGCTCTACGACGGAGCCGCACGATGAAGGCCGCCTCGTCGCGCCTCGCGCTGCGGATCGCCGCGCTCGGGCTGAAGTTCGTGCTGACGATCGTCGCCGCGCGCATGCTCGGCTTCGATGCGGTCGCCGTCTATGGTGTCGCGCTGGCGGTATCGGTCGTCGGATCGAAGGTGCTCGGGCTCGGCTTCAGCACCGAAATCAACCGCCGGCTCGCCGGCCCCGATCCGCGCGACGCGATCCGGGCCTGCATGCGGCTGTCGGTACTGTATGCGGGCGTCTATGCCGTGCTGTGCGGCGCGGCCGCGCTGCCAGTCGGCGCGTTCTTCGGGCTGCCGCGGGCAGGCGCGCTGGCCGACGTGCCGCTCGCGCTGGTGATGCTCGTCGCATGCGCCGAACATGCGGCGCTCGAGGTCAATACATGGCTGTTCTCGCTGCATCGCGTCCGCGCGGCGTCGTGGCTGCTGTTCGTGCGGACCGGCGCGTGGGCCGGCGTCGCGGTCGCCGCACTCGCGGCGCGCGTGGTCGAGTCGATCGACGGCGTGCTCGCGATCTGGCTCGCCGGCGACGTGCTCGTCGTCGCGCTCGGCGGGCTGCTGATATCGGGCGCGGCTAGCCGGCTGCCGGCGATGCCCGCGCTGTCGGCCACGCGCTTGCCGCTCGCGACGGTCTGGCGCAGCGGCGCGCCGTTCTTCGTCGCATTGCTGCTGCTGTCGGTGCTGCAGTATCTCGAACGTTTCGTCGCGTCCGCGATACTCGACGCGAGCGAGCTCGGCCGCTACGTGTTCGTATGGTCGATCGCGAACGCGATTCAGACGATCGCGTCGGCCACCGTCGCGGCGGTCGCCGCGCCGCGTCTCGTGCGTGCGCTCGACTGTCCGCGAAGCGCACCGCGGGCATTTCGCAGCGAACTCGCGCGGGCGCTGCGCGGGTCGGCGATCCTGACCGGTGCGACCGCGCTCGCGATCGTCACGGTGCATCCGTGGCTGTTCCGGCTCGCGCACGAAGGCGGCGACCTGCCGTCAACCGTCCTCCTCGCGATCCTGCTGCTGTCGTTCGTGCTGCGCGCGATCTGCGACGTACTGTGGGCTGCCGCCGTCGCGTTGAGGGCAGGCCGCGTGGTCGCCGGCGTGATGGCCGTTCTGACGCTCGCGTGCGTCCCGATGACGATCGCACTCGTGCATGACGGGCGCGCGATCGGCGCGGCCGTCGCGCATCTCGTCGCGAGCATCGCGGTGGCCGCGTGGCTCGTGTGGATCGTGTCGTCTCGCGCCCCGACGGCGCGCCGCGCCACCCGGCCCGGAGCGGCCGATGCTGCGTAACCTGATCGCGAGCGGTCCGCTGCTGAGCCGCGGCTTGCGCGATACGATCGCCGCGTGTCTCGCGCTGCTGTACGTCGGCGTCTATGCGAACGCGCGCGTGCTGCTGCCGGAATTCATCTTCCGCGACTCGGACAAGATCCAGACGCAGATCGGCGGCGGCTCGACCTACGACGGCTCGTCGTTCGATGCGGTCGGCAAGCTGTACCAGGCGCTCGGCAGCGCCGGCACGGCCGTATTCGTGGTCGCGCTGGGCGTCGCGACGATCTGGATCGCGTTGCGCGCGACACGGCGGCTCGGCGCGCTGGCCGCCCATCTCGCGTTGATTGCGCCGTGCCTGTTCTTCAACCTGTTCGTCGCGAGCAAGGACACGCTCGTCGTCGCGATGTCGATCGTCGTCCTCGCCGCTGCGCGCGTACGCGGCACGGCGGGGGCGATGACGATCGCCGTGCTGCTGTATCTCGGCTACGCGGCGACGATCCGCAGCTACTTCGCGTTGATCGTCGCGATCGCGCTTGCGGCATGGGTGTGGCGCCGGGTATCGACACTGCCGAGGCTGGCCGGGGCGCTGTTGGTCGCGGCCGTGCTGCTCGCGCTGCCGAATGCCGCTTATACGCTGCTTCAGCAGCCGCGCGACCTCGCGGTCGACTATCTCGTGTATGCGTCGCCGTTCGGCGCGCGCACGAGTTTCTACAACCCGTTCCCGCCCGATTCGTTCGTCCATTTCGCGGGCAACTATGCGTATTCGCTCGTGCGGCTCAACCTGCCGGTGCTGTTCTCGTTCGATCCGAAGGGATTCGCGATGCAGGCGCTGGTCGCGCTGTTTCTCGGCGCCGCGTGGCGACGCGCGCCGACGCAGCGCACCGGTGAACGCACGAACGGCCTGCCCTGCAACGGCGAACTGCTCGCGTGCCTGCTGCTCGGCCATGTCGCGGTATCGATGCTGTTCGAGCCGGATCTCGGCAGCTACCTGCGGCACCTGTCCAGCGTCGCATTGTTCGCCGTCGTGCTGTGGACGATCCGTACGCGCGGGCCGGCTTGACGGGCGGCTACGGCTTCGACGCCGTCGCGCGCAGCAACGCGCGGGCCGCATCGAGCGCGGGCTTCGGCGACCGGTCCGCACGCACGAGCCCGTAGCTGCGCTGCGCCGCATCGTTCGCGTTCGCGGTATCGGCCCATTCGTAGATCGACAACAGAGGCGTGCCGAGCGTCGCGCGCGCGTCGAGCAGCGTGCGCAGACGTCGCGCTTGCCGCTCGTTGCCATCGACGCCCATCGACGCTGCACCGTCTTCGGTCACGAGTGCCGGCAGACCGTAGCGTGCACGGATACCGTGCGCGGCATCGCGGATCTGCATCGGCGTCATGCCGTACGCGTGGTACGACGCGGCGTCGAGACAGGCCGGTGCGGCGGCGTACACGCCGGCCAGCAGACGGTCGGGCACGCTGCCAGGCAGCGGCGGGCGGGCGAATCCGAAGCCGACGACCGGAACGTCCGGCCGGCGCGCGGCCAGGCCGCGGCACAGCCCTTCGGCAAACGGCGGAAACGTGTGCACGACATCGCCGGTCGGCCAATAGCGGCCCAGGTCGGGTTCGTTCCAGAGCTCGACCGCCACCAGCGCATGGCCGTATTGGGCGGCGAGCCGCGTCACCGTGCCGGCAAGGCGGGCACCGGCAGCCGCGAGCGAGGCGCGGTCCGTCTTCGTGTCGCGCTGCCCGTCCGCTCGCCCGAACGGCGCGAGCGTGCGCACGGTCAGCAACACCGGCAGGTGAGTCGAGCGCGCCGCCGCCAATGCGTCGTCGAGCTGGCGGCGATAGTCCGGACGATCGAGACGATCGGTCCATACGCCGAAGCGGACGAAGTCGAAGCCGGTCTGCCGGATCTGCCGCGCATCGTCGGGCGTAAACGACTGGATCTTCACCTGGACGCCGACACGCGGCCGGCCGTCGAGACTATCCGGCCAGCGTGCGCGGTCGTCGGCACGGGCCGACGGCAGTGCCGCGAAACACAGTGCGGCGGCGAAGAACAGCGTGGAAATCCGGAGCATGGACGAGAGAACGATCGGGAATGCCGGCGGCGCACGACGCGCTGCGGAACGAATGCACGCGCACGGCCGGCGGAAACGGGGCATCGCGGCCGACCGTGCATTGTTGCAGAGCCCCGCGCCCGCCACCATCGGACTGGTCCGAGCACGTTCGTTCCCGTGTCGGCGCGCCACGCGTGCACGCACCCTGCGCCAGCCGCGCCCCCCCTCCGCCACTGCGCCGTGGACGACGTGGGGTGTTCCTGGTGTATCCGTCGCGCGCCGGCATCTCGATGCGAAGACGCGCGCAGCGGTGGATCTCGTGAAGCAGGCGCTGCACTCGGCAGGCGGTGCAGCGACCCTGCCGGCGACGCAGCCGCGCCGAAGCATCCCGACGCGACCGCCCCTGCCGCCGTTACGCCACGGCCTTCACCGCCTGCGCCACGTCGAAGAACGTCGCCTGCACCGCAGCGTCCGCACGCGCATACGCGCGGTTCACGCCGCTGATCACCGCACGAATCGACGCGGTCGTCAGGTTCGCGTCGACGCCGACACCGAACGCGCTGCCGCGCACGCCCGTGCCGGCCAGCTCGGCGATCGCGATCGCCTTCGCATCGGCGCCCTGCGACAGCGCGCGTTCCTCGTAATGCTGAATTCGCAGCGGCGTGTGCAGCGCGTGCATCAGCGCGTCGAGCGGGCCGTTGCCCTCGCCGCGCAGCACCCGGCGCTCGCCCTGCACGTCGGCGGTCAGCACGATCGATTCGCGGCCGTCGCGCTCGGTCAGCTCGTGGCCGACATAGCGCAGCGGCGTATCGCTTTCGACATATTCCTGCTGGAACAGCGACCAGATCTGCGCGCTCGTCACCTCGTGGCCGCTGTCGTCGGTCAGGCGCTGCACGGCCGCGCTGAAATCGACCTGCATGCGGCGCGGCAGCACGACACCGTAGCCCTGTTCGAGCAGGTACGCGATACCGCCCTTGCCGGACTGGCTGTTCACGCGAATGATCGAATCGTACGTGCGGCCGAGGTCGTTCGGATCGATCGGCAGGTACGGCATCTCCCACACGGCGTCGGGCTTCTGCACGGCAAAGCCCTTCTTGATCGCGTCCTGGTGCGAGCCGGAGAACGCGGTGAACACGAGATCGCCGACATACGGATGGCGCGGGTGGATCGGCAACTGCGTACATTCCTCGGCCGTGCGCGCGACTTCGTTGATCTGCGAGAAATCGAGGCCCGGATCGACGCCCTGCGTGTACAGGTTCAGCGCGAGCGTCACGAGATCGACGTTGCCGGTGCGCTCGCCGTTGCCGAACAGGCAGCCCTCGATCCGGTCGGCGCCGGCCATCACCGCGAGCTCGGCCGCCGCGACCGCGGTGCCGCGATCGTTGTGCGGATGCACGGACAGGATCAGCGAATCTCGGCGCGCGAGGTTCCGGTGCATCCATTCGATCTGGTCCGCATAGTAATTCGGCGTGCCGATTTCCACCGTGGCCGGCAGGTTCACGATCGACTTGCGCTCGGGCGTCGGCTGCCACACGTCGAACACCGCGTCGCAAACTTCCTTCGCGAAATCGAGTTCGGTCGCCGTAAACGTTTCCGGGCTGTACTGCAGCGTGAATTGCGTGTCGGTCGCCGCATCGGCGCACCGCTTGATCGTGCGCGCCGCATTCACCGCGAGCTGCTTCACGCCGTCACGATCGAGGCCGAACACGATCTTGCGGAATTCCGGCGCGGTCGCGTTGTACAGGTGCACGATCGCGCGCTTCGCGCCGCGCAGCGATGCGAAGGTGCGCTCGATCAGGTCGTCGCGCGCTTGCGTCAGCACTTCGATCGTCACGTCGTCGGGGATGTGGCCGCCTTCGATCAGTTCGCGGACGAAGTTGAAATCGGTTTCGGACGCGGACGGGAATGCGACCTCGATCTCCTTGAAGCCGATCGCGACCAGCGTCTTGAACATCCGCATCTTGCGCGTGGCGTCCATCGGTTCGAACAGCGCCTGGTTGCCGTCGCGCAGGTCGGTGCTCATCCAGATCGGCGCCTGCGTGATCGTGCGCGACGGCCACGTGCGGTCGGGCAGGTTGACGGGCGTGAACGGTCGGTATTTCGTCGCGGGATTTTTCAGCATCATGATGTCGGTCCTCGGTCTGTTTGTCGGTGAAGCGCGGCGCGGTAGCCATCGGCGTCAGAAGCCGGCTGCGCGCGCAGCGGTGAAAACGGCAAGAAAGCGGCACAACGGCAAAGCGGTACGGCAAACGACAGCCTTGACGGTTGAGCGACCGGGACGGAGCGGAGCGATGACGGAAAAAAGACGAACTCAGGCGCCGGTCGACAACCGGGGCCAGGTCGGTGATGCGGGGAAAATCTGGCGCTTCAGGAAAGAAGCAGATGGAACGCGCGCAGCCGCAGACCCAGCCCGGAGAAACGGGCTAGTAGTCGTAGCGAGAAGAGGAACTGGGCGGCGTGCATGGCCGGCATCAAATCACAGGGTGACCACGGCTGTCAACCGGGTGCGCTTGCATCCCGCTCCATTCCGCGATACGCGCATTCGCGCAGAATCAGTCCCGTCCGATAGGCGGCAGCCTCCCCCGTCGCTATGCTTCACGGGTGCGGCGCCGGTGAGGTCCTATTCATGTTCGGAGTGAGTCGGTCCATCCTCTTCGCCGGTCGCCGCACACCCCTCCCTCGCAATCGGGCTTCGGCGTGGGCGTTCGGCGGTGGCCGGTGGGCGCGGCCACGACAGAGATGTCGATGTTGAAACGAAACGCTGCCATATGCGAACGCCGAGCGTCTGCTCCGAAGCCCGATTGTGCCTCGCCGCTCTCGCTCCGCGTTGCGCGCTCGCGCATCGTTCAAGAAATCGATACACACATCGATATAATTTATTGAATATATCGAAATCGGCTTCATTAAGCACATTTCATTAAATCGATTAGCGCCATCTTTCGATTTACTGAACAATAACCATTCCCATCCGAATATTTTTTTATTTATTTTTTGCCATGCTTTGCAAGCCGCGTTTCAAATGGCAAACGTTTGCGCGGCAAGGCTCGCGCCTTATCCAATACTTCTCAGGAGGCAAGCATGGCCGATTCTCAAACGTCATCCAACCGCGCCGGCGAATTTTCGATTCCGCCGAATACCGATTTTCGCGCGATTTTCTTCGCGAATGCAGCCGAGCAACAGCACATCAAGCTGTTTATCGGCGACAGCCAGGAACCCGCCGCGTATCACAAGCTGACGACGCGCGACGGCCCGCGCGAAGCGAAGCTGAATTCCGGCAACGGCAAGATCCGCTTCGAAGTGTCGGTGAACGGCAAGCCGTCGCCGACCGACGCGCGCCTCGCGCCGATCAACGGCAAGAAATCGGATGGCTCGCCGTTCACGGTCAATTTCGGGATCGTCGTGTCGGAAGACGGCCACGACAGCGACTACAACGACGGCATCGTCGTGCTCCAGTGGCCGATCGGCTGACCTGACGCGCGATCGACGGTCGACCGCTGCCGGCCGCCTCCGTGGCGGCCGGCGGGTTTACGCCGCGTTCCGCGGCCCCTCATACCGCCTCATCCCCGGAGACTCCCATGCCCCTCCTTTCGGCTTCGATCGTCAGCGCGCCCGTCGTGACGTCGGAGACCTACGTCGATATCCCGGGCCTGTACATCGACATCGCGAAGGCCGAGATTCGCGACGGAAAACTGCAGGTCATCCTCAACGTGCCGACGCCTTACGCGACGGGCAACAACTTCCCAGGCATCTATTTCGCGATCGCGACCGACAACGGCGTCGTCGCGAACGGCTGCTTCACCTATTCGTCGAAGGTGCCCGAAAGCACCGGACGCATGCCGTTCACGCTCGTCGCGACGATCGACGTCGGCAGCGGCGTCACGTTCGTGAAGGGCCAGTGGAAAAGCGTGCGCGGCAGCGCGATGCATATCGATTCGTACGCGAGCCTTTCCGCGATCGGTGAAACGGCCGCGCCATCGTCGTCGCAAGGCGGCGGCAGTCCGGGCGCCGAAACCGGTGGCGGCGGATCGGGCAACATCGGCGGCGGCGGCGAACGCGACGGCACGTTCAACCTGCCGCCGAACGTCAAGTTCGGCGTGACCGCGCTCACCAACGCGGCGAACGACCAGACGATCGACATCTACATCGACGACGACCCGAAACCCGCCGCGACGTTCAAGGGCGCCGGCGTGCAGGACCAGAACCTCGGCACGAAGGTGCTCGACTCCGGCAAGGGACGCGTGCGCGTGATCGTGATGGCGAACGGCAAGCCGTCGCGCCTCGGCTCGCGGCAGGTCGATCTCTTCAAGAAGTCGTACTTCGGGATCGTCGGGTCGGAAGACGGCGCCGACGACGATTACAACGACGGCATCGTGTTCCTGAACTGGCCGCTCGGCTGAGCGGCGGCAATCGCGAAACATCGCAATGGCGACGGGGCCGACCACGCATTGCGAATCGTTCGAGCAGTCATTCGCAGTCCCACGCTTTGCTCCGCGCGCGGCCCGGTGAAATCCGTTCGCCGGCGCGCGACGCGAGACCTACCATCGAGACGAGGACGACATGTCACAACCCTTTACCCACGACGACCTGTACGCGCTGCTGCAACTCGCAGGCAACGACGCCACCGCCGTGCAGGCCAACGGCGATCAGGCCGTGCTCGACCGGATGCGTCAGTTCATGACCACGCAGCTCGTCGAGAAACTGCCGCAGTACGACGTATTCGTCGATATCGCGACGATCCCGTACAGCTTCGACGTCGGCAGCTGGCAGAACAAGGTGAAAACCGATGCGGCAGGCGAGGTCGTTGCGTGCACGGTGACGTGGGCCGGCGCGCCCGGTGTGTTGCCCGGTGCCGCGGCGAAGTTCGGCGTCGGCGCGGTCGTCAATTACTTCTCGAAAGCGACACCGCAACCCGTGCAGCCGGAGCCCGTGCCGACCGGCGGCGGCGAACGCGACGGCGTCTTCAACCTGCCGCCGAACATCGCGTTCGGCGTGACCGCGCTGGTCAATTCGTCCGCCCCGCAGACGATCGAGGTCTTCGTCGACGACAACCCGAAGCCGGCCGCGACGTTCCAGGGCGCCGGCACGCAGGACGCGAACCTGAACACGCAGATCGTGAACTCCGGCAAGGGGAAGGTGCGCGTGGTCGTGACGGCGAACGGCAAGCCGTCGAAGATCGGCTCGCGTCAGGTCGACATCTTCAAGAAAACCTACTTCGGTTTGGTTGGATCCGAAGATGGCGGCGACGGCGACTACAACGACGGCATCGCGATCCTGAACTGGCCGCTGGGTTGAACGCGGCAGCCTGACGAGCGTCGCCACGCCGCCCGGCGTGGCGACCGGCCGGTGCGCGTCCGTCATCCGCGAAGCCAAGCTCGCGCGGCACGCATGCGGTCGGCCGCGACGATACACGCCGCGGCCGGTCGATCTCCGTGTCGTCCTCGTCAAATCACCACGCCCACCGCACACCCGCATTCCCGACAATCGTGCGCTGATGCTCGCCGCCGAGGTTCGTCAGGTAGCTGACCGTCGCATACACGCTGCCGCGCTTCGTCAGCTGCGCGACGAGCCCCGCGCCGATCTGCCCGGCCGTCTGCCCGACCTGCGTGCCGATCGTCGTCGAGCCGCCGAACGTCGTCTTGTCGTCGGCGCCGAACGCGCGCAGCACGTTCACGCGCAAGTAGGGCTTCCAGCTCACGCCGTTCGCATCGAACGCGTATTGCAGCCGCGCGCCGATCCGGCCGACGAACGTGTTGCCGTTGTTCCACGCGATGCTCGACACACCGTCGTTGAAGCGATCGAGCGACAGCCATTGCCACACGAGCTGCGCCTGCGGCTCGAGCGTCAATCCGTTGCCGAGCGCGATCGGCAGCCCGGCTTCGACGGAACCCGTGAACGCGTTGCCGTTCGTCGAGCCGCTCACGTTGTCATTCGAATGCGTGCGCACCGTGAGCGCGCTGCCCATCAGCACCGCGTCCGTGTACCACCCGCCCGGACCGATATGCGTCCAGTAGCCGCCGAGGTCGTACGCATTGACCTGCAGCGAGCCGACGCCCAGGTCCGGCTGCGCGAGCGCGAAGCCGCTCACGTCGCCGACCGCGCGCGAGAAGCCGAGGAAGAAGCCGTAGTGATTGCGATGGCCGCTCGCGGTCGTATCGGCGTAAAGGTCCTGCCCGACCTGCATCCCCCACACCGTGCCGTCGAACGACGGCGTCGCGTCGCCCTTCTGCTTGAGCTTGCTGTTGCCGCCCCACACGCGCGCCCACGACGCGGGTACCGAGCCGTTTTCGGCGAGCAGCCCTTGCGCGCCTTGACGGTCGTGGAACGTATCGATCTGCAGCAGGCCGAGCTGGCGCGCGACGGCCGGCGCTTCCGCGTATAGCGGCACTTCGGGGCGATAGACCGGCTCCGGATGGCCGCCGATACCCGCATGATCGACCGCTTCGACGATCGATTCGGGCGTGCCTTCGGCTGCGATGACCGGCGGCTCGGCCGGCGGCGTCGGCTGGCCGGGCTGAACAACGGGCGATTCCGGCTTCGGCGGCACCGTGTTGCGCAGGTACCAGTTGTCGCCGGTGCCGGCCGACTCGCCGCCCTTCGCGAGGAAATACGTATAGGCGCCTGCGCTGACCGTCCCGCCGGAGAGCGTGAACGCGCCCGCGCTCGTCGTCGCGCCGTTCGCGGCCTGCACGACCTGGATGCCGTCGCCTGTCGTCCGCGCGCCCGCGCCGCCGACGTTCGTCACCTTCAGCGTGCTCGAGCCGCTCGCCGTGCCGCCGCTGACGATCAGTTTGTCCGATGGCGCTCCGTCGCCGGCAAGCGTCGTGTTCATCGCGAGCGTCGCGTTCTGGCCGACGTAGTTGCCCGCGACCGTCAGCGTGTTGCCCACGCCGCTGCCGCCGAGCTGCACGTGCCCCGCGTTGGTCAGCTTGCCGTTGATCCGGAAATTGCCGGTCGCGCCGCTCGCGAGGCTCGCCAGCGCGTTCGCGACCGACAGCGTGCCGTTGTTCGTCACGTTGCCGGTCACGCTGCCATAGCCGCCGAGCGTCGCGCCCGATGCCACGGCCACCGGTCCGCCTCCGCCCAGTGCCGCCGACGCGCTCGTCGCGTCACCGACGATCACGGTGCCCGCATTGACGTTCGTGCCGCCCGCGTAGCCGTTCGTGCCGTTCAGCGTCAACGTGCCGCTGCCGAGCTTCGTCAGCGAGCCCGCGCCCGTGATGCCTTGCGTCAGCGTCGAGTTGAAACCCTGCGTATCGATCGTGCCGTTGTTCGACGTGATCGATACCGACCGGCTCGAAGCAAGATCGAACGCGCTGCCGAGTTGCAGCGTGCCGCCATTGAGCGCGAGCCCGCCCGACGCCGCGCCGAACGCATTGTCCGCGGCAACCGCCAGCGTACCCTGCGTGATCGTCGTGCCACCCGAATAAGTGTTGCCGCCGGCCGATGAAGGCGCGACCGTCAGCGTTCCTGCGCCGGTTTTCTCGACGGCGCCCGCCCCGCCGATCGTACCCGTGTACTTGCCGGCGCTGTCCTGCTGGAAGCGCACGAGCCCGTTGTCGGTGACGGATAGCGGCAGGTTCGATGCATTCGCCTGCAACGTCGCACCCGCGTTGACGGTCGCGACGACCGATGCCGTCGTCGTGCCGAGCGTGCCCGTGAGGTTCAGCGTGCCGCTCTGCACCAGCGCGGTCGAGAACGTGCCGGGCCCGGCCCACGTCCAGTCGGTGCCGGCCATCGTCAGGCTCTGGAAATTCGTGAACGGATTCGACGCGGTGCCCGTGCCCTGCAACGTCACGGTATTGATGCCGGCGCCGCCATTGGCCGTTCCGACGATCTGCGAGCCGGTCTGCAGGATCAGCGTCACGTTGCCGTTGCCGCCCTGGATCGCGGTGCCGCCGCCGCCCTGGATCAGCCCCGCGTTGGTGATCGTCGTCGCGCCATTGGTCGAACGCACGCCGATGCCGTTGTTGCTGATGATCCGGCCGCCGACCTGATTCGTGATCGTCGCGGTAAACGAGCTGCCGAGCGTGTTCGACACGACCGCGTCGACGCTGCCGCCGCTCGTCGCGGTGCCGGTGGTCTGGATCGTGCCGCTGTTGACCAGCGTGTCGTTATTGCCCTGCATATAGACCGCCGGCGCATCGCGGCCGTTCGACGTCAGCGTGCCGCTGTTGGCGATCGTGCCGTTGCCGCCGAGCAGCGACGCGGCGCGCGCGTTGTTGCCGAATGTCGTCACGTTGCCCGTGTTGACGATCTGGTTGCCCGATGCGCCGGGATTACTTTGCCCCCACGCGGCCGTCATCCCGTACGCGTTGTTGCCGGTGGTCGTGATCGTGCCGTTGTTGACGAGCGTGTTGTTGTTGCCGTTCGCGGCCATCCCGTCGTTGTAGGTGCCCGACGTCGAAATCACGCCGGTCGCCGCATTGGTCAGCGCGTTGCCGTTGTTCACGCCGAGCAGCACCGCGCCGCGATTCGCAACGCCCGTGCCATTGCCGGACATCGACAGGTTGCCGTTGTTGGTGATCGTGCTCGACGTGTCTACGGAGAACGGCGTCGACGTGGACGTCAGCACATAGCTGCCCGTCACGGTCGAATCGAGGTTGATCGTCACGTTGGTGCTGCCGGCCGCGGCCACGACCGACGGCGCATTCGCACCCGTACACGTCACCGTCGTGCCGCTGCCCGGCGCGGTAGCCGAACACGCCGCGTACGCACTGACCGGTACCGCGCCGCTCAGGAGCGCCATTCCGCCCAAACCCAGGTTCCGCGCCTTTCTTTTCATTTTTCCGCTCGCGTTTATTGGTGACGTTATTGCTGCAAATCGGTGCGTGGAACGGGTTATAGCACCTGTCTTGAAACAATCGCAAGATCGAAATGCGTAATATCGAAAATCACGCCGCAATTCGTTTCGGAATGGGAAATAAAGAAAAAGGGGGCTTTGTTGCGATGCGAAAACCCTTTGCGCGCCGGACATCGTGGCGCTAAATGACGCAAAACCGGTTGAACTTGCCGATTGTCACGCAATTCCTGAGAAACCGTGGGCAACGGGATTCGGGAAATCGGAAAATATAACGCGATCCCGTAATCGACGGGCCGCGCATTGCCTATCGGCAAGCTGCCGATGCTGCTTTGCACGATGCGATGCCGCGCGCGTCCGGGCAACGGCGTCGCCGGACATTCCGGTCCATGCGATCGTCCAACCGGACGACCCATATTTCGGATAGCTGGACGATCGCCGTCGCGCCCGCCACTCGGCAGGCGCGACGACGCTCGAACAGCGGGCGGCTTACCCGCGCTGCCGTCCGCCTTTTGCCATGCTGGAGAAAACGCCGTCCCGATAAATCCACGCATGGACCAGGGCAGCCGACAGATGGGCCAGCACGACGACGAACAGCAGCCGCGCCAACAGGCCATGCGCATCGCGCAACCATGCAAAGAGCGTCGGACTGGCCGGTACGATCGCAGGCAGGTTGACGCCCTTGAACAGGACTATCGGGAAACCGCCCGCCGACAACAACGCCCAGCCGATCACCGGCAATGCCAGCATCAGCGCATACAGCGCCCAATGCGATGTCTTCGCTGCGAGCACCTGCCACCGCGGCAGGCTCCCCGGCAGTGCGGGCGGCCGGCTCCACAGCCGGTTCGCGACGCGCAGCAGCGCCAGCACGAGAATCGCGATACCCAGCGGCCGATGCAGATCGATCAGCCAGATCCGGTGATGCAACGACGTCATCATGCCGGCGCCGATGAACAGCATGGCCAGGATCATCGCGGCCATCAGCCAGTGCAAACCGCGCGCCAGCGCGTTGAAATGGCGCGGTGCGCCGCCGCTCGTGGTCTTCCGCCTCGTCATTTGACCTCCTGCTTGCCGACCGCCTCGGTCGCCTTGCCGTAGCCGATTTCCCGCTCGCGGCGATTGAACGAATGCGCGTACGCCCCCGAACGCGCGTTCAGGATTGGATCGTTCGACACCTCGACGCCCGCGGGCACGATCGACGGATCGAAGTTGATGTCACGGCACGCGCCCTCGGCCTGCTCGACGACACGCGTCATTTCCAGCGTGCCGGCGACGAGCTGCTTGCGATCGGCCGGCCACGGCTGCGATGCGTCGTCTACCGGATCGCCCGGCCGCGCCAGTTGCAGCACGTAGTCCCAATAGAGCGGCTTCCGCGCGAGCCGCTCGCGCACGCCTTCAAACAGGAAGTCGTGGTCGGCCTGCTGCCGTTGCGCATCGCTCACCGGCACGAACGGATCATGCGGGCGCATCATCCAGCGCACCGGCTGCCGGTGACCGTCGGCGGCCACCAGATAGAACGCATTGACGCTGTAGAACGTCGCGCCCGCGAAACTGCCGGGCGCCGGTTCCCGGGCCGCCCATTTCATGAACTTCTCCGCCTCCGGGTACGCCTTCAGGAAGGCGGATACGCGCGCCGGGTCGGCCCGGCCGGTGGCGGGATCAGGCGCGGTCGCCTGCTGCATGGCCAGAAAACCCTCCGGTTCATGCGTCGGGAAGTACGGCTGGTTGTTCATCGCCATGCGCCATTGCTGCTTGTCGTCGGTCGTCAGCAGCAGGGCCATGCTGAGCGTCGTCGTGGAGCTGTCCGCCGCGTACGGACTGCCGGTGCCGATCGAGAGCCGCCCGACGACCGGGATGTCCGCCTGCGTGAAGACACGCGCGGTCGACAAGGGCACCGCCGCGCGGTCGGGACGGAAGGTGCCGGCGAAGCAGACGCCCTTGCCGTGCGCGCGGCGGAACCCCGGCGGAAACGGCTGCGGGGTTTCCGACACCAGCGATACGCTGGTCGTGCGCGAGCCGATCCAACCCGCCGCCCACGCAAAGGCCGACGTCAACGCGCCGGCAACGACGGCGATCGCCGCCAGCGCTCCCCACGTGCGTTTCGATGTGAGATCCAGTTTTGACATAGATGGTGTTTCATCCCGTTGTGTCGTCGTGCGTGTCGCGCCGTGTTTCGCGTGGCGCGGCGGCCGTCGATGCATGAAGCGCGTGGGCGCGCTCACGCGCGCCCACGATCGAGTCGATTGAGGTACGAACGCGGTCGCGATGATCCGCTGCGGAAATCGCTACGCGCTTGGATACGAAAATCTTAGCGACGAGGTAAAAACGGGACCATCAGACCAGGCTGAAATCGCCGACGGGATGTAGGACCAGTCCGGCCGCGTGCGCGTCACCGTTGCCGGCATGCCGCCATGGCGGACGCCGGTTTGGCCCATGCAACGATGCCGGCCATCGCGGCCGGCATGACGGGGAGATCGGCGATTAGCCGTCACCCGGCATGCGATGCGGCGCGCTTCGACATCGCAACAGGCTGCGACCAGACGGCCGCCGCGAGCTGCGTGCGCGCGTCACGCGCCACGCGGTTGAACGCCACGCGCTGCGCGCCCTTCAGTTTCGCCGCCTTGGCTGCCTGCACGAGTTCGATCGGATCGACGAGGCGGGCATGCCTGCGCACCTCGAAATGCAGATGCGGGCCGGTCGCCGTGCCCGTGCTGCCGACCGCGCCGACGCGTTGACCGCGCATGACGCGCGCGCCGGTGCGCAGCGTCGGCTCGAATGCGGACAGGTGCGCGTAGTACGACGCGTAGCCGCCGTCGTGGCGAATCACCACGTACTTGCCGTAGCCGCTCGGCTCGGTGCCGATGAACGTCACCACGCCGCGCTCCGCCGCATGCACGGCGCGGCCGGCAGGCGCCGCGAGATCGACGCCCGAATGCACGTGACGCGCCCCGCTCACCGGATGCACACGCGTGCCGAATGGCGAGCTGATGCGCGTCGCGGCGACCGGCATCGCGAAGCGCGCGCCGGCGAGCGGCATGCCGTCCAGTTCGTAATAGGCGCCCGGCGAGCCGGCCTGCGGCGCGAACCACACGGCCGCGACGTGCTGCCCGCGAAAGCGGACGTCGAGCGCCGTCACACGTGCGCGGCCCGGCCGCACTGCGTCGTGGTCGGGCTCGAATGCCACGCGGAAAGTATCGCCATGCGCGCCGTGCTGCTTCGGATCGACGCGCCCGGCCAGCATGCGAACGATCTGCGCGGCGACGCCGGCCGGCAGATCGGCGCGCGCCAGCGACGCGCGCAGGCTGCCGACGATCGCACCGGCCCGCGTACCGCGATCCGGCTGCGCGAGCGTGAACGGCTCGGCGGATGCCAGATCGCCCGCCCCTCGCGCGAACGCCGGTTGCGCGCCCGGCGCCGGCAGCGCCGACGCCAGCCTGTAATCGAACCGCGACGCATAGCTGCGTTCGACCGCGTCGCGCGCGGTCTCGCACAGCACGCGATACGCGACGCAGGCGCCGAAGCGGGCCTCCGGATCGCCGCGCCCGGCGCCGGTCGACACGTTCAACGCGTGCGACACGTATGCGACGTCGAGCGGCGCGGACGATGCATGCAGGCGGCCCCACGTCGTACGCGCGGAATTGAAGAAAGGCACGTCGTCAAGGTCGGTGGTTTCCGCCGTCGCGGGCGCGACGGGCGCGGCGTCGTGAAACGCCTGCGCTGCCGCGCCCTGTGCGCCGGCCACACAGGCCGCCGCGACGATGCCGCGCAGTAACGCATGGCCAATCGGGAAACGGTGGACGCCGCGGGGGGCGGGTCGACCTTGCTCGCGTGCGACACGGAAACGCAGGTCTGACCGCATGACGTCGTCACTCGCTATTCGATGAAAAATCGGGAAAAAACCGGACATCGCGGAGGAACGATCGTCGCGATCCGGCTACTCGAGAGCGAGTGTATCGGCGTGGTCGAAACGGCTGAATAGGACTCGTCTTATTTTATTGAAAAGCCGCTTAATACTCGTACTAAATCAACGCAACCGGGACGCCACGCATTCGCGCGAAGCCCGCGGCGCCGTGTACAGTCGAGGGCTGCCGGCGCGCGACATGCGCCGCGCACTCTGTCTTCAACACCGGAATCCCGTCATGTTTCTCGATCATCTTCATCCGGAACGCTGGACGTTCCTGTGGAACGCGTTGTCCACCCTCTCCGTCAAGCTGTCCGCCGGCCTGGCGCTGCTCGTCGCCGGCTGGTGGCTGTCGAAACGCGTCGGCAACTGGCTGAACCGGCTGCTCTCGAACAAGGAACGCGTCGACGACACGCTGCGGCCGATCCTCTGCGACGTCGCGGTGTGGGGCATCCGCATCGTCGCGATCGTCGGCGCGCTGTCGCAGCTCGGCATCGAAACCGCGAGCATCGTCGCGGTGCTCGGTGCGGCCGGCCTCGCCATCGGGCTCGCGCTGCAGGGCACGATGCAGAACATCGCGGCCGGCATCATGCTTCTGCTGCTGCGGCCGTTCAAGGTCGGCGACTACATCGACGGCGGCTCGGGCGTCGCGGGCACCGTCGACGAAGTCGGGCTCTTCATGACGCGCCTCACGAAGCCGGACGGCATCTGCGAGTACGTGCCGAACAGCGCGCTGTGGGGCAGCTCGATCCGCAACTACACGCGCAACCCGACGCGCCGTCTCGATCTTGAAGTAGAAGTATCCGTGCATGACGATATCGATCGCGCGCTCGACGCGCTGCGTGCGCTGGCCGCGGCCGATCCCGACGTGCTGCAGGATCCCGCGCCGGACGTGATGGTGATGCGCTTCGACGACAGCACCGCCGTCGCGAACATGCGCGTGTGGACGCATACCGACACGTTCTGGGCGCTGCGCTGGCGCCTCGCGCGCCAGGTACGCAAGACGCTCGCCGATGCGGACTGCGCGCTGCCGATCCGCACGCGGGAGCTGCACATCGTGCACGACGCGGAGCGCCGGGCGGACGGCGCGCGCATGCGGGTGTCGCAAGGCGGCGCACGACGCCCTGCCCACGACGTCACATCTGCCGGAACGGCGGAGCGAAGCGAAGTGAACTGATGTCACTGTGAACGGATCGCGGTGCAACGCCGCGATCCGATGAGGTTCCGGTCTGGTGCATCGCATGCCCACCGCACACATTCCATCCCGCCGATCCCGATCGATTTTCCCGCGCCGCGGACCGTCATTCCGGAAACCCGGGCGCACAAAAAACCCCACGAAAACAGGGATATTCGTCGTCTGCGACACATTGTCCGAGTTCGGTTATATTACGCGCCCCTTGCCACCCCGCCCCCGCAAAACGCGTCGCGCGCGGCCTCGTTCAACGCAGCCTGAAACGCCGTCCGCTCGGGCTTGCCGTCAGGGCCCTGCGCGTGGCGCACCGTCGCGACGCATGCGCTTGCCCGCTCCCGGGAGGCCAATCCGAAGGTGTCCTTCCGAATGGCTTCGCGTGCGCAAATGCAACGGCGTGCAGCGCCGATCCGGAATTCCGGATTCGCGATCCGGATCTCCGGACCCGTGTTTCCGCACAACGGGACCGCGCGCCGGGCGGCATGGCAAATCGATGCATCCAAGTTGAAAAAGGGATCTGCTGTGATCAAAACGTTACGGGTAATACTGTCGGCGCTCGCGCTGTGCGTCGTGACATCGTCCGCGCACGCCGCCGATACGAAGAAGGTCGACGTCCTGCTGGTGGGCGGCGGCATCATGAGCTCGACGCTGGGCGTCTGGCTGCACGAACTCCAGCCCGACTGGTCGATGACGATGGTCGAGCGCCTCGACGGCGTCGCGCTGGAAAGCTCGAACGGCTGGAACAACGCCGGCACCGGCCACTCGGCGCTCGCCGAGTTGAACTACACGCCGGAGAAGGCGGACGGCAAGGTCGACATCTCGAAGGCGATCGAGATCAACGAGTCGTTCCAGATTTCGCGCCAGTTCTGGGCATGGCAGGTCAAGCAAGGCGTGCTGAAGAACCCGCACTCGTTCATCAACTCGACGCCGCACATGAGCTTCGTGTGGGGCGACGACAACGTCCGCTTCCTGAAGAAGCGCTACGAAGCGCTGCAGGCGAGCCCGCTGTTCCGCGGGATGCAGTATTCGGAAGACTACGACCAGATCAAGCAGTGGGTGCCGCTGATGATGGAAGGCCGCGACCGCAACCAGAAGGTGGCCGCGACGTGGACGCCGATCGGCACCGACGTGAACTTCGGCGAGATCACGCGCCAGTTCGTCGGCTACCTGAAGACGCAGCCGAACTTCACGCTGTCGCTGTCGAGCGAAGTGCGCGAGATCTCGCGCAATGCCGACGGCACGTGGCACGTGTCGTGGGTCAAGCTGCACTCGGACGAACCGCCGCAAGCCGTCGACGCGAAGTTCGTGTTCATCGGCGCGGGCGGCGGTGCGCTGCACCTGCTGCAGGCGTCGGGCATCCCGGAAGCGAAGGACTACGGCGCGTTCCCGGTCGGCGGCTCGTTCCTCGTGACCGACAACCCCGAAGTCGTGAAGCAGCACCTCGCGAAGGCCTACGGCAAGGCGTCGGTCGGCTCGCCGCCGATGTCGGTGCCGCACCTCGACACGCGGATCATCGACGGCAAGAAGATCATCCTGTTCGGGCCGTTCGCGACGTTCTCGACCAAGTTCCTGAAGAACGGTTCGTACTTCGACCTCGCGAAGAGCACCAACCTGCACAACGTCGCGCCGATGATGCGCGTGGGCGTCGACGAATTCCCGCTGGTGCAGTACCTCGCCGGCCAGCTGATGCTGACCGACGACGACCGCTTCAACGCGCTGAAGGAATACTTCCCGAACGCGAAGAAGGAAGACTGGCGCCTGTGGCAGGCCGGCCAGCGCGTGCAGATCATCAAGCGCGACCCGGTCAAGGGCGGCGTGCTGAAGCTCGGCACCGAGATCGTCGCGTCGCAGGACGGCAGCATCGCGGGCCTGCTCGGCGCGTCGCCGGGTGCGTCGACCGCCGCGCCGATCATGCTGAATCTCATGAAGAAGGTGTTCAAGGACAAGGTCGCGACGCCCGAGTGGCAGCAGAAGATCCGCCAGATCGTGCCGAGCTACGGCACGAAGCTGAACGACAGCCCGGCGAAGGTCGTCGACGAATGGACCTACACGAGCGACGTGCTGCAACTGTCGCCGCCGCCGAAGATCGACCTCGGCGTGCCGTCGCAGGCCAACGGCGCCGCGCCGGCCCGCCCGGCGAAGGCATCGGCCGACATGGCGCTGTAACGCGTCCGACGCCGCGCGGCACCTGCCCGGCACCCGCGCGCCACTGTCATGCCGCCCGACACGGCCGCCCTCCGGGGCGGCCGTTTTTCGTGGCGCGCGCCGGGCGGAAGCACCGGCTTCCGCTAGAATTGCGGCACGCGCGACCCCGTCGCCGCCCGATCCATCATCCGCATCGACACAACCCGAGCCACCGCCGGTGCGGCCCGCGCCCGAGCCGCGCGAGCGCCGCCCGCCGTGGCCGCGCCCGCCCGGGCGCGCCATCAACCGAATTCAGCTGGAGAAAGACCGTGTTTACCTGCCGAAACCAGAGCTGCGGCACGCAGTGGGAGCAGTCCGACGTCGTCATCAAGGACGAAGGCCAGGGGCTGCTGTTCCGCTGCCCGCTGTGCGGCGCCCGCAACTATCTCGAACGCTTCGAGGACGATGAAGGCAACGTCGTCTACGAGCAGATGGAAGGCCGCCCCTACCTCGGAGACCTGTCTTGACCCCACCGACCGCCACGCCGTTCAGCGCGCTGCCGCTGACGCCCGCCACGCTCGCGAACCTCGCGCAGCTCGGCTATGTCGACATGACGCCGATCCAGGCCGCGAGCCTGCCGGTCGCGCTCGCCGGCCAGGACCTGATCGCGCAGGCGAAGACGGGCAGCGGCAAGACCGCCGCGTTCTCGCTCGCGCTGCTCGCCCGCCTCGACGTGCGCAGTTTCGACGTGCAAGCGATGATCCTGTGCCCGACGCGCGAACTCGCCGACCAGGTCGCGCAGGAAGTGCGCCGCCTCGCGCGCGCCGAGGAGAACGTGAAGGTGCTGACGCTGTGCGGCGGCACGCCGATGCGTCCGCAGGCACAGAGCCTCGAGCACGGCGCGCATATCGTCGTCGGCACGCCGGGCCGCATCATGGATCACCTCGATCGCGGCAACCTGAAGCTCGATGCGCTGAACACGCTGGTGCTCGACGAAGCCGACCGGATGCTCGACATGGGCTTCTTCGACGACATCGCGAAGGTCGCGCGGATGTGCCCGACGACGCGCCAGACGCTGCTGTTCTCCGCGACCTATCCGGACGGCATCGCGAAGCTGAGCCAGCAGTTCCTGCGCAATCCGAAGGAAATCAAGCTCGCGGAACGCCACGACGACAGCAAGATCCGCCAGCGCTTCTATGAAGTGACCGAGGACGAGCGGCTGCATGCGGTCGGCCAGTTGCTGAACCACTACCGGCCGGTGAGCACGATCGCGTTCTGCAACACCAAGCAGCAGTGCCGCGACCTGCTCGACGTGCTGCACGCGCAGGGCTTCCACGCGCTCGCGCTGCACGGCGAGCTCGACCAGCGCGAGCGCGACCAGGTGCTGATCCAGTTCGCGAACCGCAGCTGCTCGGTGCTGGTGGCGACCGACGTCGCCGCGCGCGGGCTCGACATCGCGCAGCTCGAGGCGGTGATCAACGTCGACGTGACGCCCGACCCGGAAGTGCACGTGCACCGCATCGGCCGCACGGGCCGCGCGGATCAGGACGGCTGGGCGCTCAGCCTCGCGAGCATGGACGAGATGGGCCGCGTCGGCGCGATCGAACAGGCTCAGAAGCGCGAGGTCGAATGGCATCCGCTCGCCGAGCTCAAGCCCGCGGACGACAGCGTGCTGCTGCCGCCGATGGAAACGCTGCAGATCCTTGGCGGGCGCAAGGACAAGATCCGTCCGGGCGACGTGCTCGGCGCGCTGACCGGCGACGCCGGATTCGACGGCAAGCAGATCGGCAAGATCAACGTGACCGAGTTCTCGACCTATGTCGCGATCGAGCGCGGCGTCGCGCGCGACGCGCTGCGCAAGCTCAATGCGGGAAAGATCAAGGGCAAGCGGGTCAAGGTCCGCTTGATGGACGAGGAGTAAGCGGGGCGCGGCGCGGGGTGGTCGCCGCACCGCCGTGCGCCCGTTCCGTGCGTCACGCGAGTTCGGGATAGCCGTGCGCGGCGGCTGCCTGCGCGAACCGCGCAATCGTGTCGTAGTCGGCCGGCGACAGCCGGTCGAATCCCTTCAGCCTCAGCACGCGCGCCCGTTCCGCATCGACGGCGACCGCGCGATCGAGCGCATCCTGCAACGCGCCGACCCGAACGTGCGCCAGCGCCCGCGATGCGATGAACGGCAAGCCCGGCGCCGATGCCGTCATGCCGATCACGCGGATGTCCTCGAGCAGATCGGGCAGCGCGTCGCGCACATACGCGAAAGTCACGCAGTCGATCGCCGCGCAATCGGCCTCTCCCGATGCCAGCGCACGCAGCACGTTCAGGTGCGAACCGAACGGCGTGACCGAGCCGAAGAACCGTCCGTCGTGCGCATGCGGCGCCACTGCGTGCCGGAAGGCGTTCACCCCGCTGTGCGAATCCTCGCCGTTGAACGCGGCCCGCAACCCCCGGCAGGCGGCGAGCGTCGTCGCGCCGCCCGCATGCACGCGCGCCGACACGACCAGCACGCTGCTGTAGCGCGCACCGTCGCAGCCGTCCGCGTCGAAAACGGGGGTCGCAACCAATCGCACGACATCGCGCAAGCCGAGCATCCGATACGGGTAGCCGCAGGTCTGCGACAGCAGCAGATCGTCGCGCCGCCACAGTGCAGGCAGGTCGTCGAGCGGCGCGTCGGGCTGCGCGACGTCGGCCGGCCCGCCTGCGTCCGCGAACGCAGCGAGCACGTCGCGCAGCAACGCGCGCCACAGCGCGGCATGGCGCGGCGTCACGTTGTACATCGGCAAAACTGCAATCCAGGAGCTCATGCGGGCATTTTACGCATCGGCGAGGGGCCGGATGCTTATCGGCTGCCACACGATAAGCAAATGCGAATCGATTGGTTGGCGTAGCCGCGCCGTGCCGGTACCGTTCGAATGCCTGCCGGCGCCGCCATCGTGCGCGATGCCGGGCGGGCCGACCGTGATCCGCGAGACACCAGCGCACCCGGGCCGAGCGCCCCGGTTCCATCGCTCGTTCCCCGCACCGCCCGATCCATCCTGCCTCAACGCCATGGCCGAATACTTCGACGTCGATCACGCGCGCGCGATCGCCGCGCTCGACGCCCGTTTCACCGCCCGCACCGAGTGGCCGACCTGGCTGCTCGTCGTCGTCATCTACGGCGGCTGGCTCGCCGTGTTGCTGCTCGTGCGCGCCGGGCACCTGTCTCTCGCCGCCGCGACACCGCCGCTGATCCTGCTCGGCGCGTGGCACCTGTCGCTGCAACACGAACTGCTGCACGGCCATCCGACGCGTTCCGCCTTCGTGAACAAGCTGCTCGCCTATCCGCCGCTGACGGTCTGGTATCCGTACACGCTGTATCGCGACACGCACCTCGAGCATCACCGCGACGAAGACCTGACCGTGCCGGGCATCGATCCCGAAACGAACTATGTGACACGTGAACGCTGGGCGCGGCTGCCGCGCTGGCGCCGGGCGCTGACGGTCGCGCGCAAGACTTTCATCGGGCGCATCGTCGTCGGGCCGCCGCTCGCGATCGCCGCGACGTTCCGCGACGCATTCGCCGCGTTCCTGCGCGGCGATTTCCATTACCTGCCGATGTGGGCGACTCACGTTGCCTGCGTGGCCGTGCTGCTCGCGTGGCTGCAATCGGCGATCGGCGTGCCGTGGTGGTACTACCTGCTGGCCGTCACGTGGCCCGCGCTGTCGCTCGCGATGATCCGCTCGCTGTATGAACATCGCGCCGCGCCGCATCCGAAGGCGCGCATCACGATCAACGAAGCCGGCTTCGCGATGCGGCTGCTGTACCTGAACAACAACTATCACCTCGTCCATCACGACCTGCCGAAGCTGCCGTGGTACGACCTGCCGCGCGCATACCGGATGCGTCGCGACGCGTATGCGCAGAAATGCGGCGGCTTCGTGATCCGTGGCGGGTATCGTGCGCTGCTCGCGCGCCATGCGTGGACGCCGACCGATCCGCCCGTGCATCCGTTCGACGAAGGCACGGCATCGCTGTCGACGGGCAGCGGGATCAAGGTGGCGGTCGTCGACAGGGTGTTGCAGATCAGTACGTGACGTCAGAAGTTTCCGCGTTTCGGCACCGATCCTTACGAAAAGCCGACAGTACCGATCGCCGCCTGCGAATTGCCAATTGCGTCGGCAATGCGCAGAATGGCGGCTCATCCGGGGCTTCCAACAATCATTCGCCCCGGCTCTGCCGCACGGCCGCGCGCCGCCTTCCCCGACGACGATGCAACCCAACACCCCTTCCGGCGCGATTCGCACGCTCGGCAACGACTGGTCCGTTTCCGCGATCACCGCAGGTTTTCTCGCGGTCCTGATTTCCTACGCAGGTCCACTCGCGATCTTCTTCCAGGCGTCGCAGGCCGCGCATGCGTCCAACGGAATGGTGACTTCATGGGTCTGGGCGATCTCGATCGGTGCGGGCGTGTCCGGGTTGTTCGCGAGCTGGAAGCTGAAGGTGCCCGTCGTCACCGCGTGGTCGGCGCCGGGCACCGCGCTGCTCGTCGGCCTGTTCCCGCAACTGACGCTCAACCAGGCCATCGGCGCTTACATCACGGCCGCACTGATCATCCTGGCGATCGGCGTGTCCGGCTATTTCGACCGGCTCGTGCGCCACATCCCGCGCGGCATCGCGTGCGGCATGATGGCCGGCATCCTGCTGCCGTTCGGCATGCATGCGTTCTCGGCGGCGACCGCGCAGCCGGTACTCGGTTTCGGGATGATCGCGGCGTATGTGATCTTCAAGCAGCTGCTGCCGCGTTACAGCATCGTGCTCGTGCTGCTGACGGGCACCGCGCTCGCGACGCTGCTCGGGATCACGCATCTGGGCAACGTGTCGCCGAGCCTCGCGCGGCCGCTCTTCATCGCCCCCGAATGGACGCTCGGCACGACGCTCAGCCTCGCGCTGCCGCTCGTCGTCGTCAGCCTCACCGGGCAGTTCCTCCCGGGGATGACGATCCTGCGCGTGTCCGGCTATCACACGCCGGCGCGGCCGATCATCACCGCGACGAGCGTGATGTCGCTCGTCGTCGCATGCTTCGGCGGGATCACGATCGTCGTCGCGGCGATCACCGCGGCGCTGTGCACCGGCAAGGATGCGCACGAGGATCCGGCGCGGCGGTATGTCGCCGGGCTCGCGAACGGCGCGTTCTACCTGATCGGCGGGCTCTTCGCGGGCACGATCGTCACGCTGTTCTTCGCGCTGCCGAAGGCGTTCGTCACGATTCTGGCGGGGCTCGCACTGATCGGTGCGATCGGCGCGAACGTGCACGGGATCTTCGAGGATGAGAACCATCGCGACGCGTCGATGATCACGTTCCTCGCGACCGCGTCGGGGATGACGTGGCTCGGGCTCGGGTCGGCGTTCTGGGGGATCGTGATCGGGTCGGTGGCGTATGCGGTGCAGAGCCGGATGCGGGGGCATCAGAAGGACTGAGCCCGCGCATGACATCGCCCTCGAGCACTCGATGCAATGCGTTCCGGGCCCGGGTTCGTCGGCTCTCGCGATTCGGTTCATCGAGTGCGCGGGTCAGGTCATGTCCTTTGCATTTCAAGGATCGTCAAGACACCGGGCCAGTCAGGCACTACCTCGATGTGTTGCGAATCGCGCCGCTGGCCAACAGAAGCTGATCGACAAGCTCGAGTTTCAACGGCTTGTCCGCGTCGAGCTTCTTCTTTTCGATCACGTACTTCCAGCCGTCGCCATTGCCCGGGCTGCGATAGAACGCCACGACCGCGACGTATTTCGTATCGGCCTGCATCGGCTGCGTAAGGCTTGCCGACGCCCCCGGATTCAACACCGCGGCAAGGTTGGCCTGCAGGTCCTGCGCAAGCACCGTCCGGTCATTCTTCAGCAGATCCTCGTAGGACGCACCATCGAACATCTTGCGATCCTTCAACTGATACACGCGCACCGCGACCGACGTTGCGCGGCCGGCGTCATCAGGATTCAATGCCTCCCGAGCGGACAGATCGACGTTGAGCACCTTGACCTGCTTGAAGAACACCGCGTGATACGCGCTCGACGAGACGTCCGAGACGGACTGCCAGGCGCCGCATGCGGACAGCAGCAAGGAGGACGAGAAGATTGAAACCGCAAAACGAATGGACATTGGTTTGCCTCGGCAATGCATGGTGTAGGTCATGCGCGTATTGGTGTCAGCTGTTGTCGGCCGGACGCAATAGCAGAAAAATGAATGCAGCAACTGAACCGACAAATCTGAAGGCCATGCGTCGTTCCTGGTCAAGCATGCGATGCGGAAAGGTGTGGATTCGGATCCGGTGTGGGAAAAGCCTCGTAAACACCGAGCGCAATATTGACGATACGTTCCTCGTCAGCGGGCAGCACGGTCGTCCAGCCGAGCCGAGGCACCGGCCCGGTATTTCCCTGACCGATCGCCGGTTCCGGCGTGTATCGCGACGACACCTCCATACGCAGGTGTACGTCCGCCTTGACACCGACATATAACTGCACAAAGGCCATCAAATCGCGATGCAGCCCTGCACCCGGCAATAGGTCCTGCGCCTGCCGAGCGTCGGCCGGCCGCAACGTCACCCGTACCGCCCGGCTTCGATACGCCATCCGCTTTCCCAATACGTAGCCTCCGCCCAACCCGTTACGTTGACTGGTCCCCGACTTCCCGACCGCAGACCCGGCACCGTTAAGCGGCCGCGGCCGCCCCGTCGACGTCACGACCGGCCAGAACTCGTCGACCCGAACCTCGACTCGCGGAATAGCCAGCGCAACGACGCCCGCCAGCCCCTCCGGCGTGCGAGTGCGCTGGATCAGGAGCCCCAGCAACGCCAGCATCCGCGAATCGGGCAGGCCGGCGCGCTTCGGCTTGTCACCCCAGCCGAACCCGGCCAGACACAACAGGTTGCGCGAATGCGCATCGATGCCGCCAGGCCTGAAGTGCTCGGGATAGCGATACTTTCGCCAGGCGCGATACAGCAACGTGACATACCGATGATTGAACTGGTCGAGAAACGCCTCGACCGCCTCGTGCCCTTCCTCGCGCAGCACGATCTCGTCGACCATGTGCGACGGCATCGCCGCATCGACGCCGTACAGCCCCATGAAGGTCGTGCGCACGATCGGCGGTAAGCCAGGCCGGAACGTGTCCGGTCCATCGTCAAATTCGACTGATGCAACTTCGCTCGCAGGAAAACCCATCCGCGGTCGCGGCCGGAAGCGAACCGGTTCATGCTCGAGCGCGTCGCGTGTACCGAACCCGGGCTGATCGGGAAAGCGCACCTCGAGCAACCGGCACAGCTGCATGAAGTTCATTCGCGGTGCACGCGCCAGCAGCGACGCGACAAGCGGGTCAAGATTCGGCATGTCGTGCAGCTTCATAGCGGAGCCCGCTCGGCCTTGCTCCGCGGCCATTCGATGCGTGCCTGAGACGGCAGGCTGACGATCGCGAGCTTCGTGAACAGGTTGATGTCCGCGTAGAGCGCGAAGAACCGATGCAGCAGTTCGCCGAACAGCATCACGTCACCGTCCCCGGCGAACGCATGGCTGTCGAGCGTGATCTCGATCAGCACGCCGCGCTCGACCGAGCCGCCCGACACCTCCTCGATCAGTGCCTGTGACACCCACAGGATGCCCGCGAGCCGTCGACGGTTCAGCTCGTCATCCGTCCAGTCGTAGAGCGCGAGCGCCCCGCGCAGCACTTCCGCGTTCATCATCGACAGGAAGTTCGGCGCCAGGTGCGACAGCACACGCCACTGGAACCGGTCTTCCGTCGGCGGATACAGCGGCAGCGTCGGCGAGACGAGATTGCGCACCCCGGTGACGTTCTGCGAACTGGTCGCGAGTTCGTCGAGACTGGCTTCCCGCAGCCCCTTGCGCGGCAGCAGCCCGTTCGTGCCCGTCACGCGCAACGACAGGCTTTCCTCGGGCAGCGCCTCCCTGGTTTCCCATGCATGACCACCGAGCACCACCCACGTTTCGTGCAACCCCGCCGCGCCCGAGCGCACGCGCGAATGGAAATACCGCTCCGGCGCCTCGTGGCGCAGCATGCCGCCACGATGACGAAACGTCGCAAACGGCACGTATTCATACCGCTCGGCCGTTTCGTGGTCGAATGCCTCGATCGCGTCGACGGAATACGTTTCGACATGTTCGCCCTGATGGCCCGCCGGCACCACGCGATATTCGGTTTCGTGATGGTCGATTTCGATCGGCTCGGCATCCAGCTCGAACAGGTTGATCACCGGCGAGCAGAATAACCGCACGTTTTCCGCGCTGAAGCGCTGGTCCGACGGATAGGCCTGCGTCAGCACGATCTCCAGCTCGAACCGGGTGGTACGGTCGGGCAGCTTCGTGACATCCAGTCCGCAAAGATCCACAAACAGGAATTTCTCGCGGAACGTGAAGTATTCGAGCAGCAACTGATAGCCGGAGAAAGCCGCGTCGGCCTTCGGCCACAGTCGCTCCTCGACCGAGAAGCCGGCCGGCTCGATCGTGACGCCGGCGAGCGGCATCGCCTCGCCATCGCGGATCTCCGGAATGCGCAACTGAATCGTGTCGACCTGGCGCGTGAGCGCAAGGTGCATCGCGAACGCCGTCGGCAGATCCGCATTCAGGTACAGGCGCAGCCGGGACAGATCCGTTTCCATCCGGCGTGCCGACCCGCCCAGCGCGAAGCCGAGCCGGATGACCGAGCGGCCGTCGTGCCGCACGGTCGGCGCGGCATGCGTTATCGTGACCGGTTGCAGCGTGACCGCTTGCGTGGTCCTGTAAATGCATTGCACGGCCTTCGGTGACAAACCTTCCGCGCCAGCGGGCGGCGGTACGGCGATCGGCGCGGAGCGTATCGACGCGCCCGCCGGCACGACTTCGGTCTTCTGAAGCTTTTCCGACAGCGGAACGAGTTCCACGACCGACAACGACGGGATCATGCGCAAGTAGTGCGGCCACAGCAGGGTGACCAGCCCTTCCGTCAGCTCCGGCAACTCGTCGTCGAGCTTCTGCCGAAGGCGCCCGGTCAGGAATGCGAAACCCTCGAACAGCCGCTCGACGTACGGATCGCGATCGCCGACACGGTCGAGGTTGAGCAGCCGCGCGCGATCAGGATGCGCCTTCGCGAATTCCTTGCCGGCCTCGCGCAAATAGCGCATTTCCGCTTCGTAGTAGCGCAGGATGGGATCGTCGTTTGCCATGAATTCTCGTTACGAAAGAGTCAGCGCTCGAGCCGGGTCGAGCACGGTAAGTTCCGCCTGCAGCTCGCCGATGCGGCGCGCGAGCGTCGGTTTGTCGGCGTCCTTGCGGTTGCTCGTCGCTTTCAACACGCGCACGAGTTGCTGCTTGACCTCGAACGCCAGCGCAGGCTCCCAGCGCATCACCGGCAGCGAGCGTGACGACGTGTCGAGTTCGACCAGCAATGCAAGGGCCGTATCCGGTCTACCGGCATGATCGGCCACGCGCGCCATCACGAGCCGCTGCAGGAAACGGTGACGCTCGGTCTTCATGCCGGGCAGCGCATCGAGCCATGCGAACGCGGCCTCGACGCCGTCGCGCACGACCTGCTCGCGAGCCTGCGCCTCGATCTCCGGCCAGTCGCCCGCATCGCCTTCGCTATCCGCGGACACCGGCAACGGCGCAACGGTCTCGCCCGCTTCGAGGTCGCGCACCACCGCGTGGCGGGCGATCCACTCGAGCGTCGTGTCGTCGGAGAATGGCGTGCCGTCGCTGAACGCAAGCCGCTCGATGCCCGGCAATCGTTCCAGGAACAACGCAAAGTCCGCGCGCAGCACGTCGCTCCATGCGTGGTAGGGCGCGCCGACGTGATCGAGCGCGACATGCTGGAAGTACTGCAGGTCGAACCACAGGTGATTCACGCCTTCCATGAACGCCCCTTCGACGCGCTCGAGCAGTTCGTGCCACTGCTTCTGCAGCACGAGCCGCTTCAGTTGCTGGCGCAACTCGGCGCGTGGCGGCGTCAGACGCGTGTGCGACACGGCATCCGACGGCGGCACGTCGTGCAAGGTGTCCCACCGCACGCTGCGCGCGATACGCACCGACGGCAAATAGCCGTTTTCCTGATCGCGCAGCCATGCCGACATCGCGCGGGCATGATCGAGCAGGTCGCGCGCCGATGCGATCGATCCGCTCGATACGCTTGCTGAGGCGGACGTCTGCGGCATCGCCATGTCCGGGCTCACGTTGCGAACCGGTTCGTCCTTGTTCCCGAAGCGGGCAACCAGCGGATGCAGGTTCGGACGGGCGGCGTCGGACCACGTACCGGTGCGGGTGACGAGTACCTCGAGCGCTGCAATCGCGCGCTCGCGATCCGCGGGGCCGAAGTCACCGCGGCTGTCCAGCGTTTCGATCATTCGCGCGGTCGACAGCATTTCCAGCGCCGCCCGCTTTGCCTCGGCGCGCGCGGGCAGCAAGGTCTCGCCGAACCGGTCGACCAGCGACGCGGCCAGCTCGAGTCCGTCGGCGAACCCGGTGGGACCATCCTGACGCAGCCGCGCAAATGCGTAGTAACCGACCAGACGCAGATCCTTTCCGGTTTCCTTGAGAAGCTGTTCGCATGCTCGGGTAATCAGGCCGTCGTCGATTCCGGACAGCTTGGTCGCTTCGTCCTTCAGTTCGAAGAATGCATCCTCGTAACCGGGATCGCGGCCATGCGCGTGCTCCCCCGGTATCGGGACAAGCCATGCCGCCCAGGTATTCCGGCGCGCTTCATGCAGCGAATCGAGGCGTGGACCGCCGACGAGTGTCTTTACGAAATTGGCTAGCGTCATCGCAAGTCTCAAAACGCAAATGCGTCGCCCAACAACTGGAGGGCGTGTCCGAATGGTTTGGAGGAAGCGTCGGCGGACATCGACGTTGTCGCCAGAGACGACACCGTCATCCCCGGATCGGCCGTGGGCGACTTCATGCCGGACGTAGCCGGTTGCGCGTTCGCTCGCGCCGATTCCGCCGCGGCAGTTCGACGAGGCGCCGGCGTCGCCGGTATCGGCTCATCCTGCAACGACATCGCCACCGGAAGTCCCGGCGGCAACGGTACGGCAGCATGCTTTGCCGCGGCGATTGCCGCAGCCGGCAACGGCGGCGGACTGGCTGTCGACAGCTTTGGCCCGGTACCCGCCGCCCCGGTCACGAAAATCCGTGCCGGCAGCGCGAAGTTGCGCAACTGGAGTACGTCGAGCGGCCCGGCGCCCGCTTCGGCGCGCAATTGCACCTTCAGCGGAATGCCCCGGCTCGTGTCTGGCATCCAGCTCAGCAAGTAACGCGCGTTGTCCTGCTGTGCGACCTTCGCACGCTCCAGCAACCGGATCAGGCCGAAGCGCCCCTGCGAGTCGAGCGCCGTGCGCAATCCACCCTGCTCGGTCTGCCATTCGATATGCGACAGGTTCTCAAGCGACTGGCCCGGCCACTCGAACGGCACCCATTCCTGCTTCTGGTTGAAGTAGCGCAGTTCGCGCCCGGACAGCACGAAGTTCATGCCGGTGACGCCTGGCGTCGGTACGGCCTGCAGTTCGTACCGTACGCGCGCGTCTCCGGACGGGAACAACACGGTCGAAATCCGCGTGAGCTTGTTCAGACCGCTCAGGAAGACCGGATCGATCGTGAGCGCGCCCTGATCGGCGCCTTGCGCGACGACCCACCGATCGCCCTGCCGCTCGATCACGCCGGCGAGCTGCGTGGCGACGAACTGTGCGATCACGCCGTTGTCGGGCCGCATGAAGCGCGCCATCTCGGGCAGCGACGCGTCGTTGTCGGCGTCCGAGAACGGATATCGGCCGCCGAACGACTTGTTCCAGTCGGCCAGGATCGCCGTCCGCCAGATTTCGTTCAGGCTCGATGCGGCCGGCTGCACGACGACCTGCCACGCCTGATCGAACGGCGCGCGAAACAGCGCGCCGAAGCCGGCCCACTGCTCGCCCAGGCTTGCAGCCACACGGCTCGCGTAGTCGCGGCTGTCCGAGATATCGGACGTCTTGCCCTGCAGGACCGATTGAGCGGCCAGCCGCGCGATCGCGTCCGGATCGGCGCCGGAGACGATCTGCGATGCCTTCAGGCGCATCGCGGTGACCCGCTCGAGGTAGCGAGCGAGACTGAGGTCGCCGGTCGCGGCCAGTTGCGTGGCGGCCTTGCCGTTGGCAGGCGCGCCGAATGCCAGATCGCTGCCGGTCAGGCGCAGGATCGGGCCGAAGGCCGAGGCAAGCGGCGCGAGCGGCGGTTGAGCCTGCTTCGACGGATCCTTTTCGTCAGCGCCGACCAGTTGTTGCGCCTTGTTGATCAGGCTCTCGGAGAGCGACTGGGCGCTCGCACCCGCGCCCGCCTGGTAGACGATCGCGTTCATCAGCGCGACGAGCGGCGAACGTTGCGAGTCGCCCAGCAGCGTCAATTGGTCGGCCGTGGCTGACAGCGTTGGCGCGGATTGCCAGCGCAAGCTGTTGAGGAACACTGCCCATGCGCGCGCGTAGTCGTCGAAGTAGCGTTGGCGCAATTCGGCTTTCAATGTCGGTGGAGGGTGGTTGCTGTCCTTATTGTCGGATGCGCCAACGGCGTGTCCTTCGGGCCGCAACACCCAGTCGCCAGACACGTCGCGCTTGGCGCTTGCGTCGTCGATCGCCTTCGAGATGCGCTCGTCCCATGCCGCACGCGTGAAAACACCGGGGATGGTCGCGGTCGTATTGAACAGGCCTCGGCTGGTCGTGTCGCCGAGCAGCGTCGCGAGAGAAACCGGCGGATATTTCGGCGTCGCTTCGTCGATGATCTGCTGGTAGAGCGCGTCCGTCGAATTCTGGATGCCCCGCACACCAATCACTGTCTGGCGGGCTGACGCAATCAGGTTGGCGTTCGGTGTGCTTGCGAACGCCGAAGCGTTTGATGCGGGGGCGCGGCCGAGATGATTGGCGAAGAACGCGATAGCGTGAAGACGCAGGTCCTCCCAAGCGCCCGCAGACAGAGGCGAATTGGACGGGCGCGCGGGCACGGCCGTCGCGGTAAGCTGCGGCATCAGAAAGGCAGCGACGGCGCGCTCCGGCTTCGCGAGCATCAGATAGGCCTTGAGCGTGTCATAGGCGGCCTGGGTCTGTGCGCCGCCGCCGTCAGCAATCTGAGCGTCGGACAGGGATGCGAGCTGTTGCAGGCGCGCTTCGAGCGTCTGGCGGATCGGGGCGATGAGGATGCGGTTCGCCGCGCCGGCATAGCTCGGCCACAACGCGTCGAGAAGCGCGCTGTCGCGATTCAGGCCGAATCGCGATGACCAGGGTGCGCCTTCGCGCTGATGGACTTCGAGCGTATCGATCTGTTGGCCCAACGTGTTCAGGGATTGCAACGCCTGTGTACGGTCCTGAACCGTGGAGAGATTGGCGATCGTGTCTGCGGTGCTCTGGATCGTTGCACGGTTGACGAATCCAGACAGCATCGTGCCGGCGATCCAGCAGCCGAGCAGGCCGGTTGTTAACCACGCGGCCGCGGTCGACAACGAGAAGCCTACGCGGCGGCCGTGGACCTTGCGACTGTGTTCAGCGACGGTTTGCCATATCGTGCGGTGTGGTGGGTCGACGGGCGGGTCGTCATCGTTCGCGCTGGCCGGTGCCTGCGGCGGTGCGAGTTCCCGTTCCTTGAATAGCGGTGCGAACAGAAGGCCGTGGACCGCGTGCCGCCAGATGCGTGATTGGGAGGTTTGTAGCACCAGGCCCGACAGCGCACTTCCAAGGTTCGAAATGTGCTGCGACAGCTCAGCCGGGTAGCGGTCGCCTGCATCCTTCGTGAGGCGCACGACACCGGCATCCGCAAGGTTGTCAGTCAACTCTTGCAGCGACGAGTCGATCGCATCCGAGCTGACGCGCGCGTTGGCCCAGGTGAAGCCGATCGCCTCGTCGGGACTCGACGCTTCGCTGCCGAAATCCGTCACATTGAGTAGATAGGCCGGCGCGGCCCAACGTAGCGCACGCGCGTGGCGTGCGAGCCGCTGCGACAGATTGTCGGTGTCGAATGGGGTATCGACGGAACTGCGGTTACGTGTGACTGCCACGATTGCATCGATCGGACGACGACGGCGCAGGCGGCGGATCTGGTCGAGCCATTCGGTATCGAGCGTGTCGCGGATTTGCTTGGCGCACAGTAGGACTGTACCGCCGGATATTGCATAGCCGGTTTCGATCAGACCCGGCGCGAGACGCTTCACGAGCGGTTCATCACCGGCAATCAGCACCCATCGCGCGCGATAGCGCCAGCGCCATCCATGGCGGTCGCGCAGTGCATCGCGCAAATTCGCACCTCTGCGTGCGTTGAGGGTATTCGCATTTTCCTTTTGCGGGGCTCCAACGCGAGCGGCGGGATCGCGGTCATATCGAGCGCCCAATCGTCCAGGCGCGTGGCTGGCCACGGTCCGCCATCCGCCTGCCAACTGTCCCCGTAGCGCCAGCAAGAGCACGCCGATGAACGCCACTGCAACGATCCGACGAACCGGCGACGGATCAAGGGTCGAACCGTTGAACCAGGCAATGACTGCCGCGCCGATCGTCGCGGCAAGCACGACAACCCAGTAGCCGGAGATTTTGCGTACCTTCATGCGTTTGTTTCCACTTGTTCTCCTGCTTGTGCGATGGTCTGAATGACCGCGAGTCGCAGCGCGCCTTCGCGCCAGGCAATGCATTGCGGACTGCCCGCCCGCGCACCGTGTTCAATTGCGGCGACAACCGCGAGCCACCCGGCGCATATACCGGGATGCCCAGCGGCGGCGTCGAGATCGCGCAGCCCTTCGAACCCGGTGCCCACGGTCGCGCCCAATTTCGCCGCGGATGCCGCGTCGAGCAGGGCGGATGCATCCCCGTTGTCCAGTCCTGCTTCCCACAGATCCTTCACGTCCTGCACCGCAGCATTGCCCCACAACGCCGCCTTCGAGATGACCCGAGGCAGATCATCGGCCAGCGTATCGACCGGCCGATGCAGCATCGCGGCCGCATCAAATCCGCGCCTCGCCGCGAGAGGAGCCCAGCCCAGCAGGACTGCAACCGCGGCTTCCCCGCTTCCTTCCGGCGGCGTGTCGTGGAGTTGCACCGATACGAACAACGCGAATTTTTCGAGCGAGGGCCCCCCTTTGATATCCAGCCATTCGTCGAGCGCCATGAGGCCTTGCTCCGCAGGCAGCAGCGTCGGTTCCGCACGTCGGAGCGACGACTGACGCCAGCTTTCGCGCCATTCGTCTAGCTGCACGTCACGCTCGGGCCCATCCGGAACATGTAGTCGGACGTCCAGCGGGACATCGTGCGGCAGCGCCTCGATCTTCGACTTCATCATGGCAACCAGTTCGTCAAAGCAGGCTCGATAGCGCGCCGCGAGCGTTTCACCCTGGATGGATTCGAGCGCGGTATGACGCACACCTTCAGCACCACTAGCGGCAGTCTGCGCTTCGAGCGCGGTGTCGCCGTGCACGACCTTGCTCGCCAGATCGGTGCTACCCAGTCCGCTCAGGTAAGCGCATCCCAGTACGGCCAGTGGTTCGCTTGCAAACCGGATGGCTTTCTCCGTATCCCTCGTGCGCGCGTCGGCCTCGGCCTTCAACCGCTCCAGTTCCTGTTCGTAGTAGAGGAGCCGCAATCCGAACACCAGGCCGAATACGACCGCAGGCAATACGAGCAGTCGAATCCAGAACCAGGGGGTGTTGGTGGGATCGGTCTTGGGCCACGTCAGGAGTGCGATGACGATTCCGCCCACCATGAACACCGCGAAAATTGCAATCCAGACGATCGCATTCGGTGGGCGTGGCGAGTCCGAATCAACTCCGGGCTCAAGCGGAAGAATGACTGGCATGCGATTTCGTTTAGATGAGACTGGAAATCAAGCGGCAACCGCACATCGCCCGATAGCCGTGCCGTGCAACGGGCACACCGTCGTCCGTCATCGACTCGTCGCCATCGATAATGAGGTTGGGCTTGATGTCAGGATGCTTGGGACATGACACTTCGTCGCCCTTGCGGGCAACCCAGCGACCGTCAAAGCGCATGGCCTCGGATGCGCTGACGACTTTGCCATCGTGATCGGTAGAATCGCCCAGTCGAATAAGATCGATCATAAATATTCCCCATTGCTCTTATGTATTAAAAGGCGTGCCAATGCGCAGCCTCGCGTGCAGCCTTATTGCAGAATGGCGCCTAAATCAGGCGCATCGGATAGACCAATATGGCAGAAACCATTATTCTCTATCGAGCCTGCTCACCAGAATATCGAAAATACAGCACTCCGAGCGCTTCTGGATCCCCCGGTTTCTTGCTCCTTTTTGTAATAGCTGGGAGGTCGATGGACTTGACGTTACGCCACCCGAAGCCTTCAAAAAATCCTTCCGCCAATCGAACAAATCCCATAAACTTCCTCGACACTCTGTACCCTATGAACCCATATACACCGAATGCCGCAACTCCACCAACCAGCATAAATTCAATAAACGACCTATAATCGCCATCATGCTTCACAAGCATCATAAAAATCCCAATAGTCCACATAACCGCATACAAAACACAAAAAGACATTACAATCAAACGGAATGTCGATTTATAATGTGCATACCGACCTTTGCTGCAATGAGGATGCAGCGCGACAATTCGATCACAGACACGGAATATTCCATATCCTTGCCATAATCCATCACTTTGCTCCGCCACTACTTCGACTTCGTCACCCTCGTCGAACACGGATTGCCATACCCATGCTCGCACGGCTTTCCCGTCTAAATCGAATTCCAGCAAGTCGGCTTCTTCCGTCGTGTCCATAGCCATACCGCTTAGGCCGGTCGCAATTCCACCTAGCCCAGCAAGTCCGGCTGCAATCGCAGTCGCTCCCATTTTTGCGCGGTCAGAAGTTGTGAAGAAGAAATCCTGAGTGCGCCGTGTCTTGTGTAGATTACGGATGCGACCTCTCAGCAGGCGAGTCGAGGAGGCACCTATGGCAGAAAGCTTCATTCTTTATCCTGTTGCACATCAGAATATCGAAAATACAGCACTCCGAGCGCTGCTGGATCTCCCGGCTTCTTGCTTCTTTTTGAAATAGCCGGGAGGTCGATTGACTTGACGTTGCGCCATCCGAAACCTTCAAAAATTCCCTCTGCTAATTTGACAAAACCCATGAGCTTTCGAGTGATGCGATAGGCAATGACGCCATATATCATTGACCCAGTCAAGGCACTTGCCAAAAACATCGGCAAAAGACCCAGCCAATCAAAACCCTTATCCTCCATTGAATAACCAACACCGAGGACAGTCATAAAAAAATAATAATGAGTGGCATCATGCATTTCAGATATATCCTGAATGCCGCCCGGTAGTGCGCGTAGCGCCCACGCGAGCAATGGGGGTGCAACGCGACGATCGCGTCATCTGGCCGGTATAAACCATAGCCCTGCCAGTGCGTTTCGGCCTGCTCCGCCACGACCTCAACCTCATCACCCTCGTTAAAGACTGACTGCCATACCCACGCCCGGATGGGCTTTCCGTCCAGATCGAATTCCAGCAAGTCCGCTTCTTCCGTCGTATCCATAGCCATACCACTGAGGCCTGTTGCGACGCCACCCAGACCGGCAAGCCCAGCGGCAACCGCTGTTGCGCCCATTCTGGCGCGGTCAGCAGCCGTAAAGAAGAAATCCTGAGTGCGCCGTGTCTTGTGCAGATTACGGATTCGACCTCTCAGCAGGCGAGTCGAGGACGCATCTATGGCAGAAAACTTCATTCTTTATCCGGTTGCGCATCAGAATATCGAAAATACAGCACTCCGAGCGCTGCTGGATCTCCCGGCTCCTTGCTCCTTTTTGTACTAGCCGGGAGATCGATTGACTTGACGTTGTGCCATCCGAAGCCTTCAAAAATACCTTCCGCCAATTTAACGAAACCCATTAACTTTCTGGATACACTGTATGCAATACCGCCAAATATCAACGCGCTAGCTACTGTCCCTCCCAAAAGTTCTGGAAACACATTCACCAACACCATAATTGACTTACTGCCATCCATCAAATAGCCCACACCGAAAATCATCGTCAAAGTAGCAATAAGAAGCGGGACTACACATTTCAGATATATCCTGAATGCTGCCCTGTAGTGGGCATAGCGCCCGCGCGAGCAATGGGGATGCAACGCGACGATGGCATCACCTGGCCGGTATAGACCATAGCCTTGCCAGTGCGTTTCGGCCTGCTCCGCCACGACCTCAACCTCATCGCCCTCGTTAAAGACTGACTGCCATACCCACGCCCGGATGGGCTTTCCGTCCAGATCGAATTCCAGCAAGTCCGCTTCTTCCGTCGTATCCATAGCCATACCACTGAGGCCGGTGGCGATGCCACCCAGACCGGCAAGCCCGGCGGCAATTGCCGTTGCGCCCATTCTGGCGCGGTCAGAAGATGTGAAAAAAAAGTCCTGACTGCGGCGCGTCTTTCTCAGGTTACGAATTCGACCTTTCAATAGGCGCGTCGGCGCAGATGAAATACTTTCCGTTGTCATTCCTAGCCCTCGCGTGCCTGAAGTCCCATAGATTCCATCGCCTTCTCGAATCCTTTATGCTGTTCTTCTGCTTCCCACGGTGGCGAGTTCGGTGACTTACCGAACCAACAGTTCTTCATCCACGATTGGAGGTCGTTGTCCGAGAAATACCAGATCAAGATTTGCACTATCGTTATCACGACCGCCACCTCCCATCCGGCCAGGAAAAGTACAATGCGCCCGGTACCGATTAGAAATGTGCGTTCGCCGGCAGCCACAACAATCTCTTGCACACCAACCTTCGTCGCAACATCAAATGCCTTCTCGGCGGCAGCCTTCCGAGCGCCAGATTCGACCCCCTTGGCGGCGGCCTTTGCATAGGCGGTTGCCCCTGCGATCCCGGCACTTGCCTTACCGATAAAAACTGTCGCGCCTGGCCCCGCAATGCGAGCAATAAGCGGCGCTGACGAAGTCAAGGCCGTCAGGAAGCTGGCCCCCCCTGCTGCGAACCCTAGAGCAGCCTTCACAAGGTAGAGGAAAACCAATGTTCCGTTGCCTTCCTTCGCGCTCAGATACGCAGATTTCGAATCTGTATAGACACCAAGCAACGAGGAAACTCCACTCAAACATCCAGTGATTGCTTTCAGATTAGCAAGCGACCGTACGGCATCATTCGCCAATGCTGTCGTCACCTTGGCTGAAACCTGAAGACAGGCCGATGTCGACGAGAAGCCACTGGCAAACAGCGCAACATAGTCGTCGCCGGACTTATTCCTCTTTGCAAGCGCCGCTCCGAATGACACTACTTCGATCACAGCCAGCGTGCCCGCGAGCCGCGCGCCGCCCGCTGCTTCCGGGCCCGCGTCAGTAACCTTGAGAGCGGCCCACTTTGCCCGCAGGACCTTGCCACCTTCGTCGGACGCCAGGGATTCCAATGCCCGTGCAGAAGCTTTCGCGGCCGGAACGCCCTGTAGACGAAGCGCCATGTATTCGCCCTGGAACTTCAGGCGCATGGGTCCCTCGACCTTTACAGTTGTCTTCATCAGATCAATCGCATCGGCCCGACTAAATCCGATGCGCATCGCCATCGCCCCACGCAATAGACACCACCCTGCGCAGTCGCCAACCACCCCGAACCCGGTCCACTTGAACAATGAAGGCGCGATTCCGGTCATAAGCCCATCCACGTTCAGCTTCTTCAGTCCAGCCTCGGTAGCGGAGACGGGATGCTCGTGCTCCTTCACCTCCTTCATCTTCTCCCAGTATTCCCCGAATGACTTCACCTTCTCTAGGTATTTCGCAATCCTCTCCGACCACTCGGCGACGTTCTCCATCGTCGTAGTCTTGTATTGCGTGGCCTCGGCCAACAATTGCTTGATCTCGACCTTGGCCTGCTTTTGATTGCCCGCAAAGGCACGCCACACGAGACTTGCCGGCTGAGTCGGGTCCATGTTGTCGACCAGATCGGACACCAGCTTTTCGCCCTTTTCCTCCGACGGCAGGCCCGTAATCGCGTCGCTGACGACCTCCGCGAACGCCTTGCCATCTTCTACGTGGTCTTCGTAGTAGTCGTGCAGCGTCGTCAACAGCAGCGGGGCCTTCAACCAGGCACCGACGTCCGCGCTACGGTTCGCCTGTATCGCAGCGACCGCCGTTTGCACCGACGCAAACCACGGCCGGAACGACGGCAGTTTGGACGGATGCAGCTTTTTCACGTACTTCGGCCATTCCGCTTCACCGATCGCCTTGGCTTCCGCTGGACTGATGACACCCGCCTGCTCGATACGCTTCTGCGACGCCTCAATCTCTTTCGTCGACTGAAATACCGGAATCCCGTCGCCTCCGCCCGACCGCATGAGACCTTCCACGCCGGCCTGCATCGCTGAGCGCCATTTGCTCTTGAAGGCCACTGCGCCATTACGCACCGCGACTTCCGCCGCGTCGATCGACTGCATCGCATCGATTTGCACGGCACGCTCGCGCACGTAAATGCCGAGCATGCTGCCGGCATCGTTTCGGAAGCCGTTCAGCTCGTGCACGTTTCCAATCGCATCCCACAGCGCGAATACCATCGGGGGATAGTGCCGGGCCGCCGAAATCTTGCCGACGTCGTGCATCATCGCCACCAACGCCTTACTCGCCGAATCCGGTGTCGCCTGTCGGATGTGAAGCGGATAGCGCGTCGCCTCGCGTCTGAAGAGCTTCGGGTCGTATCGCCCCGTTTCGTCGCTGAGCTTCTCGGTCATCGAAGGCTGCAACAACGCCGGATTGAAGCCGGGCATATATTCGACGACGGTATCGACGCTCTGCTCGGTTGCCACTGCCGCGTGTTTGTTGGTGCCGCCGGCAATCCATTTCGCCGGCTCGATACATTGCATCCGTTCCTTGCGAAGTGTTGCGTTCTGGGCGTAGAGATCGAAGATCTTCGTGTGCCAGCTATGCTCGGAGAAGGCGAGATAGACTTCCCCACATTTTTCCGGTTGCTCGATGGCGATCATATCCATCGGGACGGCGTGGCCGGACTTCGCGCAGGCCGGGTGCGTGACCGGCTCGACAGGCAGCGGGAGCGACTGCTTCCAGAGGCGACCATCCGCCGTGATTCGGTAGGCCTCCCAGTAGTTTTTCCCGCGTGGCCCTTGGGCGTAAAAAAGGTAAAGCCAGCCCTCGCGCAATGTGCGTAAGCCATAGTTGTGCTCGGTCAACGCAACGCCAGTGATGCCCTCCCCCGTAATGCCGGCGGGCAATTTCGCGGAGATAGTCCTGGGCAGCACGGTATAGCGAACCGGCAGGATCGGCAGGCCCCCCTTTTCGCAGTTGTTGCAGGGAGGTCTCGAGTTCGTTGCCATATCAGTATGCGTGCGGGTAGATCGAAGTGGCTGCATTGATGGATGTCCGGCTATTCAGGCCAGGAACCAGGTCCCGCGCCGAATCTCCTCGACGACGCGTGGATCCAGTTCACTCGCCGCGGCGCAGTACAGATCGCCCCGGGAGACCTTCTCGAGCACGGCCGCCATAGCTGGATGCGCGTCGAAGCTCGGGTGCCAGGCGAGCGCATGACCCACGAACGCGATCTTGTCCTCGCGGTCCCGCAAACCGTGTTGTTCGGCGCGACCGGCACTGTCCACTGCCGCCTGAACCTCCTGCCGGACGGGCTGGCGTTCGACGTCATTCATGAACAGCGCCAGCGCCCGGTTAACAACGGCGTGCCGATGAAATTCGATCCACTGTGCGTCTTCAATCTCGAGATCCGATTGCGAGCGGCCGGGCGCGGCATAAGTCGCAAGCTCGGCGCACGCGTCAAGGGCGTACCACGTCTGAACCGGACCCAGCAGGCGCCGACGCTGCGTGGGTGTGAGGGCCGGCCACATCAGCGCCAGCACGCGTGCGTCGTAGAATCGCAGCAGGCATCGACGGCCTTGGTCATCAACCTGGAGGAGGCTGTCCGACCAGTGATCGACCACCTCCTGCAATGATTCCGTACCCACCAGCCATCCTCCAATCCGCTGCCCTTGACCGCGTGCAACGGATTCCGGCAGACGGTCGGCAAGGGCCACTCGCACGCTTTTCGCGAGGAGCGCGGCGCCGGTCGCAGATGTAAGATCCAGCTCGATCAGGCAGGGCCAATGTTCCGGCGCAACGGCGTTGTGCTCAACCGGGACCGAAGCGCGCTTCGCTTGGCTGAAGAGGACTCCTTCGATCGGGTTGTCATCGAGCGCCCGCAATGACGGATCAACGACCAGCAAACACTTTCCCCCGTGCGTCACGATTGCCTTGTGCAAAGTGTGGACGAGATCATCACAGCCCTGAGCGCCGGCCATCGGTGCAATCGTCTCGTTTTCGATGTGCATGACCACCTCAGTCCAACACGACGCTGGATGCACTGTCAGCCGCTGCGGTGGCAGACCGCCACGCGCACCCTTTGAGATCGCCAGCGGCAAGCTGCGGCGCAGGAAGGCGCATCGACGAGGCGCCGGGTTTGTCCCACGACGCACATTTTTCGAGGATATCGCCCGGCGTGCCGTTCTCGATGCGGTTCGCGTTGATCTTGATGTACGAGCCGCCCGCTCCGATCCAGATCTCCTTGGCCGCCGAAATGACGAGCCGCCCCTCGGCGCTCGAAATCGTGATGTCCTTCATCGCGGTCATGTCGATTGCGTCCGTCTGGGCGCGAATTTCGACCTTCCCCTTCGCCGCGACGAATTTCAGGCCGAGCTTCTGGGCGAACAGGGAAATCGCCTCGCCGGCAGCGACTGTAAAGCGTTTGATAACCCCGAAGTCGGCATTGCCACCCGCCGTAGCAATGAGATTCTGGTCGGCGCTCAACTGCATGTGGTCCCCCGATACAAGGCCAACACCCGCTGGTGCGCTGATGAGAATGCCGGCCCTCCTAAGCTGGTTAAGGGTCTTGTCGAACAACGCCTTTTGCTTTTCGTAATCGGCCGCAATGGCCTGAGACGCTTCCGCTGCGCTGGCCAGTGACTGCATTTGCTGCAACGCCTGTTCGAGGAGTCCCTCGGCCGGCTCCATGGCAAGCTGTTTGCCCTGTGCCGCATACTGGGCATCGGCCGAAATCAGTATTCCCTTCGCGCCCCGCATCGCTACATGCTCGTCCGTTCGCAGTTCGGCACCCTGCCCGCGTTCCTCCCGGTGTTCGTCGACCATGTGCCCAAGGTTGAGCTCACTGGTCTGAAACGGCGTCGTCAGATGAATATGCTCGACACCCTCCTTATCCTCCATCCGCATCTCGTTCCGCGCGGCGGTACGGATCAGGTTCCGGGTATGGTTCCGACTGTTGACGAGATCCGGATGCAGGCTGTCATGCATCGCCCCGATAATCACCGGCCGATCCGGATGACCTTGCGTGAAAACAACAGCCACCTCCGCCCCATCGATCAGCGGAAAATGATGCCCATAGTCGTCACCGCTATACGGCTTCGCGAACCGCACCGGCCGGCTCGTGCCGCCCGGACTCCACTCATCGAGATCGAACGGCAGCTTGATCACATACCAGCCCTGTTCGGTCAGATATGCGTACTTGTAATCCCCAGGAGAGGTAATTCGCGCGGGCAGAATCCCGTCAATCGCCGGTCGCTTGATCGCATCGATGGACGTGCGCCACACACGATCGGACGGAATCCCCTCGAACGTCATCCAATACGACTGATCGCGACCGCCCTGCGACTGAACCTCCGTGATGAAGACCCCATGCTTCGCGTCGGCCGGGTTCGGCTCGATCCGCATGACTTCACCGGCTTCGAGCCAGAACGGGTTACCCGTTCCTTTGAACGTGATCTGTGCGGCGAGATGCGCCTCGTGACGTCGGCGGGCCACACCCTTACCTTCTTCCGGCGTCTCGTAATGCTCGCCCCAGCGGTAATCGACGCCGCTCGTCGTCGTGTCGTCGCGCGCGGCATTTTCCTCGACCAGCAGCGACACACCGGCCTGCCGATGGTTGTAGTCGTGCAGACGAACAGCTTCAGGTACACGGCGGGTCCGCTTCTCGAACGTCTTGATCGCGTCAGCACTGGAACTTTCGAGCCCCGAGTCTCGCCGGTGCGACACGGTACGTTGCTTGCGTGCGTAGGCATCCAGATCATCGCCAAACACGATCACAGCGTGATCCTTCTTCTGCTCCCAGCGGAACCAGATTCCTTCTTCCGCGCAAAGGCGCTGAATAAACGCGAATGTCGTTTCGTGATACTGGGTAATGTACTCGCGCCGCTTGTATTCGCCGCGCAGCCGAAACAGGAAATCGACACCGGCCCGGTAGCCGTAATGACGTAGCGTGTCGGTCACGATCTCCTCGACCGACTGCTTCTGGAACAGCCGGTTCGTCACACCCCGGTTCAAGTCGGCGAGCTTCGGCTCGAGCCGCACGCGATAGTGGGTTTGATCGGCCGAACTGCCGAACTCGTCGAACTGCGTGATGACGCCGTGAATCGTATAAGCCGGCGACATCGTGCTGAATTGGCCTGCATTCTCGCCAAACATCCTGCGCAGATAGTCGAGGTTCGGATCGACCGGCGCGATGATGAATTTAGCGGGACGGCCGACCACCTGATCCATCGGGATACCGGCCATCGGGCTCGTGAATTCGATGTCGTAGCGGTACAGCTCGCTCACGGCGTCCCGGCCCGTGAACCGCAGCACGGACGTCGGCGCCGGATGAGGCGCCAGCTTCAATTCATAAGCCTGCGACGGCAGTATCATCGACATGGATTTTCTCTCAGGTGCACGAACACCACGGCGCCGCCGGGCAGCCATCAGCGTCCCGGCGGGTCATGCATGAAACGGCGGATCAGCCCTTGGCCTTCGGCATCTGCGACACGAGCGACAGGCCGATGTCCATGCCCTCGACCTGGAAGTGCGGGATGATGAACAGCTTGATGCGGAAGAAGCCCGGGTTGTCGTCGATGTCCTCGACCGTCACCTTCGCCTCGCGCAGCGGGTGCGACGCCTGCAGCTCGTCGCCCGGATCCTTCATCTCGGTCACGAGCCCCTTGATCCAGTTGTTCAGCTCGAGCTCGAGCAGACGCCGGTCCTTGGTCGTGCCGATGTTCTCGCGCTGAATCAGCTTCAGGTAGTGCGCGATGCGCGACAGCAGGAAGATGTACGGCAAGCGCGCATTGATGCGGCTGTTGGCCGTCGCCTCCTTCGTCTCGTACAGCGCCGGCTTTTGCGTCGAGCTGGCCGAGAAGAAGCACGCGAAATCGTGGTTCTTGTAGAACGACAGCGGAATGAAGCCGAGATTCGCGAACTCGAACTCGCGCGTTTCCGGGATCAGCACCTCGGTCGGAATCTTCGGCTGCACGCCGGTGCCGAGGTCATACAGGTGAACCGGCAGGTCTTCCACCTTGCCGCCCGCCTGCGGGCCGCGAATCTGCACGCACCAGCCGTTGCTGACGAAGCTGCGTACCATGTTGGCCGCGAACGCGAACGACGCGTTGACCCACAGATACTTGTCGTGGTCCGGGCCCTTCACCGCTTCTTCGTAGTTGAATGCACGCACCGGCGTCGTATCCTTGCCGTACGGCAAACGGCCGAGCACGCGCGGCATCGTCAGGCCGACGTAACGCGCATCGTCGGTGTCGCGGAAGCTTTTCCACTTGATGTACTCGGCACGATCGAAGTAGTTGCCGATGTCCTGGATGGACGCCACTTCTTCCATCGACTTCTTGCCGAAGAATGCGGCGCCCACCGAGCCGATGAACGGCATGTGCGCCGCAGCCGCGACCTTCGAAATATTGCGCAGCAGCGCGACATCCATCGGCGCGTTCCCGAATTCGAAATCGCTGATCATCGCGCTGATCGGCTGGCCGCCCGGCGTGTCGTATTCCTCGATGTACGTGAGACGATACAGGCCGCTCTGAATCAGTTCCGGCGAATCCTCGAAGTCGCGCTGCAGCGCATCCTTCGATACATCCAGCACCTCGATGCGGGCGTTCTTGCGGAAGTCCGTGCGCGACACGAGCATCTTCAGGCCCCGCCAGCGACCTTCGAGCGCCTGGAAATCCGGTGCATGCATGACCGCGTCGAGCTGGCGGCTGATCTGCCGATCAAGCTGCCCGATGTAAAAATCGAGCAGCGACTTGTCGAGTCGGTCGACCGGCTTGCTTTCCTTCGCGATCAGGTTGAGCAGCGCGTCCATGCCGCGTGCGACCCGTTCGTCGGCCGACGCTTCCGACAACGCGTCGTTGTCGCGGAACGCTTCCATCGGCCGCGCCTCGGCGACCGGCTTCAGGTTGATCTTGTTGCACAGCGCGGCATAGACGCTGTCGTTGTCGAGCGCGATGGTTTCCGTGGCGCCCTGGCGCGATTCATTCTGGTTCATGTTTCTCTCAGTCACGTTTGGTATGGCTGCGTGGTTGCGGGAGGCGGTGACGGCCGTCTTGGGCCGGCCGCGCTCACGCATGGCCTTCCTGTTGCAGGGTGGCCGTCGCGATTTGTCCCAGTTCGCCGCGCAGCTTGTCGGACAGGCGCTTGTCCTTCAGGATCTTCTCGAACTCGCGCCGGAACATGCCGTTGTCGAGCAGATTCGACTTGAGGTCGCGCAGCAGATTGCGCATCGCCAGCATCGCTTGCAGTTCCGGAATCTGGCGAGCAACCTGCTCGGGCTCGAAATCCTTCATCGAACGGAACGAGAGATTCACCGGCAGTTCGGAGCCGTCGCCGGCCAGGGTGTTCTCCGCGGCGATCTTGAGATCCGGTGCATGGTCGGCCAGGACCGCGTCGAAGTTGTTCTTGTCGATATTGACCTTCTTGCGCTCCGCCAGCGGCGCCTGTTCGCGGCCCGCGCTGAAATCGCCCGCGACGAGCAGCTTCAACGGCAGCTCGACCTTCTTCTGGGCCCCGCCCGTATGCAAATCCAGCGTAATCGAGACGCGACTCTTCGGAATTTCTCTCTGGAAGCTATCCATTTGCAATCCTTATTTAGTGATGGTCAAGCATAGGTCGGGCGCACCGCGTGTTCGGCACGATGGTCTCTTCGATATGTCGCGCGTGGATGCAATGTGCACCGTGTCCCGATCGATATTTCATCGCATGGTCTCCGTTCGCGCGACGAAATCGCATGGGACTTATACACGGCAAATTCCGAGTGAGTCAAAGCGCGTTGTTCAAAAAACCACAACGATCAAATGCAAAAAATCGCAAACATTCTGAAACAATTTGCAATTCAAAAGACATCCGATATTTTCGAGATAAATTTCGGTCGAGCCGAATGACGATACTCAAATCGACCGGCAATTCCGCCGCACTTCCTTGTTACATGGCGGCTCATGCGTTTCCAATCGATCGCTTGCCATCGTTTTCCGCGCCTCTCACATTCGTCCACGCAACCATATATCCCAAAAATAACCACCCGACCGATTGTGAAATTCGTTCACACTTTACACCTTTCAATTAGTAAACCGAACAATATGGTTATTCGAAAAATTGGTTGCACGTTCAAAAAGAGGTCGTGTATAGGTTACGCCCTTGACCCGAATAACGAACAAACAAACCACACGAGAGACCATGCGAATCGCGAAGCCGCTATGGCACGAGGGCCTCATCCTGACCCAACAGCATTTTCAGCAACAGGATAGATGGGCTGAATTTGCGCTACGTCAGTACGCCTGCACGGCTGTCGCACAGCCATGGGGAACGCTTGCCGTCGAGGTCGACGAAGAAGCGCTGTCGACAGGGCGCCTGAAACTCGCTGGCCTGCGGCTGTGTTTTCCGGACGGCACGCCGATCGATACGACCGTCGCCGATACGCTGCCGCCGGCGCGCGATCTGACGCAAGGCGTGCCAGCGGACATGCAGAGCGTCGTCGTGTTCGCAGCGCTCGCGTTGCCGGATGCAAATGGCAGCAACTGCCGTTTCGACGAGACGTCACTCGCCCGCCCGCGGCGCGCTTACCGTGAATTCGTCAAGGTCACGGACCTGAACGGGACCGCCGAAGCCGAAATCGCAGTCGAACGGCATGCAGTACGGCTCGTGTTCGACTTCGAGTCGCACGCCGACGACACGGTCTGTGCGATCGCGCGACTGACGCGCGGCGCCGGCGGCCAGTTCCAGGTCGATCGACACTTCGTGCCGCCGTGCCTGACGCTCGCCAGCCATCCGCTGCACGTCGAGCGAATCAATCGTCTGACGGACATCCTTCACGCCAGGACCCTCGCGCTCGGTGCGCGTCGTAGCGAGCGCATGACCGACGTCGCGGAATACGGCGTGGCCGACGTGCAACTCTTCTGGCTGCTTCATTGCATCCACGCGGCATGGCCGCAGTTGCGACTGTTCGCCACGCATCCGAGCCGCCCTCCGGAGCATCTGTACACGGCACTCGCGCAACTGACGAGCGCGCTGATGACGTTCTCGACCGAAGCGGAGCTCACCGACATTCCGGTGTACGACCATGTGCACGCCGACGAGGTATTCGCGAAACTGGAATCGCTGATCCGCACGCTGCTCGACGCCATCATTCCGTCAAGAGTCGTGTCGATCGGCCTCATCCGCAAGGGGCCGACCACATGGACCGGCCAGTTCCTCGACGAACGGATCGTCGCGGATTCCGTCGATTGGTATCTGTCGGTCAGCGCGCCAATGCCCGCATTCGAACTGGTCGAACAGTTTCCACGGCTATGCAAGATCGGCGCCCCCGACGACGTCGAACACATCATCAATTCGGCCTTGCTAGGCGTCCCGCTCAAGGCCGTCCAGCGCGTGCCCGGCGCGATCCCGGTGCGTCTGGACAATCACTATTTCGCGCTGGACGCGTCCAGTGCCGTGCACGCGAAGATGCTCGCCGCGCGAGCCTGTCAAATCTATCTGCCCGCGTCGATACCGGACGCGTCGCTCGAACTCTACGCTGTGTTGCGTTCATGAATGCCCTGACCTCCAATCGAAGCGACACCGCCCTGCTGCCGAACGCGACGGGCGCCGGCAACCCGCACGGCGACCGGATGCGCGATCTGCTGCGCGACACCGCACTGCTCGTGACGACGCTGGCCTCCGGCGGACAGACTCAGGACGCGGTCGCGTTGCGTGCTCGGTGCAAGCAGCTGGTCGAGCAATTTGCGAGCGCGCTGCGGCACCGAGGCTTTTCGGACGACGTGCGCAACGACGCACTGATTGCCCAATGCGGGCTGCTCGACGAGGTCGCGCTGCGGCACCTTCCCGGGGAATTCCGATCCGCATGGGAGCGCGAACCGCTGCAAGTGGAACAATTCAACCTGCATGAAGCCGGTGAGCGCGTATTCGAGCGCCTGGACATCCGGATGAGCGAGCCCGCCCCGCCCGTCGCTTTGCTCGAATGCTACTCCGCCATCCTTGGGTTGGGATTCGTCGGCCGGTACGCGCGCGATGGTGAAGCCAAGCGGACTGCGTTGATCGCGGCGTTGAATGCGAGGCTGGAAACGCTGCGGCCCGCCCTGGATCAGCCGTTCATCACAGATCGCGCGGGACGCCGTGTGTCCGACTGGTTCTACCGGCTGTCCCCGTGGGCGATCGCGGGGCTCACCTGTGCCGCGGCCGCGATCGTATGGGGTGTCTGGTCGGCCACGCTCGACGGGCAGCTCGCGCATCTCGTGGCGGCAAAAGCCGTTCGCCCGTGAGATCCACCCCGCCTGTTCGGTCCGCGGAATCGAAGCGGCCACCTGACTGCACGCACGAAGGCCTCGGCTATCCGTCGCGGCTCATGGTCGCGTTTGCAACCGTGTTGGCGTTCGCGGTGATCTGGTTGGTACTTCCGCTCGGCTCCGACGCCGCCTGGGCACTTTCGGCCATTGCCGGGAGTGCCGCCTTCGCGCTGATGCTCTGGTGTACGCGCAAGCTTGCCCGCGCGCGTCGCCAGGGCGCACATGTGCTGACCGCGCTGGGCGAAGCGACGGCCGACATTCCGGTGAAGCTGCGCACACGCATGCCGCTCGTGCTGGTGACCGGCGATGGTCTGCCCGCGCTGTTCGACCGTGCCGGAGAAGTCCGGCACGCACACGTGGGCGACGGCGGCATCTGGCTGCGCGTCGATCGCCCTCAGGATCTGCCGCGCCTGGCCGTTGCGGTCAGGCAGTGGCGCGACGGGCGAGCCCCGGACGGCGTCGTGCTGTCGGTCGCGCCTGCGCTGCATGCGGAAATCGACACGCTGACCCACAACCTGCGTGCCGTACGGCAGGCCGTCGCCGATGCCGCCCGCGTGCTGGGTACGCGACTACCGGGCTATGTCGCGGTCTACCAGCGGCTCACCACCGGCCCCGTCGACCCCTCGACGCCAGAGTGGTACGGCGTGTCGTCGGCCGCCCGCATGGCGGTCGGCGAACGTTTCGAATCCGTGGTCCGCGCGGCGGAAAACCAGGTCCAGCGCGCGTCCGGCGATTGCGTCGCGGCGGCACGCGCCGCCGCGCTGGCCTCAATCGTCGGCTGGACGCAACGCGTGGTTGTCGGCCCACTGACGGACCGACAACAGCCGGCGGCACCATGGGCGCTGTTCGGCACCGGCTGGATCGACTGCGGACCGGCGAGTACGCCCCGAAACCTGTGGGAACGCGATGTCGAAATGCGGACGCACGTGGCGCGTGTCAACGCCATCTCCTCGCCGACGCCGTGGCCGCTCCCGCAGTCGCTGATCGAAGCGATGCCGCGACGATACTGGATGTCTCCGCGCCGGGCCGCCACGGGCCACGCACTCGCCGTGCTCGCCTGCGCCGCTGCCATCGCATTCTGGGGTGCGGCCAGGAACAACGAAGCGCTGCTGGATCGCATCGCCGCCGATCTCGCCCGCTATTCGAATATCCCGGCAAAGCACGACGCGGCAAAGCGGGACGCACTGCAGGCGCTCGTGGCCGATCGCGATCAACTCGATCGCTACGCGCGCACCGGTGTTCCGCTGCGCTTGTCGTTCGGCATGTATCGGGGCGCGCACTTGATGCCCGTGCTGAACAGCGCGATCGCCTCGTACGAGCCGCCGCCACCTCCTCCTGCTGTCGTCTCGCTCGACAGCATGTCGCTGTTCGACAGTGGCAAGGCGCTGCTGAAGCCCGGGTCGAACCGTGCGATGGTCGGCGCACTGGAGATGATCCAAGCGCACCCCGATAAACGCATCCTCGTCGCCGGCTACACCGACAACGTGGGCAATCCGGACAGCAACCTGAAGCTTTCGGCCGCCCGCGCGCAAGCCGTGCGCGACTGGCTGGTCGACGCATCCGGTATTTCCGCAACCCGGTTTGCGATTCAAGGCTACGGCATGACGCGCCCGCTCTCGAGCAACGACACGCCTGACGGACGCGCGAGAAACCGTCGCGTGGAAATTACCCTGGTACCCGACACGGGAAGGTAGCGATCCAGGTTCAGCCCCCGAAGCAACCCGCTTCGGGATTCTCAAGCTCAGGGGCTCGCTCCTGGCGAGTTTAGTAGTGCGTACAGTGAAATATAAAGGAGCAAGGCAATGGCAATTCCGGCCTACATGTGGCTCAAGGACGACGGCGGCGCCGACATCAAGGGTTCGGTGACGGTTCAGGAACGCGAAGGCAGCGTCGAACTCGTCGCATTCGATCACGGCGTGCATATCCCGACCGACGGCAATACCGGCAAGCTGACAGGCACGCGCGTCCACAAACCCATCACGCTGACGAAGGAAACCGACGCGTCGACGCCGTATCTGTACAAGGCCGTGACGAGCGGCCAGACGCTCAAGTCGGTCGAGATCAAGTGGTACAAGATCGACGACGCGGGCAAGGAGAAGGAATACTTCAACACGAAGCTCGACAACGTGAAGATCGTCGCCGTGAATCCGGTCATGCACGACATCAAGAATCCGGCCTACGAGAAGCACAACCACCTCGAAAACGTGGAGCTTCGCTACGAAACGATCACCTGGTCGTACAAGGACGGCAACATTATCCACAAGGACACCTGGAACGAGCGGTCCTGATCCCTATCGATGGTCGAACCGCCGGCTCCTCGCGCGGTTCCTTTGCCAGCCTGGCCGGGTCAGGCTGGCCTTCATGTTCTCGAGACCCAGTCCGGCCAACGACTGCGCGTCGCCCCTCCCCTCTTCGGACATCGACATGACCCCGCGCGACACGACCCACCTGCTCCGCCGACTCAATCCGCACTGCGCGAAGGCGCTCGAAGCGGCCGTGAGCTTATGCCTGACGCGTCTCGCGGACGAGATCACCGTCGAGCACTGGCTGCTGAAACTGATCGAGGCCGGCGACGGAGACATCCCGGCGATCTTGCGGCATTACAGTATCGACCTCGACGTCGTCTGGGATGCGCTGCTCGCATCGATCGAACATCTTCCACGTAATCTTCGGGGCAAGCCGGCATTGTCTCCGCAACTGGCGACCGTGCTGCAGGACGCATGGGTGCGCGCAGCGTCCGAGACAGACGACGCGACCATCCGGTCTGGCGATCTGCTGCAGGCGATCGTCGATCGGCCCCACGTACTGCGTGCGCAAAACGCGTGGCCCCTGCTGTCCGTCAGCAGCACGCAGATCCAGCGCGTCCTGCCGCGTCTTGCGCATCGTTCATGCGAGCGCTCGCACGCGAACGATGTCGAAACCGGTGCGGATGACCCTCCGTTCGTCCCCGTAGCCAATCAGACGCCGGAATCGGCCGCACCCGTCGCGGCAGCAATGCTCGCGCCCCGGCGAACCACGGACGGTGATGCCCTTTCCCGCTTCGCGATCGATCTGACGGACAAGGCTCGACGCGGTGCGATCGATCCGGTATTCGGCCGCGATCGCGAAATCCAGCAGATGGTCGACGTGCTCGCGCGTCGGCGCAAGAACAATCCGATCCTGGTCGGCGAGCCCGGCGTCGGCAAAACCGCGCTCGTCGAAGGGCTCGCGCTGCGCGTCGCCGAGGCAAGCGTCCCGAACGTGATTCGCGACGTGCGCATCCTGACACTCGATTTGGGCTTGCTGCAGGCCGGTGCCGGGGTGAAAGGGGAATTCGAGCAACGCCTGAAGAACGTCATCGACGAGGTTCAGTCTTCACCCGAACCGATCCTGCTCTTCATCGATGAGGCGCACACATTGATCGGCGCGGGCAATGCCGCCGGCGGCGCCGACGCCGCGAACCTGCTCAAACCGGCGCTCGCGCGCGGCGAACTGCGGACGATCGCGGCAACGACATGGTCCGAGTACAAGGAATTCTTCGAGCGCGACGCCGCGCTCGAGCGCCGCTTCCAGATCATCAAGGTCGGCGAACCCGACGACGATGCGGCCTGCCTGATGTTGCGAGGCCTGAAGAACCGCTATGCGGAATATCATAACGTGCACATTCGGGATGAAGCGCTGACCGCGGCAGTGAAACTCTCTCGACGCTATATTCCGGCGCGTCAGCTGCCGGACAAGGCGGTCGATCTGATCGATACCGCTGCCGCACGGGTGCGAATCGGGCTTGAATCCCCGCCAGCGGAACTGCAGCGTGCGCGCGCCACAGTCTCTGCCCTCGAACTCGAACTGGCGACGCTCGACGCGGACGCGCAGGCCGGTATCGATGACGTTGCGCCGCGGCGTGTAGCGCTGGAGCACGCGCTGACCGACGCGCGGAACATCCTGACCGGCCTGCAGGCGCGCCATGTCGGCGAACTCGAGCTGGTTCGCCTCGTTCACCAGCGTCGGGAGGAGATCGCCAACGGCGGCTCGGCATCCAGCCACGGCCAGCTCGATGACATCAAGCGCCTACTGGCCGACCGGCAAGGCAACGCCCCGCTGATCTCCGTCGATGTCGATGCAGCGGCCATCGCGCGTGTCGTTGCGGAATGGACGGGTGTGCCGGTCGGCAACCTCGTCGAAGACGAATTGCCGAGCCTGCTGAACCTCGAACAGCAATTGGCGACGCGCGTGGTCGCACAAGACGATGCGCTCGCCGCGCTCGCGGAGAGCCTGCGCACCGCGAAGGCGGGCCTGAAGCATGAACATGCACCACTCGGCGTTTTTCTGCTCGCAGGACCATCGGGCGTCGGCAAGACCGAAACGGCGCTGGCCCTGGCCGACCTGCTGTTCGGCGGCGAGGTCGCGCTCACGACGATCAACATGTCGGAATATCAGGAAGCACACACGGTGTCGCAACTGAAAGGCTCGCCACCAGGCTATGTCGGCTACGGCCGCGGCGGCATCCTCACCGAAGCCGTGCGGCAGCGGCCGTACGGTGTCGTGCTGCTCGATGAAGTCGAAAAAGCCCACCGCGACGTGCTCGACATGTTCTATCAGGTGTTCGACCGCGGCATGATGCGCGACGGCGAAGGGCGCGAGATCGACTTCCGCAATTGCGTGATTCTGATGACGTCCAATCTCGGCAGCGCACGGATTGACGAGATGACCGCCGACGATCCGCAGATTTCCCAGGCGGCGTTGCTCGAGGCGATCCACCCGCAGCTTGTGGCGCACTTCCAGCCCGCGCTGCTCGCGCGCTTCCAGTCGCTGGTCTATCGGCCGCTCGATGCCGCCGCACTCGCGTCGATCGTTCGGCTCAAGCTGTCGAAGGTCGCCGACCGCCTGCGCCGGCAACACGGCGTCGAGCTGGCGTGCGACGAATCCTTGATCGACACGATGGCCGAGCTTTGCCTCGCGCGCGAGTCCGGTGCGCGCAACGTCGATGCGTTCCTCAACCAGCGGATTCTGCCGAACGTGTCGCGTGAACTGCTTGCGCGGATGGCTGCCGGTACCGCGCCGGAAAAGATCGTGCTGTCGAGCTCGGCCGAAGCGAGCGTGACGATCGATTTCATTGACCGGAACAACGCCGCGGCGGGCGCGGCGAAGCCGACCCGCGCGACCGCGTAACCGGAGGCCAGGACCATGCAGGCGCGCCCCTCTCTCCACGACATGCTGCTGGGCCAGATCGGCGGTGAGCCGCTCGATGCCTACGACGACCGAACACTCGAGTGCATGAGCGTCCAGCAGAATGTGCAGCGCATCCTGAACACGCGTGCCGGCGCGCTGAAGCATCTGCCGGACTATGGTCTGCCGGATCTGACGAACATTTACAAGGCGCTGCCCGCGTCAGCCCACATGCTCAAGCAGCAGATGGAGGCGACACTCCTGAAATATGAGCCTCGTATCCGCTCCATCGACGTCGCCATCCTCGAAAACGACGATCCCGGCGTGCTGGTGAGCTTTGAAATGACATGCCATCTGAAGAAGGCCGGACTCGTGCGGTTCGGCACGTATTTCGAGCCGCCCGGACGTATGTGGTTGAAACGCCGGAGTACCGGGCACGATTAAAAGTGCTCCCCGAGGTCCGGACCGGTTTCGCGACTTGCGAATCCCGGTCCATCGAAATCGACGCCAGATGCCGGTTACCTGCGTCACGCCGTCGCCGCATGTGCGCGCACTAGAACAGCAAGCGCCTCCTCCGGCGTCGTCGTCCCGTACACCCGCTCCGACACGTCGGCTTCCACATCGATCCGCCCGGCGTTATGCACATCGTACAGATCGACGATCAGCTGCGCATGACGTTCGCTGAGCCCGGCACGCAACAGCACCGCGTTCCACGTATCGCGCGGCAACTCGTGCGCGACGATCGAGCGGCCCGCCGCCGCGCCCAACGTATCCGCGATCGCCGTCACGCTCACCCGCCGCGGCCCTTCGACGCTGACGATGCGCGGCCCGCTCCCGCCTTCCGGTGCATCGAGCAGCAGCCGCGCCCCGACGACGCCCACATCGGGCGCCCAGACCGTCGGAAACGCCTTGCCGACCGGATGGTGGAAGCTCGGCAGCACGCCGGTGCCGAGCGCGACCGGCAGCACACGCGCCCAGTTCTGCAGATGCTCGGCCGAGCGCAGCAGCGTCAGTCGAGTGGGGATCGGCTTCAGCCGTTCCTCGAAGTCATGGAACAGACGCGTGATACCCGTATTGCCTTCAAGCTCCGCGCCGTAGTCCGACAACGCAAGCAATGCCGGCGGCGGGTTTGCGGCGAGCGCGGCGGTCGCTGCATCGATCGTCCGTGTCATCGTCGCGGCCGGATCGGGATCGGCGGTCGGCACCGGGCACAGTATCTGCACGGCCTGCGCGCCGTCGATCGCCGCGGCGATCGCGTTCGCGTCCGTCAGGTCCGCGATCGCGACATCGCAGCCGAGCTGCACGAAACGTTCACGATGGCGTGTGTCGCGCAGCACCGCGCGCACGGAATGGCCTGCGTCGCGCAAGGCTGTCACGGTCGACCGGCCCACGTTGCCGGATGCTCCGAAGATCACGAACACGATTCGCTCCTGATGGATGAAAGTGTTGTGATTGTCGGCATGCGAGGCCGGGAAAGCGCGCACGGACGGATGAGTCGAACAGGAAAGGATGACGCGATGCAAGCGCAGGCATGGCCCGCGCCTTCGTCGTCACGCTAACGACGCGAAGGCTTCCCGCCATCCTCACCGTCATAAGCCAGCCGCAACCCGCCCCGCGCGCCCGACCGCGCGATCTCCGTCGGCGTCGCCCCAAGCACGCGGTTCATCCAGTTCGCCATGTGGCTCTGATGCGCAAACCCGGCTTCCAGCGCGATCTGGCTGATGCTGAGCCGCCCTTCGAGCAGCAGCGCCTTCGCGCGCTCCACCCGACGCCGCACGACGTACTGGTGCACGGGCATCCCGAGCGTTTCGCGGAACAGCACCTTGAAATGCGGCACGCTGATCGACACGAGCGCCGCCAGTTCGGCCAGCGTCATGCGCCGGTCGAGATTCGCCTCGACATAGTCGATCACGCGCGCCGCGGCCTTCGGCGCCAGCGTGCGCCGGCGTTCGCGAAACGCCGGCTGGCCGTCGACCAGCCGTGCGACGAGCGCCGTGCACAGGCTTTCCGCGTAGAGCGGATCCGATGCGTCTTCCGCTTCGAGTTCGGCGGCCATTGCCCACGCGATGTGCTGCAGCCGCGGGTCGCGCACCTGCAGCCGCCGGCGGATCTGCGCGTGCGACGGCTTCAGTTCGAGCTGTTCGACGGTGCGCCGCACGAACGTGTCGCTGAGCGCGATGTGCAGGATCCGGCAGTCGGCGCTGTCGGTCCACTGGCCGGGCAGGCCGGCCGGAATCACGTCGACGTCGCCGTGCGCCTGGATGCGCGACACGCGCTCGCCGTCGCACACGCAATCCGCGCGCACCGGTGCGCCGATATGCACGCCGATCCGGTGGTGCTCGGCCGCCGGAATCCGGTACGTGCCCGCGCGAATTTCCAGCAGCGACGCGCCGAAGCCGCGCCAGCCGAGCCCGCGGCTGGAGCGCAGGCTGACGGGGACGCCGTTGTCCGTCGGCGCGGCAAGAATCGGATCGCTCATTGATGGTCTCCACCAGATCAGGTGCCGAACGCGCATTGTGACGCGTTTCGGGCCGGCGTGCCGGCCGTGCGCGGCCGCCGTCGAATCAAGCAGAAAAAGATCATCCGTTTCTGCTCGGGACGATCCTTGCGTGCGCGCCGGCGGGCGCCCCGAAGCCTACGATCGCGTCATCCGACACCTACGGAGCCCCGTCATGCCCCAATACTGCCCGCTACGCGCGGCGTTCATCGCGCCCTCGCCGTCCGCCGCCCGCCCTTCATCCGGCCCCGACTCCCGCAACGGCCGCACCGCCATCGCCATGTGGTGCCTGCGCGTCGTCGGCGGGTACCGGCTCGAACGGCTGCTCGCGTCGATTCCCGACAGCAACGACGACTTCGGGCTCGTCTGACCGGCCGGTCGACACACTCGATCTATTTGCGTCGCCGCTCGTGCGACGCCACCGTCGCGCCGTCGATCACCGGCGCGCCCAGCTTGATCAGGAAGTCGCGGAACAGCCCCGTCACCTGCGAGATCCGCCGGTCGGCGAGCGTGACGACATACCATTCGCGCTCGATCGGATTGCCGGGAAACGGCAACTGCCCGAGCAGCCCGGTCCGCAGTTCGAGCGCACACGCGTGCAACGACAGGAAGGCGACGCCGAGGCCCGCTTCAGCCATCTGCTTGATTGCCTCGTTGCTGGACAGTTCGGATCCGACATGAAAGCGATAGCCCGCGTTCTTGAACAGGCTCTCGACGGTCGAGCGCGTACCCGCGCCACGCTCGCGCACGAGGAGGTGCGCGGATTCGAGATCCTTCAGCGCGACGCGCTTGCGCTGCATCAGCGGATGGCCGGGCGCCGCGACGAACACCATCGGATGCTTCGCGAACTCGACCGCGTGCGTGCGCAGTTCCTTCGGCGCGCTGCCCATCACCGCGAGATCGATTTCATGCGTCGCGAGCATGCGGATGATGTCGTCGCGGTTGCCGACCTTGAAATACGTCTTCACGTGCGGACGCGTCGCGGTGAATTTGACGAGCAGCGGCGGGATCAGGTATTCGGCCGTCGTGATCGCGCCGATCCGCAGCGTGCCGCCGAGATCGCCCGTCAGCGCGGCCACTTCGTCGCCGGCCTCGCTCCACAGGTGCAGGATCTCGCGCGCGTAGCGCGCCACGATCTCGCCGGCCGCGGTCAGCTGCACGCCACGCCCCACCCGCTGCAACAACGCGGCGCCCACGGCCTCCTCGAGCAGGCGAACCTGCAGCGACACGGCCGGCTGCGTCAGGTTCAGCTCCTCCGCCGCGCGCGACACGCTGCCGAGCCGCGCGATCATGTCCAGCGCCTTCAACTGCCGGAACGTCGCGGTCTTTCCTATAAGTGAATACATATGAGTCGCTTATAAACATTAAATTGTTCGACTGGGTACGAAACTATATCGTCGGTTCTTGAGCAATGTCATCCGAATCGTCATTCAGCGGGAGCCCAACATGGACAACACCACGCCCACCCTTGCAACGGACCGCGCACCGCGCGTGCCGCGCATCGTGATCGTCGGCGGCGGCGCCGGCGGCCTGCAGCTCGCGACGCGCCTCGGCGATACGGTCGGACGCCGCGGACAGGCCGACGTCGTGCTCGTCGACCGCTATCCGACGCACTTCTGGAAGCCGCTCTTGCACGAAGCCGCATCGGGCCATCGCGATCCGGCTTCCCACACGATCGAATACGCAGCGCAGGCGAAGCGCCACGGCTTCCGCTTCGTGCAGGGCGCGCTGCAGCGGGTCGATCGCGCGGCGCGCACGGCAACGATCGCGGCCGTGCACGATGCGGACGGCACGGAAATCCTGCCGCAGCGGGCACTCGACTATGACGATCTCGTGCTGGCGGTCGGCAGCGTGACGAACTTCTTTGACGTGCCGGGCGCCGAGCGTCACGCGCTGCCGCTCGAAAACCTCGACCACGCCGAGGATTTCCGCCGCAAGTTCCTTGCCGCCTGCACGAAGGCAAATCACGTCGCCGAGCAGCAGCCCGCACGGCGCGCGGCGCCCATCTGCATCAACGTGATCGGCGCGGGCGCGACGGGCGTCGAACTGGCCGCCGCATTGCGGCACGCGATCCAGCAACTGACGACGTATCGCTTCAAGGCGCTGGTGTCCGCGCGCGACGTGCACATCCGGCTGATCGAAGGTGGCCCGCGCATCCTGCCGGCGCTCGACGAACGGCTGGCCGGCAAGATGCACGCGCAGTTGCGCACGCTGAACGTCGACGTGCTGACCGATACGCGCGTGGCGGAAGTCGGCGCGGACGCCGTGACGACCGCGACCGGCGAACGGCTCGCGAGCGACATCACGATCTGGGCAGCCGGCGTCGCGGGCCCCGCGATGCTGCGAAACATCGGCGACATCGCGCTCAACCGGTCGAATCAGGTGATCGTGACCGACACGCTGCAGACGCCCGACGATCCGCACGTGTATGCGTTCGGCGACTGCGCCGCGTGCCCGTCGACCGGTGCAAGCGGGTGCCTGCCGCCGCGTGCGCAAGTCGCGCACCAGCAGGCCGTGTATCTGGTCAACGCATTGGCGCGCCGCATCGCCGGCAAGCCGGTGGCCGGCTTCACGTTCCACGACGCAGGCACCGTCGTGTCGCTCGGGCAGGCGGGCGCCGCGTATCAGGCGGACATCGGCGTACGCTCGCGCTCGCTGATCGTCGACGGGCTCGCTGCGATCGGGCTGTACAAGTTCCTGTATCGCAAGCATCTGTTCAGCGTGGTCGGCATGAAGCGCGCGCTGTTCCAGTCGCTGAGCCACTGGCTGCAAAGCCGTAACCAGCCGTCGATCAAGCTGCATTGATTGCATCGGTTCGCGCACGGCATCGCAACGCGGCATATCGGGCGGGCATCGCTCGATACGCCGTTTTTTTATATGCATATGCGCGATGCATTCACGATGCGCGCCACGCTGGTGCATCACGTAGAACATCGTCTACATGACGCCATTCATGCGGGGCATGCCGCGCGACACGCAACCCGCGCCCGCTCTGGCTTGCCACCTCATTCATTAGTCGGATCGTATGAGTCGGCTAAAAATATTAATTGGTCGCGTTTTCCGGATCGACGCTAAGGTGTGTGGCATTCCCGTCGGCGAACGGATCATCACGTTTCTGAAAAGGAATCACCGTGGTCATCGAAGCCATCGTCACCCGTCTCGACGCAGCATTCGCGCAAATCGAAGCAACCCCGGATTCGCGCGAATCGCGCCATCAGCGCGATGCAATCATCCAGTGGCTCGACCGCGCATCGGAAGAGGGCTATCGGCTCGGCCTCGTCACGACGCTGCCGGCCGCGCGGCTCAACGACATGTTCGAAGGCCAGTTCGGCCGCGCGAACCTCGACCGTTTCTCGGTCGTCGTCACGGATACGAATCAACAGGACTCCGGATCGAATCAGCATCCGTTCGATGTCGCGCTGCAAGCGCTCGGCGTGCCGCGCGAGCGCGCGGTCGGGATCGCGAGCAGCGAACCGGAACGCCGTGAAGCCGAGCATTTCGGGCTGTCGCGCTGCGTGAACATCACCGATACGGTGCGCTCGATCGCGTCGGCCGGTCTGCACTGAACGCCGACACACGGGCCGGCCGCGGCCGGCCATCCACGTCGATCCGGCGGCGATCCGAGGATTGCCCGACCGCATCCTGACATTCTGCTGTCAAAGTCGCTTGCAACACTTCGGGGCTCGACTACCTTCCCCCGAAGACGGGACGACGCACATGCGCTTCGTCCCGTCCGTTGCCCGCCACGATGACACGCCCGACCCGCACCGCCGCCGCCCTCGCGATTGCCTGCCTGTTGCTCGCCGCTTGCGGCGGTGAAGATTCGACACCGCCCGCCGCGTCGGCCGACAACAACGGCACGGCGCCCGCACCGCAGCCGCAACCCACGCCGCCCCCGGCACCCGCGACCTACTACCAGACGAAGACGCCGTACCGCCCGCAGCAGGACGCCGCGACGTACGAAGCACCGCCGGCCGGCTATGCGCCCGTCTATACCGAACTCGTCGCCCGTCACGGCTCGCGCGGGCTGTCGGGCTTCAAATACGACGGCGCGATCTACGCGATGCTGGTCAAGGCCGAGGCCGACGGCGCGCTGACGCCGCTCGGCGTGCAGCTCAAGGCCGACACGTACGCGATGATGAAGGCCAATGCGCTGCTCGGCTATGGCGTACAAGGCATCTCGACACCCGGGTACGGCAACCTCACGCAAACCGGCATCCGCGAGCATCAGCAACTCGCCGCGCGTCTCGCGCAGCGGTTACCCGCGCTGTTCGCGACGGGCAACCGGCAGGTAGTCGTCGTCAACTCCGGCCAGGATCGCGCGGTCGACAGTTCGACGTATTTCTCGGCGGCACTGGTTGCCGCGCAGCCGGCACTGGCGTCGGCCATCACGCTGCCGGCCGCGCCAGCCGGCTATCCTGCGAGCGCACCGGTCGCGCAGCCGGCCGGCACCAACCGTTTCCTGCTGTATTTCCATTCGCTGAAGCCGGCCACCGATCTCGTGACCGACACCAGCGATCCGTACTACGCGACCTATCAGGCGAGCCAGACGTACCAGGCCTATGCAAACGACGCGACGGTGGCCGCGAAGCTGAAGGCGATCAAGGCCGCGCCGCAGGCGGCCGACGTCGCGCAAACGGTGCTGTCCGCGCTCGTGTCGCCGGCCTTCATCGCGAAGCTCGGCTCCGACAGCTACACGTTCGCGAACACCGGCACCTATGCGTTCACGTCGACGGATGGCAAGTTCACCAACACGCTGAAGGGCGACGGCAAGACGAAGATCGCAACCGCCGTCGATGCGGTGAACGTGCTGTACAACCTGCTGCAGGTCGCGCCGGCGATGACCGCGGAAACCGGCGGCGTCACGATGGAGAAGTACATCGGCGCGGCGCAGGCGCAGTATCTCGCGTATCTGCAGGATGCCGAGGACTACTACCAGAAGGGCCCCGGCATCCAGGAAGCGAACCCGGCGACATACCGGATGGCGAAGGTGCTGCAGGACGATTTCTTCGGCGAAGTCGACGCGATCGCGCGCGGCGACCTGACGCACGCCGCGAAGCTGCGCTTCACGCACGCGGAGATCGTGATTCCGTTCGCGTCGGTCATGAACCTGAAGAATGTGTTCGTGCCGACGCCGCAGGCACAGACGTACACGTATGCGAACAACCCGTGGCGCGGCGACCAGGTGTCGCCGATGGCCGCGAACATGCAGTGGGACGTCTATCGCAACGGGTCGCGGCTCATCGTGAAGATGCTGTACAACGAGCGCGAGACGGATTTCCAGGCCGCGTGCGACGGCGCGAAGATCGCGCCGGGCAGCCACTTCTACGACTACGCGGGGTTGAAGCAGTGTTACGGGTATCAGTGATGTGATGTCCGGGGCTTTCTGACCCGAACCGCTCTTTGCAACCCGGACGGCGCAGGCCGTCCGGACTTCGTCATGCGCTCCACGGCGCGCTAGACTTTGCGCACGCCGTTCTGAAGCAGCACTCGATGCAGGAACGCCACTTGTCCGTCGTCCAGCACGCGCTTCGGTACCACGCGGAACATCACCGATGACTGATACAGCAGGATCATTTGACGATCCTCGCTCCAGTGAATGAGATCCGCATAGTGAATGTCGTCGCGCGAAGTCGGCGTTTCGACAATGAACCGGTCGCGTTGGAAAATGACCGTGTGCACCTGATGAAGCGTCCTTTGCTGATCGTAAATCTTGCGGCCTGCGCGCGGCAATATCAGATGATTCAGGACGGGCACGCCGATCGCGACAACAGCCGCGATTCCCGCGGCCATCCAGACATAGCGCCATTCAGGAAAATGTCCGCTTGCCAGCCGGAGGCCGCCGACCAGCAGGACAACGTACACGATCGTAACGATCGCAAATGACTTGAGCAGGTATTTCGCGTTGTACCTGCGCCAAAGATGCAGGCGGTATGCGTGGACGAGATCATCCGCGGTTATTTGAAAAACGGCTTCGGTATCGCTCATGGGCGGGCTCGGAACGTTCTCTGGTTCTTGTAATGGCGCTTGGCGCTTCACCGCGAGCACCGCGCTCCGGCAGGTTGGCAGTGCGCGCGCGGTGACGTGCAAACGAAGCCGCGCGATGTCGTCGGCCGATCGATGCACGGCGACAATATACATGCGCGGAACGACACCAGTGCGGCGAGCGACCGACGCGGGCGGCCGGCGTTGCACGCGGCCGAGCAGTCTGTTCGGGCAGGTGACTCATATCTTGGCCGACGAACTCGCGGCGGCTCGCATGGTCGAACGAGCATCGCCGGAGAACCTTAATGAAACGCGCCGCCCTTGCCGCTGCCCTGACCCTGTTTGCCACCATCGGCGTGTCCGCGCCGGCATTCGCCGGTGCGTCCTCCGGCGTCGCGCCGGTTCACGCTCAGGCCTACGCGAAAAATTGCGTGCCGTCGCGGGATGCCGCGCAAGGCGCCCGTTCACCGTCCAGCGCGCCGCCGATCCGAGTCTGCGTCGGCGATTCCGATACGCAGCTGAACCTGCCGTGGTTCCTGACCGATGTCCTCACCGCCGTGGATACGCACCAGTCGCCCAGCGGCCTGCTCCACCAGATGCGCAACAATTTCTGACTCGCCGCCGGCACTGCATCGTTCACGGCTCGTCGGGGCGCGTCAGCACCTGGATGAACGTACCGACGATGCCGGCCCACATCGCGGGGTCGGCGATGCGCGCCAGCAGCACCCGCAATTCCCGTCGTTCTCCTTCCGACAACACGCCGTGCGCGCCGCGGATACTGTCGTAACGCGGCGTACCGCGCGACGTGAGCGCGCGATCGAGCGAATAGTCGCGGGCCTCCCCGTCCACCGAAATCCGGATCCACAGTGACCCGCCGTCCGCCGCGGCGGCGCCATCGGTCACCATGACCGTCGGTGCGGCATTTTCTTCCATCGCAACGCTCCGGTTTGACGCGATGGCGGCAAACTGCCGACCACGGCGCCCTATTGAAATGTTTCCTTTCGATACGCAATCCCGAAACGGCATCAATTTTTAGACAACAATATTACGTAATGGCGCGCCACATCTTATACTTGCCGCGCACCATCCTCGTGCCAAGAGACGGTGTCTTTGTCCCGGCTGCACGCACCGTGCGGCCGGGGCTTTTTTCGGTACGTTGCGTCGATATACATGCCGAATGCACGCATGTTATTGAGGAATGCTGCCAGATGAATGGCTGATCGCGACTGGCCGAGCGGATGCCGTCGCGACGGTCGACTCGGCCGGCGTCCCGAAACCGGCGCGCAAGCCGCATGGTCCGAATCAGGCATGCGGCATGCACGCCGTCGGCGCACCGACTGGTTCGACTTGCCACGCCATGCGTACAACACCAAAGGCAACCGCGGGATTGCGGGCGCTCCCGCCCGGCTCGACACATCTTTTCCACCGCGGCGGCGCGTGGCCGCGCGTCGTCCTTTTCGCCGCCGTGATCATTTGCGTGCTCGTGCCCGCGTTCGCGATCGTGCTGGCCGACCGCTACGCACGCGATACCGTCACCGCGCATGAGCGCGCCGTGGCCAACGACATCGTGGCTTCCGTGGACCGCATCCTGGACGGCGTGCGCCTCCGACACGCGGACGAGCTGACCGCGCTCGTCGGGAAGCCGTGCGCGACGGTGTTCCGGACGCTGGCCGAAGTGAGCACTCGCCTGCGCTATCTGCGTGCGGTCGCGCTGGTGAACGACGGCCGCGTCATGTGCTCGTCGGCGCTCGGTTCGATCGACGTGCCGCTCATCAAGTATGCGCGCGAGCCCGAACCGGGATCGATGACCGTCACGCTGCTGCGCCAGACGGCGTTCCAGCACGGCATTCCGGTGCTGTACGCGTTCCGCGCCACTGCGCGCGGCGCGGGCGTCCTGTACCTGATCGAAGGCGACTACGTGGCCGACGCGCTCGCCCTCGGCACCGCCAACGGGGCGGAAACGGCGACGCTGTCGATCGCGGGGTCGGGCCGCCTCGATCAGCACGGGAGGTTCGCGCCGGACACGGACGCAGGCCCCACGGGCGGCAGCACGATTGCGTCGCAGCGCTGGCCGTTCACGGTGTCGGTCGTCGCATCGGCGCGCTACGCGTCACAGGTCCAGCGCCACGACCGGCTGATCTGCGCGACGATCGTCCTGCTGGCCGACAGCCTCGTGATGGCCGCCTACCTGCTCGCGATGGCGCCGCGGCGGCTGTTGCTGAAGGCCGTGCGCCACGCGCTCAGACGCAACGAGTTCCATGTCGTGTACCAGCCGATCGTCGACGTGCAGACGCGCAGGACGGTCGGCGTCGAGGCGCTGCTGCGCTGGCACCATCCGAAGTGGGGGGCCATCAGCCCGGCCGTGTTCATCCCGCAGGTGGAATCGAGCACGCTGCTGCCGAAGGTCACCGAATTCGTGCTGCGCACGGCGGTGTCCGAGCTGACCGCGCTGACGCCGTCCGCGCCGCTGCGCATCGCCGTGAACGTGGCGCCGCAGGATCTCGAGCGCACGCGGTTCGTGGCCGTCGTCGAGGAAACGATCCGCGCGCTGCCGCCCGGCTTCACGCTGGTGCTCGAAGTCACCGAGCGCATCCTGCTCGAGAAGAACGCGCGCACCACCGAGATCTTCCTGGCGCTGCGATCCAAAGGCGCGAAGTTCGCGATCGACGATTTCGGCACGCATCACAGCAATCTCGACATGCTGTCGCGCTTCCCTTTCGACTACGTGAAGATCGATCGACAGTTCGTCTCGCAGCTGGACAGCGGCAGCGCGCAGCTCATCGAGGGGATCGCGGCCGTCGCGCATCACTACGGCATGAAGATCATCGCGGAAGGCGTGGAGACGGAAGCCCAGCATCGCGCGCTGCATGCGGTCGGGATCCAGTACGCGCAGGGATACCTGTACCAGCGGCCGCTGCGCGCAGAGAACCTGAAGCGCGATGTCGCATCGGCGCCGATGTAGCCGCGACGCCGGCGGCGACTACTGCGCGCCGTATTGACCGCCGAGGCGCACGCGCCCCTGCTCGACCCATCCTTCGAAGTCGTCGCCGGTCTTGCCGTTCACGTACATGATGTTGTACCAGCGCCCGTGCGACTTGTAGACGGTCACCGAATCGCCGGGGACGATGAAGGTCCGCTTCGTCACGCACTGCGCGTCGGGCGCCGAATGGAAATACGCGCGCCCCGCGCCGATGACCGTGCCGAACGCCGGCGGCCGGAAGTTGTCGTCGGGGCCGCTCGTGGCTGCGTCGAGCTTCCCGCAATCGACCGCGCTGTTTGCGTATGCACCGTTCGCACCCAGGCTCGCGACGAGCGCCAGCATCGCGATGCCCATGCGCATCGTCATTTTCATCTTCATCGTTCGCCCTCTACGCCTTATCGTTTTTTCGGTTTGCCGGTTCGGGGCCGGCGCACGCGCAATCCTGCGCGACCGTCGTCACTTCGACTCGTCGCTACGGTGCCGACTGCTTCGGGATGTTACGACTACCGTCGAAACGCATAAAAACCGGCCACCGTTCCGAATCCTGTCCTATAGTCAGTCAGCAGACATCATTCGACAACGGGACGCATCGACGTCCACGGAGGAGACGTGAAGCTGAAACAGGCTATCGACCGCATTCCGGGCGGCCTCATGCTGGTCCCGATGCTGCTGGGCGCGTGCGTGCACACGTTCGCACCGAATGCCGGGAAGTACTTCGGCTCGTTCACCAACGGCCTGATCGCGGGCACGGTGCCGATCCTCGCCGTCTGGTTCTTCTGCATGGGCGCGACGATCGACCTGCGCGCGACGGGCGTCGTGCTGCGCAAATCGGGCACGCTGCTCGCGACGAAAATCGTGGTCGCGTGGCTCGCGACGGTGATCGCCGCACGATTCATCCCCGACGACGGTATCCGCACGGGCCTGTTCGCGGGCCTGTCGCTGCTAGCGATCACCACATCGATGGACATGACCAACGGCGGCCTCTATGCGGCCGTGATGCAGCAGTACGGCACCAAGGAGGAAGCCGGTGCGTTCGTATTGATGTCGATCGAATCGGGCCCGCTCGTCAGCATGCTGATTCTCGGCGCGGCCGGTGTCGCGGTGTTCGAGACACGGCTTTTCGTCGGCGCGGTGCTGCCGTTCCTGATCGGCTTCACGCTCGGCAATCTCGATGTGGAACTGCGCGAATTGTTCGGGCGCTGCGTCCACCCGCTGATTCCGTTCTTCGGCTTCGCGCTCGGCAACGGCATCGATCTCAACGTGATCGCGAAGAGCGGGCTGCCGGGCATCGCGCTCGGGCTCGCGGTGATCGTCGTGACGGGTGTACCGTTGATTCTCGCCGACAAGTTCGTGGGCGGCGGCAACGGGACGGCCGGGCTGGCCGCGTCGTCGACGGCTGGCGCCGCGGTCGCGAACCCGGCGATCATCGGCGAGATGATTCCGAAGTTCAAGCCGACGGTGCCGGCGGCGACGGCGATCGTCGCGACCGCGTGCCTCGTGACGGCGATTCTCGTGCCGATTCTCACGGCGATGTGGGCGAAGCGGGCGGCCAGGGCGTCAGGGGTGCCGGTGAGGGTCGCGGCACGCGCGGGGCATGGCGGGGCGATCGAGCATGAGGGGCATGTTTGACGGGTGCCGGTTCGGGTCCGGCCTCAGCACCGAACATCCCAGCATCCGCCGGCCATGACGCTGCACACGCTCACCTTCCCATAGGCTCCGGAATCGGGCTCACGTTGCCCAAGCCGACGTTTTCCGGAGCGCTTTCCATGCCCACCGCCATCCTGCTGCGTACAAGCCATTCGCACCTCTACCCAGGCAGCATCGTGACGCTCGACCGCGATGCACCTCGCGCCGCAAAGCCGCATCCCGCCGTCGTCGAATTTGCAGACGGCTCCGGCGCCCCCGCAACACTGTCCCGCGTCGGCGACGACACTCTCGAACTCGCGGTAGACGAATACGTCACGCAGAAGCGCCACGCGATCGTCGCGCGCCGCTGGTTGCTGCGGCCGATCGATGCGGCCCGCAGAGGATGGCGCATCACGCGCCGCCTTCCTGCCACCTGATGCCATAGGCCCGCCGCCGGCGCGAAGCGCTTCCAGGCGCTAAAATCCGCCCCCTGGGCATCCACCACGAGCAAGCGTTTTGACGGCGTTCGAGCAGGGCTTCATCCTTACCCGCCACTGGCGGGATACCGCATCCGGCATCGAGATCGAGTTCTGGCTGGCCACCGAACACGGTCCGCGCCGCGTGCGGTTGCGCCCGCAGGAAGCCGTCGCGTTCATCCCGGCCGAACAGCAGGCGCTCGCTGAACGGATGCTGGCCGACGAGCGCGAAGCCGAGTTGCGCCCACTCACACTGCGCGACTTCCGGCAGCGCCCGGTCGTCGGCCTCTATTGCAAGCGCTACCGCCATCTGTCCGGGCTCCAGAAGCGGCTCGCCGCCGCCGGCGTCGACGTCTACGAAGCCGACGTGCAGCCGCCCGACCGCTACGCGATGGAGCGCTTCATCACCGCCTGCGTCCAGTTTCGCGGCCAGCCCGGCCGCGACGGCACGCTCACGGCCGGCGAGCTGAAGCCCGCAACCGGTTACCGCCCCGTGCTGCGCTGCGTGTCGCTCGACATCGAAACCAGCGTCCACGGCGAGCTGTACTCGATCGCGCTCGAAGGCTGCGGGCAGCGCCAGGTCTACATGCTCGGCCCGCCGAACGGCGACGAAAGCGGCAGCGCGAGCGCGCTGGACTTCAACCTCGACTACTGCGACAGCCGGGCCACGATGCTGGCGCGACTCAACGACTGGTTCAACGAACACGACCCCGACGCGGTGATCGGCTGGAACCTCGTGCAGTTCGACCTGCGCATCCTGCATGCGCACGCGGAGCAATACGGCATCCCGCTGAAGCTCGGGCGCGGCGGCAGCGTGCTCGACTGGCGTGCGCACGGCCAGCAGCCCGAGCACTTCTTCGCCGGCGCGGCCGGCCGGCTGATCCTCGACGGCATCGACATGCTGAAATCCGCGACGTGGACCTTCCCGTCCTTCAGCCTCGAATACGTGTCGCAGTCGCTGCTCGGCGAAGGCAAGTCGATCGACAACCCGTACCAGCGAATGGACGAGATCCAGCGCCGCTTCGATCACGACAAGCCCGCGCTCGCGCGCTACAACCTGAAGGACTGCGAACTCGTCACGCGCATCTTCGACAAGGCCGACCTGCTGTCCTTCGCGCTGGAACGCGCGAGCGTCACGGGCCTCGCGGCCGATCGCACCGGCGGCTCGGTCGCGGCGTTCACGCACCTGTACCTGCCGCGCATGCACCGGCTCGGCTATGTCGCGCCGAACCTCGGCGACGTGACGGGGCAGAACAGCCCCGGCGGCTTCGTGATGGATTCGCGCCCCGGGCTGTACGACTCGGTGCTCGTGTTCGACTACAAGAGCCTCTATCCGTCGATCATCCGCACGTTCCTGATCGATCCGGTCGGCCTGATCGAAGGGCTCGCGCATCCCGGCGACGACGCGTCGGTGCCCGGTTTTCTCGGCGCGCGTTTCTCGCGCACCGCGCACTGCCTACCCGACATCGTGCGCCGCGTGTCGGAAGGCCGCGACGAAGCGAAACGGCAGCGCAACGCGCCGCTGTCGCAGGCGCTGAAGATCATCATGAATTCGTTTTACGGCGTGCTCGGCTCGACGGGCTGCCGCTTCTTCGACCCGCGCCTCGCGTCGTCGATCACGATGCGCGGCCACGAGATCATGCACCGCACGCGCCAACTGATCGAAGACCAGGGTTACGAAGTGATTTACGGCGATACCGATTCGACGTTCGTGTGGCTCGGCCGCGCGCATGACGATGACGACGCCGGCGCCAAGGGCCGCGCGCTCGTCGAGCACGTGAACCGCTGGTGGCAAGCCCATCTGCGCGAACGGTTCGGGCTCGACAGCGCGCTGGAGCTGCAATACGAGCGGCATTACCGCCGCTTCCTGATGCCGACCGTGCGCGGCGCGGAAGAAGGCAGCAAGAAGCGGTACGCCGGCCTCGCGGCGACGGCCGACGGCGGCGAGGACCTCGTGTTCAAAGGGCTCGAAACGGTGCGCACCGACTGGACGCCGCTCGCGCAGCAATTCCAGCGGGAGTTGTACCGGCGCGTGTTCAGCCGCGAACCGTACCAGGATTTCATTCGCGACTACGTGCGGCGCACGCTGGCCGGCGAATTCGACGATCAACTCGTCTACCGCAAGCGCGTGCGCCGGCCGCTGCGCGAATACGAGCGCAACGTGCCGCCGCACGTGCGCGCGGCGCGGATCGCCGACGAGTTCAATCACGCGCAGGGCCGGCCGCTGCAGTATCAGCGCGGCGGCTGGATCAGCTACGTGATGACGACGGCCGGCCCCGAGCCGCTGGAGACGATGCGCTCGCCGATCGACTATGCGTTCTACCTGAGCCGCCAGCTTCAGCCGGTCGCCGATGCGATCCTGCCGTTTCTGCGCGACGATTTCGAACGCGTGATCTCCGGGCAGGGGCAGTTGTTCGGCGACTGACGGACCGCACTCCAGCTTGCCCCGGTTGTGCCTGCAACCGATTTCCTTCAGGCAGCGCAACAGCTATCCGGACGACATCGTCGCCGCGCAGGAACGCCTGGCCGCGAAGCGCCTCGCCGAACAGAGGAATGCCGAAGCGGCCTACGGGCCGAACGGCTCCCCGGGCGCGGATTCCAGCGCGTCGGCCGTGCCCGCCGTGAAGCGCTGACGCGCCGCCGATCGCCGCGGGGAAGCGCCCTCATTCCGCGCCGCCCCGCGGGCATGCGGCTAAAATACGGCCTGCCGCGCGTCCCGCCGCGGCCGGAGGACACTCATCATGACCGCACGTCGCGGTGCCGCGGTCGCCATCGCCCCCGGCCACGAGACAGCCAGCCTGTCGAAAGCCCAGCAAACGTTCAATACGCTCGTCGAGCAGATCGAAAAGCGGCGCGAGCGGCTCGGCGCGTGGGAAGCCGTGATGCCGGCGTTCCAGAAGAAATTCGTCGACGGGCTGTTGCCACTCGAACAGGAAGCGACGGCGCTGCGCATCCGGCTGATCCATCTGCTCGACGACGCGTTCCTGCAGAAGGGCCTGAGCAAGGCCGAGCAGCGCACGCTGTCGGACTTGATCGCCGATATGGCGGGTGATGTGCTGAACGTCAGCGACGATGCGGCGCTGAAGGTTATTTACAACCGGCATGCCGCGTCCCCCGATGGCGGCGGCGCGGCGGCTGCGCCTGCACCGACGAAGCCGGAACAGGAACCCGAGCCCGAACAGCCAGAAAATCTCGACGCCCTTTCGCCCGACGAGCTTGCCGAGCGCATGCAGGCCGAACTCGACGCCCAGTTCGAGCGCGACATGGCCGCCCACGCGGCCCGCGAGGCGCAGCGCGCGAAGCGCAAGAAAGCAACGAAGCAATCGGCCGCCCAGGCCCGGATCGAAGCCGAGCAGGCCGAATCGAACAAATCGATCCGCGAGATCTATCGCAAGCTCGCCAGCGCGCTGCATCCCGATCGCGAAACCGACCCGCAGGAACAGCAGCGCAAGACCGTGCTGATGCAGCGGGTCAACCGCGCCTACGAGAAGGGCAACCTGCTGCACCTGCTCGAACTCCAGCTGGAGATCGAGCAGATCGACCGGCGTGCGATCGACGGCCTCGGCGAAGCGCGACTCACGCGCTACAACGGCATCCTGGAGGAACAGTTGCGCGAACTCGATCAGGAGATCGTGCACGTCGAGAACGACTTCCGGCGCACGTACGGGATCGCGTCGTCCACCAAGGTCGCGCCCGATACCGTGCTGCGCATGCTGGCGCGCGACATCGCCGGCACGCAGCGGAGCAACCAGGACCTGAGCGTCGCGCTGCGCGAGTTCGAGGACCCGGATCAGGTCGGGCGCTGGCTGAAAGACATGAAGCGCCGGCCGGCGTCGTCTCGCTTCGACGACGATTCGTATTGAGCGGGCGCGCTCACGTCACCGCCCCTCCCCCACCCCGCCCATCAACGCCATCAACTGCTCGCGCAGCCACCGGCTGCCCTGATCCTGGTCGGCGCTGCGATGCCAGTAGCAGAAGTAATCGAGCCCCGGCATCTCGAACGGCAGTTCGAGGATGCGCGCCGGATAGCGCTGCAGCAGCCGCAGCGGCGCGGTCAGCGCGAGATCGCCGCGCATCGCGATCAGCGGCGCGACCATGTAGTGCTGCACGCGCATCTGGATGTTGCGGCGCAGCCCGAGCCGCGTCAGTTCCGCGTCGACGTGCCCGCTGCCCTTGCGGCGGCTCGATACGTGGATGTGGCCCATCGACAGGTAGTCGTCCATGGTCAGCGTGTCGCCCTTGAACGGATGATCGTCGCGGATCATGCACGCGTAGCGGTCCTGCACGAGCAGCGCCTGGTGCAGATGCGGATCGCCGATCAGCGGCGCGTCGATCGCGATGTCGACCGAGCCGTTCGCGAGCGCGGTCGCGACCTCGCGGCGGTCCATCGTGTAGCTGCGCACGTGCATGCCGGGCGCATGCGTCTGCAGCAGTTCGCCGAGCGCCGGCAGCAGCAGCGCCTCGGTCAGGTCGCTCATGCTCAGCCGGAATACGCGCTCGGACGAAGCCGGATCGAACACGTCGCCTTCGTGCGCGCTCGAATCGAGCAATTGCAGCGCCTCACGCACGCGGCCGACGATGTTCTCGGCCATCGGCGTCGGCATCATCCCGGCCGGCGTGCTGACGAACAGCGGATCGTTCAGCGTCTTGCGCAGCCGCGCCAGCGCGTTGCTGACGGCCGGCTGCGTGAGGTTCAGCACCTCGGCCGCGCGCGTCAGGTTGCGCTTGTTGTAGATCGCCTCGAATACGACGAACAGGTTCAGATCAATCTTCGAAAGGCGCATCGCCGGATCTCCTTGCCGGCATCTTAATACGGCGTGCGCCTCCCGTTCGCCCACGTCGCTCTCCCGCGCGGCGCCCCGCTCAGCCGCGCGGCGGCGGCGTCAGGTACGGCGAGGTCGAACCGGGTTCGCCGTCCTTGATCTCCATCCGCGCGATCGCCTGCAGGTGCACCTCGTCCGGGCCGTCGGCGAAGCGCAGCGCGCGGCCCCAGGTCCACAGGTCGGCCAGCGGCGTATCGGGACTCAGCCCGGCCGCGCCGAATACCTGCATCGCGCGATCGCACACATCCGTATAGACGGTCGGCACGAGCGCCTTGATCATCGAGATCTCCTTGCGCGCGGCCTTCGCGCCGACCTTGTCGATCATCCACGCGGCCTTCAGCACCAGCAGGCGCGCCTGGTCGATCTCGATGCGCGAGCGCGCGATCCATTCGCCGACGGTGCCGTGCCGGTTCAGCGGCTTGCCGAACGCGACGCGCGACTGCGCGCGGTCGACCATCAGCTCCAGCGCCAGCTCGGCCGCGCCGATCGACCGCATGCAGTGGTGGATGCGGCCCGGCCCGAGGCGCGCCTGCGCGAGCGCGAAGCCGCTGCCTTCCTCGCCGAGCAGGTTGCGCGCCGGCACGCGCACGTTGTCGAACGTGATCTCGCAGTGCCCTTCCGGCGCGTAGTGATTGACCACCGTGATGTTGCGCACGACCGTCACGCCCGGTGTGTCGCGCGGCACGAGGATCATGCTCTGCTGCTGGTGCGATTCGGCCTCGGGATCGGTCTTGCCCATCACGATGAAGATCTTGCAGTTCGGATGCGCGGCGTTCGTGATGAACCACTTGCGGCCGTTGATCACGTACTCGTCGCCCGCGCGCTCGATGCGCGTCGTGATGTTGGTCGCATCCGACGACGCGACGTCGGGCTCCGTCATCGCGAACGCCGAGCGGATTTCGCCGCGCAGCAGCGGCAGCAGCCACTGCTCGCGCTGCTCGGGCGTCGCGAACATGTGCAGCAGTTCCATGTTGCCGGTATCCGGCGCGTTGCAGTTGAACACTTCCGACGCCCAGCTCACGCGCCCCATGATTTCGGCGAGCGGCGCGTATTCGAGGTTCGTCAGCCCCGTGCCCGGCTCGTCGTCCTTCAGGTGCGGCAGGAACAGGTTCCACAGCCCCTCCGCTTTCGCGCGCTCCTTCAGTTCCTCCATGAACGACACCGGATACTTGCCCGCGTGCACCTCTTCGTTCCACTGGCGGATGCGCGGCACGATGAGCGCATCCATGAATGCGCTCACGCGTTCGCGCAGTGCTTCCACTTTCGGGGTGTAGCCAAAGTCCATGATCGACTCCTCGAGATTTTCGTGTTTCCGTTCGTTCGGTTCAGAAGGCCGAGACGCCGCCGTCGACGGCGACGGCCTGCCCGGTCAGATAAGTGTTGTCCTTCGCGCACAGCATCAGCATCGTCGCGACGATTTCGGCGGGGCGGCCGAGCCGCTTCATCGGCGAGCCCTGCGCCAGAAAATCCTGGCGCTCGCCGATCTCGCTGTCGGTGACCATCGGCGTCGTGCTGTAGAACGGGCACACCGCATTCACGCGGATGCCGTGGCGCGCGTATTCGAGCGCGGCCGTCTTCGTGAGCCCGACCACCGCATGTTTCGACGCCGCATACGCGGCCAGCTTCGGCGCGCCGCCGAGCCCGGCCATCGACGCGACGTTCAGGATCACGCCTTCGCGCTGCGCGAGCATCTGGCGGATCTGGTGCTTCATCCCGAAGAACACGCCCTTCGCATTCACAGCGAAGCTCAGGTCGAGATCGGCTTCGTCGGTGTCGATCAGCGCCTTCATCGGCGGCGCGATGCCCGCGTTGTTGATGCCGACGTCGAGCCGCCCGAAGCGCGCGACGGCTTCCTGCACCAGCGTGGCGACGTCCGTTTCGACGCGCACGTCGCAGTGCTGCGCGACGACGTCGGCGCCGGCCGCGCGCAGCGGCGCGGCCACGCGTTCGAGCGCGTCGCCGTTCAGGTCGCCGAGCGCGAGCCGCGCGCCCATCGCGGCGAGCTCGCTCGCGAGCAGCGCGCCGAAGCCGCTCTCGGCGCCGGTGATCATCACGACCTGGCCGGCGTAGCTGTCGAGTTTCATCGCGCGCTCAGATCGTCAGGCCGCCGTCGACGACGATGCATTCGCCGTTCGTGTAGCTCGCCGCGTCCGACACGAGATACAGCACGGTGCCGGCCATTTCGCGCGGCTCCGCGTGACGGCGCAGCGGGATCTTCGTCATCCACGCTTCGTAGATGTCCTTGTCGGCGAACAGCGCGCCTGCGAACTTCGTCTTCGTGAGGCCCGGCAGCAGCGCGTTCACGCGGATGCCGAACGGCCCGCATTCCTTCGCGAACGCCTTCGTCATGTTGACGACGGCCGCCTTCGTGATCGAATAGATGCCCTGCCGGTCGCCCGGTTGCAGCGCATTCACCGACGCCGTGTTGACGATCGCGCCGCCGCCGTGCGTCTTCATCAGCTTGCCGGCCTCGACCGACATGAAGAAGTAGCCGCGGATGTTCACGTCGACGGTCTTGTCGTACGCGGCGAGATCGGTATCGAGGATGTGCCCGAAATACGGGTTCGCGGCCGCGTTGTTCACGAGGATGTCGAGGCGGCCGTGCTTGCCGCGGATGTGCTCGAACGTCGCGGCGATGTCCTCCAGCCGCCCGACGTGGCACGCCAGCGCCTCGGCGCGGCCGCCCGCCGCGACGATTGCGTCCGCAACCGCCTGGCAGTCGTCGAGCTTGCGGCTCGACACGATCACGTGCGCACCCTGCTCGGCGAGCAGTTTCGCGATCTCTTCGCCGATGCCGCGGCTCGCGCCCGTCACCAATGCGATCTTGCCCGTCAGGTCGAACAGGTTCGTTGCCATGTTGCTGTGCTCCTCCATGGATTGTGTGGTCGTGCCGCCACGTGATGGCCGTGGCGATTCGTGGCAATTCGCGGCGAGGTCAGCGATGCGCGTCGATCACGCCGACGGCCAGTTCGGCCAGCCGGCCGGCCATTTCGCCGACGCGCAGCGCCTGCTCGCTCGATGCGTTGCCCTGCAGCGCGCGCGCCTTCACGCCCTGCGCGATCGCCGCGAGCCGGAAGAAACTGAATGCGAGGTAAAAGTGCCAGTCGCGGATCGGCGCGATCCCGCGCAATTCGCAGTAGCGCGCGACGATCGCCGCTTCGTCCGGAATACCGAGTGCGGCACGATCCTGGCCCGCGAGCCCGCGCACCTGCCCGCCCGACGGCAGCCGCAGGCACATGCAGAAATACGCGAGATCGGCGAGCGGGTTGCCGAGCGTCGACAGTTCCCAGTCGAGCACGGCCTGCACGCGATAGCCGTCGCGCGCGAACATCAGGTTGTCGATCCGGAAATCGCCATGCACCAGCGCGGGCCGGCCCGTGTCCTCGGGGCACGCCTTCGGCAGCCAGTCGATCAGCGTCTCCATCGCGTCGAGGCGTCCGGTTTCGGCCGCGCGATACTGCTTCGTCCACACGCCGATCTGCCGCTCGAAGTAGTTGCCCGGGCGGCCGTAGTCGGCGAGGCCCACCGCGTCGACATCGACATCGTGCAGCGCGGCCATCGTTTGCAGCAGCGCGTCGTAGCAAGCAGCGCGATCGGCCTTCGGCAGTTCCGGCAGCGCGGGATCCCAGAAGATCCGGCCATCCTCGAAGCTCATCACGTAGAACAGGCTGCCGATCACGTCGCGGTCCTCGCACAGGTGATACGGGTGCGCGACCGGCACCGCGGTGCCCGACAGCGCGGCGAGCACGCGGAATTCGCGGTCGACCGCGTGCGCGGATTTCAGCAGCTCGCCCGGCGGCTGGCGGCGCAGCACGTAGCGGCCGCTCTTCGCATTCAGCAGGAAAGTCGGATTCGACTGGCCGCCGGCAAACTTCTCCGTGTCGACCGGGCCTTCGAAGCCCGGGACGTGCGTTTCCAGATAGCGCGTGAGGCGGGCTACGTCGAGTTGCTGGGAAGGGTTCGTCATCGTCGCGATCGTTCGTGGGTCAGCCGTAGGTTCGCAGCGCGTGTCGTTCGGGATCCTCCAGATGCGGGATGCCGTTGAACGACGCGAGGTGGAACGCGTCGGCGTTGAAGAAAAACTGCGAAAGACTGCTGTTGCGGATCTGCAGGTTCAGCGCGATCGCGCTCGACGGCGGCGCCGCGAGCACCTGCTGCACGGTGACCGCGATCGGGCCGCCGGAGCTCACCGCGAGTACGCGCTGGCCGCCGCCTGCGCGGATCGCCGCGCGCGCGTCGGCCACGCGCTGCTGGAAATGGGCCCAGGTTTCGGGGGCCGCATCGCCGAGCTTGTCCTCGGCCCACAGCTGCAGCACCTGACGGAGCGCGCGGAAATGATCCTTCATCGACCCGGCCGCGAGGCGCGCGATCTCCGGGTAGTCGCTGGCGGCTGCCGCGAACAATCCGTGGAAATCGTATTCGTTCAGGCCCGGATGGCGATCGACGGCGACGCCTTCGCGGCCCATCCCGCGCAGGATCGCGGCGACCGTCTGCGCATGGCGGTTCATCGTGCCGCAGATCACGCGGTCGAACGTCAGGCCCTGCCGTGCGAAGTATTCGCCCAGCCACACGCCTTGCCGGTCGCCGGCGCCGGACAGCCGGTCGTAGTCGTCGGTACCGAACGACGCCTGCCCGTGCCGTACCAGAAAGAGTTCAGCCATTGCGCTCGCCCGAGGAAAAACCGAAGGCCCAGCATAGCGACCGCGTGCACATTTTTGAAATTTATTTTCTGAATCCATCAGTATTCATCGCATGAATTATGCGGATCCAGACGATGCGCTTGCGCCGGTTTTCATCGTGCCGTCGCGGCACGCGAATTGCGACAGCGCACACCGTGTCGAATAAATTCTGGAGGGATGCGATGCTCGGTACGATCCTCATCATCGTTCTGATTCTGCTGCTCATCGGAGCATTTCCTGCATGGCCGCACAGCCGAAGCTGGGGTTACTGGCCATCGGGGACCGTCGGGCTGATCGTCGTCATTGTCGTGATACTGGTGCTGCTGGGTCGCATCTGACGCCGCGCCACCGGCGACACGGGTGCGCGCCTTCCCGGACCTTCGACGTGGATTCTTTACACGACGAGACCCGCAAAGACATGCACCCGATGCCATCAACCCTGCCCGTTACTGGCCGCCTTCCAGGCGTAACTGGAGCTTGCTCTTCACCGATGTCACGCCCGGCACCTGGCGAGCCGCGTCCACCGCGGCCCGATCCTGCGACGCGTCGGCGATCTGCCCGGCCAGTGTCACATCGCCCGTCTTCGCCTTCGCGAACACGGTGATCTGCGCATTACCCACGCCGGGCGCCCTGACGACCGCCTGGCGAACCTTCTTCGCGAACGCGCGGTCGGCCGCGCGTTCGGCCTTCTTCGCCGCGCGCGGCGACGCAGCGGCCGACGGCGCCTGCTCGGCGGACGCAGCGGACGCGGCGGACTGCGCGTGACCGGCCAACGGCGCCAGCGCAACGAAACCTGCAACGACGATTGCAAAACGGGACTTCATCGGATTCTCCTCGACAGGAACGAATGGGTACGACGGATGGGCCCGGCCGTCAGGCCGTGACATCGGACACCGCGCGGGCACGCTCGCGGCCGTGCGGCGCCGCGAGCGCGTCGAGCGCGCGCGCGTCGGCTTTCAGCGCGGGCGACAGCGCCGCGCGCAGATGATCGACAAAGGTGCGGACCTTCGCGTCCAGAAAGCGGCGCGATGCATACATCGCGTACACGTCGAGCATCGTCAACCGGTAGTCCGGCAGCACGCGCACGAGCCGCCCGCTGCGCAGGTCGTCGATCGCCGAATAGATCGCGAGCGAGCCGATGCCCAGCCCCGCGCGCAGCGCGATCGACAGCGCCTCGGGCGCATTCGCGTGGAACGGCGCGGCCGTTACCGCATGCGATGCAGTCTGGCCGCCAGGGCCGTGCAGCAGCCATTCGTCGTTCGCTTCCGCCGGCGTATCGAGGCGCAGGCAGATATGGCGCGCCAGGTCGGCGGGCCCGGACGGCGCGCCGTAGCGGGCGAGGTATGCCGGCGACGCGACCAGCACGCTGAAGGACGTGCCGCACGGATGCGCGATGCAGGCGGAGTCGGGCAAGCTCGCGGCCGTGACGACCGATACGTCGTAGCCCTCCTCGACGAGATTGGGCATCCGCTGCGAGTAGGTCATCTCGATCGCGACTTCGGGAAAGCGCGCCTGATAGGCGACCGCCAACGCGGTCACGTGACTCTGTCCGAGCCCCGGCATCGTATGCACGCGCAGGCGTCCGTACGGGCAGACCCGCGCGTTCCGCGCCTCGGCATTCGCCTGGTCGACATCGCCGAGGATCGATTGCAGGCGCTCGAAATAGCGGCGCCCGCTGTCGGTCAGCGCGATCTTCCGTGTGGTCCGGTTCAACAGACGAATCTGCGCATACGCCTCCAGGCTCGCGACGGCCCGCGACACCTGTGCGGTCGCCACATCGGTCTGCTTCGCGACGGCGGTGAAGCTGCCGGCCTGCACGACGCGCACGAACGTCCGCATGTTCTCGAGCATGTCCATTTCGACTCATCGTCCAGTCCGGTGCTGCATCCACGCGACGCGCCGGCAGGCGCGGCGACGCATTCGGTGTCACCGATTGTCGGGCCATCCGCGCCGCGGCTTCAGCCCCCCGACCGGGGGGCTGAAGCGTGGGCCGATCATGTGGAATGCTTGGCGTTTGCGTCGACGCCAGCCCGAATCGCTCCATCCGCGGCCGCCGTCGCCAGCACGATCTTGCCGATATGTCGCCCCGAATCCATCAGCTCGTGCGCCGCGCGCGCGTCGTGCAGATCGAACAGCCGGTAGACCTGAGGCTTGACCGTGCCCTGCCGGATCAGCGGCCACACGGCCTCCTCGAGCTCGCGAATGATCTGCGCCTTTTCCGCGTAAGTGCGCGAGCGCAGCGTCGAGCCGATGTGCGTGAGCCGCTTCGTCAGCATCGGAAACAGGTCGAGCGCCTTCGCGGGCCCGTTGATCACGCCGATCTGCACGATGCGGCCGTTCATCGCGGCCGCCGCGAAATTGCGCGCGACGTAGTCGCCCGCGATGATGTCGACGATCACGTCGACGCCCTTGCCGCCCGTGAAGCGCGCGACCGCGTCGACGAAATCCTCGCTGCGATAGTCGATCGCGAGATCCGCGCCGAGCCGCATGCTCGCGTCGCGCTGCACATCCGACCCGACGGTCGTGATGATCGTCGACGCGCCGAACGCCTTCGCCAGCATCGTCGCCGTCGTGCCGATCCCCGACGCGCCGCCGTGGATCAGCACGCTTTCGCCGGCCGAAAACCGGCCGCGCTGGAACAGATTGAGCCAGACGGTCATGAAGGTTTCCGGCAGCGCCGCCGCCTCGGCCATGCCGAGGCCATCGGGAATCGCGAGCGTGTTGCTCTCGTTCGCGACCGCGTATTCCGCGTAGCCGCCGCCGGGAATCAGCGCGCAGACGCGATCGCCGACGGCGAACCGCGTGACGTCGCGCCCCACCGCGACGACTTCGCCGGCAATTTCGAGGCCGGGAATGTCGGACGCGCCGGGCGGCGGATCGTACAGCCCCTTGCGCTGGAACACGTCCGGTCCATTGACGCCGGCCGCGTGAATCCGGATCAGCACGTCGCCGGCGCCCGGCACCGGTACGGCGCGCGTCGCCGGTACGAGCACGTCGGGGCCGCCGGGCCGCACGATTTCGATCGCGGTCATGTGGGTGGGAAGGGGGTTCGCGTCATCCATCACGATATGATCCTCAACGTTCGTCGATGCGCGGCCGATTCGCGGGCCATCCCCGAATCGCGGCATCGCCATGTATGTGAAGCCAGTCTATGGGCGATGCCGCGTGCGGGCACGCAGCGAATTACCGGTCGGGGAATGCAAAAATGCATCAGTCGGGACACACGATGAACTGGGACGACGCGCGCGTCTTTCTGGCGATCCATCGCGAGCGCACGCTGCGCCGCGCGGCGCAGACGCTCGGCGTCGATCAGGCGACGGTCGGGCGGCGGCTCGCGACGCTCGAGCACATGCTCGGCGCGACGCTGTTCCTGCGTTCGTCGAAAGGCTATCTGCCCACGCCGGTCGGCGAACTGGCGCTACGCGCGGCCGAGGCGATGGAGCAGCACGCGCACGAGCTGGTGCGACTGACGCAGGGCGTCGACCGGCGGCTCGCCGGCGAGGTGAAGATCACGACGACCGACGCGCTCGCGATCGAGTTCGTGATGCCGTCGATCGCGCGGCTGCACGCGAAGCATCCCGACGTCTCCGTCGCGCTGAACACGTCGACCCACATCCTGAATCTCGCGAAACGCGAAGCCGATATCGCGATCCGCACCGTGCGGCCCGAGAACCCCGATCTGGTCGCGCGCCGGCTGGCATGCTGGGACATGGGCCTGTTCGCGTCGCCCGATTATCTGCATCGGCACCGCGAGCCCGAGCGCGGCCGCGCGTTCGCGGGCCACGACCTCGTCGTCTACCAGCCGTACATCGACGCCAGCCGCGAGCCGACCCTCGCCGGCGAACCGATCGACGGCGGGCGCATCGTCACGCGCACGAACTCGAACCTGATGATGCGTGCGGCGCTGCGGGCGGGCCTCGGCGTCGGCGAGATTCCCGTTCACATGGGTGAGCGCGACGGGCTCACGCGCATCTGGCCGGACCGCGTGCGGCAGTCGCCGTACGAGGTCTGGCTCGTCACGCACCGCGACCTGCGCCACACCGCGCGCATCCGCGCGGCGATCGACGAGATCGTGGCCGCGTTCGCCGCACACCACTGACGCGGGTCGGCGCCGTCCCAGCCGGTCATTCGTCGTCGCGCCGCACTCGCGACGGATCGAGCGACAGCCCGCTACGCACCGCCTGGATGCGCGACGTCACGTTGAGCTTCTCGAAGATGTTCTTCAGGTGCCACTTGATCGTCTCCGGCGCGACACGCAGCGCGCGGGCGATTTCCTTGTTCGACAGGCCACGCGCGACGTAGTCGAGGATCTCGACTTCCCGCGCGCTGAGGTTGCCCGGCCCACCCTGCCGCGTGGCCGGCGTGGCGTTCGATGCCCGCTGCGCGTCGAACGCACGGGCCAGATCGCGCAGATACCATGCGCCGACTGCCGGAAAGCGGTCGGCGCGCTTTTGTACGCGCGCCAGCAGGCGCTCGGCCGCGGCCCCTTCGTCGACGAAGGTGCGGACGAGTCCGTTGCCCTGGCCGTATTCGAGCGCACGCGCGAACGCCGCGAGCGCCGCGCTGTCGTCGCCCGCCTGGTCGAGCGCGATCGCATGCAACACGGCGGCCTGCGCCGCGAACCAGTCGAACCCGCGCGCGGCCAGCACCGCGTGCACGATCGCCATGCACTGCGCGGCTTCGTTCGCCCGCGCATCGGCGAGCAGCAGCCTTGCCTGCGCGGATTGCGCCATCTGCCACGTCTCGACGTGGCTCGACGCTTCGTCCGGCGGCACGGGCGATACCAGCGACGCGAGCGCGCGCCCCACGCGATGGGCCTGCGTCGGCTTGCCGGCGGCGAGATGCAGCCGGATACCGGTCGCCATGCACCCGACGCGCAGCCGCAGCCATTGCCGGCTGCACGCGACGCGATCGGCTTCGTCGAGCATGTCGTGCGCGCGCGCGTCGTTTCCCGACTGGAATTGCAGCAGTGCGGCGGTCTGCATGAACCTCAGCAGCGGCCCGAGCGAACAGGCCTGCATCGCGATGTCGAAACGGTCGGCCTGCGCGTCGCGCACCTTCGCCCAGTCGTTCCATTCGTAGTAGATCGCCGACAGGTAGCCGGCCGACAGCGCCGTCGCCGCCGACAGTCGCCCCGCCGATCGCTCCGCGGCACGCAACGCCGTCTCGAACGTCTTCGACGCGTCGTGCAGCCGCCCCGCGACGAACTCGGCCAGGCCCGACATGTTCCGTCGGTACACGTTCGCGTAAAGCGGCTCGTGCCCCGACGCCGCGTGTTCCGCGCGCGCGCCGAGATCCCGCACGTCGCCGAGGCGACCCGCATAGCCGAGCCCGAAGATCAGCGTCGTCTGCCCGATCTGCTCGACCCACGAACCGGCCGGCGGGGCGGCCGCGAGCACGCGCTCGCCAAGCTGCAGCGATTCGATGCTGCGATCCGACAGCCCGGCGATCAGCGAGCGCACGGCCAGCAGTTCGGTCGCCGTGACGGCGTCGGTATCGAGCCGCCCGGCCTCGATGTCGGCTTCCAGCGCTTCCAGCGCGCGGCGCGCCTCGACCATCTGCATCGACAGCGCGAGCGCCCACGTATGCGCGATCCTCAACCGCAGGCGGCCCGTCAGCGCCGGCGCGGGCAGGCGCGACACCCAGTCGAGCACGGTACGCACGTCGCTCGACGCGATGAGCTTCATCGCGCATGCCTCGACCCAGCCGGCCGCCGCATCGAAATCGCCCGCCGCGAGCGCGTGCCTGACGGCGTCCGGCCAATGCCGCTCGGCCGCGTACCAGGCGCTCGCGCGGCGATGCAGCGTGGCCACCGCGCCGGGCTCGCGCAGCGCCAGCTCCTCACGCAGGTATTGCAGGAACAGCGCGTGATAGCGGTAGCGCCGACGGTCGCCGTCGATCGACCGGATGAACAGATTGTGCGCGCCCAGCCATTCGAGGCAGTCGAGCGCGTCGTCGCGGCCGGTCAGCGCATCGCACAGCGCCGGCGTCATCCGGTCGAGCACGGCCGTATGCAGCAGGAAGTGGCGGATCGCGTCCGGCACCCGCGTCATCACGTTCTCGTTCAGGTAGGTGGCGATGCCGGCGCGTGCGTGGCTGACCTGTTCGGCGACGCGTACCGCGTCGCTGTCGTCGTGCAGCGCCAGCGCCGCCAGTTGCAGGCCCGACACCCAGCCTTCCGTCGCCGCGCGCAGACGCTCGACGTTTTCCGCTTTGAGCGGCTTGCCGGCCACCCGCTCGAAGAACGCGCGCGTCTCCGCGTCGTCGAAGCGCAGGTCGTTCTCGTCCACCCGCACGAGTTCGTCGCGCGATTCGAAATAGCTGAGCGGCAACGCGGGTACCGAGCGGCACGCCAGCACGACGTGCAGGTTCGACGGCGCATAGCGCAGCAGGTCGAACATCGCGTCGTGAATGATCGGCGACGCGAGGCGATCGAAGTCGTCGAGCATCAGGAACAGGTCGACGCCCGCGCTGTCCAGTTCGTTGAGCAGTTCGTCGAATACGGTCTTCAGCGGAATCAGCGCGCGATCGCGCAGCAACTGCTGCGCGCGGGCGCCGACTCCGCCGGTGGCGTCGACGATCGCGGCGACCACGTAGGACGCGAAGATCGACGGGTTGTCGTCGTCCTGATCGAGACTCACCCACGCGACTTTCACGCCCGACGCCACCAGCGCATGGCGCCATTCCGCCAGCAGCGTGGTCTTGCCATATCCGGCCGGCGCGCACACGAGCGTCAGCCGGCGGTCGAGGCCGCGCCTGAGCCGGCCGAGCCGCGCGATGCGCGCCACGATTCCGCGGGTCGACGCCGGCGCCAGCTTGGTGCGCACCAGCACTTCGATCGCATCGGTGTCCGGCGCGCGGGCCGGTTGTCTGCTGTCCGTCGGCGCCATGCTGTTCCTGTTCTCCTCGCGCTGATTGCGTGTCCGCCGGCATGGCAGGCGAAGCCGGCGACCCGACCGGAGGGCCGGCCGGGTCTCGCCGCGCGTCGAAAACAGCATAGCGATTCCGCGCCGGCCCTCAAAACTAGGTGATGTCCGTACCGGCGGAGGCGGAGGCGCATGCCGCGCGTACCGGTCGACGACAAAGGACCCGCATTGTTGTCGAACCGGCGCGCGATGTTCAGCCCCCCATTCGGGGGGTGACGTCTGGCGGAGAAGATGTCTTATCCCGACCGACCGGCGTCGCAGGCGGTCGAAGCGCCGCTCAGTCGGGCTGGTAGCGCTCGCGCAACGCGCGCTTGTTGATCTTCCCGACGCTGGTCTTCTCGATCGCGTCGACGATCACCAACCGTTCCGGCACCGCATAGCGCGAGATCAGCCCGCGGTCGGCGACCTGCTTCACATGCGCTTTCAATTCCTCCGGCTCGACGCGGCCGACGTGCTCCTCGGCCAGCACGACCAGCGCGAGCGGACGCTCGCCCCAGCGCGCATCCTTCACGCCGATCACGGCCGACTCCCGCACGGCCGGATGGCGCGACAGGATGTCCTCGAGTTCGAGCGACGAAACCCATTCGCCGCCCGTCTTGATCACGTCCTTGATCCGGTCGGTGATCTGCAGCCGGCCGTCGGGATCGATCACGCCGATGTCGTTCGTATGCAGATAGCCGCCGGCCCACAGCGCCGCCGACGCCGGCGCATCGCCGAGATAGCCTTGCGTCGCCCACGGCATCCGCACGACGACCTCGCCCGCCGAGCGGCCGTCGTGCGGCACGTCGCGAAACTGCGCGTCGACGATGCGCAGGTCGACGAGCGGCAGCGGCAGCCCGGCCTTCGTCCGGCGCGCGATGTCGTCGTCGGCCGACGCACCGCCGGCCGCGCGCGGGGGATCGATCTGCGCGATCGTCATCAGCGGGCAGGTTTCCGACATCCCGTACCCCGTGTAGACCTCGATCCCGCGCGCGAGCGCCGCCCGAGCAAGCCCGTCGGACAGCGGCGAGCCACCGACGATCACCTTCCACGCCGACAGGTCGACCGCCGCGGACGCCGGGCTGTCGAGCATCATCGCGAGCAGCGTCGGCACGCAATGCGAGAACGTCACCGCTTCGCGCGCGATCAGCGCCACCAATCCGTCCGGCGAATAACGGCCCGAATAGACCTGCTTGAGCCCGAGCGCGGTCGCGATGTACGGCATGCCCCATGCGTGCACATGAAACATCGGCGTGATCGGCATGTAGACGTCGTCACGATGCACGCGGCCGCGATCGCGCGCGCCCGACAACGCCGCCATGCCCGCGAGCGTATGCAGCACGAGCTGCCGATGGGTGAACGCCACCGCCTTCGGCAGGCCGGTGGTGCCGGTCGTATAGAACGTCGTCGCGCGGGTCTGCTCGTCGAAATCGAGGAACACAAAATCGGGCGAACCGGCCGCGACGAGCGCCTCGTATTCGTCGGTGAAACCATCCGGCAAACCGGCTTCGTCGCCGTCGGCGATCAGCACGACGTGCCGCACGGTGTCGAGCCGGTCGCGCATGCCCGCCCACAACGGCAGGAAATCGCGGTGAACCAGCACGATGCGTGCGCCCGAATGGTTGAGCGTGTACAGCAGCTGATCGGTCGACAGCCGGACATTGGCCGTCATCAGCACCGCACCCATCATCGGAATCGCGTGATAGCACTCCAGGTAGCGATGGCTGTCCCAGTCGAGCACGGCGACGACGTCGCCCGCGCCGACGCCGATCGACGCCAGGCCGCTCGCGAGTTGCCCGATGCGATGCCGGAACGTCCAGTAATCGTGCCGAACCCGGTCGCCGTACACGATCTCCTGCTCGGGCCGCGTCGCCAGCGGCGCATGAAGCAACTGCTTGATCAGCAGCGGATACGCGTGGGCGGCCGCGGCCGATTCGTCCTGCGGATACGGGTATGACGAATTCATGACTGTCTCCATGGGCGACCGGTCGGGTCGTCGGGCGTGCGGCCACGATACCGCGCCGGCCGGCTTTCGCGCCCCCCCTGTCCGGGGGGAGCGGGTCCGCTTGTCGGCGCCGGCGGCGGGCCGCCCGGATACGTATCACGGCGATTCGCGCGCGATACCCACCCGTTCGGGGAGGCCCTCGCCGCGACACGCCGTCGTAGGATGCATCGCAGCGCGTATCCCTCCTGTGAGATACCCGTCCGCACGGCCAGGACATGACCGGAAAGCCGCGTCGCCGCTGCGGAATCCCCGCACCGGCTCGCGCCTGCATCTCACCGGCCACGCCCGCCCCGCCCGAACCCATTCCCCCGAGCAAGGAGCAGCCATGACTTCCGACACGACGCAGGTGGACCGCACGCCCGCACCCGACCCGGCGGAGAACAATGCGTATTTCCCGTCGCCGTATTCGTTGTCGCAATACACGTCGTCGAAGACCGACTTCGACGGCACCGATTACCCGAATCCGTACACCGGCGGCAAGTGGAAGGTCCTGATGATCGCGACCGACGAGCGCTACATCCTGATGACGAACGGCAAGATGTTCTCGACCGGCAACCATCCGGTCGAGATGCTGCTGCCGATGCACCACATGGACAAGGCCGGCTTCGAGATCGACATCGCGACGCTGTCGGGCAATCCGGCCAAGCTCGAACTCTGGGCGATGCCGAGCGATGACGAGGCCGTGCAGAGCACCTACCGGAAGTACCTGCCGAAGCTGAAGGCGCCGCTCAAGCTGTCCGACGTGCTCGACCAGCATCCCGGCGGCGATTCGCCGTATATCGCGGTGTTCATTCCCGGCGGCCACGGCGTGCTCGCCGGCATTCCGTACAGCAAGGACGTCAAGCGCACGCTGCGCTGGGCGCTCGACCACGACCGGCACATCGTCACGCTGTGTCACGGGCCCGCATGCCTGCTGTCGGCCGCCGTCGACGAAGATCCGCAGGACTATCCGTTCAAGGACTACGAGCTCTGCGTGTTTCCGGATGCGCTCGATACGGGGCCGAACCTCGACATCGGCTACATGCCTGGCCCGCTGCCGTGGCTCGTCGCGCAGAGCCTCGAAAAGCTCGGCGCGCGCGTGCTGAACAAGGACATGACCGGCCGCTGCCATCAGGACCGCAAACTGATCACGGGCGACAGCCCGCTCGCGTCGAACGGCATCGGCAAGCTCGCGGCCGCCGCGCTGCTGAAGGAAGTCGGGCACTGAGGGGCTGCGCCGCCCTGGGCGTGGCCGCCCGTCTCCATTCGACCGCCGGAACCGTACGGTAGTATGGCGATTCGATGGAACCCCGCTGAATCCGAACGAGTGGCCATGCCCGAATTTTCTTCTTCTCCCGGCGCCGGCCAAGGCGCGCAAGCGCTCGTCCTCATCGCCGAGGACGAACCCGAGATCGCCGAGATCCTGACCGCCTATTTCGCGCGCAGCGGCCTGCGCACCGTGCACGCCGCCGACGGCCGCCGTGCGCTCGAACTCCACCTGTCGCTGAAGCCCGACCTCGTGCTGCTCGACGTGCAGATGCCGCACGTCGACGGCTGGAAGGTGCTCGCCGAGGTCCGCCACCGCGGCGACACGCCCGTCATCATGCTGACCGCGCTCGACCAGGACATCGACAAGCTGACCGGGCTGCGCATCGGCGCCGACGACTACGTGGTCAAGCCGTTCAACCCTGCCGAAGTCGTCGCGCGCGCGCAAGCGGTGCTGCGCCGGTCGATGGCAGGCTCGCGCCAGGAAGAGCAGCGCGTGCTGCGCGCCGCGCCGTTCGAGATCGATCTCGAGCATCACGAAGCGACGGTCGAAGTCGACGGCGCGCGCCACACGCTCGTGCTGACGCTCACCGAATTCAAGCTGCTCGCGCAGCTCGCGCGCGCACCGCGCCGCGTGTTCAGCCGCGCCGAGCTGATGGCGACCTGCCTGCCGGAAGGCGACGCGCTGGAGCGCACGGTCGACAGCCACGTCAGCAAGCTGCGCAAGAAACTCGACGATCTCGGCGTCGCGGGCGTGCCGGCCAGCGTGCGCGGCGTCGGCTACAAACTGTGGAGCGGCGAGTGAGACTCGATGGCCTGAGCCGCCAGATCGCGCTGACGATGGGCGCGATCGCGTTCGGCATCACGGTGCTGATCGTCGTGACGGCCTATGCGTTCTACTACCTGCTGTACCAGTACTCGCCGGAGTCGTTCCAGCCGCAAAGCTGGCTCCCGAGCGGGCCGGAGTGGGTGTGGATCATCTCGACCACGCTGGTCGGCCTCTTGATCGCGGTCGTCGTCGCGATCAACCTGTCGCGCCGCATCCTCGTGCCGCTGAATTCGGTGACGGACAGCATCCGCCGCGTGGCTCGCGGCGATCTCGGCGCGCGCGCCGTCGCCGGCGACCGTTCGTTGAAGGAAGCGGCGCTGCTCGCCGACAACTTCAACGCGCTCGCGAGCGAACTGCAGCGCGTGACCGACGAGCAAACCTTCTGGAACGCGGCGATCGCGCACGAGCTGCGCACGCCCGTGACCGTGCTGCGCGGCCGGTTGCAGGGGCTCGCCGAAGGCGTGTTCACGCCGAGCGACACGCTGTACCGCAGCCTGCTCGCGCAGGTCGAAGGGCTGACGCGGCTGATCGAGGATCTGCGCGTGGTCAGCCTCGCCGACAGCGGCCACCTGAGCATCGAGATCCGCGACACCGATCTCGCCGCGGACGTGCGCGCGGTGGTCGACGTGTTCGCGCACGCGCTGCTGGCCGCCGGCCAGCATCCGGTGCTCGATCTCGACCCGCGGCGCATGCGCTGCGACCCGGTCCGCATCCGCCAGGCACTGCTCGCGCTGCTGGAAAATGCACGCCGCCACGCGGTGCCCGGCGCGATCCGGATCCAGACGCGCATCGAAGACGGCATGTGCCGGCTGCGCGTCGATGACGACGGCCCGGGCATCCCGGCCGAGTTCGCGCCGCACGTATTCCAGGCGTTCCGGCGCGTCGACGAATCGCAACCTGGCGGCACCGGCCTCGGCCTCGCCGTCGTCGCGGCGATCGCGCATGCGCATCGCGGCGAAGCGCTGTGCGTGCCGACCGGCGCGGGCGGCACGCGGTTCGAGGTGCGGTGGCCCGACGATCTCGCGCCGGCGCCCGAAGGAGAGCGCTTCCCGGCGTAACGCGCGGGCCTCGCCGCTCACGCGCGCGGTTCGCGCCCGACCTGTTCGAGCGGCGGGCTGAACCCCGGCATCTCTCCCGGATACACGGCACGGTGAGAAACAGCCCACCGCCGCCCGACCACCACATTTTGTGCATCGCACGACGAACCCTGAGCAAAAAGTATCGGTCCGCGAACTCTTTTGATGTGGTGATCGCATCGCCCGCGTCACACCATTGTTCCTGCCGTCATCGGCGGCATTCGAACAAGCAGAATCAAGGAGACACGGGTGAACAAGATGCGAATCGTCGCAGCCGGCCTGCTGCTCGGCGCCTGTCTGCCGGGCGTCGCGGCCGCGCAAACCTGCAAGGTACCAACCCTCCGCGTGCTCGCGCAGAAGAGCCTCGGCCTGTCGGTGATGGAGAAATCGCTGGCCGACTACGAGAAGAAAAGCGGCACGAAGGTCGAGATCAACTATTTCGGCGAGAACGACCGCCGCGCGAAATCGCGGCTCGACGCGTCGACCGGCGCGGGTTCCTACCAGATCTACTACGTCGACGAGGCAAACGTCGCCGAATTCGCGTCGGCCAACTGGATCGTGCCGCTCCTCAAGTACTACCCGAAGGAATACGACTACGACGACTTCCTGCCCGGCCGCCGCGCGGTCGCGAGCTACAACGGCGTCGCGTACTTCGCGCCGCTGATCGGCGGCGGCGACTTCCTGTTCTACCGCCGCGACCTGCTCGACGCCGCGCACATTCCGGTGCCGAAGACGCTCGACCAGCTCGTCGCCGCGATCAAGCAGCTCAACGCACCGCCGAAGCTGTACGGCTGGGTCGCACGCGGCCAGCGCGGCTCGGGGATGAACGTGTGGCGCTGGTCGCCGTTCATGCTCGGCATGGGCGGCACATGGACCGACAAGGGTGGCCAGCCCGCGTTCAATTCGCCGGGCGCGGTGAAGGCCACGCAGCTCTACAGCGACCTGTTCAAGTACGCGCCGCCGGGCTCGGCGACCTACGACTGGAGCAACGCGCTCGAAGCGTTCCGCTCGGGCAAGGTCGCGTTCATGATCGAATCGACGCCGTTCGCGGACTGGATGGAGGATACGAGCAAGTCGAGCGTGGCCGGCAAGGTGGGCTACACACGCCCCCCCGCACCGCTGCCGTCGGCCGCGTACGGGCACGGCTTCGCGATCTCGGCGGTCGGCGCGAAAGACGACTGCACGCGGATGGCCGCCGGCCGCTTCATCGCATGGGCGACCAGCAAGGACCAGGAACAGGCGCGGCTGCGCAACGGCGTGTTCAGCGACTACAACCGCTCGAGTACGATCGGCAGCCCGTACTTCAAGCAGCACGTCGCGCCGCAGATCCAGGCCGGGCTGAACGACACCAACCCCGTCACGCAGGTGACGATCTGGCGCACGCCGCAGTGGCCGGATATCGGCGACAACCTCGGCATCGCGCTCGAACAGGTATTCACCGGCACGCAGACGGATATCCGCGGCACGCTCGACGACGCGGACCAGTACGCGAAGGACGCGCTCGAACATGGCGCTCGCAAATGACGGCGCCGGCGGACGCGCGCTCGGCGTCCGCCCGGCCCCATCCACACCGTCGGCGCCGCACCGCCGCGCGCGCCGCGACCGCACGAGCCTGCCGTGGGTGTTCCTCGCGCCGACGCTCGCGCTGCTCGCGGTCCTGAGCCTCGTCCCGACGATCGCCGCGATCAACCTCGCGCTGCGCAACCGCGTGCTGCGCTACCCGGACAGCGAATACGTCGGCTTGCGCAACTTCGTGCGGCTCGCGTCCGACCGGCGCTTCCTGAACGCGATCGAGGTGTCGGTGCTGTGGGAAGTCGTGACGGTCGCGGGCGCGGTGCTCGTCGGGATCGCGCTCGCGGTGTTCCTGTTCGAGCGCGTGCACGGCCCCTGGCGCCGCCTCGCGTCGCTGGTGCTGATCATGCCGGTGCTGCTGCCGCGCGTGTCGGCCGCGTTCATCTGGAAGTTCATGTATGCGCCGCTCACCGGCATCCTGAGCTGGCTGCTCGGCACGCTCGGCGTCGAGCACACCGCGTTTCTCGCCGATCCGCATCTCGCGCTGTACGCGGTCGCGCTCGTCGACGTGTGGCAGTGGGGGCTGTTCTTCGCGGTCGTGATCCTGAAGCTGCTGGAGACGCTGCCGCCCGAGCCGCTCGAAGCCGCGCGGCTCGACTACGCGACGACGTGGCAGGTGCATGCGTACATCGCGCTGCCGATGCTGAAGGCGCCGCTCGTGAGCCTCGTATTCATCAAGATGGTCGAGTCGCTGCGCTCGTTCGACCTGATCTACGTGATGACCAAGGGCGGCCCCGGCATCGCGACCGAGACGCTCGATCTCTACGCGTACCAGCAGGGCATCGGCCTCGCCGGCAAGGTGTCGTATGCGTCGGGCATGGCCGTGCTGATGATGGTCGCGACCACGCTCGTGTTCACGCTCATCTGGAAGAGGGTCAACAAATGGGACGACTGATGGCCCGGCGCGGTGCCGCCAACGTTTCCACCGTCGCGATCGCCGGCGCGATCCTGCTCGTCGCCGCGTTCCCGCTGTTCTGGGCCGTGCTCAATTCACTCAAGCACCTGCTCGACATCGTCACGCCCGTGCCGCGCTTCTTCTTCACGCCGACGCTCGCGAACTACGAGCAGGTGCTGTCGAGCCCCGAGGTCCTGATCGGGCTCGGCAACAGCATCGCGATCGTCGGCGCGGCCGTGCTGATCGGCGCGGTGCTCGGCGTGCCGGCCGCGTATGCGATCGCACGCTACCCGGTGCGCGGCAAGCGCGACATCCAGTTCTTCCTGCTGTCGCTGCGCTTCCTGCCGCCCGTCGCGGTCGCGCTGCCGCTGATCGCGATCTGGGTCGATCTCGGGCTGTACGACACGAAGCTGTCGATGATCGTCACGTACCTGCTCGTCACGCTGTCGACCATCACGTGGCTGTCGATTCCCGTGTTCCGCCGGCTGCCGCGCGAGATCGAGGAAGCCGCCGCGCTCGACGGCTACGGCCCGTACGCGGTGTTCTGGCATATCGCGCTGCCGGTGTGCGCGAGCACGCTGCTCGGCGGCATCGTGTTCAGCTTCGTGCTGGTGTGGAACGAGCTGATGATCGCGCTCGCGCTGACTTCGTCGCGCAGCGCGACGCTGCCGGTGGTCGCGTCCGCGTTCACGTCGCTCGGCCAGGAAGTGCCGTGGGGCGTGATCAACGCGTCGACGGTGCTGCTCGCGCTGCCGCCGCTCGTCTTCGTCGGCATGCTGAGCCGGCTGCTCAATTCGATCGTCAAGGGAAAATAAGGAGAACACGTTGAAAGCACTCGTCCTCGAACGCACGCGCGAACTCGCGCTGCGCGACATCGACCTGCCGCAGGCGGTCGGCCCCGGCGACGTCCGGATCAAGGTTCATACGGTCGGCGTCTGCGGCAGCGACGTGCATTACTACGTGCACGGCGGGATCGGCCCGTTCCGCGTCGACGCGCCGATGGTGCTCGGCCACGAAGCGTCCGGCACCGTCGTCGAGACCGGCGCCGGCGTCACGCACCTGCGCGTCGGCGATCGCGTGTGCATGGAGCCGGGCGTGCCGCGCCTCGATTCGCCCGCGACGCTGCGCGGGCTCTACAACCTCGACCCCGACGTGCGCTTCTGGGCGACGCCGCCCGTCCACGGCTGCCTGACGCCGTTCGTCGTGCATCCGGCCGCGTTCACGTACCGGCTGCCCGACAACGTGTCGTTCGCCGAAGGCGCGATCGTCGAGCCGCTGTCGATCGGCCTGCAGGCCGCGAAGAAGGCGGCGATGAAGCCGGGCGACCTCGCGGTCGTGATCGGCGCGGGCACGATCGGCGCGATGACGGCGCTCGCCGCGCTCGCCGGCGGCGCCGCGCGCGTGATCCTCGCCGACGTCGTGCCGGACAAGCTCGCGCTGTTCGCCGGCAACCCGGCCGTCACGACCGTCGACGTGCGTACGCGGCCGCTGGCCGACGCGGTGGCCGAAGCCTCCGGCGGCTGGGGCGCGGACGTCGTGTTCGAGGCGAGCGGCAGCGCGAACGCGTATGCGGGCCTCGTCGACCTGATGTGCCCGGGCGGCTGCGCGGTGCTGATCGGGATGCCGGTCGCACCGGTACCGCTCGACGTGGTCGCGCTGCAGGCGAAGGAAGGCCGCATCGAATCGGTGTTCCGCTACGCGAACATCTTTCCGCGCGCGCTCGCGCTAATCGCGTCCGGCGCGATCGACGTGAAGCCGTTCATCTCGCGCACGTTCCCGTTTTCCGAAGGCGTGCGCGCGTTCGAGGAAGCGGCGAGCGGGCAACCCAGCGACGTCAAGATTCAGATCGAAATGGATTGAGCCATGGCCCGAATCGTCTGCCACGCTTTGTCGAAGCACTACGACGGCGGCCCCGCCGTGCTGCATCCGCTCGACCTCGAGATCGCCGACGGCGAATTCATCGTGCTGCTCGGCCCGTCCGGCTGCGGCAAGTCGACGATGTTGCGGATGATCGCGGGCCTCGAGGCGATCACCGGCGGCGAGCTCGTGATCGGCGACGCGGTCGTCAACGACCTGCCGTCGCGCGAGCGCAATGTCGCGATGGTGTTCCAGAACTACGCGCTGTACCCGCACATGACGGTGTACGACAACATCGCGTTCGGCCTGCGGCGGCTGAAGGTGCCGACCGACGAGATCGACCGCCGCGTGCGCGACGTCGCGCGCATCCTGAGCCTCGACGCGCTGCTCGACCGCCGTCCGCGCGCGATGTCGGGCGGCCAGCAGCAGCGCGCGGCGATCGCGCGCGCGATGATCAAGACGCCGGCCGTGTTCCTGTTCGACGAGCCGCTGTCGAACCTCGACGCGAAGCTGCGCACGCAGTTGCGCGGCGACATCAAGCGGCTGCATCGGCAACTGAAGACGACCACGCTGTACGTCACGCACGATCAGCTCGAGGCGATGACGCTCGCCGATCGCGTCGTGCTGATGCGTGGCGGCCACATCGAGCAGATCGGCACGCCGGCCGAGCTGTACGGCCAGCCGCACACGGTATTCGCGGCGGGGTTCGTCGGCACGCCGGCAATGAACTTCGCGGACGGCACGATCGAGCGCATCGGCACGAACGTGCTGCTCGACTGCAACGGCGCGCGCTGGCCGCTGGCGTCTGCACGCTTCGCGCGGCTGCAGCACGGCCAGCAGGTCAAGGCCGCGATCCGCCCGAACCACCTGCAACTCGTCGCCGAAGGCGATCCGACCCCGGGCACGCTCACGCTGACCGGCACGGTCGAACTCGTCGAGCTGCTCGGCGCCGAGGCGCTCGTCACGCTGGACTGGCGCGGCCAGCCGTGCGCGGCCCTCGTGCCGGCCCCGATGGCCCCGGCGCCGGGCGCCGTGGTAGCGTTTCGCTTCGACGAAGAAGCCTTGCATCTGTTCGACGCCGGCACCGAGCGCAACGTCACGCTGCCGGACGCGAACGCGATCGCGCACGCGTCGCCGCCGGCGGCCGCGACGCGCGCCACGCCGCCTGCCGCGACGGGCTGGTCGATGTCCCGTCCGTAGCGCGCCGGCACGCCCCGACGGAGCACACGATGAACCCGGATCTCGAGATCGTTCCCACCCACCGCGACGAATCGTTCCGCGCGTGGGTCCACGACTATCCGCATTCGGTCGCGAAGTGGCACTTCCATCCCGAGTACGAGATTCACCTGATCCAGGCGTCGCGCGGCAAGGTGTTCGTCGGCGACCATATCGGCGATTTCGGGCCCGGCAACCTGATCGTCACCGGGCCGAACCTGCCGCACAACTGGGTCAGCGAGCTCGCCGACGGCGAACGCGTGCCGTCGCGCGACGTCGTGCTGCAGTTCTCGCGCGATGCGATCGAGAAGATGGTCGACGCATTCAGCGAGCTGCAGCCGGTGATCGAGCTGATCGACGACGCGGCGCGCGGCGTGCAGTTTCCCGACCGCATCGGCCTCGAGGTCGCGCCGCTGATGCTCGAGCTCGCCAGCGCGCACGGCTGCCGGCGCGTCGAGATCCTGATGTCGCTGTTCGACCGGCTGTCGTCGTGCCGCGAGCGGCGCGTGCTCGCGGGGCCCGGCTATCGCAGCGACGCGCAGCACTACATGTCGTCGACCATCAACCAGGTGCTGTCGTACCTGCAGCAGAACCTGCCCGGCATGCTGCGCGAAACCGACGTCGCCGCGTTCGCCGGCATGAGCGTCAGCACCTTCACGCGGTTTTTCCGGCGCCACACCGGCTCGTCGTTCGTGCGCTACCTGAACCGCCTGCGCATCAACGAGGCGTGCGAGCTGCTGATGTTTTCCGACCTGACGGTGACCGACATCTGCTACCGGGTTGGCTTCAACAACCTGTCGAACTTCAACCGTCAGTTTCTCGCGATGAAGCAGGTGCCGCCGTCGAAGTTCCGCGCGCTGCACCGGCTCAACGAACCGCACGGCCGCGACGACGCGCCGCCCCCGCGACGCGCGCCGCCGCGCGCCCCAGACAGGACGCTTCATACGTGACATATCTCGGCATCGATCTCGGCACGTCCGAGGTCAAGGTTCTGCTCACCGATTCCCGATCGGTCCCCCTCGCGACCGGCGCGGCCACGCTGTCGATCAGCCGGCCGCATCCGCACTGGTCCGAACAAAGCCCGCAGGCATGGTGGCACGCGATGCTCGACGCGATCGCGTCGGTACGCGCCGCGCATCCGGCCGGCTTCGCCGCGCTGCGCGGCATCGCGCTGTCCGGGCAGATGCACGGCGCGACGCTGATCGACCGCGCGGACCAGGTGCTGCGCCCCGCGATCCTGTGGAACGACACGCGCGCCGGCACCGAATGCGTCGAGCTCGAGGCGCTGGTGCCGGAATCGCGCGCGATCACCGGCAACATGGCGATGCCCGGCTTCACCGCGCCGAAGCTGCTGTGGCTCGCGAAATACGAGCCGGCCGTGTTTCGTGCGGTGCACAAGGTGCTGCTGCCGAAGGACTATCTGATCTGGCGCCTGTCCGGCGAGTTCGTGTCCGATATGTCCGACGCGTCGGGCACGCTGTGGCTCGACTGCGCGCGCCGCGACTGGTCCGACCGGATGCTCGCCGCGACCGAGCTGTCGCGCGCGCAGATGCCGCGCCTCGTCGAAGGCAACGCGGCCGCCGCGCAGTTGCGCGACGCGCTGCGGCGCGAATGGGGGATCGCCGGGCCCGTAACGATCGCCGGCGGCGCTGGCGACAATGCGGCGTCCGCGATCGGCATGGGCGTCACGGGCGCCGGCAGCGGCTTCCTGTCGCTCGGCACGTCGGGCGTGCTGTTCGCCGGCAACGACCGCTTCGCGCCGAACCCGGACGCCGCCGTGCACGCGTTCTGCCACTGCGTGGAAGGGCGCTGGCACCAGATGAGCGTGATCCTGTCGGCAGCCGCGAGCCTCGACTGGCTCGCGCGTGCGCACGGCGAGACGCCCGGCGCGCTGGCCGCGCGCGCCGAACACGCCGATCCGGCCCGCGCGCCGCTGTTCCTGCCGTATCTCGGCGGCGAGCGCACGCCGCACAACGATGCGCATGCGCGCGGCGTGTTCTTCGGGCTGTCGAACGAACACGATGCGGACGACCTCGCGTATGCGGTGATGGAAGGCGTCGCGTTCGCGATGGCCGACGGCTACGACGCGCTGCGCGCGGCCGGCACGACGCTCGACGCGGTGTCGTTCATCGGCGGCGGCTCGAAGAGCGCGTTCTGGGCGCGGTTGTGCGCGAACGCGACCGGGCTCGCGATGCAGCGCCATGCGGACGGCGCGGTCGGCGCGGCACTCGGCGCCGCGCGGCTCGCACGGCTGGCTGCGACGAACGACAGCCTGGAGGAAGTCTGTGTCGCGCCGCCCGTCACGGAAACGGTCGCGCCCGATTCCGCGTCGATCGATCTGCTCGCGGGGCGGCTCGCGCGCTATCGACGGTTGTATCGCGCGCTGCGCGACGAATTCGCGGCCGCCGATTGAGCGTTAGCGCGATCGCGCTTGACCCGGCCCTTGGGATCGCCTTTATGCTGACCGCAACGAATCGACAGCAAAGAGGTGACGGATGGGTACGGACACACTCCGCTTGAACGCATCGGCCGCCGCCGCCCGACTCGGCATCTCGATCAAGGCGCTGCGGCTGTACGAGCGGCACGGCCTCGTCATGCCCGAACGCACGCCGGCCGGATACCGCGCGTACGGTCCGGACGATCTTGCCCGCGCCGCCGACATCGCGGCGCTGCGCAAGCTCGGCCTCGGTCTCGCGCAGGTGGCGAACGTGCTCGACGGCGACGCGCGCCGTCTCGATGCCGCGCTGGCGGCTCACGAAACGGCGCTCGATCGCGGGATTCGGGATCTCGTTGGCAAGCTCGACAGCGTGCGCGCGATGCGTGCCGGCCTGGCACGGGGGCGGATGCCGACAGACGGCGAACTGACGCGGCTGGTCGACCCTGGCAGCGCGGGTGTTGCGTTCGACCTGCCGTGGCCCTGGGGTGGCGAACGGTTCGAGTGTCGCGATATCCGGCCGTTGAACTACATCATCGGTTCGCTGGGAAGCGGCAAGACGCGGCTCGCGCTTCGGCTGGCCGATGCGTTGCCCGGCGCCGTGTTCGTCGGCCTCGATCGGCTGGACGACGACTGTGCCGCGGCATTCGATGCATTGCGCGCCGATCCGGAACTGAAGTCCCGCGTCGACCGCACCGCGGCGTTACTCGCCGGCGACGGCGCGACGTCGGCGGCGGCGCTGACCGCTCTGCTCGTCAGCCTCGAAGCGGAAGGCCCGCGCGTGCGGATCGTCGACATGATCGAGCAGGGCCTCGATCAGGCCACGCAACGGGCGCTGATTGCGCATCTGCGCACATGCGCGGCCGCCGGCATGCGTCCGCTGTTCCTGCTGACGCGCTCGTCGGCGATCCTCGATCTCGCTGCGGTCGGCCCCGACGAAACCATCCTGTTATGCCCGGCCAACCACAGCCCGCCTGCGCGCGTGGCGCCTTACCCCGGTGCGCCGGGATATGAGGCCGTCGCCACGTGCCTGGCGGCGCCGGCGGTTCGGGAGCGGATTGCACGGCCGCCGGAAGCGCGCGCTATGATGCTCGGTACGGAGCGCGAAATGAATTGAATGTTTCGCGACTGTCCGTCGGAGAACATGATGGCACGCGACACGCGGGTGGAAATCGAACTCGACGATATCGAATCGACCGAACAGTTGCACGTGCGGCTGATGAAGCAGTTGAGTTTCCCGGATTGGTATGGAAGAAACTGGGATGCGTTCCGGGACGCCATTACCGCGCTGGTCGATATGCCGCTCGTTCTTCGGCTGAAAGGCTGGTCGGAATTCGAACGCCGCTTTCCCCGCGACGCGAGGCTGATGCGCGACTGCCTGCAGGACATGGCGCGGCAGTATCCGGCCTTCGCATCCCGGGTCGAGTACGATTGATCGAACTCGCCGCGCGCCGCAAGATTCGGCCGCTCACGATGAACGTGCGTAACGGCACGTGATTGCTGCCCCGCCAGCAAGCGATCGGATGATTCACCGTGTTCGATCCGCGCGCACAGCGCTTCCAGCTGATTCTTGGTTGCAGCAATCTGGCATCGATTCGCATCCGGATCCCGCCGCGCCCTCCTCCGCGCCATCGCCGGCCTCACCGCATGCCCGGGATCGGCAAAGTTCGTTGCTTGCCTGGCGCTATCGGGACATGTCGGAAAGCCGCCTTGTCCGGATGGCCAAAATCGCGCACAAACGGTCATTCGCGTTCAACATGAAGGACATCCGAAAGTCTTCGTTTCGGGTATCGTCCCCCTCTCCTGCCAGCACTCGACATGACCGAACGCAATGGAAACCGTACCGACCCGGCCGATATCGCCCCCTTCGACGCCATGAGCCGATTTCGCATCACGTACGACGGGCCCACGCTCGAATCGTCCGAGATGGACGTGCGCGAACTCGCGCCCGCGCTGCTCGCCTTCGGCGATTTGCTCGACGCGTCGACGCGCGCACTATGCGGCGATCGGGTCCGGCCGCAGGTCAACGTGCGCGGCAGCTTCAAGACCGGCAGCTTCGGCATCGACTTCACGCTCGCGACGTCGCTGCTCGGCCGCATGCGCGACATGCTGAGCGGCAGCGAAGGCACGGCGCTCGCCAATGCGGTGACGATCCTGATCTCGCTCGGCATCGCCGCGCCCAGGGCGAGGAAGGGGCTTTTCGCCGTCCTCAAATGGTTGCGTGGGCGCGAGATCACGCACGTGCGGATGCAGGACCACACCGCGGTGCTGCACGTCGACGGCGACACACTCGAAATCGATCTGTCCGTGCTCACGCTGCTACGCGACGTCCGCGTTCGCCGCGCAACCGCGCAAGTGCTTGCGCCGCTCGCGCGCGAAGGCATCGAGATTTTCGCGGCCGGCACCGATACCGAGGTGTACGAGACGGTCGCCCGCAACGAGATCGCATGGTTTCACGCGCCGGAGCCAACCGATGCGCTCCTGCTCGACGAGCATCGCAAGATGGCGTTCTCGATCGTGTCGCTCGCATTCAAGGACGATAACAAGTGGCGCCTGTACGACGGCACGTCGACGATTCACGCGACGATCACCGATGCCGGCTTCCTGTCGCGCGTGAACAACAGCCAGATCAGTTTCAGCAGGGGCGACGTGCTGTTGTGCAATGTCCGTATGCAGCAGTGGCAAACTTCGGACGGAGCAAAAACCGAATACGAGGTCACCAATGTCCTCGAACATCGTCCGGCCGGCCTGCAGATTCCGTTGTCGGGCCTGTGATCCACGCCGTGGCCTCGCGCCCGACGCAACCGCGCACCATTCATGAAACCGGCGATCCATCTGCGCGCTGCGTCTCGGGAAGACTTCCCGTTCCTGTTGACGCTCCGTCGACTCACGATGACCGAGCACCTGCAGCGCGTCGGCGCGCCGATCGACGATGAAGCGCACGACCGGCGCATCCGCGCGAATTTCGACGATGCGATGATCGTCTGCGAAAGCGCCGCCCCCATCGGCCTGCTGAAGGTGACGCGCGACGCCGGCGAATGGCACGTCCATCAGATCCAGATCCTCCCCGCGCGCCCGGGCCACGGAATCGGCGAGGCCGTGCTGCACGCATTGCTGACCGACGCGGCACGCATGCACGTGCCGGTGTCGCTCAGCGTGCTGCACGGCAATCCGGCGCGGCGGCTCTACGAACGGCTCGGCTTCCGCGTCGTATCCGCGACCGACACCAGCGCGAACATGATCTGGCGCGCGTGACGCGCGGCGATTCGACGCCTTCGCGTTACTGCGTGATCTTCGCGTCCTTCAGCAGATTGCCGATCATCTGCGCACTCGCCTTCTCGGCCGCGATCGCCTGCAACTGCTGCTGAAGCGTCGGCTTCGCGGTTTCGAAACCCGGCACCTGCGTCGGCCGCTTCGCATCCAGCTTCACGATCACCCGCGCGCCATCGACCGGAATCGAGTCCTTCGTCGCCGCGCCGACCGGCAGTTTCTCCAGTGCCTGCGCGACCGGCAGCGGCAACCCGGCTGTCTTGCCCTCCGCCGCCGGCGTATTGAAGCTCACCCACGGCAGCTCGCCGCCGGTATCGCGGCTCGGCGCCAGGCTGTACTGGCGCGCCAGCCCGTCGAACGATTTGCCCGCCTTCAGCTCGCTCAGCACGGTCGCCGCCGCCACCGCATCCTTGACGACGATCACGCGCGGCTTGTATTCGTTCTTGCCGAGCGCCGCGACGAGTTCGTCGTAGCGCGCCTTGACCTGCTCGTCCGTCACCGGCTCCGGCTTCACGTTGTCGCGCAGGTACAGCTGAACCTCGGCCGTCACCTTCGCCTGCTGCATCGCCGCCTTGACCTCGGGCTTGTCCGCGTAGTTCGCCTTCTCGGCCGCCTGCTGAACCAGCACGCGCGTGATCAGTTGATTCTTGATCGCCTGGCGAATCTGCGGCGAATCGGGCTGCCCGGACGCGCGCAGCAGCGTATCGACGTCGGCCTGCGTGATCGGCGTGCCGTTGACGGTCGCGACGGTCGCCGCCGTCTGCGCGTAGGCGGGGCCGCTCAGTGCGCCGGCCAGCGCGGCGATCGTCAACAGGCGGTTCGGTGTCGTTTTCATTTTCATCGTTGGGTCGCTTCGAGCATAAGAAACGCGGCAGGGGGCAGCCGCGCCGGTTCATCGTGCACGCCCGCACACCGTCTGCGGGAGCCGCCGCCATTGTGCACGGAACCGCATTTCCACGTCGGGAGGTTCGGGAACGCGGCCCGACACGGCGCGGCACGCAGGGTGCGTGCGATTCATTGCACACGCATTGCGCAACAATCCCGCGAAATGCGCACGATTGCTTTCACGACTTCGCGAGTACGGCCGCTGCCCGAAACGGCCACACGTTCAAACCGTCAGGGCGTCCACCGGTACACGGTGATGCTGTTTCCCTTCACGTTGTTCTTCATCACCACGTACTCGCCGTTCGAGCGGCGATACGCGCGGATGCTGTACATCGCATCGATCGCGCTGCTGGTATCGACGGTCGCGGGGCTCGCGTTGACCAGCGTCGTGTCGAGATTGCCGGTGCTGAGGTTGAACGCGTCGACGTTCGGCCACAGCGGCCCGCTGCTGCTGAACCAGTAGCCGACGAACAGGTGGTTGCCCGCCGCATCGATCGATTTCGCGCCGCTGTGCGGCAGCGTGATCACCGGGTCCGGCTTCGTCGTGTTGCCCGCGCGCCAGCCGTGATACACCTCGATGCGCGTGCCGATCGACGTCCAGTCGTTGCTGCCGACCGCGCCCTGCGCGAGCACCATCGTGTCGCTGTCCGCGAGATAGACGATGCGCGTCAGCGGCTGGATGCTGGCCGGAATGCGGGTCGCGACGCCGGGCCCCCACGACGGCTTGCCGTTCGCGTCGAAGCCGGTCAGCGGGTAATGCGTGATCGCGCCGGTCTTGTCGAGCCCGGCCCATACGCCGCCCTGGCTGTCGACGCTGAAGCCGCCGGTCACGCGCTGCGTCGTGTTGAACGCGGAGCCGGGAATCGAGCCGTCCGGAATCGCGATGTAGCCGTTCGCCGCGTTGAAGTGATAGAAGTAGAAGACGGGCGGATTCTGGCCGGCCGCGACGAGGATCCGGTTCGCGCCGACCGACGTGAGCAGCCCGAAGTGCTCGTCGCGCTGCGTGTCGCTCATGTTGATGCGCGGGTCCGACGGATACGTGAACGGATCGACGGTGTTCGCGACGAACTTGCCGCCCGCACTGCCGCTGTAGATATGCGTGCCGCCGTAGAACAGCGCGCCGTCCGTGACCGGGTCCGGCGCGGCGATGCCTTCGAAGTTCAGCGACTGCAGCGTCCAGCGCAGGTTGCCGCTGCTGCCGTACGCATGAATGTCGGTCGCGCCGTTGCGCCCGAGATCCCAGCTGCCGCCCCACGGGTTGTTGAGCACGTAGAGGTTGCCGCCGGTGTCCTTGCCGATCCCGACGATTCGCGTGAAGCGTTGCGCGCCGACCTGCCCCTTGATGCCCGTCGTCGTGTCGAGATAGCCGCCGCGCACGCCGAACGTGCCGGCCAGCGCGGGCCGGCCCGAGATCGAATAGCGCTTGATGTTCTGGTCGGGGCCTTCGTCGCCCACCAGCAGTTGCCCGGCCGCCGCATCGACATACAGCGCCGACGGCTGCGAACCGGCCGGCATCCGGATCGTGTTCAGCAACGCGCCGGCGGGGCTGAAGGCGACGATCGAGCCGGCACGCTTCTGCGCGACCCACACGTTGCCCGCGCCGTCCACCGCGAGCGCGCCCGGCGCCGACACGGCGATGTCCCGCTGCCACACACCATCGGTCGTGAACACGCGCACGCGATTGCCGTAGAAGTCGCTCGCATAGAGCAGCGAGCCGGCCGTCGCGAGCCCGGTGACGACGTCGATGCGCGGCTGGTTGGTCGCCGCGCTGATCTGGATCACGAGGTCGCGATACTTGGTCGCGCGGTTGTAGCGCCCCACCGCACCGCTGCCGTACGTCTTGCCCGGCTGCAGCGCGACGAACAGCGACGTTGCATTGCCGGTGATCGCGCTGCCCTGGAATTCCGAATGCGCGCCGATCGAGCCGATGCTCTTGCCGTTCTGGTAGATCGCGACGCCGCCTTCATCCTCGTCCCACATCGACGCCGTGTAGATCACGCCTTCGGGCGCGACCCACATCGCGCGCGCGACGTTGCCGACGTGCGCCGCGAGCGTGCCGTACGTGTTCGCGATCCAGTCGGTGGTGTTGGCTGCGTGCGCGGCCGGCGCGAGCGCGGCGATCGCCGCGGCGACGACCGCAGCCTGGATGCGTTTTCTGGCGACCATGACGGATGCTCTCCTGAATCGGGTAATCGTTCACACGAGGGATCGGCCGGCCAGATGGCTTGTAGTCCGCGAGATGTAAATTCTTCCCCGAATCATCCGGTGCGGTCGGTATGACATACGGCATGCATTCGATCATGCGCAGGGCGAGAATAGCGTTATATAAATCGAAAAAAATTGCGAATCGCCCGCGCTTGCGACGCGCTCGACCGTGCGTCAGTGAACGGTCACTTACGCGGCGAATCAGGAATCGGGAGAATCAGGCACTCGCCTGCCGGAATATCGCCGCCCATTCGACGTCGATCAATTGAAACGGCGAATGCCATTTCGGAAGTATCGGAAAAACTACCGCGTCCGACGCAAATCGCCGGCCTGATCCGTATCGCGTCCAGGCCGGCGAATATCATTTGCCGCGGGTCGGGCAACGCGGCGTTGCACCGCCGCATTGCCACACATCATGCCGACGTTTCGCGCACCTTCACCTCGGCCACGCGCGCGCCGTCCGAATCGTCGTCGTCGCGCGGCGCGCCGAGCTGCCCTTCCCACTTCGCGACCACGGCCGCCGCGATCGAATTGCCGACGGCGTTGGTGGCCGAGCGCCCCATGTCGAGGAACATGTCGACGCCCATGATCAGCAGCAACCCGGCTTCAGGCAGATTGAACTGGTTGAGCGTCGCCGCGATCACGACCAGCGATGCGCGCGGCACGCCCGCCATCCCCTTCGACGTCACCATCAGCATCAGCAGCATCGTGATCTGCGTGCCGAGCGGCAGATGGATCCCGTACACCTGCGCGATGAACAGCACCGCGAACGTGCAGTACATCATCGAGCCGTCGAGGTTGAACGAATAGCCGATCGGCAGCACGAAGCTCGAGATCTTGCGGTTCACGCCGAAGCGGTCGAGCGCGTCCAGCAGCTTCGGATACGCGGCCTCGGAGCTCGCCGTCGCGAACGACAGCAGGAAGGGCTCGCGGATCAGCCGAAGCAGCGTGAACGCGCGCTTGCCGAGGAACGTCACGCCGGCGAGCGTCAGCACGGCCCACAGCAGCGCGAGTGCGAGATAGAAGCTCGCCATGAACTTCGCGAACGTGAGCAGGATGCCGAGCCCTTCGGTCGTGATCGTCGACGCGAGCGCCGCGAACACCGCGACCGGCGCGAACCACATCACCGCGCCCGTCACCTTCAGCATCACCTGCGCGAGATCGTCGATCACGCCGGTCAGGCGCTTGCCCGCTTCGCCGAGCGCGGACAGCGCGGTGCCGAAGAAGATCGAGAACACGACGATCTGCAGGATCTCGTTGTTCGCCATCGCCTCGGCGATCGACTTCGGCACCAGGTGCACGACGAAATCCTTCAGCGTGAACGCGCCCGTCTTCAGGTTCAGCGCCGCATCGGACGGCGGCAGCGGCAGGCTCAGGTGGCTGCCCGGCTGCAGGATCGTCGCGGCCAGCAGACCGAGCAGCAGCGACGTGAACGACGCGATGAAGAACCAGCCGAACGCCTTGACGCCCACGCGGCCCACCGCGCCGCCGTCGCCCATCTGCGCGATGCCGACGGTCAGCGTCGCGAACACCAGCGGCGCGATGATCATCTTGATCAAGCGCAGGAACACGTCGGACAGCAGCGACACGTAGCCGGCGACTTCCTTCGCCATCTTCGGGTCGGGAAACGCGCTATGGCAGGCGTAACCCACGGCGATACCAAGAATCATCGCGACAACGATGTACCCGGTAATGTTGTGTTTCTTCTTCATTAGTCGTCCAAATTACAAAGCGTATGTTGCTAACGGCGGGCCGATCATTCGCGTCCGGCGGCGAATCGAAACCTGTGTCGCCATCCGGGCGATCCGTCCGCTGCGGGCGGTCTCCGGCGGTCACCCGGGCGGACAGGGGGGGCATTCTAACGCAAATGGCGCACCAGCTTTCAATTCTGAAAGCGGCGCGGGTTGATTTGCGTCCTGATGTCGTCGGGAAAGGACGTGTCGGCGTGCACGACGCGACACGATGCAGCGATCGCGACACATTCTCACAAAGATGCGCAGACATCGACACTACGGCACGTAACCGATCTGTAATATTTGGAAATGATTCGCGTTGACGCCGGCGCTTGACGCCAACACGCAATCTCGAGCCGGAAACGCGGCATCGCGTTCACGTCATTGCTTCCATCAGGTCGAGTCATTCATTTCATCAGCAATCCTTTGAAATGAATGACCGGGAAAAAGCCGCATCGTGATGAACATTCTGTACACCAACTTCCACGGCGATTACGGCGGCGGCCAGGACACCTACGTCCGCGATCTCGCGGTCGCGATGAGCCGCCATCACCGCGTGACCGTGGCGTCGCCGGAAGGCAGCCGCCTGTCGCGGCTCCTGCGGGACAGTCCCGACGTGGCGATCTTCGACATGGAATTCAAGCCGCGCTGGAACCGGCTGTGCCGGGAGATTCTGCGGCTGCGCCGGCGGATCGCCGCCGAGCGCTTCGACGTGATCCACGTGAACGGGTCCGCCGATCACCGGCAGGTGATGCTCGCGCTGCTCGGCTGCCGGTATCGACCCGCGGTCGTGCTGACCAAGCACAACACCTATCGCGCCGACAGCTTCGGCAATCTGCTGCGCGCGCGGCTCGCCACCGACCACACGATCGCGGTCAGCGACTACGTCGCGAGCATGCTCGCGCTGCGCTCGCCGTACGGAAACGTCACCGTGGTCAAGCACGGCGTGCGCCGGCCGGCTGCCGAACGACTGGCGGCCGACGAGATCCGCCGCCGCAAGATCGCGCTGTTCGGGGCGGCCGGCGCGGACGCGATCGTGCTGGGCAGCAGCGCCGGCACCGCGCCCGAAAAAGGCTGGATGGACCTGATCGCGGCGCTCGGCCGCCTGCCCGAAGCCGAGCGCGAGCGGTTTCGCGTGCTGCTGGTCGGCGCGGAGCCGTCCCGCGAGCAGCGCGAGCAGCTCGCGCGGCACGGCATGGCGTCGCGCACCGCGTTCACCGGGCGCCTCGACGATGTGCGGGCGCCGTTCTCGATCATCGACGTGTCGTTCGTGCTGTCGTATCACGAGAGCCTGTCGTATGCGTGCCGCGAAGCGATGTCGCTCGGCTGCCCCGCGATCGTGACGCGCGTGGGCGGGCTGCCCGAAAACGTCGAACCGGGCGTGGACGGCTGGGTCGTCCCGCCGCGCGAGCCCGCGGCGATCGAAGCGATCCTGCGCGCGATCGTGCAGGCGCCCGGTTGCATCCGGGCGATGGGGCGCAGCGCGCGGCTGAAAGGCCGCCGCGAATTCTCGTTCGACGCGTTCATCGACGCGACCTTGTCCGTCTATCAGAAATCGGTTCGACACAACCCGTCGCGCTGGGTGACCTCGTTGAGAAACACGAAATGGCAATGAATATCTGGAAGAAATACTGGGACCTGCGCACGCAGGAGTGCGACTTCAAGACCCTGCGGATTTTCCGCAAGGCCGCGTAATCCCGCTTTCCTGCGATCCACCCATGCTTGCGCGCATCTCCCGCTATCCGATCCTGATGTATCACCAGATCCGCCCGCTGCCGCCGCCGACCGACCGGCTGCGCGGCCTGAGCGTCGCGCCCGACGCGTTCCGCCGCCAGATGATGCTGTTCAGGCGGCTCGGCTATCGCGGCCTGAGCGTGCGCGAACTGCAGCCGTACCTGCGCGGGGAGCGGCAGGGCAAGGTCTTCGGCATTTCGTTCGACGACGGCTTTCTCAACGTGCTCACGCACGCGATGCCCGTGCTCGACACGCTCGGATTCACCGCGACGTGCTACTTCGTCGCCGGCCGGTTCGGGGGCGCGAACGACTGGGACGCGGGCGCGCCGACCGCGCGCTCGCCGCTGATGACGTGCGAGGACATGCTCGCGTGGCGCGATCACGGTCATGAAATCGGCTCGCATACGCTCGATCACGTCGCGCTGTCGTATGTGCCATCGACTGTCTCGGACTTTCAGCTGACCGAATCGAAGCGGAAACTCGAAAAGCTGAGCGGTCAATGCGTCGAATCGTTCTGCTACCCGTACGGCGATCTGGATGCGCGCGTGCGCGATCAGGTCATCGCCGCCGGTTACGGCAATGCGACGACGACCCGGCGCGGATGTGCCGGTGCGAACGACGATCCGTTTCTGTTGCCGCGAATTCCGGTCGCGGGCGGCGTCGGAGCCGTGAGGCTGGGGTTCAAGTGTCTGAAGGCACGGGCGGCGGCGGGCTGGTAGCGCGCATCGTCGCCGGTGCATGCGCCGGAGCACGGCACATCCGCCGACATCTCGATACCCGTCCATGCCGTGCATGAGAACGAGCTGGCCCCGCGGTCGCGCCAGGCCGGCGAGCGGGAACGCGCCGACGGGTCGCGCATCGTCCCGCCGGCCACGTGTTCGCCGCACGCCTCGGTCCGACCGACCGTTACCGGTCGTACTCGAAGGACTCGGTGAAGACTGTGTCGATCGAATCGGACCAGTTCAGGCTCACGAACGAGAAGTCCGTGCTGCCGCCCCAGCCGGCCACCGACGGGAACGCGACGCCCTGATCGCCCGGCACGTTGAGCGTCACCGCCGCACCCGGCTGAACCACCGGCGCCGATGCAATCCCGTTGACGAACGTCGCCACTGTCTGCCCGGTCGCGGTTGCGCGGATCTGCACGTTGCCGCGCTTGACGAACGGCAGCCCCGCTTTCGACGTCCAGCCCAGCGGGAAAGTCGCGCCGCCCGCGAACGTGGCGGCGGAGCCCGGCGTCAGCTTGTCGCGCGTGGACTGTGCGAGGTCGTGCCACGCGTACTGACGCAGCGCGTCGGGCGACGGCGACGGCGTACGCAAGCGCACCGTGTAGTGCCTGGCCGGCGTCGACGTGTTGCCGTTCTGGTAGACGTCGATCGTATAGGCGCTGAACGGCTTGATGTCGGCCAGCTCGGCGGTGCTCAGTTGCGGCTTCGCCCACGCGGTATTGTTGCGCGGCGCGTCGCCCGGCCACGTGAACAGGCCCTGGTTCGCCGGATCCTGCGCGACGCCGGCCAGGCGGAAGTTGTTGCGGCACTGCGCACTCTTCGCCAGTACGGCGAGCTGCGCCGGCGTCTGCCCGCTGGCGATCTGCGCACGGATGTTCAGCGTGTCGCAGGTGCCGCTCGACGGCTGGAGAAACACGCCGTTGCGCAAGCCGGGGCCGTTGACGATCGCGAAGTCCACCGCCGTGCCGGCCGCGTCGACGGCGCCCACCTGCAGGTTGAGCGAATCGACGAACGCGTTGGTCCCCGTCGACGGATTGGCCGGGTTCAACCAGTCCCACTTCTGCGCGTTCGCGTTGACCTTGCTCAATACCGCGCGCTGGTTGCCGATCACGCGCCAGCCGGTATCGCCATTCGCGAGACTGCCCGGCCGCACCGCGAGCTGCACATGTTGCTGCATGCCGTCGCGAATGCCGTCGCTGCGTGTCCACGCGAGCTTGATCCACATCGTGTCGCCGGCGACGACGCGGATGACTTCCGGCAGGCTGAAGCTGGCGTTGTTCATCGCATCGTCGGCCACGATGCCCGGCGCGCCGCCGGCCGGCGCACCGAACTCCTGGTCGACCGACATCCCGTTGTTCAGATATGCGGCGGGCACGCCTGCATTGAGCGCGCCGGACGCGACATCGTCGACGAAGATCTGGCCGCACGCCGATACGCTGCCGCCCGTGCGCGCAGCGCCGGTCGACCCGGCGAAACACTGGTTGAGCGCGCGCTGCAATGCCGCCAGATCGCTGGCGCTCGGCAGGTTCGACACCACCGCGCCATTGATCGTCGCGGCAGCCGGCAGGCTGGCCTTGTCACTCGCCTGCGGCGCGACGCCGGGCGCGAGCTGAAGCTGCACCGGCGTATCGCTGGACGCGCCCGCCACCGAGCTGATCTGGACACCGCCATCCGGCAGCACGTTGATCTTCAGCTGGTCGAGCAACCGGTCGAGCCCCGGCGCACCCGCGGTCAACGGGCCGGAAATCAGGTCGACGCCCGTATTGCCGGTGGCGGCCAGCAGGTCGGCCAACGCCGTCGAATAAGCCTGCACCGTGCCGGCAACGGCCTGGGCCGTGACCTTGCTTTGCAGCAAACCGGTGTCGGCCAGCAGCTTCGTCGGGTCGCCGCCGACGATCGTGGCGGCGATCGCGTTCGTGATCGGCGTGATGTTGATCGTCTGCGTGCCCGCCGTGGCGCTGAGCGCGATCAGCGTGGCCTGCGAATCGGCGACGTTGCCGTATGCGGACAACGCAAAAGGCGCGGTCAAGCCGGTCACCGCGCAATGAAACGCGCCGGTTGACGCATCGGCCGGGCAGTCGACCGTCCTGCCCGTCGCATCGACCAGCTTCACGGTGGCGGCCTGCATCGCCGCGCCGGCCGCCGCGACGCCGCTGACTGTCTGAGCCGCCGGCTGCCCGGGCGGTGGCGAAGAACTGTCGCTACCACCGCAAGCCGACAGGACGAGCGCTGCAATACCGGATACGACAGGCGTGAGTTTCATTGCGTTTCCCCCGACATCCTTCTGGTTGATGCGTGTCATATGCACCGCTCATGCACGCTGGATGGCGAGGATTCTCGCAAAGCCGATTTTGACGATCATCATTCACGTGGATGAAAATCGGGAAATAACATCGCATGAAACGCAAACAACCTGTGTTAGCCTGAAAACAAATCCTGAAAATTCGGTATTCGAAGCAATATCGTCAGACAAAAACCACATACGAAGATCGCGAAGCGACGGGGGAAGCATGCAACGGGACCAACTCATCGGGGACCTCTATGAGGCCGCGCTGCAGCCGAACGGTTTTCTCGAAGTTTTTCATCGGGTATCCGAATCGCTCGGCGCAAACGTTTTTCACATGTTCAGTTGGGACGCCGCGCGCAATGCCCCGCAATTCTCGATCTATTCGCCACGCGCGGAATTCGACGAGATCATCGCCCTCTACGACCAGTATTACGGCGCGCTCGATCCACGTCGCGGCTTCGTCGAGAATGCACCGTTCGGCGAATTCGTTTGCTGTCAGGATCACCTCACCGACCGCGACGTCGAACGCAGCGAGTTCTTCCAGGACTTTCAGATTCCGTCCGGATTTCGCTACCTGATGGGGATTCGCTTCGCGCGCCCCGGCAGCGACAACATTCTGCTCGGGCTACTGCGAGCGCACGGCCGCACGCCGTATTCGCCGGAGGAACGCGCAACGCTGACCGGTATGGCCAGGCATCTGCAACGCTCGATCAACCTGTGGCGAGACGCACGCGTGCTGCATCGCGACGCCACGCTCGGCGCCGAACTGATGGAGGAGCTGGGCCTCTCCGTCTTTGCGCTGGACAGGCACGCGCATGTCGTCTTCGTCAACCGGGCGGCAGAGTCGATGCTGCGCGCCACCACCTGCCTCAAGCTCGAGAACGGATACCTGAGCGCGACGAGCGCGCCGCAGAACGATGCACTCAAGGCGACGTTGGCGCGTGTCGCGAAGACCCGCAAGAGCGAGAGCCTTGCACTTTCGGGCACGCTGGTGGCCGCGCATGAAGTCTTTCTCAGCATCGCGGCGCTGTCCGGACAGGCGCTCCATGCGACGTTCGGCGATGCGACGATGCTGGTCACGGTCAGGCGACGCGGCGCGGCCCCGCTCGTCGTCGCGCAACAGTTGCGGCAGTCGTTCGGTTTGTCGAGCGCCGAAGCGGCGGTGGCCGAAGCGCTGATCAACGGCAAGACGCCTGATGAATGTGCGGCCGGCGCGGGTGTGTCGCTGGCGACGGTGCGTACTCAATTGCGGGCGATCTATGAAAAGACTCATTCGCGGAATCAGGCCGAGGCGGTCGGACGGATGCTTTGGGTGCTGCCGCAGCATAAGTGCAAGGATTGAGGCGGCGAAGGGGCGAGTGGTCGTATTTTGTTCGTGATCAGTGGCGGCCCCTCTCAACGCATCAGTATGCGACGTAAGGCGCAGACCCGCCTTCCGCCGAACGATCCAGGCCAAAATAGATTGTCCGACCGTAAAAGTAGGGCAAGCCGAGATCGAGCCAGGAGGACGATCCGAAGTGACCAGCGACGTCATTGAATGCATATGTCGAACTTTTTGAGAACAACGTATCTGCATTTGCGACGGAGATGGAAACCATGCTCGCCGTGCCATCGAGACCAACCAGAGTCGCGGCATAAGTGGTCGTCGTTGATGGGCAATAGAATTGCGTGTTCCTGGTACACGTGATCTGCGACGAGTCATCGAAGAAATTCGCATTGGATCCCGTATCAAAGAACGCGGTGACCTTTCTGGAAAGAAACGCTCCCGGCACATCACCCGTCGTCGTCGACATCAGCTTCGTGGTGGCACGAAATGCATTGTTGCTTCGAGTGCCGATGCCAAAAATCAACGAGCCCGTCGCGCTTTCCTGACCGCCTGCCGAAATCTGCGGCATTTGTACGATCACGCCATTGTTGTCTGCGGCAAACTGACTGACGGGGTTGCTGACCTGTTGCGATAGCGGCACGGTGACTTGTGCGCAACTCGCGTTTCCGTCCATGCACGCGTAGTAGTTGCTCAACGACGCGACCTTCACACAGGTTGCGCCGCAATCATAGGGCGCCGGGCCAATTCCAAGAATGCCGTTCGCACCAAGGTCGCTGGCCGAGTTCACAGCCTTGTTCCCGTTCGTACAGGAACTTGGCACGTTGTCCGTTCCGAGATCGCCGATGATCTGCACCGGCAAGGAACTCGCACGTTCATCGCCAATCGACAGGTCAATCGTCCGAACCGTGCCCCACGTATAACTCGACACGAACATGCCGCATTCGGAAAGCGTCGATCCGTCGCTTGTGATCGTTTTAGGCAGGCTGTCGATGACGCCTGGAATTGCATCGCGTACGATCCGCAAGCCATACGATGCCGTGTCGACGAGCACATTGGACACCACCTGGCAGCGTGACGTTCCGGGCGCACAAATCTTGATGTTGACGGTCGGAATGTTGACGACGCGTGCAACGCCTCGCGCGACCGTAACGATTGCAGTATTTCCAGTGTTGCCGTCCGACGCACCCGAACTACTGACGCCCGTTTCGCCGGAACCTGAATCGCCGCCGCCGCACGCAACGAGGAAGGCTGTCGAGACGGTCATCAAGCTGAATATGCTCGACCACCGAACGACAGTACGGAAAATGCTCATGATCATTCTCATCGGGGTTACAGGATATCGTTGCCGGTCAGGCCGGATGGAAGCGCAGGCGGCAACCAGGCTTGCCCGGAAAATGCCCCCATGTGCCCTCCTGTTTTAATCACGACATTGCTCGTCGATACAGATACCGGCGTACGCCAGCCACGAAGCGCATGCGCGGCTTCCACGCCTGCGCTGTAATCGCGAAGATAACCGCCGAACACCGACGCGAGATCGGGAACCGTCGGCCCTTGCCACGCTATGCCGAAGACGATTCCGTCGCCCGATGTGTATTCGCGAATCACGGTTCCCGATTCGAGCGTAGATTCACGGATGATGTAAGCGGCCGGGTTCGCCGTCAGGCCATCGGCCGCTCGATTCGCAGGCCGTATCACGCGCACTTTCGCGGCATGATCGGCGGCGGACAGCGACATCGGTGCGCCACCCAATTCGGCATGCGCACATGGCATCGCCAATCCCGCGATGAGTGCAGTGGCGTAAGCACAGCTGATCGACTTCACATTTCCCTCCCGGGGGTAACACCAGTGCAAGAGGTTCGAGACGCCTCTGCTGCAAGTGGGCTCCATTGGAATCAAGCAACCCTCGACGCCGAGACCGGTCACCACGAGCCCTCACGAAGGCCGGCCGCGGCATCGTATGACATTAAACTCAATACTGATATTTTCGTCACTTAGATTGATCGAGCGTATTCTCGAATATTTCTTAACGCCGATGTCACATTCGTCGTCCGTACGACCGCACACGGGCGCGGGTTGATACACGCAAGTACCGTATCCACGTCAATGCGGCTCAGAAGCGGTATCCGACCGAAAGGAACGTCACGATCGGATTGACCCGGAATTTGCTGGTGCTCGTGACCGTGCCGACGGAGGACCGCGTAGTCAGCGTGGCGCGCGTCGATACCCACGAATACGCCACCGACGCGTTGATCGACCAGCGAGAATCGATGTTGTAGGTCAGGCCGCCGTTGACGACTGGCGCGAAGGATTTGCTGAGTGACACGGATGTCGGCCCCTCGAGCGCTGTCCCGACGGTCGGCGAGAAATAGATCTGGCCAGTGGAAACGGGGTTGCTGAGCTTGACGTTGCTGAACCACGTGTAGGTGACGCCGGCGCCCAGATACGGCCTGAGCCGCGCATTCGGTTGGCCGAAGTAGTAGTTGAAGATGATCGCCGGGCTCCAGGCCCGCGCGGTCCCCAGCTCGCCGAAGCCGCTGAGCGTACCTGCGCCGTTCAAGTGCCATGTCGGCGGAAAACCCATGACCGTCGTCGCCGCGATATGGTCGGTCACGAAGTACGTTGCGGTCAGTCCGAACGTATCGCCGCTTGCGATCTCGCCACCGCTGCCGGTCATCACTTGAGACCGACCGAGCGCATTGACGGTCAGCGGATCCGCCGACCCTTGCGGGGCAAAGTGGGACCAGCCGGCATTGACTACCCACTGACCGGCTGATTGCGCATGCGCGCCGGAGATGGCCGCGAGCAGTACGACGGTTCCTGCGCTGACTCGTTTCATGAATGTCTCCCTATTTTGGTGTTGGTGTTCAAGAATCGTGAAACCTGCCTTCATCCCCGAGCACCAGACGTGACTCGCGGGCTGTTCCTGCGCTGATGAAGCGCGACGCCAAAGGCATCGGATGCTTCGCCGTTAATCCAAATCCCCTCTCCATAACTTCGTATTCCGAAGTTATTTTCTTGCTTCAACCGCAAACGTTCCGATAATCGGCGATCAGTGATGTTCGGGTTCGACCGAAGTTGAAAAGGCAAACGGGAAGCGGCCCATCACCGTATTGGTGTTTGCCAGCTGCGCACGGTCGCTCAGCGCCACGTGCAAGGCGAGCCCGCGCGACGGGTCGTCCACCATGCTGACTCGAGCGCCCTCGACGCCGGCATCCTCGAGCGCGGAGATCAGCGCGTCGAGCGTCTCCCGACGTTTGAGTTCGGGCTTGAAGATCTTGCCGACCGCCGTGAGCGGCATCGCATCGACGATATGAATCCGCTTCGGTATCGCGGCACGCTCGCCGATCGAGCCGCGTATGAATGTGTCGAGTTCCGCCTCGGTTGCTGTCGCGCCGGCTTTCAACTGCACGTAGGCAACTGGCAGCTCGCCTGCATGCACGTCGGGACGTCCGATTGCCGCCGCGATTTGCACTGCCGGGTGGCGGTGCAGCGGTTCTTCGATCGTCGCCGGATCGATGTTGTGACCGCCCCGGATGATGAGTTCCTTGCGGCGGCCCGTGAGCCAGAAGTAGCCTTGCGCATCGCGTCGCGCGAGGTCCCCTGTGTTGAGCCACTGCCGGCCGTCGCCGAGATCGAGCCACAGGCTCTTGTTCTGGTCTTCCTGAAGATAACCCGCGAAAACGTTCGGCCCCGAAATCGTCAGCACACCGACTTCGTCCTCGACGCAATCGCGCACGTAGCGGCCGGCGTCGTCGAGTATCACCGCCTTCATCATTTGGCCGGGGATGCGCAAACCGATCGAACCGAGACGCCGTTCGCCGCCCGGGGGATTGACGCTGCTTACGCATGCACCCTCGGTGAGCCCGTAACCTTCGAGGATCCGGACCCCGGTGCGATCCTGGAACGTGCGGAATACTTCCACGGGCATCGGCGCGGCACCGCAAAGCCCGTACTCGAGCGAGTCGATATTCCGGCCGCCGACGGGCACGTCGAGCAACGCCGAATACAAGGTCGGCACCGCGCTGAAAAAATTGATCCTGTGCTCTTCGACGATTTCCCAGAATCGTTTGACGACTCCGTCGCCGCGATAGCCCTGTGGCGTACCCAGCACGACATGTGCGCCGCGCGAGAACGGCACCAGGCCCGTTGCCAGCACGGCATTGACATGGAACAGCGGCAGTCCGCAGAAAACGGTCTTCCCCGGGCCCATCCCGGCACCGACGACCTGCCCGACGCTCCAGGCATTGGCTACCTCGTTGCCGTGCCGGCGAATCGCGATTTTCGGCAATCCCGTCGTGCCACCCGTGCAGAAGTAGGACGATATGTCGTCGGCTTCGAAACGCCGGCGGATCAGCAGCGAATCACCGGATTCACGCGACATCGCACAGTCGAAATCGTGGATCGCGACGTGGCGCGGAACGGCGCCGCGCACGCCCGCGCGCCCGTGCAGCCGTTTGCATTCGCGACGCTGCATCATGCGTGCCGCGATTCGGCGCCACCCCTGCACGCGCTCGGCCAGGTCGATCAGGACGAGGCTTTGCAGCGACGGCACCTGGCTCAGGATCGGTTGGATCTTCGACCAGATATCCGTTCCCGGAAAGGGCGCCAGCGTCACCAGTACTTTTGCGTTCGCGGCCTTGAGCAGCGACGCGATTGCCGGCCCCTCCAGCAACGGATTGATCGCGCATACGATCCCGGCCGCTTCGCCTCCCCAGATGACGAAATGCGTCTGCGGCAAGTTCGGCAGCACGTAGGCGACCACCGAGCGGCGATCGATGCCGAGGCGCGAAAACATGTTCGCGGTCCGGGTGATATCCCGCAGAAGCTCCGTATACGTCCAGCGCAATGGCTTGCGATGATCGTCGGCACGCAGGAAAAATGACAAGGCTGGCGCGGTCGGGTCGATCGCCGCACCACGGCCGATCATTTCGTAGGTGCTGGCCGGGAGGTCGGCGGGCGGCCCCTGATTTTCGATCCGAAGCACGTCCTCTTCGGTTGCGATGGCGTTCATGCGAGCTCGTCCACGATTCGGTTGCGCTGCACACCGAGGTCGATCGCCCCGTCCCTGCTCCGGATGCGCGACTCGACCAGATCCCCGGCCTTCAGGTACTGCGGGCGCGCGGCCTGAACCTTCGTGAACATCCGCCACTTCATGTGCTCGGGCAGTAACGCGGCAATCCGTTGCTTCGCCGGCGACGGAATGCTGAGCGCACATCCGGACGGCGTGCCCGTTGCCAGCAAGTCGCCGGCGTTCAGGTCCTGAACGCCCGAAAGCTCCGTGAGCGTTTCGGCCGGACCGTACACGAGGTTCCCGGTCGAATCGCTCTGCCGCACTTCCCCGTTCACGGTCAGTGTCAGGGTCAGCGCGCGCAGCCGCGCGATATCGCTTGTCTCCAGCAGGCACAGATACGGCCCCACCGGTCCGAACGTTCGATAGCTTTTCCCCTTGTAAAACTGCATCTGGGGGATCTGGATATCGCGTGCGGAATAGTCGTTGACGATCACGAGGCCGGCCACGTACTCGTGCAGGTTCTTGTCCGTGATGGCTTGCCGGGACGTGATATCGCGGCGAAGCACGAGCCCCAGTTCGATCTCGTAGTCCAGGAACCGCACATGTTGCGGCCGGATGACGTCGGAATCGGCGGCGACGATGCAGCTGGTCGCCTTCGTGAAGATCATGTTGAACGACTTCGCGTCCGGATTCATGCCGGACTCGATCATGTGCTGGCGATAGTTGGCGCCCTGGCAAACGAACCGTTGATTGCGCGTGACCGGCGACAGCCACTCGACGTCCGACTCGGGAATCGTTTCTCCGCCGAGCGAGGCGAGTTCATCGATCCGATGTGCTCGCACGAATTCGCCGGTCGTCGGGTAGTCGCCCGGTATCGGTGTGATCCGGTGATTGCTCACCACGCCCCATTGGGCGCGCCCATGATGCCGATAGTGCAAGACGTGCAATGCCATGAAGATGCCTCGAACAGGTCTGAGTGAAGATGAAGGTCACGCAAACAGTTTCGCGAGCGTGCGCAGCTTCGCGAACGTGACGTCCGGACTGGTCCGGAGGTTTCGGATCAGCGATGCGATGCTCGCGGCGGTGATCTTCGGTTTGGTGAAGCTGCGCGGCATCCGCGGGCCCCACTGCGACATCGCTTCACGGCTGACTTCGTGGATGCCCGTCGCCACGTCCGCGGTGAACATGTCCCCATCGCAATAGTGTTCGTGCTTGTCGCCCCAAGGGTCCTGCCAATAGTCGAAGACCTGGCTGCCGAGAATGTGCCGCCCCATCCCCCATGCGTGCGTCCATCCTTTTTCGCTCAGCACACGCTGCCCGACGCCTACCGCGTCCGCGTCGACCAGCTCGAATGCCGAGTGGCTGTAGAGCGCTGCGAATCCCTGCGCCAATGCCAGGGTATGGTGATCCGTGGGCGTCGCTCCGCGATCGAGTCGCAGGAACGCGACGGCGGGCGATCCATCCGGCAGCACCTGAACGTCGCTCGGGATGAAGCCGAAGTGAGACGTGTACCACGCGCAGGTCGCCTGGAAATCGGCGAGTTCGAGCACGACATGACCGAGGCGAATCACTTCCGGCGCCTCCAGCGGCGGACGCTGGGTATCGTTCACGCGAACGACGGAATCGGGCGAGTTGAACGGTAACGCCGTCCGGTGCGGCAGGGCGCCGGCCCGCGCTTGTCCCGCGACTGCGTCGACACGAAAACCCGACGGATCGACGAGCGTGACGCGATGCCCGCCGCCGGGCCACGGCGACGGCTCCACGTTCGACGCGCCCGGCACGTCGGCAAGCTTGCGCAGTGCGTCGATATCGTCAACTTCGAGCCCGAAGCCGACGAAGCGGCTTTTTTCCGCCCGCCGGACGACGTAGCAGAACGGTGTGGCGGCCGTGCCTCGGAGGAACAGATGTTCGCCGTCACGGGGTACCGTCCGCAGGCCGAAATCGTTGAGAAATCGTTCGGCCCGTTCAAGATCGGGACGCTCGAACATCAAATAGGAAAGCGCCCGAGCCTTCGTCGTCGGCCGGGGATTCCGCGCGGGTTGTGCAGTAGTGAGCTTCATGGGGGCCTCAGGAAGTCGGCTGAACAATGTGGCCGGATAGCGACGGCAAGGAGGTACGCGCGCCAAGCAATTGCAGGGATTCGAGGACGAGGCGGGTCGACTCGGCCACCGGGCCTTCGTGCAGGACGGTTTTGTCCGGCCGAATCACGGCCGCCCAGCCAAACCGCACGACACCCGGCATGAACGTGCCGTCCAGGTCCTCCCATCCGTCGCTGTCGGTGCGGTGAAGGCGCTGTCCGCGGTGCACGACCTGCACCACGACACCACCCGCCGCAATCAATGCGGCTCGCGCGCCAGCGTCGAGTTCGACGCCCGGATCCCGTCCGAATCCGATCAACGCGAGACCGCTGCCGAACACGTCGTCGCTCAGGCGGATCGCCCCATCGTGCTTGCGCAGCCATCCCTGCGGAAGGACGGCTCCGCGCACGAGCCGCGTGGACGAATAGCCGGGGACGAACAGGCCTCTCCGGAACGCATTCTTCGGCTTGATCCCGAGCTCGTCGAAGTGATTCCGCAGCACTGGAACGAGCCGCGTCAATCGCATCAGACCGTGCGTAAACAACGCGACCCCGGCATTTCGCGGCATCACGAGCTTCCCCATGAATTTCGCGACGCCGATCATCGCCTTGGCGTGAGGTCGGCGTTCCTGATCGTAGGAGTCGAGAATTTGCGGGGTTGCGTGGCCTTTGACGACCCACGTGAGTTTCCAGCCGAGATTCGCGGCATCACGCAGGCCGGCGACGAGCCCCTGGCCGACGAAGGGCGGAGTGATATGGGCGGCGTCACCTGCAAGAAAAACGCGTCCTTTGCTGAATGTCGTGACGGTTCGGGCATGAAAACGGTACACGGCCTTGCGTTCGATCACCATGTCCTCGATGTCGCCCCACGGCGCGAGCAGCTCGCGGATGCGTTCGTCGGATTCCATCTCCTCTCGCGTCTCGCCGGGATGGAGCATGAACTCCCAACGCTCGCGGCCACCGGGCGCGGTCATATGAGGTGTCGGCCGCCGGTGGTCACAGATGAACTCGACATGGTCGATGGGCCGACGCACGTTTCGCGCGTCGACGATCAACCAGTCTTCCGCGAACGTCTTGCCCTTGAAATCCTGTCCGATCAACTGGCGCACAATCGAACTGGCACCGTCGGCACCGACGACGTAGCGAGCGCGCACGACGTGCCGCGCGCCCTGGCCGCCGTCGAGCGTGGCGGCGACGTGATCGGCGTGCTCGTCGAGCGAGACGAGCGTCACACCGAGCGCCATTCGGGCGGTGCGATGCGCGGTCAGTCGGGCACGCAAGCATCGCTCCAGGTCCGGTTGATAGAACGTCACGAGCTTCGGATGGCCATCGATGCTCCCGAGCGTGTTGATGCGCCCGAACTCGCCGAACCAGGGAGAGCGCATCCGGACGTACGGGATCGCCACCGTATCGAGGTCGGCTTCGTTCACCCCGATGTACTGCAGGATGCGAAGCGCGTCGTTGTCGAGCGCGATCGCACGCGGCGCCATGAAAATCTCCGCCGCCCGGTCGACGACAAGCACACGCACGCCGTCCCGGCCAAGAAGCGCGCCGATCGCCGCGCCGACGGGACCGCAACCCACAACAAGCACGTCTACATCCGATGGCAAGTCGCGGCCGCCGGAAGAGCTCGCGTCGTCGTTGCCTTCACGGACGCCAGATTCGCGCGTCAGGTTTGTCTCCACCACCGTTCTGCCTCCAATTCTTCAGACTGGCCGCTGCGGGCCGCCTTGATGACATTAAAATCATAGCTGATGATTTTGTCAATTTTGATGTTCGAACGTATACTCAAACATCCAACCCATGTGCACGCCGATGCCCAACACTTCCTCCCGCCGCACCAGAACACCGTCGCCGGCCGCCTCGAACGGGCAAGCGCCGTCGAGCCCCGAGGTTCGCGAGCCGCGAGGCGCGCGCCGAAAGCGCGAGACGCGGGCACGCTTGCTGGATGCCGCCTTTGTACTCATGGCGCAAAAGGGGATGGAAGGCGTCGCGATCAATGAAATTACGGAAGCCGCGGACGTGGGGTTCGGATCGTTCTATAACCACTTCGAATCGAAAGAAGCGATTCATGCCGCGGTTCTGGAAATCGTGTTCGAGGAGTTCGCGGATACCCTGGACCGCATCGCAGGCAACCTCACCGACCCCGCCGAGATCATTTCCGTGTCGTTGCGCCATACTTTGCTGCGAGCCAGAAGTGAGCCGGTCTGGGGACAATTTCTCCTCCGCGAAGGGCTGTCCATGCGAGCACTCAGCCGCGGCCTCGGACCTCGGTTGTTGAGGGATATTCAGAAAGGCATCCTCGCCGGGAGATTCTCGGCAAACGACCCACTGATGAGCGTCATCACGGTCGGGGGCGCGGTACTGACCGCCATTGCAATCGAACTACGATTCGATGCGGACGAGAAGCCAGTTACCGACATGTTGAACATGATCGGGTACAGTCGGAGCGGCTTTGCCGAGCGTGCAGCGTCATCCCTTTTGCAGACGCTGGGTTTGCCGCGGAGTGAAGCGATAGAGATTGCGAATCGCCCGTTGCCGCCAGCCGTGACGTCAGCGCCCAACGAATCGCCGGAAGATTAGCGATCTACCGTCCGCCGGTGATCGGAAGCCTCTTTCATCATTCAACGCTCATCGGCCCGTTGCGGGCTCTCGGAGAAGATGTCCTTGCCCGCCTGGACGGATCAGGGAAAACACCCGGAATCAGCCGATCTGCCGGACCGCTGCCCCCCGCGCCCGCCGTCTTTTGACGCCCACGAACGCCAGGCCGGCCAGCGCGATGGATCCACCATAGAACAGCAGCGCCGTCACATCCGTTCCCAGCCGGGAGAACACGAACCCGACCGCCAGCATGCCCAATCCAAGGCCAGCGCGCTCCGCGACGTACGAGATACCGATCACGCGATCGCGTGAAGCGGCCGGTGTCGATTGCAGGAGCGAATAGTAGATTGTCTCCGTGGCGGCGTCGAAAACGCCTGCCAGCAAGACGAAGCCCAACATGCCCGGCATGCCGCGTACCTCGAACACGCCGAGGAAGCACGCGAAGGTGAGGATCAGCAACACGATGAAATACGGCTCGAGCGGCCGGTGACGCGATTCGAGACGCTCCAGCAAGCGCGGCGTCACAGCCGCGGAAGCGAGCCGTCCGACGCCCCACACCGCCATCAGCCAGCCGTACAGAAACGCGGGCTGATTCGCGTCGAACAGCTGCGACTTGATCGGGAAGCCGACATTGTGCGTACCGGAGCCGAACGCCTCGACGAAGCGCGCGCCGATCACCAGCATCACGACGGCCGACAGATAAGGCGCCGTGCCTGGCAGTGCGCCGGCCTCGGCGGCAACGTGTGCCGCCTCGGCTGGTCGATGTCGACGCGGCATGTTGCCCACCCGCATCAGAAATGCAATGGCGGAAACCGCAAACGTGATCGAATCGATCAGGAATACGCGCTTGTAGGCCAGGTCCCGGAACGCGAGTTCGTCCGGGTTGGCTTGCTGAACGGCATTGGCACTGTGGTACAGCATGGCGTCGCTTACGACCACGGTAGCGAGGAAATCCGTCGGCGGCCATGTAAACAGCGGAACGATGCCCTCACGTTTTTTACAATTACCAATCAGCGTCAATTCGATGATTAAAGATCACGAACCTCGCAGAAATGGCAGGTTTAATACATCCATCGAAGTTAGAACACCAAACCCTTCCCAAATTATTAAAACGCGCCTCGCCAAGATGGCTTTTGATTAACCCCAATATCGAATACGTCAGGGCACCATCCCTTACAACTTGATAGAAAAATCGCGCGCGCAATCCATGCAATCCACAAAAATATGTAGATAAACTACATTGCGTCTATCCAGCTCGCCTCCAATACCTGGCGGGCAGAATTACATAACCACCCGAAATTCTCCGATATCCCGCCCTTGACCAGCCACGCCATCAACGGTTAATGTTGAAAAACCACATGATTTAGCCGGCCATTCTGTGACGGGCACTGGCTTGTTTTTTCGTGGCTTCGCTTCCGCCGAGAGCAGGACAATAATTTCTTACAAAAAAATAAAGGAGTGCGAATATGTTTGTCAGGAACCTGAGAGATGTCGAAAAAGATGGACTGCTTGTCGAATGGGGCTCCGGCACAAGCCATCGCTTGTTGACGGAAAAGGACGGCATGGGCTACGGCGTGTGCCATACGGTGGTGCGCGCGGGTACGGAATCGCTCCTGCAATACCGCAACCATCTCGAAGCCTGTTATTGCATTGCAGGCGAAGGCGAGGTCGAGGACATGAACGGTAACGTCTTTCCGATCCGCCCGGGCACCATCTACGTGCTCGATCGACACGACCAGCATTACCTGCGCGGCGGCAAAGACGGGGATCTGGTGCTTGTCAGCATCTTCAATCCTCCGCTCAAGGGACACGAACGGCATAACCTCGAGTCTGCGGAAGCGTCCGCTTACTGAGGCTCGATACGCTCATTCAGGGAGGCCCCGCGGTACCAGCCCTCCCGGCAACGTCGGCCGAAGCGCGCATGCATCGCGTGCTCCGCGCAAAAGAAAGGTGACTGTTCGTGCGCGCCCAGCATCAAGCCTTTTTTCATTCGCTTTTCCTCGCTCGCCTCGCCGACCAGATTCTGTTGTTCCTCGTGCCGCTGGTCATCTTTCAGATGACAGCGCGCGTGTCCTGGTCGGGCATCGCGTTTTCGCTCGAAACTCTGCCGAGATACCTGTGCTTCCCGTTTCTCGGCGCGCTTTGCGACCGGTATTCGCCCGCGAAACTGATGCGCGTCAGTCAGGTTCTCCGCGCGGCAGTATGCGTCGCGGGCGTCGTCGCCTACGACCTCGTCGGCGGCATCGGATGGCTGATCGCGCTGTCCGCGTTGTGCGGCATGCTGACGAGTCAGGGCATCGTTGCGCGCGAGGTGATGCTGCCGCAGATATTCAGCAGCCATCGCTTCGAAAAAGTGCTGTCGTATTCGCAATTGGCCGACCAGCTTGGCCTCGTGCTCGGCCCCATGCTCGCGGCGATCCTGCTGTCCTGGTGGCGCTGGGAATTCGTCGTGGCGGCCGCCGCCGCGCTGTTCGTCACGGCCGACGTCGCGCTCGCGTATTGGCAAAAGGCCAGCGCGTTCGAATTCGCGATGCCGGAAGGCACGCACGGCACCTGGTTCAAGCCGATCCGGACGGCCTTGTCTCATGTCGTCCACCTACCGGGCCTCAAGTCCGTCATCATGCTGGCCGCCGCGGAGAACCTCGTGATCGGCGTCACACTCGCGACGTCCGCCGCGATGGTCACCGGCTTTCATCACGAAAGCGGACGCTATTACGCAGGACTGCAAACGGCAGGTGCGTGCGTGACGATCGCGATTCTGCTGATGACGGCGAGGTTGCATGTCTCGACGCGCATCCTCGGCCTCGTCGGCTTCGGTTCGATCTGTGTCGGCGGCGTCATCGCGGCAGCCAGCCCGGGAATTGCGGGGTACGTGTTCGGCTTCCTGCTGATCGTCGGGTTCGACAAGATGTTCAACGTGTACATCCGGAGCACGCGGCAGAAGATCATCCCCGCGCGCGACTACGGCAAGACGACGGGCGTCGTCATCCTCCTCAACAACGTGACACAGCCGCTCGCGGGCATCGCGGTAGGCGTGTTCTCGACGCGTTTCGGACCCGACGCGGTGATCATGGTGCTGTCCGTGTGCATGGGTTGCCTCGGGTTGCTGGCGTTCCTGTCATTCTAGATTCGACACTACGCGACGAACCGGATGGCGCTGTTCTCGATGGCAGCCTGCTGGCCGTATTGCCAAGTGATGTTGCGGTGTTCATGTCCGATCGGCAGACCCGAGTAGATCGGCAGGCCTAAGCCGCCCAGCACGTCGACAAGCATCTGCTCGAGCGTGAAATCCGCGCCGTCCGGGACCGGGCAGCGCGTGAATTGCCCGAGCACCAACGCGCGGGCCCCGTCGAACGCGCCGCTCAGACGCAGCTGCGTCAGGCTGCGGTCGAGCTGGTAGCCGAATTCCGTCACGTCCTCCAGCAGTACGATCGCGTCGCGTGAGCGAAGCGGCCAGCGTGTACCCGCGACGCTCGCGAGCACCGTCACGTTGCCGCCGCACAGACGTCCCCGCACCGCACCAGGGGCGCCGGACAAATGCCGCAGGCTCAGCGGGGCGCGTTTGCCACCGGTCAGTACGGCGCGCATGTCGGCACGCGTCGCGTCGTCGACCTTGCTCGCCAGGCTGTGGAATGTCGGACCATGCAACAAGCGCACGCCGGGCCGGTCGGCGAGCGCGCAGAACAGCGACGTCGCATCGGAAAAACCGACGATCGTCTTCGGCGTCGCGATCTCGTCGGGCAGGCGCTCGAGCAGATGCGCGCAACCGAATCCCCCTCGCGCGAGCCAGACGATATCGATTGACGGATCCATCAACGCGCACCGCAGATCGTCCGCGCGCTCCTCGGCGGTACCGGCGAAATAGCGGTACCGGCTGCCGAGATGTGCGCTCGTCGTGACCTTGAAGCCCCAGCTTTCGACGAGCGCGATGCCGCGCTCGATTCCTTGCGGATCGGGCACACCTGCGGGCGCGACAACGCGCACTGTCTTGCGTCGTGATTCCATTGAACGGATACCGTGAGCCTGTTAGGGGCTGATTTTGGTTGTCAATAGCGCCCGTCGCGCAGCATGGCGAACAGGACGTCGCAGCGTCGACGTGCCAGTGTGATGACGGCTTGGTTACGACGCTTTATTGTAAAGAAAGCCGTGCTACTCGCGACATCATGGGCTCGAATATAGGCAAACGGAAATTCACCCGAAACCCGTGCCATGCACGATCTACCGTGGCTAGATCGTAACTCGCAGGCATTTGGCCCGCTCCTTGAAAGCTCGCTCTCTACCTTCCAAGATGTCGCAGACATACTTCCGGATCCGCGGATTCTCCAAACTGTGAGCCAGTTGTATCCGATGACATAGCCGGATAACGGTACTTGGAAAATTTCTTGAATTCTTCCGAGTCGGCCGTGATGATGTCCGCCGCTGGTCCAAAGGCAATCGCCACAACAAGGCGCTACCCAACGACGAGGTCAAGCTGCGAGCCCTCATCGCCGAGCTCAAGACTCACGGTCGACTGCTGTTCGTCGTCGATCAACCGTCCACCATCGGTGCGCTTCCTGTAGCCGTCGCCCGCGCTGAAGGTGTACTCGTCGTCTACCAGAGGTTAACAGCTCGCCGTGAAAGTTAGCTACCCAAAACAGTCTTTTTGAAACCCGTTTCTTAGTAGCGCTTTCGTCTCCCGTCCTGTCTCGCTGCGCAAAAGACAGGCAATACCAATTGTTGGCGTTCTCACATAACTGGGTAACAATCCAGCACCTACCGATAGAACGTCAACTGGACGGCGCTTCAGCGCGAAGGGTTCGAAAGCGCGCGACGTACGTCGACCGGCATCAGCACGCGGGCCAGATGCGTCACAATTGCTGCGACGGACCGGTGGGTCGTGTCGACCGTGAGATCAGCACAGGCTTCGTAGAGCGGATGCCGCTGCTGTATCAAACTTTGAAGCGTAGCAACCGGATCGTCGGTCTGCAGCAGCGGGCGGGATCGATCGTGCCGCGTTCTGGCGTGGATTTCGTCGACGGTGGCGGTCAGATGCACGACCGTGAAGCGGCGCTTCAGCGTCGAGCGGGTGCGTGCGCAGAGCACGGCGCCGCCGCCGGTCGAAAGCACGACATCGGGCCTGCCGGCGATTTCCTCGATCACCTCCGACTCCCGGGCGCGGAAGACCTGTTCACCGTCGCGCGCGAAGCATTCCCGGATCGGGTAGCCCAGCCGCGCTTCGAGCAGGGCGTCGGCGTCGACGAAGTCGATCGACAGGCGCTCTGCCAAATGCCGTCCCACCGTCGTCTTGCCGGTGCCCATCAGGCCGACGAGACAGAACCGGCGGCCGCTTTCGCGGTCCGTCCCGGGCACACCAGGGTGATTCGGCGCCACCGCGTTCGCGGCGGCTAGGCCGTCGTGCGGCCGGGAAGCGTGAGCCATGTTCAGGCCTTGTCGGTAAGGCGGCCCGATTCCGAAACGCTGCGTCAGCGATCGGGATCGAGCCGGCGTGGCACGGCGGCCGACCGTCTGGCGGACGCACACCGGCGTACCGCCAGTCAGGTCGGCCGAATCGACGGCTGCGATTACAGGCTGCCCTGATAGGCGAGCACGCCCGCCTTCAGGTCGCCCGGCAGCGGAATCGATACGTTGTTTACGTAATCGAACGTGACGTGGGTCGACAGGCCGCGTGCGACCACATGCTCGTCGTTGTCCCGGCGCGCCAGCAGATACTCGATGTCGAAACTCCGCGTGCCGAACCGGACGACGCTTGCGCGCAGATTCAGCACCTCGCCGAGCCGCACCTGATCGACGTACTCGCATACCGTCTTCACGGTGATTTGCGAGATGCGTTCGCTGAACGGTGCGTCGAGCAACCCGTACATGAACTTCACGTACGCGTCCTGCAGGTACTGGTAATAGACTGCGTTGCTGACGTGCCCCATGTAATCGATGTCCGAATAGCGGACGACGATCTGCTGAGTGAAATAGCGTTTCGTCATGATGCTCGACCTGCTCCTCGTGAAAATGAAATGGCGTGTGCGTCACGCATGCCGGAACACGGGCGCTCGCTTCGCGAGAAACGCGGCCATGCCTTCTCGCCTGTCCTCGAACGCGAAGGTCGAGTAGAACAGGCGTTTTTCGAAATCGAGGCCGGCCGACAAGGGCATCTCGGCCGTGCGGTTGATCGCCTCCTTCAGCAGGATCAGTGCCGGAAGCGAATGGGCCGCCACCTCCTGGGCGTACGCGATCGCGTGCGGGACGACGTTCTCGTCCGCGACCACCTGCGTGACGAGGCCGGCGTCGTGCGCTTCCCGTGCCGTGACGATGCGGGCGCGCAGGCACCAATCCAGCGCGCGCATTCTGCCGATCCAGCGCGGCAGGCGTTGCGTGCCGCCGAGCCCGGGAATCGTGCCGAGAGCCAGTTCCGGCTGTCCGAAGCGCGCCGACTCGCCCGCGATGACGGCGTCGCAGGCCTGGACGAGTTCGCACCCGCCTCCGGTCGCATAGCCCGTCACCGCGGCGACGACCGGTTTGCGTACGCGCCCGACGCATTCCCACGCGCCCGTGAGAAAGCGTTCGCGCACCACGTCCGCGGCGTCGAGCTCGACCATCGCGGCAACATCCGCGCCGGCGGCGAAGAACTTCGGATGCCCCGAGATGACGATCACGCTGACTTCATCATCGCCATCGAGGTGCGTCAGGTGAGCAGACAGGGCCGCCATCAATTCCGTGTTGAGTACGTTCGCCTTCGTCGGCCGGTTGAGTTGCAGATGGGCAACCCGACCGATCCGTTCGGCGACGACGAGCAGCGCTTGCATGGGGTGCATGTTGATCTCCAGTCGGGATGGATCGAGACGCTCAGTTCGCGAATGCGCTCAGGCCGGTGATCGCCTTGCCCAGCACGAGCGCGTGGATGTCATGCGTGCCCTCGTACGTATTCACGACTTCGAGATTGAGCAAGTGACGGATCACGCAGTACTCGTCGGATATGCCGTTGCCGCCGAGCATGTCGCGCGCGACGCGGGCGATGTCCAGCGCCTTGCCGCACGAGTTGCGCTTCAGGATCGACGTCAGTTCGACGCTCGCGATGCCGTCGTCGGTCATTCGGCCGAAACGAAGGCAGCCGAGCATCCCGAGCGAGATTTCGGTCAACATGTCGGCGAACTTCTTCTGGATCAGTTGGTTGGCGGCGAGCGGCCTGCCGAACTGGCTGCGGGCGAGCGTGTAATCGCGCGCGGTCTCGTAGCAGGCAGCTGCGGCGCCAAGTGCGCCCCAGGAGATCCCATAGCGTGCGGAATTCAAGCAGCTGAAGAGATCGGACAAGCGCTTCACTCCGGGCAGCACCTGTGCATCGGGGATCATAACGTCGTCCAGCACGATCTTGCCTGTCGTCGACGCGCGCAGTGCCATCTTGCCTTCGATGACGGGCGTCGACAGCCCAACGGCATTTCGTTCGACGATAAATCCGAGCACGCTGCCGTCCTCCGCCTTCGCCCAGACGATCAGCACATCCGCGATCGGTGCGTTTGTAATCCAGTTCTTCTCGCCGCTCAGGCGATAGCCACCCGGCACCTTGACCGCGCGCGTCTGCATCGCACCGGGATCGGAACCGAGGTTCGCCTCGGTCATCCCGAAGCAGCCGACCCATTCGCCGGATACGAGTTTCGGCAGATACCGCTCCCGCTGGGCGTCGGAACCGAAATGCAGAATCGGGAAGATGACGAGCGATGCCTGGATCGTCAGCAGCGACCGGTAGCCCGAATCCACGCGTTCGATTTCGTGCGAGGCAATGCCGTAGCAGACAGCATTGCGCGCTTCGCCGCCGTACTGCTCGGGCACCATGCAGCCAAACAGGCCGTGCGCGCCCATTTCGCGGAAGATCGCGCGGTCCTCATGCTCATGCCGGAACGCGTTGCGCACGCGCGGCATCAGTACGTCGGTCGCGAACGCACGCACCCGCGTGCGATACGTGTTTTCGTCGTCCGACAGTTCGCGGGCAAGCAGCAGCGGATCGAGCGAATCGAATTTCACCCTTGCCTTGGTCGTCGTCATGTTGTCGAATCCTTGATAGAGACGTGAATCGAGAGGTGAAAGGGAGCGGCAGCGGGATCATCTGTGTCCGCCTGTCCGCCTCCGGGACTACAAGCGCCGCCATAGCGATCGGCCTGCGCGTGTGTAGGTCGCGATGCGGCAGTGCGTAACGACGTTCGCCAGTTCGTCGAGCAGCGCCTTCGTAGTATCGAGATGGATGCACGCGTCGCGCGATGAGGGCGGGGCCGGCATGCGCAGGTCGATCAATTCGCGCAGATCGAGCACCGCGCCGCCCAGCAGGTCGCGATGCGAGCCGATCGTTTCGGCCGCCAGCCGGGTATGCCGGAGCATGCCGACGCCGCTCGCACCGTGTGCGCGCAGGTCGACCAGCACGCGCCGGCCGCCGGCCGGCAGCGCGCCGTCGTCGAGCGCGGCCAGGCGTTCCGTCAGGCAATCGCCTTCGGCGAGCGGCAGTGCCCAGCCGAGTTCCGGCAGGGGGGCAGCCGGACACAGCGTCGCGACGAGCGGCGCATCGGACGGGATTCGCAGCGGCGCGCGGCCGTCCCACAGCCACCACGCGGTCGGCAAGCCGGACCCGCTCATGGCGTCGTGCTCGACGGCCAGCGAGAAGCCGGTGCGGCGCACCCGGCGGCCGAGCGTTCGTTCGACGGCCTCCGGCAACGTGCGCCGGCAACTCGCCGCGAGAAACGGTACGATTTCCAGGTCGTCCTCGTAAGCGGTGCGCAGCGTGTGCAGGCACTTCACCGTGTCGCGACGCGCGAGCATGTGTGGCGTGCAGCGAAGCAGCACGATCAGGCGGTCGTCCAGCGATGCAAAGATCCGCTTGATGCGGTGCATTGCATGGTCAGCGGGCCAGTTCATTGCGCGCGCTCCCTGGCAGGGTCGGTGGGGAGCGGTGCGGCGGGTGCCGCGCACGCGGTCGAGCGCCCATACGAGCCGAGCACCGCAACCGCCGACGCCTGTCGCGTCATCTCCGCCAGCGCTGCCGCGACCGGCGCCTCGTGTGGAAAGCCCGCAAGCTCGAGATAGAAGCAATACGTCCATGCATCGTTGCCGAGCGGGCGCGTTTCAAGGAAATCGATCGAGACGCCGTAGGCTTGCAGCGGGGCGAGCAAGCGGGCGAGGCTGCCGGCGTGATGCTCGATCTCGGCCCGTATCAGCGTTTTGCCGTTGCTCGCCTCGACGCGCGGCGCGTCGCCGATGATCAGGAACCGTGTGCGATTCGACGGCTGGTCCTGAACGGCGCGCTGCAGCACCGCAACGCCGTATAGCTGCCCGGCGCGCTCGCCGGCGAGTGCTGCGTACGTGGCGTTTTCGCTGGCCGCCTTCGCCGCCGCGGCGTTGCTCGAGACAGCGCGTCGCTCGACGCCGGGCAAGTGGCGATCGAGCCAGTTCCTGCATTGCGCGAGCGCCTGCGCATGCCCGAGCACGCAGTCCACCGCGCTCAGGTCCCGCGCATGCGACAGAAGACAGTGCACGATCGGCAGGACGACTTCCCCGCTGGCGGGCACGCCGGTGCGGGCGAGCAGGTCGAGCGTGTCCGCGATGCAGCCGTGTGCGGAATTCTCGAACGGCACGACTGCGCTGGGTGCCGCACCCGACGCAACCGCGTCGAATGCGTCACCGAGCGTCGCGCAGCCGATGCGCAAGGCCGTGTCGCCGAAAAACCGGATCACCGCGTCTTCGCTATACGTCCCGCTGGGCCCGAGGAAGGCAATCGGTGCGGCCTGCTGCAGGCTCCTCGATGCGGAGAATATCTCTCCCCAGATCCGTTCGACCTGCGCAGGCCGCAGCGGCCCCGGGTTGAGCTGCTTGAGTTCGTCGAGAATCCGTTGCTCTCGCAACGGCTGCAGAATCGCGAGCCCCGCGCGCCGCTTCGACAAGCCGATCTGTTGCGCATGCTCGCTGCGGCGATTGAGCAACCGGAGCAATTCCTGGTCGATCGCGTTGATCGACCGGCGATGCCGGTCGACCTCGCGTTCATGGGGTGCGTGCGTGAGGTTGTCCATGGAGCGAAAAGAGAGTGTGTCGGGTTGTGCCGCACCGCGGGCGCGTATCCGGCCCGGCGGCCGAGCGACGCGACGGACGGTGACCATCGATCATGCGGTCGAAGAGAGGCGCGCCAGACCGGCGCACTCGCCGTCGGACGGACGCCGGCGAGCGCGGGTCGCGGCAGCGAGCCGCTCGAGCGTCGTGACCGTGTCGTCCCAGCCGATGCAGGCATCGGTCACACTCTGGCCGTAGACGAGCCCGGCGCTGTCGCCGAGCGACTGGTTGCCGGCGACGAGGTTCGACTCGATCATCACGCCGGCGACACCGGTGTCGCCGGCCGCGACGCGCGCGGCAATCGATGCGCACACGGGCAACTGGTTCTCGTGCTGCTTGCCGCTGTTGCCGTGGCTCGCGTCTATGACGACGCGGGGCGCGAGCCCGTGCGCCACCAGCAGCTCGCAGGCAGCAGCCACGCTCTGCGCGTCGTAGTTGGGGACCTTGCCGCCGCGCAGGACCAGATGGCCGTGGCCATTTCCGTCCGTCGACTGCCTGACGAAGCGGCCATCGCCATCGACGCCGAGAAAACGATGGCGGCTGCGTGCCGAACGGATCGCGTCGATCGCAACCTTCAGGCCGCCGTCGGTGCCGTTCTTGAATCCGATCGGGCAGGCCAGCCCGGACGCCATTTCACGGTGGATCTGCGATTCGGTCGTGCGGGCGCCGATCGCGCCCCACGATACGAGGTCCGCAAGATAGTGCTGGCTCAGGACGTCGAGGAACTCGGTGGCAACCGGCAAACGCAGCGACGTGACGTCCAGCATCAGCTGGCGCGCGATCCGCAGCCCTGCATCAATGTCGTGCGATTCGTCCAGATGCGGATCGTTGATCAGGCCTTTCCAGCCGAGACAGGTTCTCGGCTTCTCGAAATAGACGCGCATCACGATTTCCAGGTCGCGATGCAGCGTGCGCCGAACCTCGGACAGGCGCGCCGCATAGTCCAGCGCAGCGGTGCGCTCGTGCACCGAGCAGGGGCCAACGATCACGAGAAGCCGGTCGTCGTCTCCATCCAGAATGCGGCGGATCGCATCCCGCGATTCGGCGACGAAGCACATCTCGTCGCGATCGGCCGGCAGTTCACACCGCAGGCGTGCCGGAGGGGAGACGAACACGGTGGGATCGTATTGCTCGTTCATGGCTTCCTCGCTAATCATTGGTATTGCAAATTGATCAATAGGCTATCGAACCGAAGTAGTCGGATCGCGTTACGTCGCATTCTCAAAAATCCGGCAATACATTCCGGCTGGCTTATTGATCGATTAAATCCATCCGATGCGTAATTTGGCGAAATTCTGGCCACACCAATCCACCCCCATGAATATTCGATGGAGTGGCAAGTGCAATTCGAAAGCTTTTTGAATGCAATTCGTCAAAAACGAATGTAATCAAAAAGCGCGCCCCGCCGTCCTGGCAAAATGCCGGAACAGTGTGAATCACGCGATCTCGATTGCTGGATCCCGGAAGGAAGATCGGTCTGCGCCCTGTCGCCGGACCAGCTTCGCCATGGCTGCCGGCGTGCGCATGGCATGCCCGGCGCAAACCCGCGCCGGCGGCTTACCCGGTGCGAAAGAGGCCCGGTTGCGATAAAACCGGTCGGATGCCGGCGCAGATGGAGTTATTCATGTGGCCCTCTCAATAATATCCGTTCTGAATCGCTATTCACGTGTGGCGAGTTGACAGAATTATGGAGTTCCCCGAGTATGTGTTGAATATCGAAATGATTATTTCAATCACAACAATTCTGGATGATTGGCCATGGCTACACTCGACGTCGATGCTGTTCGTGCATTTCTGCTGGTTGCCGAATTGGAAAGCTTTACAAAGGCGGCAGATTTTCTCGATACGACACAGGGCGTGGTCAGCGTGAAATTGAAACGCCTCGAGGAACGCCTGGGATACCGGTTGCTCGATCGCACACCGCGCAGCGTGAGACTGTCGCGGGAAGGGAATGCATTCGTCGAATCCGCGCGCGAATTCGTCGCCGCGCATGACCGCGCGCTGCGTGGGCTGGCGCTGCCGCCCGCGCGTCTGATGCTCGGCGTGAGCCACAATCTCGTGGGCACGGAATTGACGGCATTGCTGTCGATGCTTCATGTGTTCGATCCCGGGCTCACGATCGAAGTGCGCGTCGACAATTCCCGCCGGCTGCTCGCCGAGCTCGATGGCCGCAATCTCGACGCCGCGATCGTCCGGCGCGTCGAGGGACGCGACGACGGCTGCGTGATCGCCAACGAACAGATCGGCTGGTACGCCGCGCCGAGCTTGCATTACGAGCCGGGAACGCCGCTGCGTGTTGCGTCGTTGCCCGCCACGTGCAGAGTGCGTACGATGGCGTCGCGGGCGCTCGACGACGCGGACATTCCCTGGCTGGAGGTCTTCGTGGGTGGGGGCGTGAATACGGTCGCAGCCGCCGTGTCCGCAGGCCTGGCCGTCGCAGCGCTGGCCCGGCCCGCGGCGCCGGCCGGATCCGTCGAGGTCGGCGCCCGGTTCGGATTGCCGCCGCTGCCGAGTTCCGACGTCATGTTGCACAGCGGCTCGCTGGACGAGCGCGCGAAACAGGCGCTGCGCGTCATCGCCGCTTCGTATGGCAGCAAGGATCGCGTCGCGGACACGATGTGAGCGCCCCGTGCCGCACGCGGGCAAATGCGCCCCGCGCCCCCGCGCGCCGGATCAAATGCCGCGCACGGCGCTCGTCGTCCGATCGCGACGCTGCACCATCCAGACGCTGACCAGGAACCCCGCGACGAGCGGCACGAGCATCCATTCGAGGCCGATGCGCATCGCGTGCGCATGCGCTGCCGCGCCGCTACCCTCGCCGAGCGCGCCGAAGAACGCACCGCCGATGCAGGCGGCCGCGAAAGCGGCGCCGATATAGAGCATCGCGACGATCGCGCCGGCGGTCATGCCGGCATGGCGCGCATCTACGTCCGCCAGCACGATCCGCTGCAGCGACGGCAGCGCCAACCCTTGTCCAGTCCCGGCAATCAGGATACCGATATAAAACGGCAGTTCCGGCGCGCCGTGGCCCAGTTGCAGTGCGCAGAGCCCGAAGCCGCCGGCGAGGCAACCGAACCCGAGCGGCATCAGGCCCTCGCCGATGCGGCGGGCGAGCCATGGCGTCGCGAGCGGCCCGAGCAGATAGCCGGCACCGTAGGGAGCGAGGCCGAGGCCCGATTGCAGCGGGGTCCAGCCGAGCCCCTCCTGCAGGTAGATGCCATAGGTGAGAAAGAACGCCGCGATGCTGTAGAAGAGGAACGCGAGCAGCAAGCCGATTGCCACGACCGGCTGGCTCAACACTGCCACATCGACGAGCGGATCGCGCGCCTGCCGCGCAACCCGACGCTCGATCCCGATGAACGCAACGAACGCCGGTATGCACAGGCCGAGACTCCAGAACGTCCATGCGGGCCAGTGCAGTTCGCGGCCGACGGTCAGCGGATAGATCAGCAGCATCAGCGCAACGGTCAGCGCGACCATGCCCGGGACGTCGATGCGCGCGCCGCGCTCCGCGCGGCTCTCGGGCAGATATCGCCAGGTTCCCGCCAGCGCGAGCATGCCGATCGGCACGTTCACGAGAAATACCACGCGCCAGTCGAGTCCCCAGGGATGCAGATCGATCAGCGCGCCGCCGCCGACCTGCCCTGCCACCGACGCGAGCCCGAACACGAACCCGTAGAGGCCCATCAGGCGCGGCTGCATCTGCACCGGAAAGACGGTGCGGATCGACGCGAGGACCTGCGGCGTGATCAGCGCCGCGCTGATGCCCTGCACGACGCGGCTCGCGACCAGCACCTCGCCGCTCGTCGCCATGCCGCACAGCGCCGATGCCACGACGAAGGCTGCCATGCCGATCATGAAGATTCGCCGGCGTCCGTACAGATCGCCGAGGCGCCCGCCGGTGATCAGGACGACGGCATAGGCGAGCGCGTAGGCGGAGACCGTGAGCTGGATCTGCGCGTCGCTGGCTTTCAGGCCGACGTGAATCGCAGGCAGCGCCAGATTGACGATGAAGTAATCCAGCGGCGGCAGGAATACGCCTGTATAGAGCGACGCGAGCGCAAGGCCGCGGCGCAGGGAAGACGCTTCGAGAGTCATGCGCGTAATCGGTAAAGGAATGACATGGTTTGCACGATAGCAACAGGTGGCACTATTATCTAAGCCCACTTTCGGAAACCGGATCACTCCACTTTCAGGCCATGAGCAAACGCGCCACCCCACCCGTCTGGGGCGCTTTCGCTGTCGATCCCGCCGCGGCGCTGCCGTTTCAGGAGCAGATCGCCCGGCACCTGCGCGAGGCGGTGCTGCGCGGTCACCTGCGTCCGGGCGCGCGCCTGCCGTCGACGCGATCGTTCGCGGCCGAACTGGGCGTGTCGAGGCAGACCGTCGTGCTGGCGTACGACAGGCTCATCGCGGAGGGCTATGCGCGCGGGCAGCGCGGCTCCGGCATCTACGTGCCGGACGTGTTGCCGGAAGATCTGGCGCCGCCCGCCGCCACGGCGCCGCTGTCCGTGACCTCCGCGGGCGGCGATGCGTACCCGGTGCTGTCCGAGCGAGGCCGCCGCCTGGCCGGGCTGCCGGTCACGCCGGTGCCGCGCGGGCCGGGCCTGCTCGCGCCGGGCACCCCCGCGTTCGATGCGTTCCCGTACGACACGTGGACTCGCCTGTCCGCCCGTTTCTGGCGCAGCCGGCCGACCGCCGACCAGCTCGGCTACGCCGATCCGGCCGGATACCGCCCGCTGCGCGAGGCGATCGCCGAACATCTGGGCGTGACGCGCGGCCTGCCGTGCGATGCCGACGACGTGGTGATCACGTCCGGCTCGCAGCACGCGATCGCGCTGGCCGCGCGCCTGCTGATCGACGCGGGCGACACGGTGTGGATCGAGAACCCGGGATTCGTCGCGGGACACAGTGCGGTCGAAAGCGCGGGCGCACGTGCGGTGCCGGTGCCGGTCGACGCGGAGGGCCTCGACGTCGAGGCCGGTGCACGGCTGGCCGCGGACGCGCGCCTCGCGGTAGTGACGCCGTCGCATCAGTACCCGCTCGGCGTGACGATGAGCCTGCGGCGCCGGCTCGCGCTGCTGGACTGGGCCGAGCGTACGGACGCCTGGATCGTCGAGGACGATTGCGACGGCGACTACCGCTACGCCGGGCGGCCGCTGCACCCGCTGCGCGCGCTCGGCCGACAATCAGCCGCGAATCGCGTCATCTACGTCGGCACGTTCGCGAAGGTCCTGGCGCCCGGCTTGAGGATCGGCTTCCTGATCGCGCCGCCGGGGCTCGCCGGGGCTTTTGCGCACGCCCGCGCACTGGTTGACCGGCAATCGCCGACGCCGTTGCAGGTCACGCTCGCGGAATTCATCGGCGAAGGGCATTTCGCGACGCACCTGCGCCGCATGCGGATGCTTTATGCGGAGCGTCGGGACGCGCTGCTGGCCGCGCTCGAATGCCATTGCGCGGACGTGCTCGATTGGGGAGACGCGCCCGATGCCGGCCTGCATCTCGTCGCGAAGCTGCGTGGCGCGGCCGCACCGGACGCGGATCTCGTGGTATGGAAAGCTGCGGCGGCGCTCGGACTGCAGACGCCGCCGCTGTCTGCGCACTACCGCGGCGGCGGCGAGGCCGGGCTCGTGATCGGTTTTGGCGCGACGCTGCCGGGCAACATGCAGGATGCCGTGCTGCGGCTGCGGCGCGCCATCGTCGCCTGACCTGCGTGTCGGCGGCCCGGCGCGCCGCCCGCGGTCAGGCTATCGGCATCGCGCCGCCCCGATTCGCGGCGCGAGCGCGCGTGCAGACCGCTTCGATGCCGCGCCCGACGATCCGCGCGGTGGCGTCGCCCATCTTGCGCGGCGCCGCATGAAATGCGCACAGACGCGCGTGCCCCACCAGCAATGCCTGGAGAAAATAGGCGTCGGTTTCGGTTTCGCCCACCGATACTGTCGCGCCGTTTTCGTCGGCGTCGCCGAGTTTGTTCAGGATCGCGACGAGCGTCTCATGCATCTCCTGAAACAGCTCGATCGCGAGATGCGCCGTCAACGGCTCGGCAAGGAAAATCTCGTCGTGCGGGAGCAGCTTGCCGCCGGGTCGGCGGATCGCCTTCGCTTCGGCGCAGCGCGCGCCGCCCGACAACAACAGGCGGCAGAACGCCTGGATGCTCCCGCGCCGGCTGCCGCGCCGCGCAAGTGCCGCCAACTGGTCGCGAAACGACTCCCGCACCCGGACAAAGAGCGCCAGCAGCAAATCGCTCTTGTCCCTGAAGTGCCAATACACCGCGCCGCGCGTGACTCCGGCCGCCTCGGCAATGTCCTCGAGCGACACGGCGCCATAGCCGCATGCATCGAAAAGGCGCTCGCTCGCGTCGAGAATGGCTTCCCGGGTCAAGCGCGCCGCTTCCTTGGTCTTGCGAACCATTTTCGTCATGCTCGCGGTCAGTTCGCGCGCGCCGCCGTGGCCGATGCGAACGGTACGGCCGCCTTGCCGTCGTCGATCGGCTGGTCGGCCGGGCGCGGCGCTTCGCCGGCGCGCTGGATCCAGCCGCCGCCGAGCGCGCGGTACAGATCGACCAGGTTCGTCCAGCGCGCCAGGCGTGCGCTGATCAGCGACGTCTGCGCCGTGTACAGGTCCGTCTGCGCGGTCAGCACCGTCAGGTAGCTGTCCACACCGTTCTTGTAACGCAGGTCCGACAAGTCAAAGCGACGCTGTTGCGCGTGCTCGTTGCGCTCCAGCGCCGCGATCTGCTGATCGTACGTGCCGCGTGCGGCAAGCCCGTCCGACACTTCGCGGAACGCCGACTGGATCGCCTTCTCGTAGTTGGCGATCTCGATGCGCTTCTGCACGTGCGCAAGATCGAGATTCGCAAGGTTCGCGCCGCCCTCGAAGATCGGCAGCGCGATGTTCGGCGCGAACGACCACGCCGCCGTGCCGGCCTTGAACAGGCCGCCCAGCGTCGGGCTCGCGGTGCCGAACGCGGCCGTCAGCGAGATGCGCGGGAAGAACGCCGCGCGCGCCGCGCCGATGTTCGCGTTGGCCGCGCGCAGGTTCTGCTCCGCTTCCATGATGTCCGGACGGCGCGTCAGCAGGTCCGACGGCAACCCGGCCGGGATGTCGGTCAGGAAGTCTTGCGCATCGAGCGGCATGCCGGCCGGCAGATCGCCCGGCAGCGGCTCGCCGATCAGCAGCACCAGCGCGTTCACCGCCTGCGCGCGGGCGCGCGCCTGCGCCTGCCGGTTCGCAAGCGCCGTCTCGACGATCGTCTGCGCCTGGCGCAGGTCGAGCGCGGAGCCCGTGCCGTTGTCGAACTTCAGCTTCGTCAGGTCGTACGACGCCTGTGCGGTCCTCAGCGTATCGTCCGTCACCTTCAGCAGGTCGTCGGTCGACAGCACCGTCAGGTACTGCTCCGCCACCTGCGACACCAGCGCGATCTCCGATGCCTTGCGGGCCTGCGCGGTCGCGAGGTATTGCGCGAGCGCCTGCTCCTTCAGGCTCTGGATCCGGCCGAACAGGTCGAGCTCCCATGACGCCTGCGGCCCGACGTTGTAGGTCGTCGTGATGTTGCGTCCCGGGACAGCCGTCAGCGCGTTCGGCAGCCGCTGGCGATTGCCGGTGCCCACCGCGTCGAGCGTCGGAAACAAGTCCGCGCGCGTGATCTGGTACTGCGCGCGCGCCGCCTCGATGTTCAGCACCGATACGCGCAGGTCGCGATTGTTTTTCAGCGCGATCTCGATCAGCCGCTGCAGGCGCGGATCGACGAAGAACTCGCGCCAGCCGACGGCAGTCGCCGCCTGGCCATTCGCGCTGCGCGCGCCGGCCTTCGCGGTCGGCTGCGTCGCGTACGCGCCGCCGGACGGAAACGCCTGTGCAACAGGCGCAGCCGGCCGCTGGTAATGCGGCGCCATCGTGCAGCCCGTGGCGAAGAGCGCGGTGGCAAATGCGATCGCACTTGCACTCAAAGTGTGTTTTTGCATCATCACTGTCCGTTGTTGCCGGCGTCTTCGTCGTCGTGCGGTCGCTCTTCGTGACGCGAATGCGCCTGTGCGAGCCGCAGGGCGAGATCGGCATCTTCCTGCTCACCGCTGAAGATCTGGCGTACCTTCACGAAGAACATCGGGATCGTGAAAATCGCGAGGAACGTCGCGGTGATCATCCCGCCGATCACACCCGTGCCGATCGCGTGCTGGCTGGCCGAACCCGCGCCGTTGCTGATCGCGAGCGGCAGCACGCCGAGAATGAACGCGAGCGACGTCATCATGATCGGACGCAGCCGCAGGCGCGCCGCTTCCAGCGCGGCCTCGATCGGCCCCATCTTCTCCGCGACCTGCAGCTCGCGCGCGAACTCGACGATCAGGATCGCGTTCTTCGCGGACAAGCCCACGGTGGTCAGCAGGCCAACCTGGAAGAACACGTCGTTCTCGAGGCCGCGCAGCGTCGTCGCGAGCAACGCGCCGACCACGCCGAGCGGCACGACCATGATCACCGAGAACGGAATCGACCAGCTTTCATACAGCGCCGCGAGACACAGGAACACGACGAGGATCGAGATCGCGTACAGGATCGGCGCCTGCGAGCCCGACTGGATTTCCTGGAACGACAGGCCCGTCCACGCATAGCCGACGCCTTCCGGCAGCTTCTTCGCGAGCGTTTCCATCGCGGCCATCGCCTGGCCGGTCGACTTGCCTTCCGCGGCCTGCCCCTGGATCTCGAACGACGAGACGCCGTTGTAGCGCTCCAGCTTCGGCGAACCGTAGGTCCAGCGGCCGGTCGCGAACGCACTGAACGGCACCATCCCGCCCGACCCGTTGCGCACGTACCAGACGTTCAGGTCGTCCGGCGTCATCCGGAACGGCGCGTCGGCCTGCACGTACACCTTCTTGATCCGGCTGTCGGTGTCGAGGAAGTTGTTCACGTACTTCGACGCCCACGCGATCGAGAACGTCTGGTCGATTGCATCCGGCGTCACGCCGAGCGCATCCGCCTTCTCGCGGTCGATGTCCACCTTGTACTGTGGCGTGTCGTTCAGGCCATTCGGGCGCACCAGCGCGAGCAGGGGGTCCTTCGACGCCATCCCGAGCAGCTGGTTGCGTGCCGCCATCAGCGCGTCGTGGCCAAGACCGGCGTTGTCCGTCAGCTCGAAGTCGAAGCCGGACGCGTTGCCGAGTTCCCGAATCGACGGCGGGTTGAACGGAATCACCATCGCATCCTTGTACTTCGCATAATGCGCGGCGGTCCTTCGCAGCAGCGCCTGCACCTTCTGGTCCGAACGCCGGCGCGCCGAGAAGTCCTTCAGCTTCACGAACACGAGACCCGAGTTCTGGCCGCGACCCGCGAAGCTGAAGCCGTTGATCGTGAACACCGAGTCGACCACGTCCTTCTCCGCGGTGGTCAGGTACGCGTTGATGTTGTCGAGCGTCTTGCCGGTCGTTTCCTGCGTCGAGCCGGACGGCGTCTGCACGATCACGAACATGTAGCCCTGGTCTTCGTCCGGCAGGAACGACTTCGGCAGACGCACGAACAGCAGGCCGACCGCGACGAGCACGGCGAGATAGATCACGAGCCAGCGGCCCGAGCGCTTGATCACGTGTTGCACGCCGACGTGGTACCGATCGCGGCTCTTGTCGAAGGTCCGGTTGAACCAGCCGAAGAAGCCCTTCTTCTCTTCGTGGTGGCCCTTCGGGATCGGCTTCAGGATCGTCGCGCACAGTGCCGGCGTCAGGATCAGCGCGACCAGCACCGACAGCACCATCGCCGACACGATCGTCAGCGAGAACTGACGATAGATCGCGCCGACCGAGCCGCCTGAGAACGCCACCGGCACGAACACCGCCGACAGCACGAGCGCCACGCCGACGAGTGCGCCGGTGATCTGGCCCATCGCCTTCCTGGTCGCCTCCTTCGGCGACAGGCCTTCCTCGACCATCACGCGCTCGACGTTCTCCACCACCACGATCGCGTCGTCGACCAGCAGGCCGATCGCGAGCACGAGGCCGAACATCGACAGCGTGTTGATCGAGAAGCCGACGGCTGCCATGATCGCGAACGTGCCGAGCAGCACGACCGGCACCGCGATCGTCGGGATGATCGTCGCCCGCAGGTTCTGCAGGAACAGATACATCACGAGGAACACCAGCACGATGCCTTCGAGCAGCGTCTTGACCACTTCCTCGATCGACAGGCGCACGAACGGCGTCGTATCGAACGGATAGTGGACGACCAGCCCGCGCGGGAAGTATCGCGACAGCTCGGCCACCTTCGCCTGGATCGCACTCACGGTCGCCAGCGCGTTGGCGCCGGTCGCGAGCTGGATGCCGAGCCCGGCCGTGGGTTGCCCCATGTACTTCGTGTCGAAGTTATAGTTTTCCGTCCCCAGGGATACCCTGGCGACATCCTTGACGCGCACTTGCGAACCGTCCTGGTTGACCTTCAGCAGGATGTTGCCGAACTGCTCGGGGGTGCGCAGCAGCGTCGCCTCGGTGATGGTCGCCTGCAGCACGGTGCCCGGTTTCGCCGGCGTGCCGCCGATCTGGCCGCCCGCGACCTGCACGTTCTGCGCGCTGATCGCGGCCGTCACGTCGGACGGCGTGAGGCCGTAGTTCGTCAGCTTCGTCGCATCGAGCCACACGCGCATCGCATATTGCGAACCGAGCAGCAGTGTCTGGCCGACGCCGTTGATGCGGCTGATCGAATCGAGGACGTGCGACGCGACGTAGTTCGTCAGGTCGTCCTTCGACATGCTGCCGTCTTCGGAGTTGAACGCAATCCACAGCAGGAAGCTGCTGCTCGACTTCGTCACCGACATGCCGAGCTGCTGCACGACCTGCGGCAGGTTCGGCGTCGCGAGCGACAGCTTGTTCTGCACCTGCACCTGCGCGATGTCCGGGTTCGTGCCCGGCGCGAAGGTCAACGTGATCGTCGCATTGCCCGAGTCGTCGCTCGTCGACGACATGTACAGGAAGTTGTCGAGACCGCTCATCTGCTGCTCGATCACCTGCGTCACCGTGTCTTCCACCGTCTTCGCGGAAGCGCCCGGGTAGTTCGCGGTGATCTGGATCGATGGCGGCGCGATCGTCGGATACTGCGAGATCGGCAGCGTGAAGATCGCCGCAACCCCGGCCAGCATCAGGATGATGGCGATCACCCACGCGAAGATCGGGCGATCGATAAAAAACTTTGCCATGAAACAGGCTCCCTGTTATTTCGCGCTCGAGGCAGCGGCAGCACTCGCCGGCGCGGCGCCCGATGCGGCGGCACCGGAAGCGGCAGCGGCGCCGGACCCGGCGGCGGCCGGCGCGGCGGGGGCAGCAGCACCCGAGGCGGCATCGGCCGCCGGTGCGAGCTGCGCGGGGACCGTCTTCACGGTCGCGCCCGGGCGCACCTTGTCGACGCCTTGCACGATCACGTGATCGCCCGCTTGCAGACCGCCTTCGACGATCCAGTTCTGGCCTTGCATGCCGGTCGTCTTCAGCGGACGCGGCTCGACCTTGTTGCTGGCGTTCACCACCATCGCGATCGCCTGCCCCTTCTGGTCGTGCGTGACGCCGATCTGCGGCACCAGGAACGCGTTCTCGTTCACGCCTTCCTCGATCCGCGCGCGCACGAACATCCCCGGCAGCAGCACCTTGCCCGGGTTCGGGAACACCGCGCGGATCGTCACCGAGCCGGTGGTCTGGTCGACCGTCACGTCCGAGAACTGCAGCTTGCCGGCTTCCGAATAGGTCTTGCCGTCTTCCAGGATCAGCGACACCTTCGCCGCGCCCGGACCGCTCGTCTTCAGACGGCCGCTCTGCACGTCCTGACGCAGCTTCAGCCCTTCGAGGCTCGACTGCGTGAGGTCGACGTACACCGGATCGAGCTGCTGCACCGTCGACATCAGCGTCGCCTGGCTCGCCTGCACGTACGCGCCCGGCGTCACCTGCGAGATGCCGACGCGGCCGCTGATCGGCGACACGACATCCGTATAGCCGAGGTTGATCTGCGCGGTGTCGACCGCCGCCTTGCCGGCCGCGACATCCGCCGCGGCCTGGCCCTGCGTGGCGACCGCGTTGTCGTAGTCCTGCTTGCTGACCGCGTTCGCGGCGACCAGCACCTTGTAGCGCGCGACCAGTGCGTTCTGCGTGACGAGATTCGCCTGCGCCTTCGCGAGCGTCGCCTTCGCGCTGTTCAGCGCGGCGATGTACGGCGCCGGATCGATCTTGTAGAGGCGTTGACCGGCCTTGACGTCGGTGCCTTCGGTGAATTCACGGCGCAGCACGATGCCGTCGACCCGCGCACGGACCTGCGCGACGAGGAATGCACTGGTGCGGCCCGGCAGGTCGGTGAAGACCGGTACGGCTTGCGGCTGGACGGTGACGACGCCGACTTCCGGCGTTTGCGGCGGCGGTGCCGATTCTTTCTTCCCGCACGCGGCCAGGAAAACGGCGGCCGTCGCGACAGTGATTAAGCGGTATGGAACCCGTTCGACGCGCATGGAGCGACCTCTCACAATCAATGAATAACAACCAATCGGTTCTGGTTTTTCTTCAACAACGCCTATGCCTGCCGGTTCCATCCGGAACCCTGCATGCGAATTTCCCTCCGGCACATCCTTTCCGGAACGCATTGCTCACGCGACTCGATCGCGATCTGCGAGATGGCTGCGACTACTGATAGTGGGAGAATCGGTTGCAATGAAAAGCGCGAGCGACGTCACATCCGGCAGCAGCTTTCGGGCGATTTGCAGGCCAACGTCAATGTCGTCGGCCTCCGCCGTAATTTTCACGAGATTGCTTCCATCAAAGATTTCATTCAACGAAGCGCTCTCACGAATCGCTTTTAAATAATCCGTCGCGAGCGGCCGGCCTCATGTTTCCCCATCGGAATACGCGTGCATGACTGACGTCCGCATGCCATCGGCATCGCAGTGCGAGCCGATATTCAGGGGCTGGGCTGGGCGGATATTTGATTCAGGCACGACCTACACCGAGGTGCAATGCTTGACGGGTTGGCGCCCACTGCATATCCGATGGATGGCGAGGATTTTCTTTGCGAGACTCTTATCCTGGCTCCGCAAAGATTGCGGGCAGACTTCCGCCCACTACCGCACACGCTGCCGAAAGCAAGCCTCGCGCAAGCAAGACATGTTTGACTCCGTCGAATTCCCGCTCGAATCGCATAAATCCCGGTGCGTCACCCGTAGTATCGAGCGGATCTGCGTATCCACGTATATCCGCCATGAATATCGTGTCACGAGATATTTGCCGCATCCGGAGGTCATCGAGACAGAGCGGGATGACGGGCGTGAGCAATGGATGGCTCCACGAATACATATCCGCCAAATAGACCTCATCTGTTAGCGATCGATCGAATTATGAGGCTCCGCGAAATTTTTTAAAATGTCGAAAATGCTATTTCAAACACAACAAATTCGGATTATCGGCAAATATTGCGCCTGACGTAGATGCCGCGCTTACCTTTCCATTGATTATGTAATTTGGAAGCTTTACGAAAGCGACTGGGAGAACGACTGGGATTCCGATTACCTGGTCGCAACCCGAGAAACGCCAGGCTGTCGAGAGAGAGCGCCTTCATCGATGCGGGGAGAGAATTCATCGAGGCGCGCTGACCGTGCGTTAGTGCGTTACGCAGGCCAGCTTGCAATGATTGGCTTCGCGCCACCCTTCGCTGCTAACGTTACCCAACACCCGCGATTTCCATTGGCATTCGTTCCATTTGAGACCCGCTTTGGAGTCGAGTACCATGCCACCACCGACTCCATATACCCCAGAACCGTTTTTTCCCAGCGTGAGTGTCCGAATTGCAATGTTTAGCGAAAATCCCCATTGGGATGACCTCTTTACAGAGGGCGCGTATTCGTCGCAAATGGAATGATTGACGAGTACGACATTGGGAAAAGCAGCCGATGCACCGTCCAATCCCGATACTAGCGAGACGATTGCTCGATAGATCATCTTGATCGGAAGCTTATCGGAGGGAGTACTTTCAACCGTACTTGCGCCATTGGCAGTGAGGACTGGAACAACAACGACCTTTTGCTCTAGTGGTTGCTGCGGCACATGTAAGTCGTCACGAACGACCAGTGAGGCCGTCGCCGTGCCGTGATAGCGGGCATTCACCGGCACCTGCACGCCCGTTAGATCGACCTCATGTACGATAATTTTCCCATCAAGAGCAGCATGGGATGCGATCGGATACCCGTCTGATGACAGTTTCGACTTCACGAACGCGCGAGCATTTCGCTTCCGCGACAGCTCTCAGGTAGACGAGTCTCGCGCGCATCACAACGAGATCTTTCTCTTCGAATGTTGAAACATCGCGCCGAGCAACGACGATCGGCGACCTGGCCGAGTTACGCCGTGCGTAGCTTAGCGTTAGCCGTTCGCGCTCCCCGCTCCTCACTCCCCGCTCCTCTCTCTGCCGATAAGCGCTCGAAGTGAAGTGGCGGTTGAGTGTCCTCAGTGCGGCAACAACGACGCGATGGTGTCGATCTAACATTGCGTCAAAATCCCACACTGAAAAATATTGACCTGCCGATTCTCGCAGAGCAAGTCAGACCTTATCCCGAACGCGGGGGACGCCGCCTTTTATTCAAAGACAACATATTGAGACGACGGACATCTTTTCTGAGAGCCCACAATAACTTTGGGCTCTCAGAAAAGGTGTCGTTGGTCCCCTAGACAGATCAAGGGCTTGGACATCTTTTTTGAGAAATTTACATGCCTCTCTTCTCAGAAAAGATGTCCGTGGCCCTGGGAATTCTCAGAAAAGTCGTCCTTGGGAATGTCGCGGCCCTGCCTAGGTGTCTCGACGGAACTGGGCAACCAGCAGCGCAATGAATGAGCGTTTCAGCGGCAAGCGCAGTCAGCACTCCTCGCGCTATATGCTCGGATGAATCGTCTTACGTGCAAGCCGCCGAATTGTATGTCGATAGCGGCGTAACTGGCGCGATGATGGGGGCGCCAGCATATCGCCGGAATTGAGCACAAGTTCCGTGTATCGTGACATCAGCGAATTTCCCTCTGCCCCACCACGCGGCGCCGTTCCCCTTACGACGCCGGCCGCTGAACACGCGCGACGCATCACCCATCAACTCTTGTGGGTCTCTCCCGTGACCCAGAAAGCAACATGATCTCGCTCAACCATCATGGCTTGGGTCTGCCGGAAACGCCATTCGCGGGGGGAAAGGAGTCGAGGTACGGATCGGAGGGGGGCCGGAAGCGATGGTGGGGGCACGAAAAGCGTCTACGGCCTCACAAAATTCGCCGCCCGTCCATGTGCGCGCCGCGCGCCGGTCAAAGCAGCCGCGGCGTGCCCACCCAGACCAGCACGGCCTCGTCGTCGCGCGTGTTGGTCCAGATAGGCGGAATCGTCGATTCATAGTGCGCGCTGTCGCCCACACCGAGCACGAACGTTTTGCCTTCCAGCGTGATCGTCACTTCACCGCTGAGCACATGCACGAATTCCTCGCGCGCGTGCATGGTTCCTCTGCCTGGGCGCTCGCCGGGCGACATACGCACGAGAATCGCTTCGAGTTGGCGGTCGCCCGGCCGAATCGACAGGCGCGCGAGCAGATCGGCGGAATCGGCGAAGGCGAAGTACCGCAGATCCTCACGGCGTCGCACGCAACTTTCCTCGGTCGGCGTATCGATGAAATAGCTGGCTGACACGCCCAGCGCTTTCGCGATGCTCGCGAGCGAAGTGATCGACGGGCTGGCGTGATCTCGCTCGACCTGCGAAAGAAAGGGCTTGGAAAGCTGCGAGACGGTCGCAACGTCGTCCAACGTGCGACCCTGGCGCTGGCGCAGCAAGCGAATCTTGCTGCCGACGGAGACGGAGCGCTGGGTTTCGACCGTTTTCGATGCCATTGACCTGCCTCATTTCTTCGGTGCGCGTACCGCCTCTTAACGCGCCGGCCTCCAGATTCCGACCCACCTCATCAGTCGGGCCTAGTGCGACGATGCATCCGTTTGCTCGCCCGGCAACAACCTGCGCGCCAGGGCCAGCGCCTCGTCTTTCGTCGCAACCGTGAGCATGGGATAGCCCCAAAATTTTTCGTACACCAGAGCGAACGCCTTGGTCGCCAGTCGCTTGGCGGTATTCGGTTCGATGTAGATCCCTGCCTTGACGAAGGTCTGCAATTCGCTCTTGTGGCGTTTCATCCAAAGCGAGGTTTGCTTCCTTTCTTCCGGCGAATGTTCGTGTTCGCCTTTATCAAGCCCCTCGTCGTTGAGTAGAACGAAAACCTCCTTCCGTGCGAGCAATCCCTCGAACTCGGCAAAAGGCGAGGCTGTGGGCTCAGTGCCTGGCGCGTTTAGTCGCATCCAGACCAGGGGGAACTTCGAGGCGTCAATCAACATGCCAATACTCCTTCGGCGCATCACGGGAAATAGCTGGCAGCCCCACTTGGTCAGGAAAACGAGATACCCCTCCGGACCGGAAGCACAATAGCCGTGGCGAGCAGAACGACCAGCATGGTCAATCACACGATACCGACGGAATGACTGGACGTCATTGCACAAGTTGGCCATAATATTTTTCAATTAGGCCAGCGCCTCATCTTGGATCCCAAGCCCGATACGCATCATGTCAAGCATTGCCATCACCGATCCGACCGTGGCCAAGGACGTGGATAACCTGCCCCGGCCCGTTGTCGCCCTGAGTGCCATGTCGGTAGCAAAGGGCTGGGAACATGCGAGGCATCGGCACCGTAGAGCGCAACTGCTTTACTCCGTCCGTGGCATCCTCAACTGCGAAATCGAAAACGGTGTCTGGATCGTGCCGCCGCAATGCGCGGTATGGATACCGGGAGACTTGCCCCACTCGGCACGGGGATCCGGTGAAACCGAATGTCATTGCCTGTTCGTGGAGCCTGATGCCGCACCGGATCTTCCGAAAACCTGCTGCACGATCTCCGTCTCGCCATTGCTGCGCGAGTTGCTTCTGAAGGTGGCCGGCTTCCCCGCGTCATACCCGTCGGGCGGCCGGGAAGACCGACTGATTGCCGCGTTGCTTGATGAGTTGGCGGCGGCTCCGGTCGAAGACCTGCATTTGCCGATGCCGCGTGATCCGCGATTGCGCCGACTCGCGGAAATGCTGTTGGCCGATCCTACCGACAAAACCTCAAAGGGCGATTGGGCTACCCGCATTGGCATGAGCGAGCGAAGCATGAGCCGGCTTCTGCTGCACGAAATCGGCATGAGCTTCGGACGCTGGCGCCGGCAACTGCATGTGATCCTTGCGCTTCAACGCCTGACCATCGGCGAAAGCGTACAAACGGTGGCGCTGGAACTGGGCTACGAAAATGCCAGCGGGTTCATCACCATGTTCCGCAAGGCGGTAGGCAAGCCGCCAGCACGATACCTTTCCGATCGAACGACAAACGCGCAGTCTGATGCCGTACGCGGCATCGTGCTTCCCGATTAAGTCTCACCTTGAGTGGAGCGTGCCGTCGTCCACCGAGCATGGAGGCCAGGCAGCAAACAGCGGCGAGGCGCTGTCAGATCGGGCGACCTCGGTTTAAGGTCACCTATTCTCTTCTCCCGCGTAACGGCCGACATTCCGCACACGTCACGGTGATGGTAAAAGCTGGCTCGTTGTCGAGATCGAAGCCTTCCTTGGTCGCCAGTGATCGGAGATGCTCGTGCAATGCCCGATCCTCAATAAAAACCAACCGCGCGCCACAGTGGCAGCGCACGGTGTCGTTCTGAAGGTTCTTCCTGTCCGGCTTGAGCGCGTAGAGTGCGCGGCCTTGTGCGCCCTCCGTACGGACCAGCAAGCCGGAGGTCCATAAATCATTCAGAGCACGGTAAATCGAGGCCGGTTTGAGGCTGTCGAGTTGCGTGCAGAGGATGCGATACATTTGATTGGCATCGAGACAGCGCGGCGCCGCCTGTTCCAGTACGGACAGGACACGGGTACGAGCGATCGTCGGTCGCAGTCGGCTGGCCGCCAATCGTTGTTCCTGAGACGACATCGGCGGTGTGGTCGCCGGACAGGCTGATGTGGTGTGCTTCATCGTGTGTTTGCCAGACGGCAGGCTCTTGCTACCGAATGATGTAATCAGGTCAATGATCCGAGGCGGGTCGTCGTGCGGGTCCATATCTGTATTCCTTCGCTATGCCGAACTTCCGGTTGTTCGCGACAACGCGGAGCCGCGTGGCTAATGGTTGGCATCAGACATCGGCGCGACGGTGAGATCGCCCACGCGCCGATGCCATCAAGCATTACTGCGTACTGGCCTGTTCCCAGCCACCACCAAGCGCCTTGAATACGCTGACTCGCGCAGAACCGACTCGCTGGTCAGCAGCGGCCACCTGGGCTTTCGCGTCGATCAGACTGGTCTGTGCCACGATCACGTCGAGGTAGCTGATGGAGCCGGCGCGGTAACGCTGGTCGGCCAGCCGGAAGGCATTCTCGGCACGGTCACGCGCCTCTACCAGCGCATCGCGCTGCTGCATCGCCGCGCCATAGGCGCTCAACGATTGCTCCGACTCCTTCAGTGCATTCAGCACGGCGCCGTCGAAGCTGGCCAGCGACGCCGCGCTTTGCGCCTTCGCCTGCACAATGCGACTGCGAGCCACCATCATGTTGGGGAACGTCCACGAGATGAGTGGCCCAAAAGAGAAGGACAAGGTGCGATTGCCTTTCAGGTAGTCGTTGCGCAGGTAGTTACCCGAGGCGCCCAGCGTGACACGCGGATAGAGATCCGCCACGGCCACGCCGATGCGGGCGGTATCCGCCGCCAGTTGGCGCTCGGCCTGACGCACGTCGGGGCGACGACGCAGCAGCGCAGTGCCATCGCCAACCGGCAACGCACCGGAAATCTCGGGAGCCTTGGTGCAGGCACGCGCCGGTTCCGGCACTTGCGAGGGCGTGCGCCCCGTCAACGCGGCCAGCTCGAACAGTGCGGCTTCGCGCTGGCCTTGCAAGGGCGGCAATGCCGCCTGGGCCTGAGCCAGCGTGACGCCAGCCCGTTCGACATCCAGATGCGACGCCGAGCCAGCGTGCGCCTGGCTGTCGATGAGATCCAGGCTGCGCTGTGCCAGCTCGACGGACGAGCGCGCTACGCCGACGGACTCACCGTAGCTGCAGGCGTCCACATAGGCCCGCGTCGTCTCCGCAACAACCACTACCCTGGCGACATCGTAGGCGGCGGCGACTGCATCGGTGTCGTCGCGAGCAGCCTCGATGTCGCGCCTGACCCGACCGAACAGGTCGAGTTCATAGGAGACGTCGAGGCCTGCGCTGTAGCTCCATTGCGCGGGGGCCTGGCCGGTGCCGGACCACGTGGTCTGATCGCGCCCGTATCCCACGCCGCCTGACATACTGGTCGAAGGGAATTGCCCGCTGCGCGCTTCCGTGTAGATGGCCCGCGCGCGATCGAGGTTGGCCATCGCCACGCGCAGGTTGGTATTGGCCGACAAGGCTTCCTGCACCAGATTGTCGAGCGCGGGGTCGTCATACAGCTTCCACCAGTTCGCGGGCAGCGCTTCGGCGACATCCGTATTGGACGGGTGACTGACGAAGGGGCCTGCTGCGGTTTCTGGTAAGGCCGGCGCGTGGTAATCGGGGCCGCTGGCGCAACCTGCGGTGATAACGGCGACGGCCACCGCCATGAAGGCAGCGCGCGGAGAGGGAAGCGTCGCCGGACGCGACACAATACGGATCGCAGAAACCGGTTTAAAGGGCGACATCGGGAGCCTCCGCAGTTGCGAGTTCGCGGGCGCGAGAACTTTCCGCTGTTACCCGGTGGTCCTTGGCGATGAAGCTGTATATTGTTGGGAGTACGAATAGCGTGAAGAAGGTACCGACCATCATGCCCATCACCACCACGATGCCGATGGAGAACCGGCTGGCCGAGCCTGCGCCGTCTGCGAACAACAGCGGCACAAGGCCGGCAACCATTGCCGCCGTGGTCATCAAGACAGGACGCATCCGCACCGCCGCCGCCTTCTCGATCGCCTCGATGCGGCTCAGGTTTTCATGGTGCTGGATATGGTTGGCGAAAGTGACCATCAGGATGCCGTGCTTGGAGATCAGGCCGATCAAGGTGACCAATCCGATCTGGGTGTAGATATTGAGCGTGGCAAAGCCCAGCCACAGCGGCACCAGCGCACCGCAGACCGCCAGCGGCACGGTAACCAGGATCACCAGCGGATCGCGCAGGCTCTCGAATTGCGCGGCCAGCACCAGGAAGATCACCACCAGCGCGAAGCAGAACGAGACCAGCAGACGGTTGCCTTCCTGCACGAACTGGCGGCTGTCGCTGAGCCAGTCCACACTGGTGCCGGGCGGCAGCGGCTGCGATTGCAGGAACTTCACGGCCTCGCCCATGCTCACGCCCGGCGCCGGCAGCATTTCGAGCGTGGTCGAATTCATCTGGCCGAACTGGGCGAGCTGGTTCGCTTGCGGGCGCATCTCGACATGCGTCACGGTCGACAATGGCACCAGCGCGCCGGAGGTCGTTTTGACATAGAAGCGCCCGAGGTCTTCCGGTGTCATACGCTCGGCGCCGCGCACTTGCGGAATCACGTCATAGGAGCGGTCGTGGAAGTTGAAGCGATTGACGTAGTTTTCGCCGACCAGCACGGCAAGGGTATCGGCGACAGACTGCATGGTCACCCCCATTTCGCTGGCCTTCGCATTGTCGATCGTGATGCGCGCCTGCGGGCTGTCGTAGGACAGGTCGTTCTGCACGTAGAGGAACAGACCGCTGGCATAGGCCGCTGCCTTGATCTTCTCGCCGGTCTCGTACAGCGTCTTGAAGTCGTCGGGCGAGCGCAGCACCATCTGCACCGGCAGGCCGCCGCTGGAACCCGGTAGCGGGGGCAACTGCACGGCGGTCAACGTCTCGCCGTCGATGGCGCCGCCGGCGGCTTGAATCTGCCCCTGGATTTCGGTGGCCGACCGCTTGCGCTTCGACCAGTCCTTGAGGATCGCGCCACCAAGCATCATGTTCTGGCCACCGGCGGAGTCGCCGATGTTCATGAAGCTGCTGTCGAACTCGGGGATCTGCTCGAACAGCTTTTCGATCTGCTGAGCATAGCGGGCGGTGTAGCCCACGCCGGCATATTGCGGAGCCTTGGTGACGACGATGACGGCGCCCTGATCCTCGGTCGGCGCCAGTTCGCGGCGAGTGCCGGTGAACAGCACCGCGATGGCGGCCAGCACGGCCACACCGACCAGCAGCACCGCACCGCGAGCGGCTAGCGTGCGGGCCAGCAGGCGCCCATAGAACGCCGTCAGCCCTTCCATGTAGTGCTCGACCCGCTTCGCCAGCCGTCCCTCGCCCTGCCTGGAACTGAGCAGCATCGAGCTCATCACCGGCGAGAGCGTCAGCGCGACCACGCCCGAGACGATGACCGAGCCGGCCAATGTGAAGGCGAACTCCTTGAACAGCGCGCCGGTCAGTCCACCCATCATGCCGATTGGCGCATAGACCGCCGCCAACGTGATAGTCATGGCGATCACCGGCCCGACGATTTCGCGCGCGCCGAGCAGGGCCGCGCGCACAGGTGTCAGCCCCTCCTCAATGTGTCGATGGATGTTCTCCACCACGACGATGGCATCGTCCACCACCAGACCGATCGCCAGCACCATCGCCAGCAGGGTCAACAGGTTGATCGAAAAACCGCAGACCAGCATCAACGCAGCGGTGCCGACCAGCGACAACGGAATGGTGACGACCGGAATGATCACCGCGCGGAACGTGCCGAGGAACAGGAAGATCACCGCGATCACGATCACGATGGCTTCCACCAGCGTGTGTTTGACTTCCTCGATCGAAGCATTGACGAAGCGCGCTACGTTGTAGTTCGGCGCTACCGTCAGTCCTGGGGGCGCCATTGCACGAATCCTGGTCAGCAGTTCGTTGGCCTGCTTGACGATCTCCAGTGGATTCCCGGCCGGCGTGGGCTGGATGGCGACGAAGATCGCGGGTATGCCGGTAGCGAACGACAGGCTATTGTAGTTTTGGCCACCTATTTCCACGGTGGCGACATCCGACAACCGCACGACGCCTCCGCCGGGACCGGACTTCACGACCATCTGGCGGAAGTCCTCGACGCTGCGCAAATCGGTGGCCGCGCTGATGTTGGTGACGGTCAGCGCGCTCTTGAGCTGGCCCGGCGCGGCCTGCACGTTGTTGGCGCGCAGCGCGGCCGATATCTCGCCGGCCGACAGCCCGCGCGCGGCCAACCGCACCGGGTCGATCCAGATGCGCATGGCCAGCGTCTGGCCGCCATAGACGTCCGCCGAGGCCACCCCCGGAATGCTGGTGAGCAGAGGCTGTGCAACCCGCGATGCGAAATCCGTCACTTGCGGGATCGACAGCGTCTTGCTGTAGAAGGCGATGTATTGCACCGCTGTACCGCCCTCGGTGGACTTGCTGATGACCGGATCGGTGATGCCCGCCGGCAACTGGTACTTGACCTGCTGCACCTTGGCAAGGATCTCGGTCATCGCACGATCGGCGTTGGCGTTGAGCACCAATCGCGCCTTGATCTCGCTCTTGCCTTGCGTGGTGGTCGAACTCAGGTATTCAATACCGCTGGCCGTGGCGATGGACTGCGCAATCGGCGTGGTCACGAAACCCTGCATCACGTCCTGGGTTGCCCCAGGCAGCGTGGTACTGACCGTGATGGTGGCGTTTTCGAGATAGGGGTATTGCCGCACCGGCAACAGGAAAATCGACGTGGCGCCCATCAGCAGAATGAGCAGGCTGACGACCAGTGCCAGGATGGGTCGACGGATGAAGATGTCTGTAAAGCGCATGGCGTGGTTTCCTTTACCGCGCGCTGGCGCTGGAGGACGCACCGGCCGGGGCGTCAGGTGTCGCCGTTGCCGAAGGGGGCGTGCTGTTGATTTTTACGGTCGCACCGGGCGGAAGACGGTTCTGGCCAGCCATCACCACGACGTCGCCAGGCTTGACGCCTTGGGTTACCAGAACCTCCTCCCCGAGCCGGCGGCCGGTGACGACCGGCACGGCAACCGCCTTGCCGACTCCCTGCGCGTCGGCCCCTTTCACGACCACCACGCTGTCACCGGAGGCCGAAGTCTGGATCGCCGTGAGCGGCAATACGATATTGTCGGTCGTGGCGGGCAATACCAGCCGCGCCGTCACGTACATGCCGGGTTTCAGCACCCGGTCGGTATTGGGCAACAGCGCCTGAACGGCCACATTGCGGGTTTCTCCATCGATACGCGGTTCGATGGCGCTGATCCTGGCGGTGAATACCCTCCCCGGCACCGCATCCACCGTTACCTGAACCGGTGCGCCCGACGTCAGCCTGGGCATATCCTGCTGCGGCAACGTGAAGTTGACATAGAGCGGATCGAGCTGGGTCAGCGTGGCGATCGCGTCACCGGCGTTGAGATACTGACCCAGGTTGATCCGTCGGATACCTAACTGACCGGAGAACGGCGCGCGAATCGACTTTTGCTGAATGCGTGCGTCCAGTTGCCGGACTGCCGCCGCAGTCTGGGCAGCGTCCGCCTTATGTTGTTCGAGCAATTCGCGCGGTTCCGCGCCGGTAGGCGCCAACGCTTGCGAACGCCTGAGTTGCAACTGGGCGAAATCGGCTTTTGCCACGGCAGCGGCACGATCCGCTTGTTCGGGGGCATCGTAGAGCTGAATCAGCACCGCCCCTTCCTTCACGGACTGGCCTGCGTCGAAATTGACGGCGGTCACCCGCCCCGAGGTATCGGGAGCCAGCAGCACTTCATGCACGGCTTGCAGGCTGCCGACGGCCTGCCACTCGTCGGCCACACTGCGAGGCGCTGCGCGGATCGTCGAGACAGGCATCGGCGGCATGGCCTGTTGTTCCGCGCCGCCGCTGCGAACAGCGCGCCAGGCATACAGCAGGCCGAAGACCACGACCAGCCCAACCACGCTTATGACAATGGGTTTGGTACGGGAGAGAGCGGCGGTGCTCATGCGCGCCCCGCTCGAGCAAAGGGAGTCGAGATGGCGCTTGAACGGCCGCGCATGGCCGATCTGCCGATGATATGTGAGTGCACGGGTATTCCTCGGGAAGGACGAAGTACTCGGCCGGCCAGAGAACAGACATGGCAGGCCACGATGAGGCGCAGCCTACCCGTGCACCCACACTTCTACATTGCGAAATCTAGTCAATTTATTTCGCAATACGGCCATCTCGATGGAAAGACATACAGTTGGCCTGATTGAATAAGGAATTGGCCAAATCTCGCTACGGAGGTGTGTCGCCGAATCGGTAAATTGACGATCCCGATAATGCAAATGAGTCTCGTTTAATGTCTAACACGCCTCATATTGAAGGGCAATGTGCGGTCCATCGCTCTCCCTTTCATCCATCCGTTGGCAGAAGTTCAGGCTCGATCGATGCGATGCGCGAAGGGCTCCCGGCGTGTGGCTTGCGTGTCGTCCGTACCGTCCGACATACATTGCTCAACGCAACGATTGCCGCAGCCGTCGCCGTCGCTGCTCCGGACGTGTTCGCTACCGAAGGAAAGCAAGCGCAATCAACCACCGAGTCGCCGGATAGCGGCACGTCGGCATCGAGCGCAGAGAGCACGGTCCTTGAGCCCGTCACGGTCACCGCCCGGAAAACGACCGAACGCCTTCAGGATGTGCCTGAAAGCATCACGGTTCTGCAGGCGAAGACCTTGAAGGAATCGCCCTTCGATCCAGGCGTGGCTATCGCCGGCCATGCGCCCAATGTGCAATGGGTCAGCCGCGCCACAGGCTCCCAGTGGTTCTCGATTCGCGGTGTCAGTTCACTTGGGACGCCTGCCAACTACGCCGATGGCACGATCGCATTCAATGTCGATGGTGTGCCGAACAGCATGATGAGCGCGTCGAACATGTTGCTCGACGTCGACCATATCGAAGTGTTGCGCGGCCCTCAAGGCACGCTATGGGGAACCAATGCGCTGGGCGGCGCCATCAACGTTGTCACGAAGCAGCCTGACGGAACTCGGGATGTTCACGTGACAACCGAGGTCGGCGAACACGGCTATCGCATGGGCGAGGCGGTTCTTGGCGGCAATATCGTGCCCGGACAACTCGACGGACGCATGGCGATCCGTTATGGCCATGAGAATGGCGATATACGCAGCCTTTACACCGACAAGCTGGGCAAGCGCGACATCGGTGCATTCCGTGGAGGACTACGCTTCACGGGGCTGGACGACACGCTCATCACAGTGACGGGTAACTATCTGCATGATCAGGCTAACTCCCCGCTCTATGTCCTGCGTAGCGCCAGTCAGTTTCCGACCAGTGGCATCCTGACCGAGCCGGACTTGAAGACGACGCAAGCGGGCGCCACCGTGACCGTCGAGCACTTCTTCAAGAATTTCCAGCTCACTTCCATCAGTTCCTACCAGCACAACAAGCTGGAAAGCGAACTCGATCTCGTGGACAAACTTGTCTATGACGCGATCGGGTTTCCCGCATCCAGTAACGTGGGCCATTCGACGGATCAGGAGAACATCTTCAGCCAGGAGATTCGGCTGAATTCACTCGAAGGTGCCCCGGTTCGCTGGGTCGTCGGCGCCAGTGCCATGCGAACCAACGGCATACGCTGGTGCAGCAGTACGCAGTGCGCGCCGCCTCCGTATTCCGGCTCAGTCGCGATGAAAAGCAATCTCGACACGACCAATCTAGGACTGTTCGGGGACGTTTCGATCCCCTTTGCGAACCGCTGGGAGTTTTCGATCGGCGGTCGGGTAAGCCATGACAATATCGAGATGAAGCAGGACAACTCCCTGGGCCTCGCTTCGCTGACCGGCTCCAACTCAACGTCGCAAACCTATCCGACAGGTCGGGTAGCACTCTCCTTCAAGTGGACGAACGACATTCAAAGCTACGTGTCGGTTGCTCGTGGTCACGCGTCACGGGTGTACCCGCTCTTTAGCTATCCGGTCGATGGCATCGTGGGCAACCCCTATCCGGCCGCTTTGGGGTGGACTTACGAAGCGGGCGTCAAGGCCGATCTTCTTGACCATCGTCTTCAGATCGATGCCAGCGTCTATCACAACGACATCAAGAACGGTGTCATGTCCTATCTCGATCCTTCGCTTGGCGCTTTCCGGACAACATACCAGGACTACAAGACCAGTGGTTTCGAATTGCAGGCGCGCGCGCTCATCGCTGAAGGCTTGAGCTTCTCCGGAGGCGTCGGCTACATCCATAGCGAACTCGGAGCCAACGGCGCCGCGGTCAATACGGTCACTGGCAATCCTGTTCCGAACACACCGAAATGGACGGCGACGGCCGGGCTGCAATACGAAACCTCAGCCAAGGCGATTCATTTGCCCGGCAAGCTCTCTGCCGACCTTCAATACCAATACACAGGCAAGCGCACCGCGGATATCGACAAATCTTATTACCTTGATGCCTATAGCCTTGTGAATGCCCAGATTGGATGGAAAAACAAGGATCTCGAAGTTTATCTGTTCGGCCGCAATCTTTTCGACAAGCGCTATGAAACCTTCGGCAGCCTGTACTCGGGCATGCAGCTGGTTTCGGTCGGTCGCGGCCGTACTTTGGGGGTAGGTCTGACCAAAAGCTTTTGATTGCCGTCAGTATGGGCATCTTGTCATCTACCTTCGCTTCTCCACAAGATTCACACGATTGCGGGAGCCGATGCCCCCCCGTGATGCCGAGAGAAACACTCGAAGGACAATTGCATGCTACATCCGGCTCAACGTGCCGGAGCATCGATTTCTCCGTAAGTTTGCGCGGACGAACTTCAAACGTTAAACGGGCAGGTAAGCGCCTCCAATACGAAAACAACAACAGGGCGAGTTCGGCCAAACATGCATGAAAAATCCGATATTGGCAAATTTTCCACGATCATTCCCGCATAGGGAGGTAGGTTACACCCTTAATGTGCAGAAGGCGGCCAATTATTCGAAGACAACCTATTGAGACCACGGACATCTTTTCTGAGAAACAACATTGCTCATCTCTTAGACGTCCGACAAGTCTCGCCCGTACCGGCATCCGCCAGGCAAACTGTGCCGGTACTGTACAGAAAACCGTCGCTACACTGGATCCATCCCAGCCTTGAACACAAATGGAGAATCCGCGATGGAATTCCTCACCCTCAGCGCGCTGCCGGCCGGCATGCTGTTCGCGCTCGTCACGTCGATCACGCCCGGCCCGAACAACACGATGCTGCTCGCGTCCGGCGTCAACTTCGGTTTCCGCCGCACGATGCCGCACCTGTTCGGCATCAGCATCGGCGTCGCGATCCTGATGCTCTGCGTCGGCTTCGGCCTCGGCGAAGCGTTCAAGCGCCTGCCGCTGCTGTACACGATCCTCGAAGCCGCGAGCGTCGCGTATCTGCTATACCTCGCATGGCGCATCGGCACGTCGGGCGAAGTGAAAGCGCACGGCGCCAAGCCGCGGCCGATGACGTTCCTCGAAGCCGCCGCGTTCCAGTGGGTCAACCCGAAAGCGTGGATGATGGTGTTGACCGCCGCGACGACGGTCCAGCTGTCCACCGACTACGGGATGAACGCCGCATGGATGTCCGTCGTATTCATCCTGATCGGCTTCCCGTGCATCTGCCTTTGGGCCGCGTTCGGCCTCGGCCTGCGGCGCTTCCTGTCGAATCCTCGCGCGCTGCGCGTCTTCAACGTGACGATGGCCGTGCTGCTGATCCTGTCGCTGTATCCGCTCGTCGCCCATCTGCTGCCGCAGTGAGCGCTCACAAGCGCGCCCGTTGAGCTTCGCGTGATGCAGGCGTACCCTTTCGGTACGGGCGCGTGCAACCGCTTCGGCGGTTGCACCGCTGCTCTGCATGGAGATTGCTGATGAAGCCAATGCTGAGAGCGGGCGAGCACATCGAAGGCATGCACTGGATCGCCGAGTATCACCCGCTCACGCACGATATCCGCGTGCTGCGCGAGAACATCGAAGTCGGCACTTACTGCGCGCCGCCAACGCTGTTCGGTGACGAAGAGGAAATGGGCGCCGCGAACCACGACGATCATCGCAGCCGGGAAGCCGCGTTGCGCGCGTATTTGCGCAATTTCGTCAAGGAGCACGACGCGGAGGAGTAACGACGCGGCCGCCGGAATGTCGACGGGCCGCGAAGGCGGCCCGGTCTGCTGTCCTGCGTCGGTCGATCTGCTTGCAACCGACCCGAATCCATCATGCACTGAGCCGGCGCGTCGCACCGGCCCGCCGGTCGCTCAATGCCCGAGCGACTCGATCTTGCCTGCCGGCTGCGCGACGCCATGCGGCCGCGCCATCTGCTTGATCAGCAGCGCGGCGCAGGCCAGCACGCCCGCGACGGCGATCGTCGCGAACACGCCCGCGAACGAGAAGTGCCGGCGCGTCAGTTCGGCGACGAGGAACGACCCCGCGATCCCGCCGAAACGACCGACGCCGAGCATCCACGCGACACCCGTGCCGCGCCCTTCGGTCGGATAGAAAGCGGCAGCGAGCGCCGGCATCGACGATTGCGCGGTGTTCATCAGCACGCCGGCCACGAACACGACCAGCACCAGCAACCCGACGTTGCCGGCCGCCTGCCCGATCGCATACACGCTCACGGCCGTCAGCGCATAGCACACGGCGATCACGCGGTTCGCGTTGAAGCGGTCCATCAGCACGCCGCACAGCACCGCGCCCACGCCGCCGAGCGGGAACAGCGCGGAGATCAGCGTCGCGCTCTTCGGCGTCAGGCCCGCATCCTTCAGCAGGATCGGCATCCAGTTGATCGACGCGTAGAAGATCACGAGGCCCATGAAGTACGCGAGCCACAGCATCACCGAGCCGACGATGTACGAGCGCGACAGCACGACGCCGAGGCCCTTGCCGCCGGTCTGCGGCGCGGCTTCGGTCAGCGCGAACGAGCCGGCGTTCAGTGCGTCGCGCGAGATGCGTGCGAGCGTGGCGCGGATCTTGTCGATGGACTGGCCGCTCGCGACCATGAAGCGTACCGATTCCGGCATCTTCAGCAGCAACAGCATGCCGAGCAGCAGCGGCGTCACGCCGCCGAGCATCAGTACGCTGCGCCAGCCGAAATGCGGAATCATCCATGCGGCCAGAAAACCGCCAAACGCGGCGCCGAGCGGAAAGCCGCAGAACATCAGGTTGATCACGGTCGCGCGGCGCTTGTCCGGGCAGAATTCGCCCATCATCGTGACCGCGTTCGGCATCGCCGCGCCGAGCCCGACGCCGGTGATGAAGCGCAGGATGGTCAGGTGCCCGATCGTGTTCGAGAACGCGGACATCAGGCATGCGACCCCGAACAGGAACACCGAACCGAGCAACAGCGAGCGGCGGCCGAGCCGGTCGGACAGCGGGCCCGACACGAGCGCGCCGCACGCGAGGCCGAACAGCGCGGCGCTGAGCACCGGCGCGAGATCGGGCTTCGTGAGGTTCCACTCGCCGAGCAGCGATGGCGCGATGAAACCGATCGCAGCCGTATCGAAGCCGTCCAGCAGCACGATCACGAAACACATGAGGAATACGAGCCATTGAAAGCCGCCGAACGGCTGCTCGTTGATGAAGGTCTGGACATCGACCACGGGGGTGCGATTCATCGCCTGTCTCCTTGTCGGCCGGAGTTGGCGCTTCAGCGCTTGCTCCGGTCCCATGCAACGCCAATATATGTATGAGCGATACGGCATGGCAGCCGCGCCCTTCCTTTGTTCGCGCACCAGCCAGCCGGTGCGCCGCACGCCGATGCTCTGCCGGCGTGTTCATCGATCCCGTCGTCGACGGCCCGCTCGAGAAAGCAGGCCACGCGATCGGTTGCGGCCGCCCTCAGCCGGCCGTGCCTGACCGGCAGTCTTATGCGGCCCCGTCCTGTTCCTTGAAGATCTTGTCCGCGAGATGGAACGCGGAATTCGCGGCCGGCACGCCGCAATAGATCGCCGTCTGCAGCAGCACTTCCTTGATCTCGTCGCGCGTCACGCCGTTGTTGCGCGCGGCGCGCAGGTGCAGCGCCAACTCCTCGCCGCGGTTCAACGCGACCATCATCGCGATGGTCAGCAGGCTGCGCGTATGGCGCGGCAGGCCATCGCGCGTCCAGATCTCGCCCCATGCGTAGCGCGTGATCAGGTTCTGGAATTCCTCCGTCACCTCGGTGCGGTTCTCGATCGAGCGATCGACGTGCGCGTCGCCGAGCACCGCGCGACGCACCTTCATCCCTGCTTCATAACGTTCCTGGTCGTCCATCGCCGGTGCCTCATGCAGTCAGGAAATCGAGCAGCGCGCGGTTGAAACCGTCGGTGCATTCGATGTTCGAAATGTGCGCGGCGTCGAATTCGACGTGCAGCGCACCGGGAATCGCGGCGGCGAGCGCGCGGCCCTGGTCGGGCGGCGTCGACATGTCCTTCGCGCCGGTCACGACGAGCACCGGCAACGCGATGCCCTTTACTTCCTCGCGCAGGTCGGCCGCATTCAGCGCGTCGCAGTTCGCCGCATAGCCATCCTTGTCGGTATGCACGAAGGTGTCGCGGATCGCATCGAACAGGCGCGGCTCGCGGTCGACGAATGCGTCGGTGAACCAGCGCGGCAGCACGGCGTCGGCGAGCGCGGCCATCCCTTCGGCGCGCGCCTTCTGCGCACGCGGCGCCCACACTTCCGGCGAGCCGATCTTCGCGGCGGTGTTCGACAGCACCGCGCGCACGATGCGCGACGGGTAGCGCGCGGCGAGCGCGGCACCCGTCAATCCACCCATCGAGATGCCGCAGAAATGCGCGCAGTCGATGCCGACGTGGTCGAGCAGGCCGATTACGTCGCCCGCGAGCTGCTCGATCGTGTACGACCCGGCCGGCGCGTCGGAATGGCCGTGGCCGCGCGTGTCGTAGCGCAGGATATTGAAGTGCTGCGTGAGCGGGCGGATCTGCGGCGCCCACATCTGCAGATCGGCGCCGAGCGAATTCGAGAAAACGAGCCACGGCGCGTCGTCGCGTGCGGCACGGTCGATCCGGTAATGCAGTTTCACGCCGTTGACAGTGGCGAAAGGCATCTCAAGGTTCTCCTGGTTATTTCGCGCCCGCGTGCAGCGCGAGCACGGCGTCGACATAGGCCCGCGCCTCGCCGACGTAATGGGCGGGATCGAGCAGCTGCGCGAGCGCGTCGCGCGACAGGTGGGCCGACACGGTCGCATCGGCCGCGAGCACGTCGAACAGCGTCGCGCCGGTGCGCACGGCTTCCTTCGACGCATGCTCGACGACGTGATGCGCATCGAGCCGGCCGATCCGGTCGCCGAGCGCGAGCATCACCGCTTCGCCGAGGATCAGCCCGTGCGTCAGGTCGAGGTTCGCGGCGAGGCGTTCGGTGTTCACGTCGAGGCCCGCGACGATCTGCGCGATCTGCGAGAGCGCGCCGCCCGTCAGGCGGGCGAGATCGGGCAACGCATCCCATTCGGCCTGCCAGCCGCCGAGTGCGCGCTCGTGCTCCTGCACCATTCCCGCGAACACGGTCGCGACGAGATTCGGTGCACGTACGGCGGCCGTCAGCACGGCCGCGCAGCCGACCGGGTTGCGCTTGTGCGGCATCGTCGACGAGCCGCCCTTGCCGGCGGCCGCCGGTTCGCCAAGCTCGCCGACTTCGGTCTGCATCTGCAGCGACACGTCACGTGCGATCTTGCCGAGCGTGCCGGTCAGCATCCCGAAGCACGCCGCGGCTTCCGCGATGCGGTCGCGCTGCGTATGCCACGGCACGGCCGGCAACGCGAGCTTCAGGTCGGCCGCGAGCGCGGCGCTCACGCCGGCCGCGTGCTCGCGCAGGCTCGCGAGCGTGCCGGCCGCGCCGCCGAACTGCAGCACGAGCGCCCGCTCGCGCAACTCGGCGAAGCGCGCGCGATGGCGCAGCAGCGCATCGAGCCATTGGGCGAATTTGAGGCCGAGCGTGATCGGCAGCGCCTGCTGCAGCCACGTGCGGCCGATCATCGGCGTCGCGCGGTGCGTGCGCGCGAGCACCGCGAGCGACGCACAGGCTTCGTCGAGCAGCGGTTCGAGCACGTCGAGCGTGTCGCGCAACTGCAGCACGGTCGCGGTGTCGATGATGTCCTGGCTCGTCGCGCCCCAGTGCACGAACTTCGCGGCCTCGGGGTCGTCGGCCTTCACTTGCGCGGTGAGCTGCTTGACGAGCGGAATCGCGAGATTGCCGCCGAGCGCGGCACCGTGCGCGAGCGCGTCGGCGTCGAGCCGGCCGGCGTCGCACGCGCGTTCGATCGGCGCGACCGCGGTGGCGGGAATCACTTGCCGCGCGGCGAGCGCGCGCGCAAGCGCGGCCTCGACGTCGAGCATCCGCTGGATCGTCGCGCGGGGCGACCAGATCCGGTTGAGCGGCTCGGTGCCGCAGATCAGGGAGGTCAGGCGGGCGCTGTCTTCGAGCATGGCATCGGAATGGGGAAACGGCGTGCGCCTATTGTCTACCCAAGCGTGCCGGCGTGCGCTCGAATGCGCGCACCGGCACGCTTGCCGTTCAGGCGGCGGCCTTTTGCGTCGCGTCGATCAGCGGTACGCCGGTCAGCTTCTGCAGTTCGTCGAACGACAGGTCGGTGAAGATCTCGCTCACCGCGAGGCCGTCGGCCGTCACGTCGAGTACGGCCAGATCGGTATAGATACGGCTCACGCATTGCACGCCGGTGACCGGATACGAGCACTGCGCGACGATCTTGCTCTCGCCCTGCTTCGTCAGGTGCTCCATCATCACGAACACCTGCTTCGCGCCGATCGCGAGGTCCATCGCACCGCCGACGGCCGGAATCGCATCGGGCGCGCCCGTATGCCAGTTCGCGAGGTCGCCGCTCGCCGACACCTGGAACGCGCCGAGCACGCAGTAGTCGAGATGGCCGCCGCGCATCATCGCGAACGAGTCCGAGTGGTGGAAATACGCGCCGCCGGTGAGCAGCGTCACGTGCTGCTTGCCGGCGTTGATCAGTTCGTCGTCTTCCTCACCGGGTGCGGGCGCCGGGCCCATGCCGAGCAGGCCGTTCTCGCTGTGCAGGAAAATCTCCTTGCTCGGGTCGAGGTGGTTCGCCACCAGCGTCGGCACGCCGATGCCGAGGTTCACGTACGCGCCTTCGGGGATGTCCTGGGCGACGCGCTTGGCCATTTCATCGCGGGTCAGTCGTTTCATGTCGGTTTCCTGTCGACCGGAGTGGGCGCTTCAGCGCTTACTCCGGTCCCATACAAAGTTCCAGGCGGGTCAGGCGGCTTGCGATGCAGCGTGTTCGGCGGCCAGCTCGGCCGCGTGCGCGGCCTGCGGCACCTCGACGACGCGCTGCACGAAAATGCCCGGCGTCACGATGTGTTCCGGATTCAGCGCACCGAGCGGCACGACTTCCGACACCTGCACGATCGCGATCTTCGCCGCGCTGGCCATGATCGGCCCGAAGTTGCGCGCGGTCTTGCGATACACGAGGTTGCCCCAGCGATCGCCCTTGTAAGCCTTCACGAGCGCGAAATCGGCGTGGATCGGCGTCTCGAACACGTACGGCTTGCCGTCGATCACGCGCGTTTCCTTGCCTTCCGCGAGCTTGGTGCCGTAGCCCGTCGGCGTGAAGAAACCGCCGATGCCGGCGCCCGCCGCACGGATGCGCTCCGCGAGGTTGCCCTGCGGCACGAGCTCCAGCTCGATCTCGCCCGCGCGGTACAGCGCGTCGAACACCTGCGAGTCGCTCTGGCGCGGGAACGAGCAGATGATCTTGCGCACCTTCTTCGCCTTCAGCAGCGCCGCGAGGCCCGTCTCGCCGTTGCCTGCGTTGTTGTTGACGATCGTCAGGTCGCGCGCGCCCTGTTCGATCAGCGCGTCGATCAGCTCGGACGGCATGCCGGCCGTGCCGAAGCCGCCGATCATGATTGTCGCGCCATCGTGGACGTCGGCAACCGCCGACTGAAGCGATTCGAAAATCTTGTTGACCATGTCTCTTCCTGATGCGAACCCGCGGCTCGTGCGCGGCCTGTCGAGAGGACACGCGCGTGCCGCGTGCCGCGCCGGAGGCCTTTGTTCGACCCTCGGCTTTTGTTCGCTAATCGAACCTAGATTCGATTAGCGAACGATGGGCCGATCATAGAGTCGCGCACAGCGCCTTGTCAAGGCGGGTTGCCTCGGGGGGCGTCGCGTCGTCGAACGGCAAGCCGACGTAGTTTTCGGCGAGCGATTGCGCGGCGGCCCGCGAACGCGTCACATATTTCAACTCGGCAAACTTCAGGCGATTGACGAACGGCGAGTCGTCCGGCGACGCATGCAGCATGTTCGTCATGAAGTAAGAGAAGTGCTCGGCGCGCCACACGCGCTCGAGGCAGGTCGCCGAATAGCGCTCGAGCGGCGTCGCGTCGCCCGTCCGGTAGCGCGCGCCGAGCGCCCGGGACAGCGCGCGGACGTCGGCCACCGCGAGGTTCATCCCCTTCGCGCCGGTCGGCGGCACGATGTGCGCGGCGTCGCCGGCGAGGAACAGGCGGCCGTGCTGCATCGTCTCGGATACGAAACTGCGCATCGGCGTCACGCTCTTCTGCGTGATCCGGCCCTCGGTCGGCGTCCAGCCGGTGTCGTTCGAGAAACGCGTGTGCAGTTCGTCCCAGATCCGTGCATCGGACCATTCGGCGAGGTCTTCATCCGGCTTGCACTGCAGGTACAGGCGCGTGACCGTCGGCGAGCGCATCGAGAACAGCGCGAAACCGTTGTCGTGATGCGCGTACACGAGTTCGTCGAGCGACGGCGCCGCATCGGCGAGGATGCCGAGCCACGCGAACGGGTAGACGCGCTCGAACGTGTTCAGCCGCTCGGCGGGAATCGTCTGGCGCGCGATGCCGTGGAAGCCGTCGCAGCCGGCGATGTAATCGCAGTCGATGCGGTCCGCGCGGCCGTCCGCGTGCTTGAACGTGACGAACGGGTGCTCGCTTTCGACGTCGTGCAGCGCGACGTCGCTCACTTCGAAGTGCATCTGATGGCCGTGCTCGACACCGGCCGCAATCAGGTCGCGCACCACTTCATGCTGGCTGTAGACGGTGATCGCGCGCCCGCCGGTCAGTCCGGACAGGTCGATGCGGTGGCGCTGGCCGTCGAACAGCAGTTCGATGCCGTGATGTTCGAGCCCTTCGCGGCGCATCCGGTCGCCGAGGCCGGCTTCGTTCAGCGTGTCGACCGTGCCCTGCTCCAGCACGCCGGCACGGATGCGGTTCTCGCAGTATTCGCGCGAACGCGCTTCGACGAGGATGGAATCGACGCCTTGCAGGCGCAGCAGATGGGACAGCAGAAGGCCGGACGGACCGGCGCCGATGATCGCGACTTGGGTGCGCATTGTTCGTCTCCTGAACATTAATTCGAATCGTCGAACACATTTGAGCGCTTTCCCGACTATGCGGCAACGCGATTCAGGAGATATGTTGTATACGTTTTGAAGATACCGGCCCCGGCGATGGACCCGCTCGATCTGAATCTGATTCCCTATCTCGTCGCGCTCGACGACACGCGCAACGTGAGCCGCGCGGGCGACCTGCTCGGCGTGAGCCAGCCGCGCGTGAGCACGGCGCTCGGCCGGCTGCGCGAGTACTTCGGCGATCCGCTGTTCGTGCGCACGTCGCGCGGGATGGAGCCGACGCCGCGCGCGCTCGCGCTGCTGCCGGCCGCCCGCGATGCGCTCGCGCAGATCGAGCGCGGCCTCGTCGCGCCGCACGACTTCGACCCGGCCGCGAGCACGCATACGTTCTCGATCGCGCTGTCGGACGTCGGCGAGATTGTGTTCCTGCCGAAGCTGCTGCAGGCGTTCGCGACGCTTGCGCCGCACGCGAACCTGCGTTCGGTCTCGCTCGCGCACGACGAAGTCGGACGCGGCCTCGAAGCCGGGTCGATCGATCTCGCGGTCGGCTACTTCCCCGATCTCGACGGCAACAACTTCTTCCAGCAGCGGCTGTTCACGCACCGGTTCGTCTGCCTGATGCGGCGCGGCCATCCGTTCGAGCAGACGCCGCCGTTCACGGTAGAGCAGTTCCTCACATGTGGCCACGCGGTGGTGCGCGCGGAAGGCCGCAGCCAGGAAGTGCTCGAGAAATATCTGGCGAAGCAGCGCATGCAGCGCCGCGCGGTGCTCGAAACGCCGCACTTCATGAGCCTGCCGTTCATCCTGAGCCGCACCGACCTGATCGCGACGGTGCCGCACGCGATCGGCTATGCGTACGCGGCCGAACACGCGTTCATCGTGCCCGTCGAGCCGCCGCTCGCGCTGCCGCGCTTCGACCTGAAACAGCACTGGCATCGCAAGTACCACAACGACCCGCGCACCGCATGGCTGCGCGGCGTCGTCGCGTCGCTGTTCAACGACGAGCAGGACGAATGGCCGAAGTGATAAACGGCGAGCGGCGGCCCGTACGCACGACCGCCGAAAGCATGAAACAATGGCCGGATATCGGCCGCCGCAGGCGGCCTTCGATGGAGCCACTACATGGGTAAGGGAAAGAAAACCACACCGCCTGAGCCGGTCGTCTCGCGGCCGAGCCGCGAAGAAGCAGAAGACGCCGTCCGCGTGCTGTTGCGCTGGGCCGGCGACGATCCCGCACGCGAAGGCCTGCTCGATACGCCCGCACGCGTCGTGCGCGCATACGAGCAGTTCTTCGCCGGCTATGCGCTGGAGCCGCGCGACATCCTCGCGCGCACGTTCAGCGAAGTTGACGGCTACGACGAAATGATCGTGCTGAAGGACATCCGCTTCGAGAGCTACTGCGAGCACCACATGGTGCCGATCATCGGCCGCGCGCACGTCGCGTATCTACCGAACCATCGCGTGGTCGGCATCTCGAAGCTCGCGCGCCTCGTCGACGCATTCGCGAAGCGCTTGCAGATCCAGGAAAAGATGACCGTGCAGATCGCCGACACGCTGTTCGACGTGTTGCAGCCGAAGGGCGTCGGCGTGATCCTCGAAGCCGCGCACCAGTGCATCTCGACGCGCGGCGTGCACAAGCCGGGCGTCGAGATGGTCACGTCGCGCATGCTCGGCACGTTCCGCACCGATCCGTCGACGCGTCGCGAATTCCTGTCGATCGTCGCGAATCCTTCCTCGGTCAACCTGACGAATACCTGATGGAGCAGACGAAGCAAACGGCGCACGCGCCCGTCGTGCTCGTGACCGGCGCCGCGCGCCGGGCCGGGCGCGCGTTCGCCGAGTATTTCGCCGCGCACGGCTATCGCACCGCGGTGCACTACGACCGTTCGGCCGATGCCGCGCAGGCCGCCGCGCGAACGATCGCCGAACGCGGGCACGATTCGGTCGCGCTGCAGGCCGACCTGTCCGACGCCGCGCAGATCACCGCGCTGATCGACCAGGTGTATGCGCGGTTCGGGCGCCTGGACGTGCTGGTCAACAACGCGTCGGTGTTCTGGCAGGACCATTTCCCGAGCTTCGATCTCGCGGCGTTCGACCACGCGTGGGCCGTCAACTGCCGCGCGCCGATCCTGCTCACGCGCGCGTTCTACGAACGGGCCCGCGCGGCCGGCACGCAGGGCGTCGTCGTGAACGTGGTCGACCAGAAGATCAAGGAAAACTTTCACCGCGACCATTTCAGCTACACGGTCGCGAAGGCCGCGCTCGGCAACCTCACGCAGATGCTCGCGCTGTCGTCCGCGCCGGTGCTGCGCGTGAATGCGGTGTTCCCGGGGCTGATGCTGCCGAGCGACGACCAGACGCAGGCCGACTTCGAACACGCGAGCCGCGCGTCGACGCCGCTCGCGCGCATCGCGGGCCCCGACGACGTCGCGAGCGCGATTCTGCTGCTGACGGGCAATGCGTACAACGGGGTGGATTTCGTCGTCGATGCGGGCCAGAACCTGATCCGCGTCGATCAGGACGTGCTGTACAAGCACCGCTCGCCGGACGGCAAGCACTGACGCTTGGATGAACGAAGGCGGCTGCGCGCCGCCTTCGCGCGCCGGGGCGGGCGGGCTTCGCGCCGCTCACGCCCGATCGCGCCCGACGGCGGGCCGGCCGCCAATCCATTGCGCGTCATGCCGCCGCGTTGCGCAGAACGACGCCCGCGCATTCGCCCGCCGCCTCGTTACGGCTTCTCGGCGCTGCCGCCCTCGCGAATCTTGCCCTGCGCGACGCTCGTGCCGGGCGGCACGCTGTGCGTGAGCCACACGTTGCCACCGATCACCGAGCCGCGCCCGATCGTCACGCGGCCGAGAATCGTCGCGCCCGCATAGATCACCACGTCGTCCTCGACGATCGGGTGTCGTGCATTGCCCTTCACCAGCGCGCCTTCGCCATCCGCCGGAAAACTCTTCGCGCCGAGCGTGACGGCCTGGTACACGCGCACGCGCTCGCCGATGATCGCGGTTTCGCCGATCACGACACCGGTGCCGTGGTCGATGAAGAAGCTCGGGCCGATCCGCGCGCCCGGGTGAATGTCGATGCCGGTGGCCGAGTGCGCGATTTCATTGATGAACCGCGCGAGCAGCGGCACACCAAGCTGGTGCAGCGCGTGCGCGAGCCGATGGTGCATCATCGCGAACACGCCGGGATAGCACAGCAGGATCTCGGTGATGTGCTGCGCGGCCGGATCGCCCGCGTAGGCGGCCTGGATGTCGCTGACGAGCAGCGCACGGATCGCCGGCAACTGCCGGCCGAATTCACGCGCGATCTCGAACGCGCGTTCGTCGAGCTCGGCGAACGGCGTATCGACATGCTCGGGCAGAAACGGCAGCGCGCGGCGAATCTGCTCGGACAGCACGCGCAGCGTGCTTTCGAGCGTGTGGCCGACGTAGTAGTCGACGCTTTCGTCGGTCAGGTCGGGCGCGCCGTAGTGCGTCGGAAACATCGACGCGCGCAGGCCGGTCACAATCTTGCAGATTGCATCGCGCGACGGCAGTTCGCGGATGCCGCGCGGATGGCGCGTGCGATGGAGTTCCTCGCGCGATTCGCGCAAGCCGGCGACGATTTCTTCGAGGCCCCACTGACGGGCGGGTGATGTCGACATAGACCAATGCGGGCAGCCGCGCGCGGTTGCACGGCCGCTAATAAAGTGACGGGTTCCGCAAGATTACCGCGTTTTTTGTCCGGGAGCGGCACCCCGCGGATCGCACCGGACCGCCGACGCCGCACGAGCGTGACGGCGTCACATCGAGATGCTGCTCGCGTCGATCCAGCGAACGGCCCAGTCGCGCGCGTGCGCGATCGCGTCGCCTTCGTCGTTGAACTGGAGGTCGATCGGAAAAAACCGGTTCGCCACGAGCTCTCCGTCGCTCGATCGGGAGATCACGACGTAGGGCTTGAACGAACCGTCACTGGCGCGTGCGGGCGCGCAATTCAACAGATAACCGCGGTGCGTGAAGGCAGTAGTCGCTTGCATGAGTCCGCCACCTCTAGTCCCTTGCTTTGTTGTTCGCTACCCGTCTTTAAGGGTGCTGCGGCGCCCCGGCGCGGGCAGAGGCGGCGAGACTTCATCCCCTGTCGCCGCTTCGCAGGAAAAGAATCATACTCTGTAGAAAACGCGTCTTCTAGCTGAAATAAATCATGACAAATCAGTGCGCGTCGCGCGACCGCGGCGATCGCCCGCGCGCCTTTTCCCGTCGTGCCCGGAACGGGATTTGCTTCGATCCGGAGCGTGTCGCCGCCAGGAGAACCGCGATGGAACCATCCGCTCAAACACGCCGTGCGCATCCGCGCAGCATCGAACTCGACAACGACGACACGCATGACAGCACGGTCGACACCGACGGGAAGCACCGCGAAGCGGCGCGGCTTGCCGGGGTCGGGCCGATTTCGCCCGACCAGGTCACGCGCAGCAACGCGTCGCTCGTCAATGCGATGCCGGAAGCCGGTGACGGTTTCGCCGGTTTCGACAGCCGCCCCGACGGCAACCATCCGGCGTTCGCGCTGCGCGCCGGCTACGTGGTGATCGAGAAAGGCTTCGACGCGCCGTCTGCAGGCGACACGCCGTTCGGTCCCGTTCACCGGATGTACGGCAGCGCGTACTGGCCCGGCCACGGCCGACGGCCGGAGCGCGTCATCGAGTTGACCGTCGTGCCGGGATAGCCGGCGCGCCGTTTGAATCGATCGTTCGTGTGGGAACCGCCACCGGTCGACGACGATGATCGATGACGGTGCATTCTCGCGCGCGACCGGACCGCGCGCCGACACGCGCTCGCACGATGCCGCGATGAACGATTCCGCATATTGGCATCGGGAGTTGCAATCATGCATGCCGCGCATCGTGTCGACGCACATGCGTTGACCGAAGTCATGGCATCACGGCGCGATTGCGATTGAATGGCGATACGTACGGCGCATCGGCATGACTGATGGGCCGGGTCGATGCGCGCGCATGCGTTTTCGCCGACGACGCAGCCGACCCACACGACGCGCATCACGCGATGCGGCATGCGCCGCGTGCATGGCCACGCACGGCCGGCGCAGACAGCACGGCCGCGCCGCACGGCGTGCGCCTCGCTGCACGATCGCGGCCGTTGGTTTACCCTGCCTCGCAGCGTTGCGCATTGCCCGGCCCGCTCGGCCATCCGGCCGACTTCGTTTCAATCCGCCATTCGGAGACACTATGTACAAGCGTATTCTGGTTGCCGTCGACGGCAGCGACACGTCCCGCCATGCGTTCGATGCCGCGCTGGCGCTCGCGAAAGCGCACGGCGCGGAGCTGCAGCCTTTCTACGTCGTCGAGAACGCCGCGATCTACTACAACGTGCCCGGCTACGATCCGTCCGTGCTGCGCGATCAGCTCGTCGCGCAGGGCAACGCGCTCGCGCAGGATTTCGCGAAGCTGATGCAGGCCGCCGGCGTGAAAGGCGAAACGCGGCTGAACGAAGCGACGTCGCTCAACGACGTATCGTCGCTGATCCTCGACGGCGCGAAAGCGTTCGGCGCCGATCTGCTCGTGCTCGGCACGCACGGCCGCCGCGGCTTCCGCCGCCTCGTCCTCGGCAGCATCGCCGAACAATGCGTGCGTCACGCGACGCTGCCGGTGCTGCTGATCCCGGCGGCCGCCAACGCGGACGAGCCGGCTGCCTGAGCGGCGTTCGGCACGCGCGGCCGGTCGCGACGTTTTGTCACCCGACAGCGGCAACTTGCGGTGGGACAATGATTTCGTCGATCCAACGCTGGAGTAAACGATCATGCTGACGCCCGTCGCCACCCGCCCCGCCGCCGTGCCCCATACCGGTAGCTGGGCTCCCCGCCAGGCCGCACACTGCTCGTCGTGCGCGATGCGGCACCTGTGCATGCCGCAGGGTCTGGCGCCCGAAGCGCTCAGCCGCCTCGAGTCGGTCATCTGCGCGGCACGCCCGGTCAAGCGCGGCGAAGCGCTGTTCCGCGAAGGCGACGCATTCGACAACCTGTACGCAGTGCGCTCGGGTTCGCTGAAAACCGTCGCGACGCGCCATGACGGCCGCGAACAGGTCACGGGCCTGCATCTCGCCGGCGAAGCGCTCGGCCTCGACGGCATCTGCGACGATACGCACCCGCGCACCGCGGTCGCGCTGGAAGACAGCTCGGTCTGCGTGATTCCGTACAGCGCGCTCAAGGCGCTGTGTTCGGAAGCCGGCTCGATGCAATTGCGCATGCACAAGCTGATGAGCGAACAGATCGTGCGCGAAACATCGCAAACGATGCTGCTCGGTTCGCTGAATGCAGAAGAGCGCGTCGCCGCTTTCCTGCTCGACGTGTCGTCGCGCTACCTGAAGCGCGGCTACTCGCCGTCGGAATTCAACCTGCGAATGACGCGCGAGGACATCGGCAGCTATCTCGGCATGACGCTCGAAACGGTCAGCCGCACGCTGTCGAAATTCCAGAAGCGCGGCCTGATCGAAATGCAGGGCCGTCACGTGCAGATCGTCGACTTCGACGGCCTGCAGCACGTCTGACACCGCACGGCGCACACGTCGCGCGCGCCGCCTGCATCACGTCGCCGGTCAATCGAGAAACAGCGCGGCGCGCGCCTTCAGCGCCGCGCTGAAATCGTCGAGCCAGCCGATCGACAAACGCCAGCTCTGCCAGTACAGATCGATGTCGATGGTTCGTCCGCGCGACATGTCGATCAATTCACCCGCCGCCAGCTGGCGGTCGACCATCCGGTCCGGGCACATCCCCCATCCCAATCCCGTTTCGCATGCGCGTAGATAGCCTGCGACGTGCGGTATCCAGTGCTGCGGCGGATCGAGATCCGCACGCGTCACGCGCCGGATGAAACGCGCCTGCAACCCGTCCTTCGGATTGAACATCACGCACGGCGCGCGGCGCAGCGCATCACGCGTGATCCCCGCGTCGAAATAGCGTGCATAAAACGCCGGCGAGCACACCGCGCGATAGCGGATCCTCCCGAGCCGCTCCGACCGGCATCCCTGGATCGGCTCGGCCTGCGCGGTCACCGCGCCCTGCACGCTGCCGTCGCGGATGCGCGAGGCCGTGTAATCCTGATCGTCGATCACGAGATCGAGCAGCGTCTCGCGCGCGGTGCAGAACGGCCCGACCGCGTCGATGAACCACGTCGCGACGCTATCGTCGTTGACGGCCACGCGCAACGTCGGCCACGCGCTCGCGATCTGACCCGGCAATGCGGGCATCCGGCCGCCCAATTCGGCTTCCAGCAGCTGCACGCGTTCGGTATGCCGGCACAGCAACGCGCCCGACGTGGTCGCGACACACGGCTGCCCGCGCTTGACGAGCACGCTGCCGACCCGTTCCTCCAGCAGCTTCACGCGCTGCGACACAGCCGACGGCGTGACGTTCAGCTCCTTGGCCGCCCGCTCGAACGAACCGTGCCGGATCACGGCCGCGAGGGCATCGAGCAACGCGTAGTCGAGCATTAGATTTCCTTAATCCGCATTAGGTGATTTAGCTTCTCTTATTCCTGTGCTGACCGCAGACTAGCGCTACCCGATTCATTCGTCTACTGCTTCCACGGCTGTCCCCCTCATGAACTGGCTCGCTTTTTCCCACGGCGCCGCACTGTGCGCGTCGCTCATCGTCACCATCGGCGCGCAGAACGCGTTCGTGCTGCGCCAGGGCATCATGCGCTCGCACGTCGGCAAGATCGTGCTGCTGTGCGCGGTGTCCGACATGATCCTGATCGGCGCGGGGGTCGGTGGCGCTTCGGTGCTCGTCGAGCGCTATCCGACTTTCGTCCATGCGGTGCTGTACGTCGGCCTCGCGTATCTCGCGTGGTTCGGCATCAACGCGCTGCGCCGTGCGTTCAAGCCGGGCCACGACACGCTCGACGTGCGCGGCGACGCGGTCGCGCCGCCGCCGCAGGGCGCGCTCGCGATCGTGCTGATGACGCTCGCGTTCACGTGGCTCAATCCGCACGTGTATCTCGACACGTTCCTGCTGATCGGCACGGCTGGCGCGCGCGAGCCGGAAGGCGCGCGGCTCGCGTTCGCGATCGGCGCGATGACGGTCAGCATCGTGTGGTTCCTCGGGCTCGGCTATGGCGCGCGATTGCTGGCGCCGTGGTTCCGCAAGGCGGTCGCGTGGCGCGTGCTGGATGGCGCGATCGGCGGCATGGTGCTGTTCCTCGCGGCGGTGCAGTTACGCTGACCGAAGACCCGTCTGCGCACGGGCGGCCGCCTGCCGCCCGGCTTTCCCTCCGCGTCGGCGCCACGCCGGCGCAACCTGCGTGATTCCCGTCGCGCACGTCGCCGCAAAAATTCGCTCCCGATCCAACGCAGCCGCACGGAATACGCACGCAGCGGACACGGTCTCCGCCATCTGCCGCAAGCCGTCCATCATCACGGCGTTACTGCGCCTGCACGAATCGAAACGATCGGCGAGAATGTCCGGTGTCCCGCGACCACGGCGGAACCGCACCACGCATCCTGCCATCCCGCCGCGATCGCCTCGACCCATCCCGCAGTTCAATCCCGTTACCCGCAGTTATCGGAGAGGAACATGGCACATCGCACCCTCGGTACATCCAGCATCCAGGTTTCGCCGCTCGCGTTCGGCGGCAACGTCTTCGGCTGGACCGTCGACGAGAACGCATCGTTCGCGTTGCTCGACGCGCTCGCCGACACCGGCATCAACTTCATCGACACGGCCGACGTCTATTCCGCCTGGGCGCCCGGCAACCACGGCGGCGAATCGGAAACGATCATCGGCAAGTGGCTGAAGCGCTCCGGCAAGCGCGAGCAGGTCGTGATCGCGACCAAGGTCGGCCTGCTCGGCACGCGCGCGGGCCTGTCGAAAGACAATATCCTGAAGGCCGTCGACGATTCGCTGCGCCGCCTGCAGACCGACTACATCGATCTGTATTTCTCGCACCGCGACCTGGCCGACACGGCCCCGCTCGAAGAAACGCTCGGCGCCTATCAAACGCTGATCGACGCGGGCAAGGTGCGCATCATCGGTGCGTCGAACTACAGCGGCGCACGCCTGCGCGAAGCCGCCGCCATCAGCGCGCGCGACGGGCTGCCCGCCTATCAGGTCATCCAGCCCGAGTACAACCTGCTCAACCGCGCCGACTACGAACGCGATCTCGAACCGGTCGTGCGCGACCTGAAGCTCGGTGTCGTCAACTACTACGCGCTCGCGAGCGGGTTCCTGTCGGGCAAATACCGCAGCGAGGCCGACCTGAAGAAGAGCGTGCGCGGCGATCGCGTCGCCGGCTATCTGAACGAACGCGGCCTGCGCATCCTCGCGGCGCTCGACGCCGTGTCCGCGAAGCACGGCACGCAGCCGGCCGCGATCGCGCTCGCATGGCAGATCGCGCGGCCGACGATCACCGCGCCGATCGCGAGCGCGACGTCGCTCGCGCAGCTCGCGCTGCTCGGCGAAGCGATCCGCGTCACGCTCGATCAGGACGACATCCGCCGGATCGACGAAGCCAGCGCGCCGTGAAGGTTCATTGACCACGAGTCTATTCCTGCTCAGATGCCGCCTTTTCCGTTGCTCAAGGCGAACTGCTCTGGCTGCCTGATAGCGGGGAAGTAGCACCGCAATTTGTTGGGCTAAGTAACAGCATGCGTCGATGATCAGCGTTATCAAACCTTTGAGCGTCGCTATTGCTTTCTTGTCGACGTACTTGATGAGGGACTGCGCGGGGCCGCTGCGCCCCGCGTGAGCATCGTCTGCGCATCATCGAATGTTGAAAATGCGAGCATGGAAACGGCGGCGTTGAAGTAGGCGTTCCAGTCAGTCGTTCTTAGCGAGATCGCGCGCGCCAGATGTATGTGCGCTTGCGAGTGTAAATGCAGATCGCACAGTACGGCAGCGGCCAGGAACGGCAAACGGCGTGCTGTTCATGACGCTCGAGGATGAGACGGGCCAGGTCAACGTGATCCTCTGGCCGGGCTTGCTGGAGATGTTTGAAGGAAGCGCTCGGCGCCGCGCTGCTCGCGGTCTGCGGCGTGTGGCAGGCTGAAGGGAAAGTGCGACACGTGATCGCGAGCAAGCTCGTCGACAGGACCGAGTTGCTCGGCGCCCTACCGACCCCGTCGCGGGAGTTTTGCTGAATCTTCGTTCTGCCCCGTCGCTTCATTCAAACAGAATGTGATTTTGAGAAGACTTGGCTGTTTCAATTACTGAACCGCGCCGGATCGAACTTGAGGGGAAAACTTGGTTGCCTTCTTGTTCATCATGGCTCGATTCTCTCAAGAATCCGAGCCTCCACAAAACCCGGGCGGTTCAGCGTGAGCAATGCGCGCGGCAGTGGTCGCTCGCTAATTACTGAGGAAGTGCGACGCCCGACAGTTCCTCGCACATGCGTAGGAGCTGGTCCTGTAAAACAGCATCTCGTGCCTGAGGATTCGCTGCCATGCGCTTCATGTGATAGAAGTACTCGCCTGTCACGTCGGCTCGGGGATCGTCGCCGGCGGCAAGCCAGACCTGGGTTCGATGAGCCTGGTCCATGTCGTCAGGTGCACCTGGTCCGCCCATCTTGGTTGGAACCCAACCGGGTTCCAAACTGTTGACTCGCACGTCCGTCCATCGACGCGCAACCGAGAAAGCCAGCATGGCGTCATGCAGCTTGCTCTCGGCATAGGCTTCCGAGCCGTTCCAACGGCGCTTGCGCCAAAGGACATCGTCCAGGTTGGCCTGCGCATGGTGATGCATGCCGGAACTCAGATAGACGAGACGCCGCGGACGTTGGATCAGTGCGGTAAGTATGTAGGCCGACAGCGTGTTGATCGCGAAGACGTGCGGCAGGCCGTCGCTCGTGACGCGATGCCCTTCACGGTAACCGACCGCGGCGTTATGGATTACGGCGTCGAAGTGACCCAGGGCGTTGACCTGCTCCGCGACGTTTTTGGCGCCAGCAATCGTTTCCACATCACCGACGACGACCGCCTCCGCTTGGGGCAATGCGCGCCGTGTGTCTTCTGCGCGGTTGGCATTGCGCGCGTGCAGCACGACCTTGTGCCCTTGTTGTACCAGCAGTTCGGCGGCCATCAGGCCGAGGCCAGTGGACGAACCGGAAATGAAGACGCGAGACATGTTGTTTCTCCTGAGATGAGCCGCTGGGCGCTGCCCATGCGGCGCTGATTCAAGTTTGCCGGCTGCGAGAAGCGGCCACGAGCAGGACGCCCAGCAGCGCGCAGGCAGCGCCGAACAAATAGACGGCGGCATAACCGAATTGCCCGGCAATCAGGCCGGCGGCTGGGCCTGAAATACCGTAGGCGATGTCGAGAAAGGCCACGAAGGCGCCCATCGCGCTGCCGCGGTTGGCCGGCGGTACGCGCTTGAGTGCTTCGACACCCAAGGCCGGGAAAACCAGCGCGCAACCGAGGCCCGTCACCAGTGCGCCGGCAAGTGCGGTCCACTCGTTCGGCCCAAGCCACAACATCGCCTGTCCGATGGCTTCGCCCGCCAGCGACCACGCCGCGACACGATAGCCGCCCAAGCGATCAGGCAGATGCCCCAGCACGACTCGAACAAAGATGAAGCCGATGCCGAATGCCGTCATCACCAGCCCTGCATTGCCCCAGTGGCGCGCCGCGAAGTACAACGAAGCGAACGCCGTGAGGCCGGACAGTCCTACGCCCTGCAGCATCAGTCCAAGCCCTTCCCGCCAGATCCGATTGACCACGCGATAGAACGGCAGTCGCACACCGCCGGGGGACAAATACGCGGTTGAGCGTAATGTGATCAGCGCGGCAAGAACCGGCGCCACGATGCAGGCGATCATCGCGGCCGCCAAGCCATGCCTTTGATACAGCGCCATGCCGACGGGTGCACCGATGGACAGGGCGGCGAACATCGCGATGCCGGTCCAGGACATCGACATGCCGGCGCGCTGAGGCCCAACCGACGCAATCGCCCAGGACACGCAACCCGTGACGAACTGGCTTTCACCGAAGCCGGCCATGAGACGACCGGCCACCACGATGCCCAGGCTCGTGGTGGGCGACAAGCCGGGCACGGACGCCACCAGATACAGGAACCCCGCCAACGCGGAAATGACAGCGCCTTGTAGCGCGGAACGCTTGCCGCCTTGATGGTCGACCACCCGTCCGGAATAGCCGCGAGTGAGCACGGTCGCGACGAACTGAACGCCGATCACCAGGCCCACGACCAGGTTGCTGAAGCCAAGATGGCCGTGAACGAACAGCGGAATGACCGGCAATGGCAGGCCGACTGCCAGATAGCCGCAGAACAGCGCGGCAATGATGCCCGTTGCCGGGCGCGACAGGAGTACAGGCGCCGTGTCGGCCTGCACTGCCCGCTTGTTGACGAAAGCCTGCATGGAAGCCTCCAGTGAGATGAGCATGAAAACGAGGCGGAAGGCCCGGCGCGCCGGGTGGCCCCCTGTCGTCAGGCTGCGGCGAAGAGATCCGTGCGATAGCCGCTGGCTTCGATCAGGTAGTCACGCGAGGCCGTGACATCTGCGCTGAGCTTGGCCAGGTCGACGCCGATCAGTTGGCCTGCACGCTTGCGCAGTTGGCCGGCCACCATCACGGTGTCCACGTCAGCCCGCTCGACAGCCTGCACAATCGTCCCGACTGCGTTGGTCACCGGGAAAACGGCCACCCCGTTGGTACGGACCATGATGATGTCGGCCTGCTTGCCCGGCGTCAGGGTGCCGATCTGGTCTTCCAGCCCGGCCGCGCGAGCGCCATTGACCGTTGCAGCCTTCAGCACCGCTTCGACGGAAATCGGCGTGGGCGCGGCGGCTTCGCCACGGAAACGCCGGTAGCGCATGGCCGAACGCTGTTGCCCGAACAGCGCGTGCATCTCTCCGAACATGTCGCTGCCGAATGCCGTATCGAGGTCGATTCCCAGCGCCGGGGTCAGGCCGTGGTCCACGGCCTGCTGATAGGCGAAGGTTTCGTCGTCGAAACCGAACAGTGCGTCCGAACGCGGGTTGACCGTGACGTTCACGCCTGCATCGGCCAGCAGCTTCCATGTCTCCTGCGGAACGCGCGTGCAGTGATTGAAGATGTTGTGCGTGCCCAGCACGCCCGGCTTCGCGAATTCCGGGCCAAGCTTCGCCAGATCACCGATGAACTCGGTCAGGATGCGCATATCCAGTTCGCGTGCGACCTTCCACCAGTCCAGATTGAGCTGGCCGAACAGGCCCACGCGCACGAGGCTGCCTGCGTTGTTCCAATTGTGCGCGAGCCGTTGCAGGTCGCCCGGCAAGTGCGCGGCGGAGGCTTTCTTGTCCATCGCCGCGCCGACCATGTGCAATGCACGGATGCCGGTCGTTGCGAGGGCATCGAGCGCGGCATCCGTGTGCTCCGGGCTGCGCGAATTGTGGCTGGCATCGATGATCGTGGTAATGCCGGCATCCAGCGAGGCGGCGGCCGTGAGCTTCGTGCTCAGATACATGTCCAGCGGGCGGTAGTGCGCGCCCAGCTGCTCGGCAACCACATCGATGTAGGCGAACAGATCGTCCACGTTCGGCATCATGCGGCGCATCACGCCGAGCCACATGTGATGATGGGCATCGACCAGGCCCGGCATGACGATATGGCCCGCGGCGTCAATGACTTGGGCATCATCCGCTTGCAAGGCAGCGCCGACCGCGGCGATGCGACCGTCCTGGACCAGGACGTCGCCCACGGCGAGATTGGGAACCTTGGCATCCAGCGTCAGGATGGTGCCGCCTTTGAAAAGAGTGCGCTGCGCAGTCATGGAATGCTCCTTGGAAGTTGCGGTGGACCAGTCGCCACGAGGTCCGCTCGGTGGGTGTTGTCCCAAGGAAAACCGCGGTTCGTAACGTCACGGTTCACACGATAGGTTGCGCGCCATCTTTGATAAAGGTAGATTCATTCACATTATCTTTGCTAAAACTCAAAGATGGAGGTGTGATGAATTTCGACGGACGATTGCTGTCCGGAATGAGTGTGCTGGCCGCGGTAGTCGAGGCCGGCAGCTTCAGCCGCGCAGGCGCAGTGTTGGGGCTGTCGGCCTCTGGCGTGAGCAGATCGATAGACCGGTTGGAGGAAAGGCTCGGCGTGCGTTTGCTGAATCGCACGACGCGCACCCTGCACCTCACGAGCGAGGGCAAGAGCCTATATGAACGCGCTGTACCGCACCTCGAGGGCATCGAGGAGGCGGCCAGCTATGTTTCGGGTGCCGCCGTCTCAGTGCGCGGAGCATTGCGGGTCAGCTTGAACCCGATCTTTGCCCGCTATGTCCTGGCGCCGAAACTCCCCCTCCTGCGCGAACGCCATCCGAGTCTTGAGCTGACGATCGTGCAGCAACCGGACGTTGGCGATTTGGTGACCGAGGGCATCGATGTTGCGGTGCGCTTCGGGCCGCAGCCGCCGTCAACCATGACATCACGACTGCTGCTCCAGACGCGCGTACTGACCGTGGCGTCCCCGGAATATCTGGCGCGGCGTGGCCGGCCCAAGCGACCGGAAAAGCTCCTCGATCACGAGTGCATCCAATACATCGATCCGCGTCGTGGCAGGCCGTTCTCATGGGAATTCCATCGCGGACGCGAAGTACTGCCGGTCGATACCCGCGGCCATTTGACTACGACCGATGTAGATTTCATGGTTCAAGCCTGTGTGAACGGCGCCGGCATTGCTCAGGTGCTTGCCCTCAATGTCGCGCATCTGATCGCCGACGGGTCGTTGATCGAGTTATTCCCGGAGTGGCCAGGCGAAACTTACCCGTTGTATGTCACCCGTCCATCGCGCCGGCTGGCGCCTGCAGCAGTCGAAGCTTTCCTGGATTTCTGCTCAGAGATCTGTGCGAACGTGGCGGGGGCCTAAGCCGGCTCTGGCAAATATTTCTACGGCCATTGGTATCACTAAGAAGGCTTCGATCGTCGCCTGCCAATCTGCCGTGACACCCCACCGCTACGCACTCTTGTGGCGAGCTGCTGCCCCAGCCGCTGCTCGATAACTGTGGCGGTAATGGGCTGGGTGCCTTGACCTTTCGGGCTGAAATCAAGGATGCGCCCCAGCGCACGGACTTCCTTGTCCGAACATGGGTGGCCGAGCGTCGCGGGCAACGGGTCTGCCTCACACGCAGCCTGCTTGCGACGCTGAACGTGCGCAAACTGATGCAGGTCGTGAAGGTGGGGTGGGAAACACGATAGCTTGGCCGCAGTTCGCCCCTGAGCTCGCCCAATTGCTTGATCTCCGCGATAAGCTGGATTCGGCAATGAGGAACCAAGCTAGAAAGGCACGCCTCGGCCTGTTACGTGGTCCTAGCAAAAGACATCCCAGCCATTTTTACGACTTCCTTCAACAGCTGTAGCAGCGGCACACGACTTCGTACCAAGATGACTTCTGGCACAGGCAATCTTGCAGGGAGCTGATTCCGGCATGACATTCCGTCTGCCGAATCGAGCGAACGACATTCGCACCGAATTCGTCCGGCATGCAGCCACGCGGGTCGACTCGTCTCGAGCGCCGAGTCACACGATCTCATTCCACAGGAGAAATTGCATCGAGACGAAAGCTGCTCTTTACGAATGGCGACGCAATGACCACGTGGCTGACATATTTTTCGATGCCGATATCACGTTTCAACAGCCCCTCCATCACGTCACGGAAGTGGTCGACGTCGCGCGTAACGACCTTGAGCAGATAATCGTAGCCCCCCGTAGCGTGATGGCACTCCATGATCTCGTCGATATCGGCGATGGCGTCAATAAAACGCACGAAGTCGTCACGACGATGGTCGGTGAGCGTGATCTTGGCAAACACGATTTGAAACCCGCCGATCTTCTCGATCCGCACTGTTGCGCCGTAGCCCGTAATGAATCCCGCGTTCTCGAGCCGCTTGACGCGCGTCAGGCACGGGCTGGCCGAAAGCCCGACGGCGTCGGCCAGCTCCACGTTGGTCATGCGACCGTCACTCTGCAACTCGGCCAGAATGCGCAAGTCCAGCCGGTCAAGTGTGCAATCCGCTTTCATTTCCGCCCTGCCGTCGTTCCGTACGGTTAACTCTGAACGCGTGTCTTCAAGCTGCCGCCAAGACGAATAGTATCCCAACCGTTCGAACGAAAATACCGTCATCTTGCGGTCTGTCCCCGCTGTTTGGCATCGCACGTCCCACACCGCAGAAGCTGCCGCCGGCCCACTCGAAAACGCGTCAAATCTTGTTTTTTGCGCCGAGAAATTCGGCTGAATAGCACAGTCGCTCCTGCTTAAATTTCACGTACCGACGTTGCCATCGACGCCTGTCCGAACGGGCGCGCGGCACCGCCTCCGTTCAAGGGTCCCTCAGAGGGATTCGCTACTCATCGAGACTGACGACATGATCGACTTCGAGCCGAAGTTCATAACTTTCGATTGCTACGGCACCCTCGTCCACTTCCGAATGGCCGAGACGGCTCGGGAAATCTACGGCAATCGTCTTCACGGCGACGCGATGGAAAACTTCGTGAAGCTCTTCGCCGCCTATCGTCGCGACGAAGTGCTTGGTGCATGGAAACCCTTTCACGACGTCGTCGTCAATTCGGTGCGCCGCACGTGCGAACGCACCGGCGTGACCTTCGTCGAACGCGAGGCCGAACAGTTCTATCTGGCTGTGCCGTCGTGGGGACCGCATCCGGACGTGCCGGAAGGGCTCGCGCGCCTTGCGAAGAAATACAGGCTGGTCGGTCTGAGCAACGCGGACAACTCGCAGATCATGAGCAACATCGAGAAGCTCGGCGCGCCGTTTCATGCGGTCATCACCGCGGAAGACGCCGGCGCTTACAAGCCGCGGATGCAAGGATTCGAATACATGTTCAGGAAGCTCAATGTGCAGCCGCACGAAATCCTGCACGTCTCGTCCAGCCCGCGTTACGACCTGATGACCGCACACGACCTCGGTATCGTCCATAAGGCCCATGTGCTGCGCGGCCATGAGCCGGAAGCGCCGGAATACGGCTACACGCCCGTCAGGAGCATCATCGAATTGGCCGAGCATCTCGGCTTGTGAGCCGATCACGCCACCCCGGCTCCGACGATTGCCGTGGGCCCGCATCGCGCTGCTCCAATGATGCCGTTCTGCAGGCCGATCGCTCGACAACCATGTTCCGCACTACTGTCGTCCACTTCTCAAACTCGGAGTCGCTGTTGTCCACGTCCCCTGTTGCCGGCGGCACGAACCGTGCAGCCCCGGCTGCCACCGATACACTGCCGGGTAGCGGCCTGTCGGTGGGCTTCACGCGTCTGGACGAATCGGACGCGATCGCGATCACACACCGCATGTACGGCATTGACGGATCAGCAACGAGGTTCTCGACCGAGAAGGACGACACCTTTCGCATCGATGCTCGTGATGGCGCGCGGTACGTACTCAAAGTCTCCAACCCCGGTGAGACGGCTGAAGAGCTTGACCTGCAGGTCGCCGCGATGCGGCACGTCGGCGCGGTCGCCCCGCAGTTGCCGGTGCCGCGCGTGATACCTGGTACAGGGGGGCAGTTTGTCTTACCGCTCGCGTTACCGGCCCATCCGCATCGGACGGCGAGGCTCTACAGCTTTCTCGACGGTATGCCGCTCGACAAGCTGCATTCCGCCATGGTCAATTATTACGAGATCGGCGAAGTTCTGGCGCAGTTGCAACTGGCCCTCGCCAGCTTCCGTCATCCAAACGAGCGCCGGGTACTCGCGTGGGACGTCAAGCACTTGTCGAGCCTAGCAGGATTGCAGGCCCATATCGCCGACCCGTTGCATCGCTCGCTGATCGAGCAGGCATTCACCCGCTTTGCGACGATCGAGCCCGCATTGCGAGGCTGTCGCACGCAGGTCGTACATAACGACTTCAACCGCTCGAACATCGTCGCAAATCCTGGCGGCCCGCGATTCGTCAACGGGATCATCGACTTCGGGGACACCGTGCACACCGCGGTCGCCATCGACGTCGCCACCGCGGTAATGAACCAGTTTCCGCTCGACTTCGACGCCGACGCGCCGCACGATCTGTTCACTCAGGCGCGTGAGCTCCTGCATGGCTATCTCGCGCACGCTCAATTGAGTGTCGACGAACTGGTCCTGATTCCGCATCTGGCCATGGCGCGCGTCGCGGCGCGCGCGTTGCTGACCTCATGGCGTGCGACGCTGTTTCCGGAAAACGAAGCCTACATCCTGCGTTTCACTCGCCCCGGATGGGAGCATCTGCGCTGGTTCATGCAGCGCGACCACGAAACCGTTTCGCGTGCCTTGCTCTGATTTCCCTTCGCCCGCTCACCTCACCTGCCCCGATTGACCTATGAACACGACATCGAAACCGACTGCGCCGGCCAACGCCGCTGATACGAGCAAAACCCCCGACGCACTGCGCGGCGACATGCCGAACGGCTTCAATCCGTCGGCGATCTCTCATCTCGACGCCGCCACGCAGACGCACATCGCTCGCCGGCTGCGGCTGCTCAGCCCGTCTTATCGACTGTTCTATGCCGAGCCAGTGAAGATTGTGCGTGGCGAGAAGGTCTATCTGTACGACGATCAAGGCAACGACTATCTCGATGCTTACAACAATGTCGTCTGCGTCGGGCATGCCAATCCGCGCATCGTCGACGCCATTGCGCGTCAGCTCTCGACGCTCTGTACGCACACCCGCTACATGCAGGAGCCGATCCTCGACTATGCCGATGCGCTGCGCGCGACGTTCAACACGTCGATTCGCGACGGTCAGATGATGTTTACCTGCACGGGATCCGAAGCGAACGATCTGGCCATGCGCATCGCAATGCACTACACCGGTAAGGCCGGCGTCATTGTGACGAGCGAGGCGTATCACGGCAACTCGCATCTCACCTCGGGATTTTCCCCGTCGCTCGGCCGCAAGGCCCTGCTCGGCCCCTATGTGCGAACGGTGCCTGCTCCGGATTCCTACCGTGTGCCTCTGTCCGAGATCGGCCAGCGCATGGCCGAGCAGGTCGCGTTGCAGATCGAGGACATCCGCCGCCACGGCGGCGGCCTGGCGGCGTTCATCGCCGACTCGTTCTTCTCGTCGGATGGCGTGTTCGCCCACCCGACCGACGTGCTCGCACCGGTAGCCGAAGTCGTACGCCGCGCCGGCGGCCTGTTTATCGCGGATGAGGTTCAGTCGGGGTTCGGGCGCAGCGGTACGCATATGTGGGGGCACGAGCGTCACTCGGTCGAGCCCGACATCGTCACGCTCGGCAAACCGATGGGCAACGGCTATCCGGTGGCCGGCCTGGTCGTGCGCCCCGAGATCGTCGCCGGATTCGGCCAGGACATGCGCTACTTCAACACGTTCGGCGGCAATTCGGTGGCCATCGCCGCCGCGCAGGCCACGCTCGACGTGTTGCGCGACGAACACGTGCTGGACAACGTGCAACGGGTCGGCGCGATCATGCTGGAGGGATTGAACATGCTGGCAAGAAAATACGAATGCATTGGCGACGTGCGCGGCACCGGCCTGTATTTCGGCGTCGAAATCGTACGCGACCGCGCGAAGAAGGACACAGACATCGCGACCGCACTCAAGATCGTCAATGGCTTGCGCCAGCGTCGCGTACTGATTTCGGCAACCGGACCGGACGCGAGCGTGCTGAAGATCCGGCCGCCGCTGGTGTTTGGAGCAAACGACGCCGACCGACTGCTGACGGAGCTGGATGCAGTACTTTCCACGCGCTAGCCAGCTGTATTCGGCATCCAGGGCAGAGTGCCGAATACGGCAGCGTATGAAATCGCTCAGACGCCCGCCTGCAGGCGGGCACGCGAAGGTCGATGTTCACGTGTTGGGTGTCCCACGTGGGCATGTTTAGCGAACGTCGCGAGATTATCGTCGGCGCCATTCCTCATGGTTACACGTCGAATATCGCTCGTGTGAACCACGTCGTCGGTCGTACATGCTTGTACTCCAACCCTCAGTCACCGATGTCTTCCACCGGCGCGGCATACCGTGTATAAATCGCCAGACCCCACGTCAACAATGCGGCCAACGCGAGCGACACCGACATCGCGAGCATGCCCGGCGCATACGAATGCGTCGCGTCCTTCAGCGCGCCGACCATCCACGGGCCGACGTAGCCGCCGAGGCTGCCCATCGAATTGATGAACGCCATGCCGCCCGCGGCCGCGACGCCTGTCAGATACCGTGACGGCAGGCTGTAGAACGCCGGCCGGGCCGCGCTCAGCCCGATCACCGCGAACACCATGCCGACGAGCGCGGGCAGCAGCGACGCAAACGCGACCGCGAATATCAAGCCCGCCGCCGATACCACGCATGCGAGCGCGAGATGCAGCAGGTGCCGCCCGTGACGCTCCATCAGCCGCGCCCACGCGATCATGACGACCGCCGCGACGAGATACGGCACGCCCGACAGCAGCCCGACAGCAAACGCCGACAGTCCGTGCCCCTTGAGCATCAGCGGCAGCCAGATCGCGATCCCGTTGATGCCGATCCAGTAGCAGAACAGAATGCCGACCATGATCCAGACGCGCACGTCGCGGAGCACGGTGCCGAAATGCCGTTTCGGCAACGCCGCCGATTCGCGCGCCAGGACGTCGGCGAGCGCTGCGGATTCTTCGCGCGTCAGCCATTCCGCCTGCTCGGGTCGGTCACGCAGAAACCATAGGGTCAGCAGGCCGAGCACGCACGCCGGCAACCCTTCGATGACGAACAGCCATTGCCAGCCCTTGAGCCCGCCGGTTCCGTCCAGCTGCATGATGAACGCCGCCAGCACGCCGCCGACCACCGACGACAGCGGGATCGCCACCAGAAACCACGCGAGCACCCGCACGCGCCACGCTTTCGGGAACCAGCACGACAGATAGAACAGCACGCCGGGAAAGAAACCGGCTTCGGCCGCCCCGGTCAGCACGCGCAGCACGTAGAAGCTGGTCGGCCCCTGGATGAACGCGCACGCGGCCGACAGCAGCCCCCAGCTGATCATGATCCGGGCCAGCCAGCGCCGCGCGCCGAACCGGTAGAGCGCGAGATTGCTCGGCACCTCGAGCACGCAGTACCCGACGAAGAACAGCCCGGCCGCCATGCCGAACTGGCTGCCGGTCAGGCCGAGATCGCGGTTCATCGTCAGCGCCGCGAAGCCGATGTTGGTCCGGTCGATGTAATTGAAGAAGTAGCCGATCGCCAGCAGCGGGACGAGGCGAACCAGGTTCTTGCGCAATGCGCGTTGAAGCGCGGCGTCGTTCGTCACATCCGGCTGGTCGTGCGCAATGGAGAGCGTCGATGCCATGGGTTCACCTGAATCCGAAGAAGTGGGCGGGATTGTCGACCAGCATCTGGATGCGGCGTGCGTCGTCCGGCACGATTCGCGCGATCAGATCGACGAGGTCGCCGTCGTCCGGCATCGGATGGCCGAGGTTGACGTGCGGCCAGTCGCTGCCCCACAGCACCCGTTCGGGCGCATGCTCGGCGAAGCGGCGTGCGACGGCCAGCGTGTCGTCGAACGGCGCGCCGGTTTTCGACATCCGGTCAGCGCCCGACAGCTTGACCCATACGTTTCCCGTATCGAGCAACGCACACAACGCGCGCACCGACAGGCTGTCCGCCCCTTCGTCGATGTCGACCCGCGCCATGTGGTCGATGACCACCGGCAAGTCGAGCGAACGGATGAACGGCGAAAATTCGATGATGTCCCGCCCGGCCACGTGAATCGCCAAGTGCCAGCCGAGCGGCCGGATACGGGCGGCGACGGTCCTGACCGCCTCCAGATCCGGGCGGCCGCCAAGATGCGCGAGGAAGTTGAACCGGGCGCCGCACACCCCGTTCGCGGCGTACTCCGTAAGGAGCGCGTCCGGATCGCCCGGCCGAACGAGTGCGACGCCCTTGTACCGCCCCGCTCCGGCGCGCAACGCGTCGAGCATCGCGCGATGATCGAACCCGTGCCCCTGGCTCTGTACGATCACGGCGCGCGAGAAGCCGAGGCGCTCGTGCAGGTGCCGCAACGCCGTTTCCGGCGCGGCGGACGGATCGAAGCTGCGGTCGTCGGGCAACGGATAGCGGTCGAACGGCCCGAACACATGGCAATGCGCGTCGCAGCTGTTTGCCGGCAGACGCAAGCGCGGCCGGCGTGGTTCGGCCAGCGGCGGTGGGGAAAATCGGCGCGTGGACCCGGAGATCGCCGGGGAAGTCGTGGTCATGTCGATGGATTCCTTGAGCGTATGCGAGGCACTTCCGGTAAACGACATCGAAACGGCAGCTCGATCGAACCGCCGTCGACGTACGCTCATTGCGGGCTCGCGAGCTTCCGGGCAAACGCGGCGATGGCGTCGGCCATGGCGACCGGCTGTTCAGGTGCGAGCGCGTGGCCGGCATCCGGAATCCGCACGATCGTCACGCGGTCGCCGAGCATCGATTTCAATACGTTCGAAAACCGGCGCGGTGCGACGGCGTCGTGTTCGGCCTGCAGGTCGAGGATCGGCGCGGTGCCGGCCGCGAAATATGCATCGACCGGCGTGGTCTCGCGCGCATGCGATTCGGCGTCGTGCGTGGCGGCATGCCAGCCGTCCAGCCAGACCCGCGGATCGTTGCCCGGTGCGAAGAACGCCTTCTTCAGGTATTCGATCCGCTTCGCTTCCGGCAGCGACAGGTCGCCGGCGCCGTCGATCGCCTGCCGGATCTCGGCGCTGATCGGCTTCTCCGTCGAGCCGGGCGGCACCTTGCCGGCGGACGCAGCCGCGAGCACGACGCCGCGCACGAGATCGGGTCGGTCGACGGCCAGCATGCGCGCGGGGAAATTCCCCCACGCGTGGCCGACGACGATCGCCGGGCCGCGATGTTCGTTCTCGATCACCGTCGCGACGTCCGCCGCGAAATCGTGGACCGACAGGTTGTCCATCGGCCCCTTGCTCTGCCCGATGCCGCGCGGCTCCGGGCGCAGCACGCGAAAACCGTCGGCCACGAGCCGGGCGGCGACCGCGTCGTAGTCCCTTCCCGAGCGGCCGAGCGACGGCAGAATCACGATCAACGGGCCCTGCCCCTCGCGCAGTACCTCGATCTGCACATCGCCATGCCGGACGATTTCCCGGTCGACCGTGGCCGAGGCCGGGGTCGCCGATGCAAAGGCGGACGCCGCCCACCACAACAGACATGCGGCGACGATGCCGCGCTTCGATGTTTTCATGTTTTGATATCCTGATTGATTGAAGAATCCATTCGCTTGTTCCGACGCCTGCCGATGATGATCAATTCGTGCGGTAGACCTTGCGCGCAAAGGCTGCGATCGCATCGCTCATCGCGCGCGGCTGCTCGGGCGCCATCGCGTGCCCCGCATCGGCGAGGACCTGCACGGTCACGCGATCGCCCAGCCACGGCTTGAACACGTTCGGCACGACGACCGCGTCGTACTGCGCCTGCAGATCGAGCATCGGCACCGTCCCCCCGCCGAAATACGCGTCGATCGGCGTGACGTTGCGCGCATGCGCTTGCGCCGCGTGCACCGCCGGATACCATCCGGTCAGCCATGCGCTCGGATCGTGCCCCGGCGCGAAGAACGCCTGGCGGAGGTAGGTCAGTCGCTGCGCGTCCGACACCCGAGGGTCGCCCGCGCCATCGATCGCGTCACGCAAGCGGCCATATGGCTTCTCGGTCGACCCCAGCGGTAGCTTGCCGGCCGAAGCCGCGGCCATCACGAGGCCGCGCACGAGATCGGGGCGGTCGACCGCGAGCATGCGCGCGGGCTGGCTGCCCCATGCATGCCCGACGATCACGACGGACCCCGTGTGCTCGCGATCGAGCACGAGCGCAATGTCCGCTGCGAACGCATGCAGGTCGAGACCGGTCAGCGGCCCCGTACTGCGGCCGATGCCTCTCGGTTGCGGTCGCAATACGCGGAATCCGTCGTGCGCGAGCAGGCGCGCGACTTCGTCGTAATCTTCCGCGCCGCGCGCCAGCGACGGCAGGATCACGATCACCGGCCCGCGTCCTTGCGCGAGCGTTTCGATCTGCACATCGCCTTTCGATACGAGCGTGCGTTGAACCGCATTCGCATCGACAGGTTGCGTGGTACAGGCGGCACCCGATGCCGCCAACGCGGCGGCCAGTGCAAGCCGCGTCAGGATCTTGTTCGTCTTCATCGTCTCCTCATGGGTCGATACGGCTCGGTGCGTCAGAGCGGGTCGAGGCCCGTCTCGTTGAGCACCGCGACAGCGGGCGCCGTCTTCAGGAACGCCGCGAATGCGCGCGACGCGTCGGCGGCCCGCGCATGCACGGCAATCGCCGATGAAATCACGCTGGTCTTCTGCACGTCGGCGGGCAGCGGCCCCGCGAAGTCGATGCCCGGCGTCACCTTCAGTTCGCTGATCTGCTGCAGCCCCAGCTCGGCATCGCCGCGCGCGAGTGCGGCGCCAACGAGTTCCTTGCCGCGAATCAGCACGCTCTTCGATTTCATCTGTTCGGCGATGCCGAGCCGCTCGAACAGCGTGCCGACGATGTAGGTGCCGCTCGCCCCTTCGGAGAACGCGACCGATCGGGCGGACAGCAACGCGCGACGCAGCGCATCGTCGGACCCGACGTCGGGCACGGCGAGCCCCTTGCGCACCGCGACGCCGATTCCGCTGGCGGCGATGTCCGACAGCGAGGTCCGGTCGAACCGGCCGGCGTCGACTTCCTGCTGAAGGGCCGGCTTGATCATGAAACAGATATCGACCGGCTCGCCGCTGCGCAAACGCATCGGCAATGCCTCGGGGGACGTGCCGTATGACGGCCCCCACGCGATCTCGAGACGATGCCCGGACGATTTTTCGAACAGCGGCACCAGTTGCTCGAACGCGCCGTGCAGCGCACCGGTCGCCAGCACGTGAATGTCGTCGGCATGTGCACCGGGCGACGCCACGCACAGCGTTATCCATGCCGCGACGGCCGGCCAGGCCCGCCTGCTCGTTTTTTCCTTCATGTCTCCTCCTCGAGGTTCACTGCAAGTCTTCGTATTTCCGTCGGGCAGCGATCGTCGTCTGCTTCGGCTCAGCCGTAGAGCCGCAGCGGATTGCCGGCCAGCACCGCATCCGCAAGCGCGTCGTCGCGGCACAGGCCGCGAACGAACGCCAGCAGCGCGACGTCGTCCGGCGGTGCGCCTTCGATGTTCGGATGCGGCCAGTCCGTTCCCCAGATCGACCGGTCCGGCGCGGCATCGAGCAGCCGGCGCGCGAGCGGCCGCGCATCGGGCCATGCGCGCGCGTCGCCGCCGGCGAATCGATCCACGCCGGACAACTTGATCCAGCGGTACGGATCGCGGAGACGCGCGAGCAACGCGTTGCGTTCGTCGTCGCTCCATGGTGTGTGCAGCGACGGGCGCGCCATGTGGTCGATCACCATCGGAATGTCGACCCCGGCCCACGTATCGAGCACCGGCAGCAGTTCCGCCAGCCGGCCGTGCAGCAGCACGTGCCAGCCGAGCGCCGCTACGCGTTCCGCCGTGCGCAGCAGCGTGTCCGTGTCGCGCTCGCCCGGCAGATGCCCCATGAAGTTGAAGCGGACGCCGCGTACACCGCCTTCATGCAGCGTGTGCAACGTGCCGTCGTCCATCGTGTCGTCGACCAGCGCGACGCCGCGATAAACACCGCCGGTCGCGGCGATCGCCGCCAGCAACGCGGTGTGATCGTGCCGATAGCACGCGGCCTGGACGATCACGCCGTGCGTGACGCCGAGCCGCTCGTGCAGCGCGAGTAGGCGCGTCATCGGCACCTCGGCGGGCTGGTACGCCGCGTCGGCCGGCACCGGAAACTGGTCCCACGGCCCGTAGACGTGCGTGTGGCAATCCCATACGCTGCGTGCCGCGCGGCCCTGTCGAACGTCCGCCATCAGTCGCACCGTGCGGTCATGCCACCGTCCACGACGATTTCCGTGCCGGTGATGAAGCGGGCTTCGTCGGAGGCCAGGAACAGCGCGGCGTTCGCCGTGTCGCGGCCGTCGCCCATGAAGCCGAGCGGAATGCGCGCGAGCCGGCTTTCGAGCAGCTTGTCGATATCGCCGCCGGAACGTTGCCCGGCGAGACGCGCCTCGACCATCGGCGTATGCAGTTGCCCCGGCACGACCGTGTTCACGCGGATGCCTTTCTTCGCATACTCGACGGCCACCACCTTCGACAGCTGGATCACGCCGGCCTTGCACGCGGCGTACGCGACCTGCGCGGAGCCGGTCCAGCGGATGCCGGAGGTCGACGCGGTGTTGACGATCGCGCCGGCGCCCTGCTGCTCCATGACGGGCAGCACGTGCTTGCAGGTCAGGTAGACGCTCTTCAGGTTGAACGCGACCTGCTTGTCCCATGCGTCCTCGGACAGCGCGACCGGCCCGCCCGCGGCCGACCCACCGACGTTGTTGACGAGGATGTCCACGCGCCCGTAGGTTTCGCGGCAGGCGTCGACCATCGCCGCGACGGCCGCGCTGTTCGTGACGTCGCACGTGTGCGCGGTGATGTCGCCGCCGAGCTCGGTGACGCGACGGACCGTCTCGGCCATCGCGTCCATGTTGATGTCCACCGCAAAGATCTTCGCGCCCGCGGCGGCGAACAATGCGGCCACGGCGCGGCCGTTGCCCCAGCCGGGCCCGACGCAGCCCGCGCCGGTGACGATGGCGATCTTGCCTTGCAGGCGGCCCGCGCCCGCTTCATGGAGGGAGGTGTCGTTCATGATGGATGTGTTCAACCGTGTGTTGCGGGAAGTTCGGGTGCGACGCCGGCCGGCGGCGGCACGTTGAAAACCTTGATCGTCATCGAGATCAGCGTGTAGTAACCGGCAATGCCGACGAGATCCACGACTGCGCCTTCGCCGAGCGTGTCGACGAGCGCCGCATACAGTGCGTCGTCGATCGCGTGCCGTTCGTGCAGTTGCGTCACGAACGCGTGGACGAGCTTCTCGTCGTCGCACACGAACGGCGGCTCGACGCCGTCGCGAATCGCATCGATCACGTCGATCGACAGCCCGGCCTCCAGCGCGAACGGCTTGTGCGCGGCCCATTCGTATTCGGCGAGCCAGTGGCGCCCCATCGACAGGATGACCAGCTCGGAGAGCCGCGGCGGCACGCTGCTGTCATACCGGCAGTACTGGCCGAGGGCCTGCGCGCAACTGGCAAGCCTGGGGCGATGCAGCCAGACGGCCAGCGGGCCGCGCACGCCCTTGCGGGGCCCGCTGGCGATGGCGTCGTACACGTGGCGCTGTTCGTCGGACAGGTGCTCGGGGGCGAGCGGTGCAATACGGTCCATGAATGAAATCACCTCGACGGAATTCAGTTGGCTTCGGCGGCCGCGCCGGACCGTTCGGTCCGCGCCTCGGCAGCGGCGGCCACGGTGCGCGAGCGCAGCATCGAACGGCGCGCGGTGCGCCCGGTTTCGCGGTTGAACGCGGCGGCATCGAAGAGCCCTTCCCAGCGGGCGATCGCGAATACCGCCATCGTGTTGCCGACCACGTTCACGAGCGCGGTCGCGGTCGCCATGATCCGGTCGATGCCGAACAGCAGGCCGAGCCCGGCGAGCGGCAGCGAGCGGACCGACTGCAGCGTCGCGGCAAGCTTGACGAACGCGCCGCCGGCCACCGTCGTGCCGCCCTTGGACGTCAGGCTCAGAATCGCAAGCAGGCCGAGCTGCTGCCAGAGCGAGAACGGCGTATCGGTCGCCTGGGCGATGAAGCCGATCGCGATCGCCATATAGATCGCGGTGCCGTCGAGATTGAAGCTGTAGCCGGCCGGCAGCACGAACCCGACCACGACCTCGTCGCAGCCGGCACGCTTCATCTTTTCGACGAGGCGGGGAAACACCACTTCGCTCGACGCCGTCCCGAGCGTCAGCAGCAGTTCGTCGCGAATCAGCCGCATGACGCCGGCGAATGGCAGACCGATCGACCAGCTGATCGCGCCGAGCACGCCGAACACGAAGATCGCGGACGTCGCGTAGTAGAGAACGATGACCTTGAGCAGGTACAGCAGCGTCACGCCGCCGTAACTGCCGACCGCGGCCGCCATCGCGCCGAATGCGCCGAGCGGCGCGAGCCGCATGATGAACGCGAGCATCCGGAACAGCACCTTTTGCGTCTCGTCGATGCCGCGCAGCAGCACCGAATCGGCGCCGACCGATACGTTCAACGCGAGCCCGGCCAGGATCGAGATGATCAGCACCTGCACGATGTCGCCTTTCGCGAACGCATCGACGAGCGTATGCGGAATGAGGCTCAGCAGATACGTGACGGCGGAGATCTCGCCCGCGTTCGACGTCGTCTTCAGCGCTTCGGCGCTCTCGGCGATGTTCGCGGCATGGAGGCCCGCGCCCGGCGGGAACACGTTGACCATCACGAAGCCGAGCACCATCGCGATCGTGCTGACCACCTCGAAGTAGACGAGCGATTTCACGCCCATTCGACCGAGCATCCGGAGGTCCTTCACGTGGGCCATTCCCTGGACCAGCGTGCAGAAGATGATCGGCGCGAGCATCATCTTCAACAGCGCGATGAACCCCTGCCCGAACGGCTTCATCGCGATCGCTGCCTTGGGCGCCAGCAGGCCCAGTACGATCGCGCACGCCAGCCCGATCAATACCTGGACGTGAAGTTTCTTCAAGCTTTTCATCAGTATTCCTTCCTATGTCGTTGTCGCTGATTCGTCGGGCGAGCGGAAAAACGCTCAGCAGCGTCGCGGCGAAGCGACGCGGCGGTGCCGCGAACGAGGCGAACGAGGAATGGAATGGCTGCGAGAACGGGATGGCATGGTGTCTCCAGAATCGTTATAGGTCGATTTGCTATTTGTTCTCAGCATAGAATCCGCCGACTTCTTTGACAAAGACCTTATGAACATGTATTTCTATGCCACGACGGCATAGCTCAAAAACGACATGGACATTCGAGAACTGCGCAGCTTCATCCACGTCGCCCGCGCCGGCAGCTTCAGCCGCGCGGCCGCGGAGCTGTATATCGCGCAACCGGCGCTGAGCCGGCAGATCGCCAAGCTGGAGGAGGAAATCGGCGTGGCGCTCTTCACGCGCTACGGCCGCGGCGTGCGCTTGACGGCCGCGGGTTCGCGCCTGCTCGAGCATGCCGAAATGATCACGCGGATGGTCAGCGAAACGGCGGACCAGGTACGGGCCAGCGCCGATGCCGAGCGCGGCTATCTCGCGGTCGGCCTGCCGCCGACGATCGGCCGGCTGATCGGCACCGATCTCGTGCGCGACTTTCACGCGCACTGGCCCGGCGTATCGCTCCATGTTCGCGAGGGGCTCAGCAACTCGCTGCAGGAATGGGTGCTCGACCGCCGCGTCGATCTGGCGGTGGTCTACAACCAGCCGCCGCTCGATGCGTTCGATATCGTGCCGCTCTTCAGCGAGCCGCTGATCCTCGTCGCGCCGCCCGATTCGGTGCTGGCGACCCGAAATATGCAGATTCGCGATCTCGCGAACGTGCCGCTGATCCTGCCCGGGCTGCCGCACAGCAACCGGCGGCTGATCGATCAGGCCGCCGTTCAGCACGGGGTCCGGCTGCGCGTCGAATTCGAAATCGACAGCGTCGCGCTGACCAAGCAGCTCGTTCGCGCGGGCGTCGGCTATTCGCTGCTCACGTATGTCGCGATCCAGGAAGAACTGGCGCGCGGCGAACTGAAAGCAATCGCGATCGAGCGCCCGGCGATTCGCTCGACGGTATCGATCAGCACGTTGCGCGAAAATCGTCCGTCGCGCCTCGTCGACGCGTGGATCCGTTTGCTCAAGGACACACTGTTCCGCTTTACGCGCGACCAGACCTGGAGCGATCAGGTCGTGTGGCTCGCGGCCGACGCCAATGACTAGCCGGCCGATCACGGACGGCCCCCGTTCAGGCGAAGTATTCCGACACTCTCCAATTCCCCTCATCCCGAGCAACTGCCACCATGCGTGAACCATGCCCCTCGCGTTCGTCCGACACGACCGAACGCCCCTCGACTTCGACGGTGTCGAACCGCTCGCTGGAGCTGAGGCAAACTACTACAGGCAACTCAGAAATGCTGCCGACGTGCCTGCATTAACTTAAACCAACCGGCCTCCACGATTCCCGGTGCGGTTCAGCATTCCATCCAAGGCGCTAGCAAAGCTTCCCGAGACGCAGCAGGCGCAGATGCGGAACCTCTACGTGGCAATGTCACGTCCAACGAGCCTGCTATGTCTTGCGGCAAACGAGAGTCGTGTCCCGCACAAGGTATGCGATGCCCTTGCTAAAAAGGGCTGGCAGATCCAAACAGTGGCTTGAATTCCCTCATGGGACAGGCACATCAGCAGCATGGTCTAGGGGACCCAGTCCTACGGAACAAGGGTCCCCAAAGCCATACCTCCCCGCTGCATCACTCTTACCGCGTTATGAACCAGCCGCGAATCTAATACAGCCGTGGCCATGGACCGTCTCGTTGTCGAAAACCGAACGAATCGGGATAGCACGCGATGTCGACGCTTTAATAGCTGTTGACTAATGATTCGATGAATCAATATGTGAGAAAAAGCTCACAATCATTGAGACCCTACAGTCGCAAGCCGTCGGTCACAACGCCTCCCCATCCCGCCCCCAAATAATCCCCTTGACGCCCTATCTTCCGAAATATATCTTTAGATATGTTTTACGACACACAGGATACGATCATGCGACACAACCACTTCCGCGGCCATGCCCGATGCGACGGTCATGGTGCGCATGCCCGCCCGGACTGGTTCGCCGGTCTCTGGCACGCGATCGGCCGCCACCGTCGCGGCGGCCACGATGCATTCGGTGGCGGCCCGTTCGGCGGCCGGGGCGGGCGCGGCGGCTTTGGCGATTTCGGCGACGACGCGATGCCGCGCGGCCGCCAGTTCAGCTCCGACGATCTTCAGTTGCTCCTGCTCGCGCTGGTGGCCGAGCAACCGAGCCACGGCTACGAACTGATCAAGGCGCTCGACACGCGCTCGAACGGTTTCTACAGCCCGAGCCCCGGCATGGTGTATCCGGCGCTCACGTATCTCGACGAAGTCGGCTTCGTCGCGTCGCAGGCGGAAGGCAACCGCAAGCGCTATGCGCTGACCGACGCCGGCCGCGTGCATCTCGATGCCCAGCGCGAACGCGTCGACACGCTGTTCGCACGCCTCACGCACCTCGCTCGCAAGATGGAATTCATGCGCCGCGCGTTCGCCGGGGAATCGGCGGGCGCCGACGCGCAGGACGAATCGCAGGCCGGCTGGCTGCCGGAATTCGTCGAGGCGCGTCTCGCGCTCAAGCGCGCGCTGCTGCACAAGAGCGCCGCCGATGCCGACGAACAGCGCCGCATCGCGGCCATCATGCGCCGCGCGACGGCTGAAATCGAAGGCGGCGCCGGCGCGTGATCCGCGCCGCCCCGTCACAACCCAAGGAGAACGGATCGATGCAGAACACGTCCGAACGCACCGTCACCCGCGTGCGCCACACCCTCAAGTTCCGGCTGCTGCAGGTGCTGCGCGTGCATACCGTGACGCCGCATCTGCTGCGCGTCACGCTCGGCGGCGCCGATCTCGCGGATTTCGAATCCGCGTCGTTCGACGATCACGTGAAGGTCTTTTTCCCGCCGCCGGGCGCGGAGCGGCCCGCACTGCCGACGCTCGGCGCGAACGGCCCCGAGTTTCCGGAAGGCGAAGCGAAGCCGGCCGCGCGCGACTTCACGCCGCGCCGCTTCGATCGCGCCGCCTGCGAGCTCGATCTGGAATTCGTGCTGAACCACCCTGGCCCCGCATCGCAATGGGCCGCGCAAGCGCGTGTCGGCCAATGGCTCGGCATCGGCGGCCCGCGCGGATCATTCGTGGTCCCGACCGATTTCGACTGGCATCTGCTGATCGGCGACGATACGGCACTGCCGGCCATCGCGCGACGCCTCGAGGAACTGCCGGCCGGTGCGCGCGCGGCGGTCGTGCTGGAAGTCGCGGATCGCACCGCGCAGATCTCGTTCGAGACGCGCGCCGACGTGCATGAAATCTGGCGCTTCCGCGCCGAAGCCGACACGGCGAACGGCGACGCGCTGGTGAATGCCGTCCGCGATCTGCCGCTGCCGTCGTCCGGCGACGGTTACGTGTGGGCGGCCGGCGAAGCGCTGTCGATGCGCGCGGTGCGCCAGCACCTGACCGGCGAACGCGGCATCGACAAGTCGCGCATCCGCGCGGCGGCCTACTGGAAGCGCGGCGCGGCGGCCGTGCACGAAACGCTGGAAGACTGAGCGGAGGCGCCCGGTTGCCGGGCGAATGACACAATCGTGGCGCCCACGCAGCAGCAGGCTTGGCACCGGCATCGCGGCTGGTATATATCTGTGTCTGCGCGCCGCTGTCGGGCGACAGCCGCCGCAGCCCGCCCAGGAGCGCCCGGTCATGACAAAAGAAAGCCACGCTTCGCCTTTCCTTCGCCACCTGAAGATCGCCGGCTATTGCGGCCTCGCCGCGGTAGTCGTCGCGCTGTTCGTCGCGATGTGCGCGATCCTGACGGAAAGCGCCCTCGACCGCGATACCGCGCGGCATCCGGCCGATACACCCGAACTGCGCGACGCGGCCGGCGGCCCGTCCGCGTCGGCCGAATCGGCCCGCACACCCGGCTCGTCCGGCTGACGGCGGCCTGCCGCTTCCTTCCGCTTACGGCGCCTGCCGGCGCCCCATCACGACCGCGTGCACCGAATCGCCGAGCCGTTCGAGCAGCGCGGTCACGCGTTGCCCGTACAGGTGCGCGGCCAGCGCGCCGACCGTGCCGACCAGCACGCCGCCCGCCATGTCGAACGGCCAGTGCACACCCGCATAGACGCGTCCCCATGCGATCGCCACGGCCATTGCAGCCATCACGAAGCCGGTGACCCGCGTCGTGCCGCCGAGCAGCAGGCCGACCGCCATGCTCCATGCGAACGTCATGTGATCGCTTGGAAACGAGCTGTCCGGCGCGTGCGGAATCAACTGCGTACCGACGCCGGCCATGAACGGGCGCGGCGAGAACCAGACATGCCCGAGCGCTTGCGCGACCCCGAGCGCCACACAGACGCCGACGCCGGCTTCGATCGCCTGGCGCCGCGCGGAGCGTGCACCGAAGGCCCAGGTCAGCAGCAACATCGCGGGCAGCGCATAGACGAGCCAGTCGGCGGCGAAGATCGCGAGGCGGGCAACGCCCGGGTGCGGCGCAACCCCGGCGTTGATGGTGGAAAAGAGGGCGAGATTGAGGTTCTGCATGAATCCGGTTGCGTGAGGCATAAACGATCGGCCGGTTGCCCGGCCGGAGACGAACGATGCTAGGACGTGACCGCTTAGGCGGTGCTTTAAAGACGACAGCCGACCGGACAAGGCCCGCGCGGCGAACGCACTTAGAACCTGCACTGCAACACAAGTTCACGCAATTGTCATATTCCCGCGCCCGCGCCTCCCGCAAAAGCTCACCATGCCTCCCGTAAAGACTCACCTTTTTCACATGATGGCGTCATCGACACGTGCGACGCTGGTGCTGCCGGGGGCCGACAGCGCCGTTTTACACCGTTCGTCTCAATATTTACGCGTCAAATAATTCGAAATCGGCAACAATTAATTCCATATGCGGCATCGCACAACGGCAACGCACAGGCATACGATTACGACCACTCATCCACGAAGCGATCAACAACAAGGAGTCCGCATGAAACCCAGCGATGTCCGATCGAAAGCGTTTGCGATGCCGTTGACCAGCCCTGCGTTCCCGATGGGCCCGTACCGTTTCGTCGATCGTGAGTTTCTGATCATCACGTACCGCACCGATCCGGACCGCCTTCGTGAAATTGTCCCCGAGCCGCTGCAAATCACCGAGCCGCTCGTGCATTACGAATTCATCCGCATGGCCGATTCGACCGGCTTCGGCGATTACACCGAAAGCGGCCAGGTGATCCCCGTCGAGTACGACGGGCAGCCGGGCGGCTATACGCTCGCGATGTATCTCGACGATCACCCGCCGATCGCCGGCGGCCGCGAGCTGTGGGGCTTCCCGAAGAAGCTCGCGTCGCCCACCCTGCACGTGAACACCGATCACCTCCTCGGCACGCTCGACTACGGCAAGGTGCGCGTCGCGACCGGCACGATGGGCTACAAGCACAAGGAACTCGACATCGACGAGCAGACGAAACGGCTCGCCGGCCCCAATTTCCTGCTGAAGATCATCCCGCACGTCGACGGCACCGCGCGCGTGTGCGAACTGGTGCGCTATTACATGCAGGACATCAAGATGAAGGGCGCATGGACGGGCCCCGCATCGCTCGAGCTGGCGCCGCACGCGCTCGCGCCGGTGGCCGACCTGCCCGTGCTCGAGATCGTCGAAGCCCGGCACATCGTCGCAGATTTGACATTGGGCCTCGGCGAAGTCGTCTACGATTACCTGGCCCAGTAATACGTCCGCAGTCCTTTCTCCCTGTCAATCCTTTCACCACGGGAATTCGAACATGAGCAACCTGAATGGCAAGACCGCAGTCGTCACGGGCGCCGCGAGCGGCATCGGCAAGGAAATCGCGCTGGAGCTGGCCAAGGCAGGCGCGGCCGTCGCGATCGCCGACCTGAACCAGGACGGCGCGAACGCGGTCGCCGACGAGATCAACAAGGCAGGCGGCAAGGCGATCGGCGTCGCGATGGACGTGACCAACGAGGACGCCGTGAACAGCGGCATCGACAAGGTGGCCGAGGCGTTCGGCTCGGTCGACATCCTCGTGTCGAACGCGGGCATCCAGATCGTCAACCCGATCGAGAACTATTCGTTCTCCGACTGGAAGAAGATGCAGGCGATCCATGTGGACGGCGCGTTCCTGACGACGAAGGCCGCGCTCAAGCACATGTACAAGGACGATCGCGGCGGCGTCGTGATCTACATGGGCTCGGTGCACTCGCACGAGGCGTCGCCGCTGAAGTCCGCGTATGTGACGGCCAAGCACGGGTTGCTGGGTCTCGCGCGCGTGCTGGCGAAGGAAGGCGCGAAGCACAACGTGCGCTCGCACGTCGTGTGTCCGGGCTTCGTGCGCACGCCGCTGGTCGACAAGCAGATTCCGGAGCAGGCGAAGGAGCTCGGCATCAGCGAAGAGGACGTGATCAAGAAGGTGATGCTCGGCAACACGGTCGACGGCGTGTTCACGACGGTGCAGGACGTCGCGCAGACGGTGCTGTTCCTGTCGGCATTCCCGAGCGCCGCGCTCACCGGCCAATCGTTCGTCGTCAGCCACGGCTGGTTCATGCAGTAACGCCGGCGTTTCCCCGACGGTAGGCGACTTCCGCGCCACCGCCCTTCTCGAGATGGCGTGCCGTCGATCGACGTCACGCCATCCATCACCGCCGTCCACGGCGGGATTTCTCGGAGCAACTGATGAAACCGCACGCGCGTACAGAAAAGCAGGCCGTCGATGCGGCGGACCTGCGCCACGAAGCCGGTGCGCCGGCCGCTGCGCGGTCGCTGCCGTACGAAACGATCGCGCTCGTCCTGCAAGGCGGCGGCGCGCTCGGCGCATATCAGGCCGGCGTATTCGAAGGGCTGCATGAAGCAGGCATTCCGCTCGACTGGATCGCGGGCATCTCGATCGGCGCGCTCAACACCGCGCTGATCGCCGGCAATGCGCCGGAGCATCGCGTCGAGCGCCTGCGCGAATTCTGGGAAACGATCTGCCAGCCTGCGTTCTTCCCGACGATTCCGGCCGCGTTCGAATTCGCGCTGTTCAACAGCATCGATCAGATCCGCACGTTCTTCACCGCGTCGCAGGCCGCCAGCGCGATGATGCAGGGCCAGCAGGGCTTCTTCGTGCCGCGCTTTCCGCCGCCGCTGCCGGGCGTGTCCGACCATCCGGAAAAAATCAGCTGGTACGACACGTCGGCGCTGCGCACGACGCTGCTGAACCTGTGCGATTTCGACCGGATCAATTCGGGCGAGACGCGCGTGTCGGTCGGCGCGGTCAACGTCGGCACCGGCAACTTCGTGTACTTCGACAACTCGCGCATCCGTCTCGAGCCCGAGCATTTCATGGCGTCCGGCGCATTGCCGCCCGCGTTCCCGCCCGTCGAGATCGACGGCGAGTACTACTGGGACGGCGGCGTCGTGTCGAACACGCCGCTGATGGAAGTGCTGCGCGCCCGGCCGCGCAGCGACACGCTCGCGTTCCAGGTCGATCTGTGGAGCGCGCGCGGGCCGTTGCCGCGCACGATGGCCGACGTCGCCGAGCGCACGAAGGACGTGCAGTATTCGAGCCGCACGCGGTTCGTCACCGACACGCTGCAGCGCGAACAGCGCTACCGCAACGTGCTGCGCCACGTGCTCGAACAGGTGCCGGAAGAACAGCGCAAGAACGACCCGTGGTGCGTCGAGGCCGAAGCGATGTCGAGCGGCAAGAAGTACAACATCCAGCACCTGATCTATCAGCAGAAAGCGTACGAGCATCACTACAAGGACTATCAGTTCGGTCTGTCGACGATGCGCGACCACTGGTCCGCGGGTCTCGACGACATCCGCAAGACGCTCGCGGTGAAGGACGGCCTCGCGCTGCCCGTCAACGACGCGGGCTTCGTCACGCACGACATTCACCGCCGCCGGTAATGCCGTGTGCAACGGGCCGCCGCGCCGCATGCGCCGGCCCGTCCTTCTTTCCGATCCGACATGCCGATTTTCATTGCGCTATTCGCGCTCATCGCCCTGGGCTGGGGCGCCGTTCATCTGTTTCACGTCATCGCCGCACAGTTCGGCCAGCCGGTCGCGATCGTGACCGCCGTGCTGGCCGCCGCGCTCCTGATCGCGCTGATCGCGTGGTGGCTGAAGCGCCGTCGCGACATCGCACCGAACACGAAGGAAGAAGGCTGGACCCACATCGTGCATCGCGCGTGGGGCGAGTTGCGCGTGTCCGCGACGCAAGGGCTGCTGTGGCTGTCGCACGACGGCGCGGACGGCCGCTATACGCTGTCGCAGCTCGACGGCTGCGAGGCCGCGCCGATCGACGGCCGCTGGCATCTCGTCGTGCGCGTGCGCGACGCCGTGCGCGGCGAATGGAAGCTGCCGATGATGGACAAGCGCGATGCGCAGCGCTGGGCGCGCGTGCTCACGCTCGCGAAGGACAACCGGCTCTGAACGCGCGTCCGGGCCGCACGGCTTGCGCGCGTCAGCCGCACGACGGCCCGCTATCGCGCACGGAGCGCCCGCAGCGCATCGAGCACGTGCTGCGTCGCCCGTTCGATCGGGCCGGCTCGATGCGCAATCCCCAGCTCGCGCCACAACGCCGGGCGTAGCGGCCGCATGACGATGCGCGCATCCGGCAGCGGGGCGCCCGCCTCATGCGGCAGCAACGTCGCGCCGTACCCTGCGGCGACCAGGCTCTTGATCGCGTCGTTGTAGTTGAGTTCGATTCGCGGCTCGGGCCGGTGGCCGCCGAGCGCGAACCATTCGGTCGTGAGCCGCGACAGGCGCGTCGTCGCATCGTTGAGAATCAGCGGCCGCGCGGCCAGATACGCGGGCGTCACACGGGCCGGAAGCGGCCAGTCCGCCGGCAGGAAGGCCATCACCGGATCGCGGCGCCACGGCCGGATCGACAGCCCCGCGACCGGCGCTTGCGGCAGCGCGACCAGCCCGACATCGAGCGTGCCTTGCGCAATGCGCGCCAGCGTGTCCTGCGACGTGAGCACCGCGATCTGCACGTCGATATCCGGATGCTGCGCACGCAATCCGGCCACCGCCTGCGGCAACAGGTGTGCGATCGCGCCGGTCGATGCGCCGAGGCGGACGCGCCCGGTCAACCCCTGCACCTGTCGCTGCACGTCGTCCAGCGTGGATTCGACTTCCGCCAGCAGACGCCGCGCCCGCTCCACCAGCACTTCGCCGATCGCCGAAGGGCGCACGTTGCCGCGCGTGCGGGACAGCAACGGCGCGCCGATGCGGCTTTCCAGCTCGGCGACGTGCAGACTGACGGTCGGCGGGGCGAGATGAAGCCATTGCGCCGCCGCCACGAAGGATCCGTGGTCCGCGATCGCGACCAGCGTACGCAGGCGGTCCAGACTGATCTCGCGCATCACACACCTCTCGTTCAGAAAAGCTGAATCGGACGGTCAGCAAATTCAACTTTTCCTATTCTAGGCGTTCGGTGGACGATACGGCTTCCCCGACGACCGAACGCGACGCACACGACCATCATGAGCTTCCCCACTGTCTTCATCGACGGCGACCAGGGCACGACCGGGTTGCAGATTCACGCGCGTCTGCGCGACCGCCCCGACGTGCAGTTGCTCACGCTTCCCGCCGCGGAACGCAAGGACCCTGCGCGGCGCACCGACGCACTCAACGCGTGCGATATCGCGATCCTGTGCCTGCCCGACGCGGCCGCGCGCGAAGCGGTCGGCTTCATCCGGAACCCGGCCGTTCGCGTGATCGACGCAAGTTCGGCCCATCGCACGCAGCCCGACTGGGTCTACGGCTTTCCCGAGATGGCCGACGGACAGGCGCAACACATCGCGCATGCGAAGCGCGTGACCAATCCGGGCTGCTACCCGACGGGCGCGATCGGCCTGCTGCGCCCACTGCTGCAGGCCGGGCTGCTGCCGCGCGACTACCCGGTGAGCATCCACGCGGTGTCCGGTTACTCGGGCGGCGGAAGGGCCGCCGTCGACGCGTTCGAATCGGGCGACGCCGCCGCACACGCGTTGCCGCTGCAGGTCTACGGCCTCGCGCTCGAGCACAAGCACGTGCCCGAGATCCGGCAGCATGCGGGGCTCGCGCACCGCCCGTTCTTCGTGCCGGCCTACGGTGCGTATCGGCAAGGCATCGTGCTCACCATCCCGATCGAGCTGCGCCTGCTGCCGGCCGGGGTGACCGGTGAGCGGCTGCATGCGTGTCTCGCGCACCATTACGCGAACGCGCGTCACGTCGACGTGACGCCGCTCGCGGACACACGCGCGGCAACGCATCTCGATCCGCAAGCGCTGAACGGCACCAACGACCTGCGGCTCGGTGTGTTCGTCAACGCAGACGGCGGTCAGGTGCTGCTGTCCGCCGTGTTCGACAATCTCGGCAAAGGGGCATCCGGCGCCGCCGTGCAGAATCTCGACTTGATGCTCGGTGCGCGACACGCGGCATGACGCGCCCGCAGGCATCGTCGACGGTGCCTGCGCATGCCCCCGTAAAAGCTCACCTTTAGGCGGTTTCAGGCCGTATCGTCACCCGCGGCGGCATTCAGGCCGGCCAGCGTCTCCACCAGAAAATCCACGCACACGCGCACCTTCGCCGACGCTGCGACGCGCTCCGGATACACGGCCCAGATGTTCGCGGGCTGGACCGCTTCCGGCAGCACGCGGCACAACGCGCCGCTCTCGATCAGCGGCCCGGCCTCCCAGATCGAGCGCAGCACGATCCCGCGCCCGGCCAGCGCCCATTGCACGGCCACCTCGCCGTGGTTCGTGGACAGCGCGCCGCCGACCTTCACCGTCGTCGTTTCGCCGCGCACGGTCAGCCGCCATACGCCGAACGGATGATCGCGCTCCTTGATCGCGAGACAGTCGTGCGACGCCAGATCCGCGAGCGAGCGCGGCGTCCCGCGGCGGGCGAGATAGTCGGGCGATGCGCACAGCACGCGATGGTTCGCGGCAAGGCGGCGCGCGATCAGGTGATCGGCGATGTCGTCGCCGATGCGAACGTCGAGGTCGTAGCCTTCGCCGGCCACATCGACGAGCCGGTCGAACAGATCAAGCCGCACGTTCAGTTGCGGATAACGCGCGCTGAAGTCGAGCAGCGCCGGCGCGACGACGTGCCGGCCGAAGCCGAAGCTGCTCGACATGCGCAGCGTGCCGCGCGGCACCGTGCGCGTGGTCGACACGTCCTCGACGAGATGATCGACGTCGTCCAGAATCTTTTCGGCGCGCGCGAACACGCGTTCGCCGGCTTCGGTGACCGTCATCCGGCGCGTCGAGCGATGCAGCAGGCGCGTGCCGAGCTGCGCCTCGAGCATCGCGACGCGCTTGCTGACATACGCGGGCGACACCGCGAGCTGCTCGGCAGCCGCGCTGAAGCTCGCGAGGCGGACGACCAGGCTGAACACGCGCAAGTCGTCGAGGTTCGGCGATTTATTCACGATTCGTGGAAAGTCGATTAACTTTTAAGCGATTTTAATCCAGATGGAAATAAATAGAATGACGTGACGGGCCGTTGCCTTCCCGGCAGCCGGCCAACCAGCCAAGGAGATTTGCATGACCGACAGGACTTACAGGATTGCCGTGATCCCCGGCGACGGCATCGGCCGCGAAGTGATGCCCGAGGGCCTGCGCGCGCTCGACGCCGTGACCGCGCGCTTCGGCATCCGCTTCGACTTCGTCGAGATCGACTGGGCGAGCTGCGACTACTACGCGCAGCACGGCACGATGATGCCGGACGACTGGAAAGCGCAGCTGTCGGGCATGGACGCGATCCTGTTCGGCGCGGTCGGCTGGCCGGCGACGGTGCCCGATCACATTTCGCTGTGGGGCTCGCTGCTGAAATTCCGCCGTGAATTCGACCAGTACATCAACCTGCGGCCCGCGCGCCTGTTCGACGGCGTGCCGTCGCCGCTCGCCGGCCGCCGGCCGGGCGACATCGATTTCATGATCGTGCGCGAGAACACCGAGGGCGAATATTCGTCGGTCGGCGGCACGATGTTCGAAGGCACCGAGCGCGAAGTCGTGATGCAGCAGTCGATCTTCACGCGGCACGGCACCGAACGCGTGCTGAAATTCGCGTTCGAGCTCGCGCAGCGGCGCGCGAAGCGCGTCACCGTCGCGACCAAAAGCAACGGCATCGCAATCAGCATGCCGTGGTGGGATGCACGCGCGGCCGAGATGGCCGAACGCTATCCGGAGATCGCGGTCGACAAGCAGCACATCGACATCCTGTGCGCGCGCTTCGTGCTGCAGCCAGACCGCTTCGACGTCGTCGTCGCGTCGAACCTGTTCGGCGACATCCTGTCGGATCTCGGGCCGGCCTGCACGGGCACGATCGGCATCGCGCCGTCGGCGAACCTGAACCCCGACCGCACGTTCCCGTCGCTGTTCGAACCCGTGCACGGTTCGGCGCCCGACATCGCGGGGCAATACATCGCGAATCCGGTCGCGATGATCTGGTCGGCGGCGATGATGCTCGACTTCCTCGGGAACGGCACGGGCCGTGAACGCGACGCGCACGATGCGATCGTCGCCGCGATCGAGGACGTGCTGCGCACGGGACCGCGGACGCGCGATCTCGGCGGCAACGCGGGCACGCAGGAAGTGGGCGAGGCGATCGCCGCGCGGATCGCGGGCTGAGGTCGAGGGTCATGCCCGGCGCGCATGCCGGGCGGCGCTTCGTCAATCGGTCTGCGCCGAGCGACGCACGATGCGGTTGCCCACGTGTGCGAACGCCGCCGATGCGCCGGCGTGAAGTCGAGCGGTGAGCGACGACACATCGCAACGCGCACTGCTTGCGCGGTTTTTCATCGCAAGCCGAAGGATGATCCGATCGGTGAGTTGCACGTGTCGCTCGCGCACACCGATCGTCAATGCACGATCGCTTCGACACGGTCGGTGAAATGCATCGCGCGGTGACGCGCACCGCTGCACTTCGACGTATGCACCGCTTTACCGTGCGATGTCGCGTCGACCTGTTCAACGCACACAGTCCGACGCGACATTTCACCTCGTCCCGAAAAATCTCACCTTCAGCGGCAGGCTCCCGAATTTCCTCACCGTTGAACCTCCGATGATGCGTTCGCCAATCCTTTGAACGGGCGCGAGCTTCACAGCCCGAGGTCGGACAGCCCTGGATGATCGTCCGGACGACGGCCGAGCGGCCAGTGATAAAGACGGTCCGCCTCGCGAATCGGCAGATCGTTGATGCTCGCGTGACGATGCGCCATCAGGCCGTTTTCGTCGAACTCCCAGTTCTCGTTGCCGTACGAACGGAACCAGTTGCCGGCATCGTCATGCCACTCGTACGCAAAGCGCACCGCGATGCGATTGCCGTCGAACGCCCACAGCTCCTTGATCAGCCGGTAGTCGAGTTCGCGCGCCCACTTCCGCTGCAGCAGCGCGACGATCTCGTCGCGGCCCGTCACGAATTCCGCGCGGTTGCGCCAGCGGCTTTGCGGCGTATAGGCGAGCGACACGCGTTGCGGGTCGCGCGTGTTCCATCCGTCCTCGGCGGCACGCACTTTCTGGCGCGCCGTTTCAAGCGTGAAGGGCGGAACGGGCGGACGAACTTCGGGGGAAGCGGACATGGATTGCTCCTGTTCAGGGTTCTGGCTGCGAACGCACGCAGCCGGTTCGGATTCGCTGCGTCGGCTACCGCGATACGGTATCGAGCAGCAGTTCAGCCGTCGCGCGCGCATCGCGCGCGGCGTTTGCATCGCCACTGACGAGCGCCACGCCGATCGCGCCGTCGATCAACACGAGCCACTGACGCGCGATGCGCGCGAGCCCGCGGCGCGCGACGCCGGTTTCGTCGGCATAGGCGTCGAAGCGTTCGCGCACGAACGCCAGCAGGCGTGCCTTGTGCATGCGGGCGACGACGCGCACGGGATCGTCGGCGTCGGGTATCTCGCCCGACGCATTCAGGAACGCGCAGCCGTGAAAGTCGGGCTGCCCGAACCAGTCGCGCAGCACGTCGAACATGCCGAGCAGTTGCGCGCGCGGCGCGTGGCCGCGCGCCAGCGTGGCATCGACGAACCAGCGCATCCAGCGCTCGTCGCGGCGTTCAAGCGCGGCGACGACCAGCGCCTCCTTCGATTCGAAATGCGAATAAAAGCTCTTTCGTGCCGCGCCGGATCGCTTGACGATCGCATCGACGCCGGTCGCATGGATGCCGCCCGAATAGATCAGCGCTTCGGCCGCGTCGAGCAGCCGGTCGCGAACGCCCGGTTCGCCGGAGGAGTCGAGAGGTGTATTCATGGGTTTACGGTAGAACGATCGTTCTCCGTCGTCAATACCCGGATGAAAAGGCCCTGTCGGTGGAAGGGCTGAAGCGCGATCGGACGGCGCGCGTTTACGACATTTTTTCTTGAGGCCGATAGGGGACGCTCACTACACTTCGGTCACCCTGTCTACGCACAAGGACATCATGCAGCGACCGGAATCCGCGCGCCCCGCGCGCGCCTATGCGGCTTATGCGAAGCGACTCGATGGCCGCGTCGTCGTGCGGCGCTTCGATCCGCGCAGCGATTCGTACGACGTACTGACCGCGCTGCTACATCGCGCGTTCGCGCCGCTCGGCACACTGGGCTTCAATTGCCCAGGCGTCGATCAGCCGGCGTCGGCGACGCGCGAACGCATGCTCGCCGGCGAGTGCTTCGTCGCGCTCGGCAACGCGCATCTGGTCGCGACGATGACGATGCAATCGTACGATCCCGATTCCCGCTGCGATTCGTTTCGCAGCCGGCGCGTCGCGACGCTCGGCCAGCTGGCCGTCGATCCCGTCTGGCACGGCCGCGGTATCGGCCGTTCACTGCTCGCGTTTGCGCAACATCGGGCCGCCGCGCGCGGCGCGACACACCTCGCACTCGACGCGCCGCATGCGGCGGTCCGGCTCGTCGACTTCTATCGCCGCGAAGGATTTCAACTGGTCGACGTGATGCGTTTTCCAGGACACAACTACGACAGCGCGATCCTGTGCAAGGCGGTCAGTATCGCGAACGCCCGCATGTGTGCGGTCGGCACGACGCAGATCGAGGTGGCGCGGCAAGCCGGTGCGGTGTCATGAGACGCGAGGCGCCGAAGCGCGACCACGGCGACGATCACGCCCGGCTCAACGCCAGGCAGGCACGTGTGCGTGCCGCGCTGCGACTGCGCGGCGTGATGAAGCTGACGATCGTCACGATCGCGGTTGCGCAGGCGCTGACGTTCGCGTTCGAAAGCCTGCTGGCCGCGGCCGGATTCGCGCCGGACGCCGCGACGGTGCTGCTGTTTCGCTTCGTGACGTATGCGCTCGTCAGCTTCTGGCTGCAGGCCGATGCATTGCATGCGTATCAGTACGCGGCGCAGCACGGGTTCATCACGATTCCCGGCACGCATGGCGATCCGGTCGACATTGCGCCGCAATGCCCGAAGCGCTGGCTCGTCGTGTTGTATCTTCAGCTCGAACCGCGATGGACGAAGGGTGAACGGAGCAAGTAACGATCGGCGCACCATTGGGTGCCGTGCGCCGAGTGCATGAGTGAGTCGCAACGATATTCGCGGGCTCACGGTTGAGGTTCCGATTCCATTCGGCGTCGCGTGCGGTGCGTCGCGAACGATCGCCCGGCATGTGGAAGGGTGCGGAAGGGACAAAGCGAAGCAGAGGCAGACGGGTGAAGCAAACGTGCGATTGCCCTTCACCGATGCGAAATCGCGCTGCGATTCGGCGCGCGAACACACCTCCCGAATAATCTCACCTCAAGCGCTGAATCACGTGTGTCGACGCGCGACGGTGCACGCGCAAATGAAAACGGGGCGGCCGGCCAACGTGCCGCGCCGCCCCGTCTCTGTCGACACCCGGCTCAGGCCGTCCAGTCGAGAATCACCTTGCCGCTTTCGCCGGACAGCATCGCGGCGAAGCCTTGCTCGTAATCGTCGGCCGCGAAGCGATGCGTGATGATCGGCGACAGGTCGAGGCCGCTTTGCAGCATCGCGACCATCTTGTACCAGGTCTCGAACATCTCGCGACCGTAGATGCCCTTGATCTCGAGCCCCTTGAAGATCACCTGGTTCCAGTCGATGGCCGTCTGCGCGGGCGGGATGCCGAGCAGCGCAACCTTGCCGCCGTGGTTCATCGCCTCCAGCAGGCTCGTGAACGCGCTCGGCACGCCCGACATCTCCAGACCGACGTCGAAGCCTTCGGTCATGTGCAGGTCGGCCATCACGTCACGCAGCGACTCGCGTGCGACGTTGACCGCGCGCGTCGCGCCCATCTTGCGCGCGAGCTCCAGCCGATAGTCGTTGATGTCGGTGATGACGACGTTGCGCGCGCCGACATGCTTCGCGATCGCGACGGCCATGATGCCGATCGGGCCCGCGCCGGTGATCAGCACGTCTTCGCCGACGAGGTTGAACGACAGCGCCGTGTGCGTCGCGTTGCCGAACGGATCGAAGATCGACGCGAGATCGTCGGAGATCTCCGGCGGAATCTTGAACGCGTTGAACGCCGGAATCGCCAGGTATTCGGCGAACGCGCCTTCGCGGTTCACGCCGACGCCCACCGTGTTGCGGCACAGATGCCGGCGCCCGGCGCGACAGTTGCGGCAGAAACCACAGGTGATGTGGCCTTCGCCGGACACGCGATCGCCGATCGCGAAGCCGCGCACTTCCTGCCCCATCTCGACGATCTCGCCGACATATTCGTGACCGACGTGCATCGGCACCGGAATCGTCTTCTGCGCCCAGTCGTCCCACTTCCAGATATGGATGTCGGTGCCGCAGATCGCCGTGCGGCGGATCTTGATCAGCACGTCGTTGTGGCCGACTTCGGGGCGCTTCACGCGCGTGAGCGTGAGGCCGGGGCCACGTTCGAGCTTTGCCAGTGCTTTCATGGTCGCGCCTCCGTCAGATGATGCCGAGCGACTTGCCGACGCGCACGAACGCGGCGACCGTCTGGTCGATCTGTTCGGGCGTATGCGCGGCGCTCATCTGCGTGCGGATGCGCGCACGGCCGCGCGGCACCACGGGGAACGAGAAGCCGATCACATAGACGCCTTCGCCGAGCAGCTTGTCGGCCATGTTCGTCGCGAGCTGCGCGTCGCCGAGCATCACCGGGATGATCGGATGCGCGCCGGGCACGAGCGTGAAGCCGGCCTCGGTCATCTGCTTGCGGAACCGCGCGCCGTTCTCGCGCACGCGCTCGCGCAGCTTCGCGCCTTCGTCGCTGCCGAGCAGCTCGAGCACCTTCAGCGATGCCGCGGCGATGCTCGGCGTGAGCGTATTCGAGAACAGATACGGACGCGAGCGCTGGCGCAGCAGCTCGATCACCTCGCGACGCGCGGCGACATAGCCGCCCGACGCGCCGCCGAGCGCCTTACCGAGCGTGCCGGTGATGATGTCGACGCGGCCTTCGACGCCGCAGTGCTCGGGCGTGCCGCGGCCATGCGTGCCGATGAAGCCGACTGCATGCGAATCGTCGACCATCACGAGCGCGCCGTAGCGATCGGCGAGATCGCAGATGCCTTTCAGATCGGCGATGATGCCGTCCATCGAGAACACGCCGTCGGTTGCGATCAGCTTGTGGCGCGCGCCCGCGGCGTCGGCTTCCTTGAGCTTCGCCTCGAGGTCGGACAGATCGTTGTTCTTGTAGCGCAAACGCTTCGCCTTGCACAGGCGAATGCCGTCGATGATGCTCGCGTGATTCAGCTCGTCGCTGATCACCGCGTCGTTCTCGTCGAGCAGTGTCTCGAACAGCCCGCCGTTCGCGTCGAAGCAGCTCGAATAGAGGATGCTGTCCTCGGTGCCGAGAAACGCGGCCAGCGCGCTTTCCAGTTGCTTGTGGACGGTTTGCGTGCCGCAGATGAAGCGCACCGATGCCATGCCGAAGCCGTCCTGGTCGAGGCCGGCCTTCGCCGCGTCGATCAGGCGAGGATCGTTCGCCAGACCCAGATAGTTGTTCGCGCAGAAATTGAGCACGCCGGCGCCGCCGGCGAGCCGCACGGCTGCCGCCTGGGGACTCGCGATCTCGCGCTCGGTCTTGTAAAAACCGTCCGCGCGGATCTGGTCGAGCGTCCCGCGCACCTGGGCGAGAAAGGCATCACGCATCGCAAAGCTCCTGACAGGGTTTCGCATTCCGCGGCGCACGGCTCGTGGCGGCGCAACGGCCTGCTACTGTTATAGTCGGTCGTTCGGTTGACCGCATTTATCCGATATTCCGAACTAGAATTCGAAATATCGAACAACTCTAAGCGAACGGAATCCAAATGGCAAGTTCCTCCGGATCGCGGCGCATGCCTGCCGACGCCGCCCCGCAGCCGCCGGCCGCGACCCCGCCGCGCGTCGGCGAGCAGATCCAGCGGCTGCGCAACGAGCGCAAGCTGACGCTCGACGACCTGTCGCGCGCAGCCGGCGTATCGAAATCCATGCTCTCCGAGATCGAGCGCGACAAGGCCAACCCGACGATCGCCGTCGCATGGCGGCTGACGAACGCGCTCGGCATCACGCTCGACGAACTGTTCTCGCAGCCGAAGGCGCCCGAGACGATCCGCGTGGACGGCCCGCACGACATTCCGACGCTCGCCGGCCACGACGGCCGGTACCAGTTGCGCGTATGGGGCCCGATCGAACTCGCCGGCAAGTTCGAGTGGTACGAGTTGACGCTACCGGGCGGCGGCGCCCTGATATCGAACGCGCACGAACCGGGCACGCGCGAGCACCTCACCGTGCTGCAGGGCGCGATGGAAATCGAGGCCGCCGCGGCCAGCCGCCGATTGAAGGCGGGCGACACCGCGCGCTACCCCGCCGACGAGCCGCATGCGATCCGCAATCCCGGCAAGGCCGAAGCGCGGGCACTGCTGATCGTGATCCATCGCTGACGGCGCGTATAGCTGGCCAAAAGGTCAGTCGCAGGCCTGTTGCGGAAAATACTGTATGTTTGTACAGTATACGGACATTCCGCCATGCATGGGCCGGAGCCGGCGCACCGAGGCGCCCGTCCCGGTCGACAGGAGCCTGCAATGACAGAAGAACAAGATTTGGCCGCGCTCAGCTTCAAGGCTGCCGCGCATGACCTCGAATTGATCGTTCGCCATATCGCCGGGCGCTACATCCGTCAGCGCGTGCCGCTGACGTGGCGCCTGCTGCATGCGATCGAAGCCGAAGCGCTCGCCGATCTCGGCTTTGCCAGCCGGCACGACGCGGGCATGCGTCAACTGTTCGAACGGCCGTCGGACATGACGTTTCCCGAAACGGACGATCCGATCGACTTCGGGCGCTCGAATGCGCTGCCCGCGGTCTTTTCGTTCGCCGTTCTCGCGTACGAAGCCGCGGCAAACGCGCAGGACACCGCGCGTCCCGCGCGTCCGCACCGCCAGTCCAAGGCGTGGGGCGACTGACGGCCCAGCCCGGCCGCCGCGCATGGCGGCCGGTTCACCCGCTTGCTGCCCGATACGTTGCGGAAAAGGGCTACCATATACGCAACTAACGGAATTACTACCATGTCTCTTCCCGCCTCTCCCCACACGACCTCGCCGGAAGAAAAGGATCTGTTCGACCGCGATGCGTCCGACTGGGTCGCCTCGCCCGAAGCCGCGTTCGACGCGTGGCTGGCGATGCAGGACTATCGCCGCTCGTCGGCCGACGTCTATCGCGCACAATGGGGCGCGTTTCTCGCGTGGATGCGTGCACATCAAAAGAATCTGGCGACGGTCGATACGCCGACCATCGCGAATTTCGTCGGCGAACTGCCGATCAAGAAAACGCAGCGAATGCGCTATCTCCGGCTCATCGAGCGTGTGCTCGATCATGTCCGCCGCACCGAGTACGCGTCGACCAATCCGGCCCGCTTCATTGCTCAGGATGGCGAAGCGAATTGGCGCAAGGCGCGCGACAACGAACCGACCGGTTTCCTCACGCCTGCGGAACGTGCGACGTTGCTCGCGTATCTGTTTTCGCCGATCGGCGTATCGGGTTCCGCGTACTGGAAGGAGCGCCGCGACCGCGCGCTCGTCGCCGCGTTTCTCGGTGCCGGCATCAAAACCGGCGAAGCGCGCGCACTTACGATTAGTTGCATCAATACGAGCGGCACGTCGCTGCGGATCGAGTCGACGCATCCGGACTACTCGCGCGACACCCATCTGGCCTCGTTCGCCATTGCGTTGCTCGAAGCCTGGCTCACCGAACGCAAACGCCAGGAGATTCCGGGAGAGCTCCTCTTCCCCGCATCGCATGCCGGGCGGCCGATGCACAAGGCGACGATGCTGCGCGCGATCGACGCGATCGTCGAATCGGCCGGGCTCACGTCGTCACGCACGGCGCGCGCCAGCCCGCAAACATTGCGCAATACCTACGCGGCCGAACTGTTCGAGCACGACGTGCCGCCAGAGCGCGTCGGCAAATGGCTGGGCTTCATGCGGCCGATCTCGTCGAATCGCCTGCATCGTGCATGGAAAAACTGGCGTGACGGGCTGGCCGACAACAACGGTGACGGTGACGCGTCCGACGGCGACGAAACTCACTGATCGGGAAACGGCTGCTCACACGAAACGATCCGTGAGCAGCCTTGCGTGGCACAGGCTCACCGTTTCATGGCTCCCGAAAAACCTCACCTCAAGCTTCCCGGATCCTCTCACCTGTGCGGCGGCGCCGGCGTCCGGGTCAGGTCTGCGCAAAACGCGCGACGGCTTCGAAGCGGGACGGCCATGCGCCCGACGCGTGCTCGCACTCGGGGCATGCGACTTCAAAACCCTCGTTCCCGTGTGACAGTTCCGGTTCGCCGTCGCAATGCGGGCACCGGGTCGGCGCCGGAATCTCGTGATCCAGGGAGGTGCCGATCGCGGCATACGCGTCCGCATCGAGTCGTCCCGCGTCGGCCAGGCGCCGGATCAGTGCGGCGATTTCCGGACTCATTCCGCGGTTCGCGCGCAACGAATTCATGTCGCGCGTGGCGCGCTCCAGTTCGTCGCTCTGGGCACGCAACTGTTCTTCGAGCCGGTCGGCACGCGCCTTGGCCGAACTCAACTGCTGCAGGAAATCGAATTCCTTGCGCTGGACGTCGCGCAACCCGCTCTGGTAGGTCGACGCCATGCTGCGCAACGAATCCAGTTCGACCAGCATCGGCTTGACGCGGCGTTCGGCTTCAGCCACCGCATCCTTGATTTGCTGCGCGTAATGCTCGGTGCGCTGCTGCAATTCGGCTTGCAGCGCATCGATGCGGTCGCGTAGTGCGGCGTTCTGAGCCTGTTCGGCATCGATCCGGCCGGCAGCCGTGGCCAGTTCCTTTTCCAGCCGAGCGACTGTGGTGAGCAGCGTCGCTTCGCTTGCCGAGCCGTGGGTGGTCTGCGACGCAAGCTGAACCTCGAGTTCCGTTACCCGCGCCTGTAATTGCTCGTTTCTCGCTTCACCGCGCGCGAGCGCGCTCTCAAGCGTTTCCTGACGGACGGCGGCGTCGCGCAACCGTTGTTCCGCGTCGGCCATGTCGGCACGCACTTGCTCGCGATCCGCATCGAGGCTGTCGCGCGCGATTTTCAATGCCTCTTCATAGAGTGCGCCGAGCAACGCGCCGGCCTTTTCCTCGACAGCCTTCGGGATCGCCGCGCCGTCGAGCCGGATCTTCGAGGCTGAACGGATGCGCTCCCAGAAATGGTCGATGTCTTTCGGGATGTCGCTGGCGCTGCCGGTCTGGGTGAGATCACGGACGTTGGCGGCCGACGGCCGGATGCCGAGATCGAAGAACAGGCGCTTGCACGCATGCAGCGACAATTCCTGACGTCGTGCACCGCTCGCGCGCAGCGATTCCAGTTCTTCCCGAATGACTTGACGCATTTCGTCCAGGGTCATGGCCATACTCGTAGACAATGAAGTGTGGCAATCATAACGAAATACGTGTTTTTTGATACTTCTTTCGAGGGTCCGTTGTGAATTTACGTCGTTTTGCACAGAAACAGGATCTGTGGGCCCATCCCGCTGAAGGTGGCCTGGAATTCCGTGAAACAAAGCGAAGAAAGTCCGCCAAGTCCTTGTGCTGCAAGTGATTTTCCGCCAACCCCGAATTCGAGCATTTGTTTCACATGACGGCAGATCCGATTGCCTGTGGGTGTTCAGGGGTTGGGGTGTCTGTGGAAAACTCGTCAGCCGATGGTTTGAGAGTATTAGAAGTAAACACCCTTGAACCCTTAGTTAAAAACGTTAACGCCACGGCACAGCCTTATGGTGCAAGGCTTTCCGGCCGACAAGGTGAAGTTTTACGGGAGCCAAGGTGATCTTCTGCGGGAGCTGACGTGATGGGGTTCAGGGAGCTGCGTGAGCCGATGCAGGAAGGGTCGTGAGCGGATTCGGGATCACAGTAAAACAAGCGTTTTCCCACAGGTGAGGGTTTTCGGGGCTGCACAGCCGCGGAACCCGCACTGTGCCTGACTGCACAGTTTTCTGCCTGTGCAGACATAGGTGAGAATTTGCAGGACGTGCTTCGCGCCCTGATTCTCCCCATCTTTTGGGCAGATTGGGCGAAAGGTGAGGTTTCACGGGACTCGACGGGAATTTGCTGTGAGGATTTCCGGGAAGCGAACGCCATTTTGCACAGCAAAAGTGCTTTGGGGCACCTGTGATGCCCCAAAGGTGAGGCTTTTCGGGAGGGAAATCCGGGTTTTCCTGCTCCAATCCCCTTAAGGTGAGCTTTTTCGGGGCATCGATCACAGGCCGCGATCTCCGCCACAGGTGAGGCTTTCCGGGAGCCGTATTTGCTTAAAAAATGGTCAAAGGTGAGGCTTTTCGGGACTCTTGACGGGCCTGATTCGTCGAAAAGCCCGCCAGGACTGGCGGATATCTCATTTTTGCTGTGCCACTTTTTGGCACAGGTGAGACTTTTCAGGGGCCGACATCCGGTTGTCATATGACGGATTCCCGTCGAAAGGTGAGGTTTTTCGGGAGGTCTGCGCGATGCACAGCCAAATGCCTTCTGTGTATAAGTATCGGAAGAGATTGAGATTTTTGATACCGTGCCGGTTACGGTGAGGTTTTTCGGGAGTCGTTTCCGGACCCGCTGCGGTGCCGCACTTCTTCTGTAAGGTGAGCGTTTTCGGGAGTCATTGGCTGCCAGTCCCGCGTGTGTCGGACGTTCGTCGACATTCGGACGAATCCACATGCTGTGCTTAAGGTGAGAATTTTCGGGACCGGATACGATTCGCGCGCTGTACAATGCGCGCCCGGGCGGGTCAAGCCGCCGCCAATCGGGCCGCGCGTGCCGGTATCGATCGCGATTTTCCACGTGTCAAAGCCGAACCGATGTTCCGGCGGGCCGCGCCTGTACATGCATACAGGCCGATGGGCGGGGGTCCGGGACGAACGGTGAGGTGCAATCGCGACCCTGTGTCGAACTCACGGTTGCGCAGTCGCAAAATTACGACAAATCGAAAGGTGAGCCGATACGGGAACCAATTTCGCACGTGTCCTGCACAGGTGAAATTCTGTGAATCGGCGCATGCCGCGGCACGTCTGGACGAGTCCGGAACGCCGTACGGGCGGACCGGTGAGCGTTTTCGGGAGCGGTTCGGGTGAGTGCCGTTTTGCCGGCGCGCTTCACCGGCTATGGTGAGCATGTCGTTCTGGACGCACATCACCGCAGGCGCTATCCTTCCGGGAAACTTCTCCTCCGACCCGACGTATGGCCACGACGAAGCGCGCCAAGAAAACCGATGTGGATGTGGTGAGTGCCAGTTCAGCCGAATTGCGAAAGGCCGTCGAGGCGATCGCCATTCAGCCGAAGAGCGGCAAGATCACGCTCCTCACTCGCAAGCTGTTCAATGTCCTGCTGGCCGTCGCGCAGCAGGCCGACGACTCGGGCGACACGTATCGCGCGCTGCTGTCGGACATCGTCGCCAACTCCGCTTTCGATTCGAACGACACCGCGTTGGTGAAGGAGCACCTGCGCCGCATGGTGTCGGTGCAGGTCGAATGGAGCACGGGGACGTCGAGCCAGAAGCCCGGCCGCAAGTGGGGGATCTCCACGCTGATCGCCGATGCGGAAATTCTCGAGGATCCGGCCACCCGCCGCGTGTGGGTCGAATTCTCGTTCGCACCGAAGATCAAGAAGAAGCTGCTCGACCCCGTCCAGTATGCGCGCCTGAGCCTGCAGTTCCAGAGCCAGCTGCGCAGCAGCGCCGGTCTCGCGCTGTACGAAATCTGCGTGCGCTACCTGACGAACCCGAGCCACCTGACGATGCGCGAGCCGTGGGAATGGTGGCGGCCGATCCTGTCGGGTACGCCCGACACGGAAGCCGGCGACGAAGCGAAGCGCGAGTACAAGTACTTCAAGCGCGACTACCTGCGCCCGGCGATAGCGGAAGTCAACGCGGTCACCAACATCTTCGTCGAGCTGATCGAGCACCGTGAAGGGCGTCGGGTGGCCGAGATCCAGTTCCGCGTGACCGAGCGCAAGCAGCCGATGCTCGCGCTCGACGAACACCCGAATGTGTTCGACAGCACGCTGGTCGACCGGATGGTGAAGCTCGGGATCCCGTTGAAGGAAGCGCAGACGCTCTATGCGGACAGCGAGGAAAACCGGATTCGCGCTGCGCTGCAGATGACCGAGCAGCGGATGCGCAGCACGACGCTGCCGCCGGTGCGCAGCGCGCCGGCGCTGTTCAAGGATGCGCTGAAGAAGGGTTATGCGCCGCCGGTCGAGTCGGTCGACGCACTGCCGGCGGGCACGCCGTCCGCGAAGGTCGCGGCTGCCCAGCCGGACGATCTGAAGGCACGCCTACTGAGCGAGTTCGCGGCGTTCCGCCGCAAGGAAGCGAAGGTGCTGTACGAAGAGCAGGGCGACGCGGAGCGCGAAGTGGCGCGCGAGTCGTTCGAGTCGGAGGCATTGCCGACGATGGGCTCGCATCTGCGCGACGACTGGCGCAAGCGCGGCCTCGATTCCAAGCTGGCCGAGACGGCCTTTTTCGACTGGCTGGCCCAGAAGACCTGGGGCGAGCCGACGGACGGCGACCTGCTGTCGTTCACGCTGAACCAGTCGCGGGCCGCTTGACGCCCGCTCAGGCCCGCTGACGGGCCGCCGCCGGTCTCCACCCCTTGGTCGGGTGGGGCCGGCGTCCTCACCAGGCCCTGCCGGCCGCCTCCCTCACTCCGACAACAGCATCCGTTCGAGCTGCTCGAGGATCGCGTCGCGCTTGTCCTTCGGGAGGCCGCGCAGGCGCAGTTCGATGCGGTCTTCGCCATACGACTTCAGATCGCCCACCGACTTGCCGCCGAGCTTGATCTCGAGACGCTGCGCATAGCGTTGACGGCCGGCCGCCTTTGGCGTTTCCTGCGCCGCGACGCGGCCCTTGACGATGTCCGACACCTGGCGCGTGCTGAGATCGTCCGACACGATCTTGTTGATCAGCCGCAGCGTCGCCTCGGTGCCGCGCGCATTGTGATAACGGCCGACCTGATACGCCATGTTCGATCCGAAGCGATCGGGGCGCGCGACCATTTCCTGCATGATCGCTTCCGGCAACTTGCCGATCGACAACGCGACGGCCACCGTCGACTCGTCGAGGCCGAGGTGCTCGGAGAGTTCTTTCTGGCTCTGGAAATGCTTGTCGTCGAGGAAGCGGCGCCACACGACGGCGTTGTCGAACACCGTTTGCGAATCGCGCTGAACGTTGAGGTCGTAGCCGAGCTTGTAGCTCTGGATGCCGATCGGCACGTCGATCACGATCGCCTTGACCGACTCCTTGTTTGCTTCCTTCAGCGCCCGCACGCGGCGGCCGCCGTCGCTGACGAAATACGTGCCCGGATTGTCGTAATCCGGAATCACGTGGATGGCCTGCTGCTGACCCTGCTTCGCGAGGTTGACCGCGAGTTCGGCAATCGACGATTTCAGATAGAAGTGCCGCGGGTTGAACGGGCTGTGCTTGATCGTCTTCAGCGGCAGCTCGATCACTTGCCCCGGCGCATAGCGATTCTCGAGGCGCCACGCGCGATATTGCGGCGATTCGTCGATCGACGGGTCGATCGTGAATTCCGGAGCAGGCGGCGGGGCGATGTCCTTCTTCGCGGATTTGGTCGATGCCGGGGGCGGCGTCTCGGACTTGACGATGCCGTCGATCGCATTGAGCCGATCAAGCGCCGTGCGCTTCTCGCTCGTCGTGATATCCGGGCGCGCTTGGAATCCTTTGGCAAATTGGGAAGGTTTCATGTGACTCCTTTATGCGCATAAAGTCAGGGCAGCATGGCGACGATTTCGTCGGCACATGCGCGAATTTCGGCGGCCGCCAGCTTGCCGCCGCGGTCGTTCATCTGCAGCACGGTCTGACCGAGCGCCATCGCTTGCTTGTACGCTTCCCGAGTCGGAATCTGTGTCTTCAGCAGCGGGAAGCCGAGTTCCTCGAGCGCACGCTTGAGCTCGCGGGTCAGCATGCGCTTCTCTTCGGTCTTGTTCAGCAGGAACACCGCGCGGAGGTCTTCGTTCATCACCTGCGCCTGCTGAATCAGTTTGACCAGTCCGACGCTCGACCAGTAATCGGCCGGCGACGACGATGTCGGGATCACGGCAATCGATGCGGCCAGCAGGACGACGCCGGAGACTTTCTCGGTGATCGACGGCGGGCAGTCCACGACGATGATGTCGTAGTCGTTGATGAACTTCTTGATCTCGCGATGGATCTGGCCGTCGGCTTCGGCCAGATTGACGACCGGAAACGGGATGCCGTTGTCGCTGTCGCCGGATGCACTCGACCAGTGAACCAGCGTGTTTTGACGGTCTGCGTCGATGACGAGGACGCGTTTCCCTTTTTCATGGAACGCGGCGCCGAGATGCATGGCAATCGTGCTTTTGCCGACGCCACCTTTTTGTTGAGTGACTGCAATGATTTCCGCGGCCAATTTTCACTCCTGTTTTGGTCGTTGGAATTCTACAGGACGATATTTGAATTTCAATGAAATTGTCGTTCGACAACTACGCGTTGGCCATTCGGACTATCGGTTTATGCGCATAAACGAGATGGCGGAGATGGGCGGCGCGTGTTGGCGGTGTGATGGATACGACGAGACCGATGCCGAGCGGTCGTCGCGGTGCTCGATGGGTGCGTCTTCATGGGCTACATCGCCGGGGCTGTTCGTCGCAGAGATATGTCTCGGTACACTGCCCTTTCGCTGGATGGGCAGCGTTGCCTGCGAGCCGCGGAGTTTGTGCGCATAAACTCTGCAGAGGTCGCGGCGATCAACTTCGTTGGGGAACCCGCCGCGCATTCGCGAGCGGGATGAGCGGTCTGCGAGGCTGAGCTGGATGTGCGCCGTCGATATCCATCGCGGAACCGATGTGCATCGAGGCAACGCCGTCTCGGCGCGCGGCGTTTATGCGCATAAACCAGACGCAAGGATGGCCCGCGGTGAAGGGCCGAAGGCACGAGCCTCGCCCGCGTCAGACGCGCAATGATGTCGTGCCGGGTCGATGGATTATCGATACAGTCATCGCCCGGCGCCGTTTCGTCTCGACATCCATCTACGTCAGCGTGCGTCTTGCACCGCGCCTCACAATCGCAGGCTTTATGCGCATAAACGCACCCGACGTGTCCCGCAATCACGCCCTTTCGCCACCGAGACCGCCCCTCACAGGGCATTGGTCAGGCTGATCACAGTTGCCGGTCCCGCGAAGCCGTTGCCGGGACTTTATGCGCATAAACATAACCGCATCTTTGAAGCGTCTCCCAGACACCAGACGCTCCGTCCTCCGATCACAGCACATCGCTAAACCGAACCGCCTCAGCGACCTGTCGAAAGGAAAACCACTCGATCTCGGTTGAACTGCCCCACCGAGCCCGTCAATGCAGACTAGCTACAATACAGGGCTCCACTATCCAGGCTTGAATGATGATCACGATCTACCACAATCCCCGATGCTCGAAGTCCCGCGAGACGCTCGCGTTGGTCGAGTCGCTGAATACCACCGGCGCGCCGCTGAACGTCGTCGAGTACCTGAAGACGCCGCCAACGGTCGAGGAAGTGGAAACGCTGCATCGGCAGCTCGGCCGCCCGGTTCGCGACATGCTGCGCGACGGCGAGGAGCCGTACAAGACGTTGAATCTGGCTCGCGCGGATCTGAGCGACGCCGAAGCCTACGCGGCAATCGCCGCTCATCCGATCCTGCTGCAACGCCCTATCGTCGTATATCGCGGCAAGGCGGCGATCGGTCGCCCGCCTGAATCGGTGAACGCGCTGTTCGAATAATTCTTGGCGGGCGTATTTTTCTTATTGCATCAGCGCCACCGAGTCCGGCCCGGCACACGCAACGGCAATCCAGGCCGACGCGACCGCCAGGCCGCACGCGCTAGTGGCCGGCGGAACGATACGTCGACATCCCGGCGCCTAGTCGCCGCCCGACGACGGTCCCTCATCATCGTCCGACTCCCGCCCCGCCGCCGCTTTCGCGGCCGTCCGCAACAGCGCGATCTGTCCGCGATAGGCGCGGCATCCGCTGCAGGTCGGCAGATGCACGCGCACCTGCAGACGCTCGTGCAGCGTCAGATGCCGATCGAGCGCATCCGACAGCAGTCGTGTCACGTCAGTACATTTCCCCGGCAGCATCTTCGGTCGTCAGTCCTTTTTCGCTCAGGCAGGTTCGCAGGCGCGTGCGCGCACGGTACAGCAGCACGCTGCAATGATTCGTCGTCAGCGTCAATTCGCTGCAGATATCCACAATCTCGACATCGAGGAATTCGCGCATCATGAATACGCGTCCGATCTGCTCCGGCAGATGGTCGAGGCAGACCTGGAACAGCGTCCAGAATTGCTGTTGCTGCAACAGCGTTTCGGGCTTCGGCCACGGTCGCGGTTTCGCATGCGCGGCCCAATGCCCGTTGTCCTTGAACAGTTCGCGATCGAGTACGGATTCGCCGTCGAGCTCCGCATCGAGCGCGGTCAGGCTCACCATCCGCTGCCGCGCGCGCAGCACGTCGATCAGCTTGTTGCGCAGGATCCCGAACACCCAGGTCTTGTGGGCCGACAGCCCCGCGAACTCGCCGGCATGCGACCACGCGGCGGCCAGCGCTTCCTGCACGGCGTCTTCGGCCGCGTCGGCATCGCGGAGCTGGAGTCGTGCGAAGCGCAGCAGGTCGCGCCGCAGTTGCGCGAGATAGGCGGGATCGTCGTGTGCGGACGGCATGTCTGGTTGCAGTGTCTCGAAGCAATGGCAATCGCGCGAGCGCCACGGGAGCGGGCGTCGCGGTGCGAGCAGCTTACTGGGCGCGGTCCGCGCCTGCAACGCAATGTTCCGTCACGAATTCACGGAACCGGCCGCCGCGCTGCGCTATGCTTGCCGAACCCCGTGTCGCGCGTCGACCACGCCGCGCGGCGGGCAATCTGTAACGTCAGAGCATAACGGTCGAGTTATCCACAATTTCTGTGGAAAACCTTGTGGAAAGTCGGCCGGACGGCCCCGTGGGACGGCTCGCGGGCTGGCTTGCCTATAAACAGACCTTTGTCGCCCATTCGGAAGCAATCGATCCGATTCCTCACTCACCGGAAGGAGAATGCCATGTCCTATCGTATTGCGGTCGTCGTCGGCAGCCTGCGTCGCGCTTCGACGAATCGCGCGCTCGCGCACGCCGTGATCTCGCTCGCCCCCGCCGATTTTTCGTTCGAGTTCGTCGAGATCGGCGAGCTGCCGCTGTACAGCCAGGACTACGACGCGGATTTCCCGGAAGTCGCGAAGCGCTTCAAGCAGTCGATCGAAGCCGCCGATGCGCTGCTGTTCGTCACGCCCGAGTACAACCGGTCGATTCCGGGCGTGCTGAAGAATGCGCTCGACTGGGGCTCGCGCCCGTGGGGTTCGAACTCGTGGTCGGGCAAGCCGGGCGCGGTGCTCGGCACGTCGCCGGGCGCGGTGGGTACCGCGCTCGCGCAGCAGCACCTGCGCAACGTGCTCGCGTACCTCGACGTGAAGACTCTCGGTCAGCCCGAGATGTTCATCAAGCACGACCCGGCGCGCATCGACGAACAGGGGCAGATCGTCAGCGAGGACACCCGCAAGTTCCTGCAGGGCTTCGTCGATCGCTACGCGAGCTGGGTGCGCCTGCTGAAATCGGCGTGACGTCGTCGGCCTGATCGCCGCGCCCGTTCACGCGGTCGCGTCGGCGCCGCCCGCACACCGCGGGTCACGCGCCGGCGTGTCGCGCGTCCCGCGCTTCGCGGATGCCCAGCAGGATCTCGTCGAGCAGCGCGATGTCGAACGGCTTCGACAGCACGCGGACGTTGACGGTGCGCGTGCGGTCGAGCTCCTCCGCATAACCCGTGACGAGAATCACGGGCAGCTTCCCCGGCCGCTTTTCGACCGCTTCGGCGAGGTCGATGCCGTTCAGGCGGCCCGGCATGTGGATGTCCGAGATCACGAGGTCGAACGCGTCGTTCGCGGCGGCGCCTTCGATCAGGCGCAATGCATCGTCGGCGGTGGGCGCATAGGTGACGCGATGACCGAGCAGCGACAGCAGCGCTTCCGTGCCGGCCGCGACTTCGCCGTTGTCCTCGACGAGCAGCACGTGCAGGCCGGCGAGCGCGCCGTTACCCGCATCGTGTGCGGCGGCCGCGGGCCGCGCGACGACATCCTCGGCACGCGCGCGCGGCAGGTACAGACGCACCGACGTACCCGCGCCGACCGCGCTGTCGATCGTCGCGAGGCCGCCCGAGCGTTCGCAGAACGCGAATACCTGCGGCAGGCCGAGCCCCGTGCCCATCCCCTGCGCCTTCGTCGTGAACAGCGGTTCGAAGGCGCGTGCGAGCACGTCGGGCGCCATGCCCGAACCCGTGTCGTCGAGCGAGATCTGCACGAAATCGCCGGTCAGCGGGAAGCCGTCCTCGCGGCGCAGCGTGACGTTGCGCGCGCCGACCGTGAAGCGTCCGCCGGTCGCCATCGCGTCGCGCGCGTTGACCGCGAGATTGATCACCGCGAGCTCGAGTTCCGCAACGTCGACGCGGATCGGCCAGACGCCCGGCTCGATCGCGACGACCAGCGACGACTTCGACCCGAGCGACGTCTTCAGCAGCTCGCGGCACGTGCCGACCCATTGCCCGATGTCGATCGTCTCGTTGTGCAGCGGCTGCTTGCGCGCGACGCCGAGCAACTGGCGCGTGAGCGACTGCCCGTTCTTCAGCGCGCGTTCGATCGCGTCGAGCTCCTTGTCGAGATGCTGGACGCCGCGCCGCCGCGCGATCTGCACGTTGCTCGAGATGATCATCAGCAGGTTGTTGAAGTCGTGCGCGACGCTGCCGACGAGATTGCCGAGCGCCTGCATCTTGCGCGACTGCCGGTACGCCGATTCGATCGAGCGCCGCATCGACGCTTCGGCCTGCCAGCGGTCCCATGCCTCCTCTTCCGCCTTCAGCCGCTTCAGCGACAGCCAGATCACGGACCACAGCGCGACCGACGGCGCGAACATCGAGATGAACAGCACGCTCAGGTGTTCGTACCATTCATGCCAGATCGCCGACGTGCGGTAGGCGCACGTCACATAAACGGGGTAGCTGCCGACCTGGCGATACGCGACGATCTCGCTGCTTGCGCTGTCGTGGCCCACGCGCACGACGCCCGCGCGTGGATCGTTGTGCGTGTTGCCGAACGTGACCGAGCGATCGGTGTGCGCCAGCGACGGCGGCGGCGGATACGATGCGATCACCGCGCCGTCCGAGCGCGCGAGCGCCATCGTCATCGGCGTGCTCGCGCCGCCGAGCAGGTCGCGGTAGAACGCGTTGAAATACGACGACTTCAGCGCGATCGACACCATGCCGGCGAACGAACCGTCGCTATGGCGTCGCGCGACGCCGGTGTTGAACACGGGAATGTTCTCGAGCTTGAGCGGCCCCATCATCAGTCGCGAGATGTGTTCGATGACCTTGCCGTCGCGGATGCCGGCGAAGTCGTCGCGGTTCGCGATCGACGCATACGGCGCCGGATAGTAGAGGCTGTTGGCGAGCAGCATCCCGCTCGCGCCGAAGATCGACACGGCGGCCACTTGCGGATAGCCGCCGCCGATCGTGTTCAGCGCCTCGTGGATGTCGGATTCCCTGCCGCGCACGGTCGCGTCGTCCATGTCCTGCACGAGGTCGACGATGCGCGCATCGAGCGTTTCGCTCAGGTCGAACACCTTGAGCGCGTGCTCCTCGGCCACGCGCACCGTGCGCATCGTCACGTCGCTCGCGGCGGCCTCGCGCGCCTTCAGGTCGCTGTACGCCATTACCACCACGTAGATGCACGGCAGCACGATCGCCGCGACGAGCAGCACGATCAGCGTCACGCGGCGCACCGCGAAATCGTGCTCGGGTGCGCCGGCCACGTAGCTGCCGTCGTCCTGCCAGTCGTCGGCTGGAGGGGGCGCGGGGGTGTGGGAGTCGGCAGGCCGTTCGGACGTCATCGAAAAAAGCGGGTGAGGCAGAGGTGCCTGCCATCATAAACGAGTTGCGACGGCCCGCCGCGGCGCCGTCCGGGCGCAATCCTGCCGTATATGACAGCGGTAAACCGTCAGATTGAAAACGCGACGAATCCGGCAGCGCAAACGTACACAAGGAAAAATTTTGCGTACTTATCTCGAAAATGGTCGTAGCTATTTTCGGAATGATGCGCGATCGGACCAATTCCGTTCGAAATGGCGAAAATGGCGAGTTGCATCGCCTCCGGTTTACTCCGAGAATCGCGCCTTGCTTTCCCTATGACAGATACATGCGCCCGCCGGCGATTGCCGCGCGGTGCGTCGCGCGCACCTGCGTCGCGGCGCCCGTGCGCGGCCGCAAGGCGGTTGCCCGCGCCGAAACGCATGGCACTAAAGAAATGCGCCGCGCGGTCGTTAACGCGAGAGAGACCATTCCGTATACCGCATCGCCCCATGCCTTTGCCGATTGTAATTGCCGACGATTCGCTGCTCGCTCGCAAACTGCTGACAAAGGCGCTGCCGGGAGATTGGGACGTCGACATCGCATATGCAGCGAATGGTCGTGAGGCCTTGGCGCTCTATCGTGACGGCAAAGCTTCCGTGATGTTTCTGGATCTGACGATGCCCGACATGAGCGGATATCAAGTCCTGGAAACACTGCGCCACGAAGATCTGAACACGTTCGTGATCGTGGTATCCGCCGATATTCAGCCGCAGGCGCAAGCACGCGTGCGCGAATTGGGCGCGATCGCATTCGTTGCCAAGCCCGTGACGTCGGAGGCATTGCTGCCCATTCTCAAGGAGTATGGGTTGTATGCCTGAATCGGTGTTCACGGCGGAGCAACGCGACGCGTTGCAGGAAATCGCCAACCTTGCAATGGGCCGCGCCGCCGCGCGGCTTGCGTTGCTGCTCGGGCACTTCATCGAGCTGTCGGTGCCGCGCGTGCGCGTCGTGAAGGCGGCCGACGCGAGTGACGCGCTGCGCGAGATGACGGGTATCCACGACAACGTGACCGCCGTGCGCCAGGGCTTCCGTTCCGACATCAAGGGCGAGGCGATCGTGCTGTGCCGCACGGCGGGCGTCGCGCGGCTGATGTCGGTCGTCGACCGCACGTTCGGCGACGGCGTGTACGGCGGGATGGCGACGCCGGACGAACTCGTGTTCGACGTCGCGAACGTGCTGATGGGCGCCTGCGTCGCGTCGATCCTCGACGAACTCGGCCGCAAGCCGGTGTTCTTTCCGCCGGGGCTGCTCGGCGCGAACGTGTCGTTCGACGACGTCTTCCAGCCGAACGAACTGGGATGGAGCGTCGCGCTGCTGCTCGAGGTGAACTTCGGGCTCGAGAACCACATGTTCCGCGCGCATTTCGTGATGTTGATGGCCGAGGATTCGATCCGGCTGATGGGCGACGCGCTCGACGCGTTGCTGTCCGCGCTATGACGGCCGCCGCCCCGTCGCTGAGCGACCTCGTGATCGAGCGGGTCGGCTTCGGCCTGTTCGTGCTCGACCGTTCGATGACGGTCCTGATGTGGAATCGCTTCATGCAGGACCACAGCGGGATCCCGGCCGCCGACGTGATCGGCCGCAACATCTTCGACCGCTTTCCCGACCTGCCGCGCGCGTGGCTGTCGCGCAAGCTCGAGAGCGTGTTCCAGCTCGGCAGCTTCGCATTCAGCTCGTGGGAGCAGCGGCCCTACCTGTTCCGCTTCGAGCACGATCGGCCGATCACGGGCGGCGTCGACTACATGCAGCAGGACTGCACGTTCATGCCGCTCACGCGCGGCCGCGACGTCGAGGCCGTGTGCGTGACGATCTCGGACGTCACGCATGTGAGCGTGATGCAGCGAGAGCGCGAGGAAGCGGTCGCGAAGCTGCGCGAGCACGCGAATCTCGACGGGCTGACCGGCATCGCGAACCGGCGCTTCTTCGAGGCGCGGCTCGGCGACGAATTCGCGCGCTGGCAGCGCTACGGCGGCGACCTGTCGGTGCTGCTGTTCGACCTCGACCACTTCAAGACGATCAACGACCGCTTCGGGCATGCGGCGGGCGATGCGGTGCTGCGCGAGACGGCGCGCCGCGTCGCGTCGATCGTGCGCGCGCAGGACACGTTCGGCCGTTTCGGCGGCGAGGAATTCGCGCTGCTGCTGCCGTGCACGAATCTCGACGAGGCGATGCGGGTGGCGGACAAGGTGCGCGAGGCGATCGGCAGCATGCCGGTCGATGCCGAGGGCGTCAGCGTGCCGGTCACGGCGAGCGTCGGCGGCGCGTGCGCGAAAGCCGGCGCGCCGAGCTGCGACGTGCTCGTCAACGAGGCCGATGCCGCGCTCTATCGGGCGAAGCGGCTCGGGCGCGATCGGTCGGTCGCGTACGCCGACTGACCGCGCCCGCTCGGCTCAGCTTTTCGCGATGTCGGCGAGCACGCCGGCCAGCACGGCCGGCTGCGACACGAACGGCGAGTGGCTGCTGTCGAGCTGGTGCACGTGGGTCGGGTTGCCGGGCGCGAAAGCGTCGGCTTCGTCGATGAAGCGCTGCTGCAGCGCGGGCAGGATCACGCGATCGGCCAGGCACTTGATGTAGTGACGGTCGATCGCGCCCCAGCGTGCGGCGGTCGTCGGGATCGCGGTCGCGAACGGCGCGGCCGGCACGTCGCAGCTCATCAGGTTCGCGACCGCGTCGAAATCGGCCTGCGGCACGTCTTCGTACAGCGCGCGCTTCATCGATTCGCGATACGCGGCGTCGCCGCTGTGCGGATCGACGCGCAGCGCGCCGGCCACGCGCGGGCTCGCGAGCATCAGCGGGCCGAGCTGCTCCCCGTTGTTTTCCGGCGCGCGCACGTAGTCGAGGCCCGGCACGCCCGAGGCGGGCATGAAAGCCGCGAGATAGACGATCTTCGCGATCTTGTCGGGCGCGCGTTCGGCGGCCGCCGTGATCGCGAGGCCGCCCATGCTGTGCCCGACCAGCACGACCTTGCCGCGGCCGAGCGCGTACGCGTCGTCGACGGCCTGCGTCACCTGCGTCGCGTAGTCGTCGAGCGTCGTGTTCGCGACCGGCGACGGCTCGGCGCCGAACGCGTCCTTGTCGAGCGGCCGGGCGAGATACGACGCGGGAAAGCGTGCATGGATGCCGTGCGCGGGCAGGTCGCGGGCGATCGACAGATAGCCGCGCGCGGCCAGCGCGGCCGCCACGTGGGCATAGCACCACGCGCCATGCCACGCGCCGTGCACGAGCACGAAGACGGGATGATCGGACTGCGGGGTGGCGGGGTCGTTCGTCTCCATGGTGTCCGTATTTTTTCGAGAAAGGTGTCATCTTAGACGAACCGGCCGGCATCGAGATGCGCTCGCGCGGCGCGTTTCTTGACCGGCAACGATCCGTCCCTTTGTGTCGCGCAGGCCACATTTCGTTCGGATCCGATTTGAATTTGTGCCGAAGCGCGCTAATTTGTTGCTTTGCCTGCGATTGCGCCCCATGAACGTCGACTATCTCTTCTACCGGAAGCCGAACAAGCCCGGCCCCTATTCGCTCGACGACCTGGGCGACATCGCGCCGCCGATCGGCCCGGGGGCCTTGGTGCGTGAGGGGATCGCGCGCGTGTTCGAGCAGATCGACTGGCAGGAATCGCCCGACGTGCCGGGCGCGTGGTTCGGTACGGGCGGCGCGGTTTTCCAGTTCACCGCGGAGCCCGACGGCCGCGTGACGAGCTTCATGGGCTCGCGCCTCGAGCGCCGCTCGATGCTGCAGCTCACGCGCGAAATGGGGCTCATCGCGCTCGATCTGCAGCGCGACATCGTCTACGGCTGACGTGCTTTCGGGCGGCCGGTCGCAAAGGCCGGCCGCACCGGCCCGCCGGTGGCGCTCGCCACCTCGCCGGACATGGCGCGCGTCCGCCATCGAACTTCAAAGATTGCTATACTTTCGCCCAATTCCGGCTTCCGGCCGGTAATTTGTGCCTGTCTGCGTCGATCGTTCGCATATCTCGCACGCATTCGACGCCCCGACCATCCCAGCCGGGCATGGCTTCTTCAATCGCCCCGCGTGGGTGTCTCCGTGGAGCTTCGTCTTGGCCGTTTCCCATTCCGTCGTGGACGAACAAGAAACCGACGCCGCTGCCGTCACATCGGGCAGCTCCTTCTATCTGGCGATGCGCATCCTACCGGCCGTGCAGCGCGATGCGATGTTCCAGGTCTACGCGTTTTGCCGCGCGGTCGACGACATCGCCGACAGCGACCTGCCGCGCGCCGAGCGCACCGCGGGCCTGAATCGCTGGCGCGCGGACATCGACGCGTGCTTCGCCGGCCGCCCGCCGCGCCACCTCGCCGCGCTCGATCGCGAGATCCGCGCGTTCGACCTGCAGCGCGACGATTTCCACGCGATGATCGACGGGATGGCGATGGACGCGGTGGAAGACATCTGCGCGCCCGACGAGCCGACGCTCGACCTCTTCTGCGATCGCGTGGCGAGCGCGGCCGGCCGGCTGTCGGTGAGGATTTTCGGGATGCCGGAAGCCGAAGGGATCACGCTGTCGCACCACCTCGGCCGCGCGCTGCAACTGACGAACATCCTGCGCGACATCGACGACGACGCGGCGATCAACCGGTGCTACCTGCCGCGTGAGCTGCTCGCGCGCGAAGGCATCGCGATCGCCGATCCGGCGACGATCGTGCGCGATCCGGCGCTGCCGCGCGTGTGCGCGACGCTCGTCGAGCGCGCGCTCGAGCACTTTCGCCAGGCCGACGCGGTGATGGATACCTGCCCGCGTGCGCAGGTGAAGGCGCCGCGCATCATGTCGGGCGCGTATCGCTGCATTCTCGAGGCCGCGATCGCACGCGGCTTTGCTGCGCCGCGCGCGCCGCTGCGCAAGCCGAAGGCGCGCATGCTGATGATCGCCGCGCGCTACGCGCTGTTCTGAGTCGGCCGACGCGATGCCCAGAACCGTCCACGTGATCGGCGCAGGACTCGCGGGCCTGTCGGCCGCGGTCGAGCTGCAACGTCGCGGGCGGCGCATCGTGCTGCACGACGCGCATGCGCACGCGGGCGGTCGCTGCCGCTCCTGGTTCGACGGGACGCTGAACACGACGCTCGACAGCGGGCTGCACACGGTTTTCGCGGGACAGCCCGCGACGCAGCGCTACCTGCGCGCGATCGGCGCGGCCGATCAGCTCGCGGGGCCCGCGCTGGCTGAATTTCCGGTCATGGACCTCGCGTCGCAGCAGCGCTGGACGCTGCGTTTCGGCAACGGCCGCTGGCCGTCGTGGCTGTTCGATGCCGCGTCGCGCGCGCCGGGCACGACGCCGCTCGACTACCTCGCGCTGGCCCCGCTCGCGTTCGCCCGCACGGGCCGCTCGCTCGCGCAGACGATGCGATGCGACGGCGTGCTGTGGGATCGCTGGCTGCGACCGTATTTCCTCGGGGTGCTGAATATCGAGCCGCGCCACGCGAGCGCCGAACTCGCGCGCGCCGCACTGTGCGGCACGTTTGCCGCGGGCGGCCCCGGCTGCCGTCCGCTCGTCGCGCGCCGCGGGCTCGGTAGCGCGTTCGTCGAACCCGCGCTGCGGATGCTGCAATACGGCGGCGCGCAGATCCGCCTGAATTCGCGGCTCGACGCGTTCGAATTCGGCGCGCACGGCAATGCGGTCGATGCGGTGTCGGTCGGCGGCGAACGCATCGATCTCGCGCCGGGCGACGCGGTCGTGCTGGCCGTGCCGCCCGAGGTCGCGCAGCCGCTCGTGCCCGAACTCACCGCGCCCGACACGTTCAGCGCGGTCGTGACCGCGTATTTCGCGGTCGAATCGCCGGCCGGCCCTCCGCTGCAGACGACCGTCGTCAACGGCGTCGTCGATGCGGTGCGGACCGGCGATGGCCTGCTCGCGGCGGCGATCCGCGATGCGGGCCGCTGGCTCGACATGCCGCGCGACACGCTCGCGCGGCGCATCTGGGAAGACGTCGCGCGCGTGACCGGCGCGAACCCGGAAACCATCCCCGCGTGGCAGCTCGTCGTCGAGCCGCGCGCGGGCTTTGCGGCGGTGCCGTCGCAGGAAATGAAACGTCCGGCCGTGCGTACGCGCTGGACCAATCTTGTACTCGCGGGCGACTGGATTGCCACCGGCCTGCCCGCCACGATCGAGGGCGCGATCCGTTCCGGCCAGTTGGCCGCGGACGTGCTCCAGACGCAATAAAGAGAGGGACCGATGAACGATCTCACCGAAATGGCTACCTTGTCCGCCGGCGCCGTGCCGGCCGACGTCGACGCGGCTGTCGCGCGCGCGACCGATGCGCTGCTGGCCGCGCAGCAAGCGGACGGACACTGGGTCTACGAACTCGAAGCCGATTCGACGATTCCCGCCGAATACGTGCTGCTCGTCCACTATCTGGGCGAGACGCCGAACCTCGAGCTCGAACAGAAGATCGGCAAGTATCTGCGCCGCATCCAGCAGGCCGACGGCGGCTGGCCGCTGTTCACCGACGGCGCACCGAACATCAGCGCGAGCGTGAAGGCGTATTTCGCGCTGAAGGTGATCGGCGACGACGAGAACGCCGAGCACATGCAGCGCGCGCGCCGCGCCATCCACGCGATGGGCGGCGCCGAGATGTCGAACGTGTTCACGCGTATCCAGCTCGCGCTGTACGGTGCGATTCCGTGGCGCGCGGTGCCGATGATGCCGGTCGAGATCATGCTGCTGCCGCAGTGGTTCCCGTTCCACTTGTCGAAGGTGTCGTACTGGGCGCGCACGGTGATCGTGCCGCTGCTGGTGCTGAACGCGAAGCGTCCGCTCGCGAAGAACCCGCGCGGCGTGCGCATCGACGAGCTGTTCATCGACCCGCCCGTCAACGCCGGGCTGCTGCCGCGCCAGGGGCACCAGAGCGCCGGCTGGTTCGCGTTCTTCCGCGTGGTCGACCATGCGCTGCGCGCGGTCGACGGCCTGTTCCCGAGCTACACGCGCGAACGCGCGATCCGCCAGGCCGTGTCGTTCGTCGACGAGCGCCTGAACGGCGAGGACGGCCTCGGCGCGATTTATCCGGCGATGGCCAACGCGGTAATGATGTACGACGTGCTCGGCTACGCGGAAGATCATCCGAACCGCGCGATCGCGCGCAAGGCGCTCGACAAGCTGCTCGTCGTGCACGACGACGAAGCGTATTGCCAGCCGTGCCTGTCGCCCGTGTGGGACACGTCGCTCGTTGCGCATGCGCTGCTCGAGACTGGCGATGCGCGTGCGCAGGAAGCCGTGCTGCGCGGTCTCGAATGGCTGCGTCCGCTGCAGATCCTCGACGTGCGCGGCGACTGGATCTCGCGCCGCCCGAACGTGCGGCCCGGCGGCTGGGCGTTCCAGTACGCGAACGCGCACTACCCGGATGTCGACGATACGGCCGTGGTCGTGATGGCGATGGATCGTGCGCAGAAGCTCACGCAGTCGGACACGTATCGCGAATCGATGGCGCGTGCGCGCGAATGGGTCGTCGGCATGCAGAGCAGCGACGGCGGCTGGGGCGCGTTCGAACCGGAAAACACGCAGTACTACCTGAACAACATCCCGTTCTCCGATCACGGCGCGCTGCTCGATCCGCCGACGGCCGACGTGTCGGGCCGCTGCCTGTCGATGCTGTCGCAGCTCGGCGAGACGCCGCTGAACAGCGAGCCGGCCCGCCGCGCGCTCGACTACATGCTGAAGGAACAGGAGCCGGATGGCAGCTGGTACGGCCGCTGGGGGATGAACTACGTGTACGGCACGTGGACGGCCCTGTGCTCGCTGAACGCGGCCGGCCTGACGCCGGACGACCCGCGCATGAAGCGCGCGGCGCAATGGCTGCTGTCGATCCAGAACAAGGACGGCGGCTGGGGCGAGGACGGCGACAGCTACAAACTGAACTACCGCGGTTACGAGCAGGCGCCGAGCACGGCGTCGCAGACGGCCTGGGCGCTGCTCGGCCTGATGGCGGCGGGCGAGGTGAACAACCCGGCCGTGGCGCGCGGCGTCGACTACCTGGTCGCGCAGCAGAACGAAGAAGGCTTGTGGGACGAGACGCGCTTCACGGCGACGGGCTTCCCGCGCGTGTTCTACCTGCGCTACCACGGCTATCGCAAGTTCTTCCCGCTGTGGGCGCTCGCGCGCTACCGCAACCTGAAGCGCGCGAACGCGACGCGCGTGACGGTCGGGATGTAACGCGTGCCGGCGACGCAACACAACGGCGCATTGCCCGTCATCGCGGTCACAGGGATGGCATTCGAGGCGCGCATCGCGCGCGGCGACGGCGTCGAGGCCGTGTTCGCCGCGCGGGCCGACCGGCTCGAGCGCGCACTGGCCGAAGCGACCGCGCGCGGTTGCGCGGGCATCGTCAGCTTCGGCACCGCGGGCGGGCTCGCGCCCGACCTCGCGCCGGGCGCGCTCGTGATCGCGGACGCGATCGACGGGCCGTTCGGCCGCGTACAGACCGATGCAAGCTGGAGCGCGCGGCTCGTCGCCGCGTTGCATGACACGCCGGTGTGGGCGCGCGTCACGCGCGGCACGATCGCGGCGGTCGGCGCGCCGGTGGTCAGCGAACAGGAAAAGACGTCGCTGCATCGTGCGAAGGGCGCGCTGGCCGTCGACATGGAGTCGCACATCGCGGCGGCCTTCGCGGCCGCGCGCGGCGTGCCGTTCGCGGTGTGCCGCGCGATCGTCGATCCGGCGTGGCGCACGCTGCCGCGCGCGGCGACGGCCGGCCTGCGCGACGACGGCAGCACGGCGATCCTGCCGATCCTGCGCGAACTGCTGAAGCAGCCGTCGCAGCTTGGTCCGTTGCTGCAGGTCGCGGGCGATGCGCGCGCGGCGCGCACGACGTTGATCCAGGCGCGGCATGCGTTCGAGCGTGCGGGGGCGATGCACGTAGTTTGAGCGGGCACACGCCGCTTTGTCCGCTTCTTCCTCCCCATTCGATCGCGCGTAGCCGGCGCGTTGTTCGGCACTATTTCCCGCCCTTCTCTCGCCATGGTTCGGCGATGCGCTCGCAACCGATCGAGCTTCATTCATCTCCTGATCTGGATAGCATCCCCAGCTATCCGCCTCCGACGGAACAGAACCACGCATAGACGCACGGTGAGACAGACGGGGTTTCCCACAAATCGCGTGTGGATGCGGTCGGCTATGTGGGCTCGTCAACTCCCGAATGCTTCTTCGATACTTCAACACCATCCTGCGGCAAGACGGAGTGCCGTACGGGCCTGTTTCGGTACGAAGAACCATTACACGTCCTGCTTCCGACATAAATATAAGTAATTCGAAACAATTTTTAACTATTTAAAAATTCACGAAATTTCTTGGTGCCGTCACACATCGGGTTTCATTTTTCGATTCTGTCTGATTGACGCATCGAGCTTCATCTTTCATTGTTTGGTTGGTTTGATTTCCTATTTAATGATCGAGAGGAGCAAATGGCGCAGGACATTTTCTTGAGGCTCGCAGGCATAGCGGGCGAATCGACGGATGCCAGTCACTCGAACGAAATCGAGGTGCTGACGTGGGATTGGTCAGTGAGTCAGCAATCCAATATGCATATGGGAAGTGGCGGCGGCGCAGGCAGATGTGCCGTTGACGATCTGACCTTCGAGCACCATATCGACCGTGCTACGCCGAATCTGGTTCAGTACTGCCTGACGGGAACGCATATCGGGAGCGCCGTACTGGTGATGCGCAAGGCTGGCGGTACATCGCTCGAATACCTCACGATCACGATGGAGGATGTACTCGTCACCCAAGTCAGGCCGGTTAGTCGAACCAATATGAGGGTTCCGCGCGAGGAAGTTCGACTGTCCTTCTCTCGCGTGAGGCAGGAATATGTGATTCAGAATTCCCGGGGCGGTAATGGTGGAGCGGTGAGCATGGGTTATGACATCAAGGCTAATAAGGCTATTTAACGGTCGGAGGTGCGATGCTGTTTATTTCAAAACAAGGCCACGTTGATGCCGAGCGCGTCAAGGTCAAGATTTTTTCGACAATTGAACGCAGTCAGATGGCTAAAGTGAATGGAATCGTTGTTCACCAAACGGACGGAACCACGGCGAATAGTGCGTTCAATAGCTATGCGGAAACGGGGGCGAACGGAGCGCACTTCCTCATAGACAAGAGCGGAGCCATTTATCAAACTGCTTCAGTGTACAAGAGAACCAACCATGTTGGATTGCTTAAATCTCGGTGTCTTATGGAAAGGAAGTGTAGTCCATCCGAATTTAAGAAGATGTCTGATATGGCAGGGAAGTATGCAAAATTATCACGAGTGGAGTACGGGAAGGCTTTTCCTGATAGATATCCGGGGAATACGGACTCTATTGGTATAGAAATCGTCGGTCGCATGGACAGGGAAACGAAAGTATACGAAATAGTAAATGCCGAGCAAAATGATTCATTGAGGTGGCTTGTGAAGGAGCTTTGCGAAACTCTGGGAGTGTCTTTTTCCGAGATATACAAACATCCTGAGGTGTCGCACAAGATGAAAACTGAGGCGGGGACTGCAAAATGGGATTGATGTGTAAATCGTTCCTCCTTGGTTGTGTTTTTTTGTTCTGTTCCTCCTCTCAGGCGAGAGGGGTGAAAGCTATCGAGATAATCGAATCCGGTAGGAGCAGAGAGGGTGATGCAGTGGACGTCTGTAGAAAATTTCGACCCACTGTTGAACAGGTGAGAAATTTCTTCTCAAGGGCTTATCCGGTTGAGGGGTATATGTTTTCTCATGAACGGTATTCTTCGTGTTATGCATCTGGGACTTTGAAATTCGATGACGGTAGTTCGGGGAAGTGGGATCTATCTTCAAGCGGCGTTGCTACATTTATCTTCACGAGAGGCGATGCCGTGACGCTTTATTATAAAAATAACAACTGGCACGACCCGTTTGCTTGTACTTATGGGCTTGGCGATTTTGGAGAATGCTAGATAACGAGGCCGCGTGGGCACCCTGAGGTGTCGGCCCCTGGATTACGGCACCGTATGAATGAGCGACGCTCGTCGCAACGGTGGCGCATAAAAAAAGAGCGCCGCGTATTTTGCGGCGCTCCTCAACTTGTCCTGCTCCGTGTCGCGTGACGTTATTGCGCGACGGGTTGGCTGGCCGGCTTGGCCGGCGCGATGGACGCGCCATCAGCAGCCTGCGCCGTCGTGGCACCCGACGATGCCGGGACCGGTGCCGCAGCAGGCGCACTCGCCGGCATCGCATTATCCGCACCCGGATCGTCGTACTGCGGCAGGCCCGGCGCGGCCGGCGTGTTGTTCGGCGCCGCGCCCGATGCGCCGCCCGACTCGCCCGGATCCTCATAGTTCGGCAAGCCGCCCGGCGTGGTCGGCGTGGCCGCCGGCACCGCGCCCGCTTCACCCGGCTCCGCGTAGTTCGGTGCCGCGGCCGATGCCGACTGGCCGCGATACGTCAGCGACTTGCGCTGCTGCAGATACGCATCGCGGACGAACGAATACGGATCCAGCGCGGCCTGCTTCAACAGGTCGGTCGCCCCGAGCAGGTCCGAGCGCGCGCTGATGAACTGCGCGATGTACATCGGATTGCGCGCGGCCGGCTCGATGTAGTTCAGCAGGTTGAAGCGCACGTCCACCGCGCGGCCGACGCCGTCGCGGATCGTGCTCGGCCCGAACACGGGCAGCACGAGGTACGGGCCGGACGGCATGCCCCAGCGCGCCATCGTCAGCCCGAAATCCTGGTGATGCTTCGGCAGCCCGGCCGGCGTCGCGATGTCGATCAGGCCGGCGACGCCGAACAGCGAGTTCATCGCCACGCGCATCAGATCCTGCGTCGCATCGGTGATGCGCAACTGCAGCAGGTTGTTCGCCATGTTGCCGAGATCGCCGAGGTTCGAGAAGAAGTTGCTGATCGCAGTGCGCACCGGCGTCGGCGTGACCTTCTGGTAGCCCTTCGCGATCGGCTGGGCGATGTTCGTGTCGACCGTGTCGTTGAACTTGTACATCGCCCGGTTCATCGGCTCGAGCGGGTCGTTGGGATTGCGGTTCGGTCCCGTCGCGCAGCCGGTCAGCATCGCGCTGGCGGCGACGGTCGCCGCAATGATTCGCACCTTATTCATTGATTCCTTGCGATTGGTTCTTGGCGCGTTTGACGCGCGGTTTGCCCATCAGGACGGGCTGGAACACCACGGCGCCGATCAGCGTACAGGTCAGGGCCAGCGCGAGCAGCTTGCCCATGCTCGACGTGCCCGGATGGTGCGACAGCCACAGGCTGCCGAAGGCGGTCGCCGTCGTCGCGGCGCTGAACAGCACGGCGTGCGTGAGGCTCGAATGCAGCAGCCCCGTCTGCCCCGCGCGCCATGCCATCACGAAATACACCTTGAACGCGACGCCGACGCCGAGCATCAGCGGCAGCGCGATGATGTTCGCGAAGTTCAGCGACATGCCGAGCACGACGCACATCTCGAGCGTCACGATGCCCGACACGAGCAGCGGCACCAGCGTGCGCAGCACGTCGCCAAAGCGGCGCAGCGTGACCCACAGCAGGACCGTGATCGAGATGATCGACCACAGCGCCGCGTGCAGGAACGCGTTGATGATCGTGTCGGCCGAATGCAGGATCGAGATCGGCCCGCCGGTCGCGCCCGGTTCCGCCGCCTTCACGGCCTTGGCGAAACGGCGCAGCATCGTGTCGTCGCCCGGGTCGACGCCCTTCGGCACCTTCGGCGAGATCTGCACGAGCGAGTGGCCGTCCGGCGCGACCCAGTCGCGCACGATCTGCGGCGGCAGCGATTCGCGCGTGATGTCCTGCGGCTGCAGCAGCGCGGCGAGCTGGTTGAGCGCGATGCGCAGCGTATCGGAGAACGCGCGTTCGGCACGGTCGCGCGTCGCGCTGTCGGCGGCGGCGAGCTTCGCGAGCGACGCGGACAGGTGCTGCGCGGCCGCGGCGCCCGGGCCGGGGTGATCCTCGGCCGCATAGCTCAGCAGATCCGACACGCGCTTGAGCGCGGCCACGCGTTGCGCGTCGGTCGCGGGCGGCGCGGCCGGCTGCGTCAGCGCGGGCAGCAGTTCGCTCGCGGCCACGGCGATCGCCGCGCGCTTGGCCGGCTGGTCGGCGGGGATGAAGGTCGACAGCGTGGTCGTGCGGCCGACTTCGGGCAGCGCGTCGAGGCGCTTCGCGGCCGCGTCGGCTTGCGCGAGCGATGGCGCGAGCAGCGTGACGTCGTTGACGGCGGCTTCCGGCGAATCCTTCAGCGCGAGCAGCGTCGCCATCGATTCGCTGTTCGGGTCCTTCAGGTGCAGCGGGTTGAAGTCGAAATGCAGGAACGCGAGCAGCGGCAGCGCGCCGATCACGACCGTCAGCGTGCCGATCAGGATCGGCTTGCGATGGCGATCGAGGTAATCGTCGACCGGCGCGAGCCACGGGAAGCCCGGCGTCCTCGATTCGCCCGGCGGCGCGAACAGGCGCAGCAGCGCGGGCAGCAGCGTGAGCGTGGTCAGCAGCGCGACGAACATGCCGACGCCCGCGATCAGGCCGAGCTCGGACACGCCGCGATACGCAGTGGGGATGAACGAGAAGAAGCTCGCGGCGACGGCCGCGGTGGCGAGCGCGAGCGGCATGCCCATCGAGTGCGCGGCGCCGATCAGCGCGTGGTCGATGCGCTCGTCGCGGAAGCGTTCCTCGCGGTACTTCACGCCGTACTGGATCGAGAAGTCGACGCCGAGGCCGACGAACAGCACCATGAACGCGACCGAGATCATGTTCAGCGAGCCGACCATCGCAAGGCCGAGCGCGGCCGTCACGACGAGGCCGACGAACAGCGTGACGAGCACCGAGCCGATCATCCGCTTCGAGCGCAGCGCCAGCCACAGGATGACGAGCACGGCGAGCAGCGTGAGCACGCCGTTGAGCGCGGCGCCGTCTTCGACCGACGCGAATTCGTCGTCGGCGAGCGGCTGTTCGCCGGTCAGGCGCACGGCCGCGCCGTAGCGCTTTTCGAGGTCGAGCGAGCGGGCCGCGTCGCGGATCACCTGGCTCGTTGCCGCGCCGGCCTTTAGCGCACCGTAGTTGACCACCGGCTGCACGGTGACGAACGCGCGCGCGGGCTGCCGCGCGGCGTCGTTGTCGACCAGCGCGCGCCACGAGAACGCGGCCGGCTTGCCGGCCAGCACGTCGTCGACCGTCGCCGCGCTGCGCGCGAGCAGCTTCGCCATCGCGGGCAGCTTCACCTGGCCGGTGAGGAGCGGCTGGCCGAGCGTGGTGGACAGCGTGGTGGCGAGGCCGGTGAGGCTCGGGTTCTTCGCGAGTTCGTTGACGAGCGGGCGCGCGCTCGCGAGCTGCGCGGTCGTATCCGAGACCTCCTGCGGCGACAGGAACAGCAGCCCGTTGTGCTCGAAGAACGGGCCGCCGCCCGGTTCGGCGACCGGGCCGATGCGGCCGGCGTCGGCGTCCTTCTGCAGCGCTTCGGTCAGCGCATGCGCGGCGGCCGTCGCGAATTCGGGCGCGGGCGCCTCGACGACCGCGAGGATCGTGCCGTTGCGTTGCGGGAACGCCTTGTCGACCGCCTGGCCGAGCGCGGCCCATTGCGGTTCCGCATCGACGAGCTTGCTGATGTCGGTGTTGATCTTGAAATGCTGCGCGACGTAGACGCCGCTGCAGGCGGCGATGACGAGCGACAGGACGACGACCCAGACGGGGCGGCGCACCGACCACGCAACGAGTCGGACGATGAGAGATGTCACCATGTGGCGGTGGGGAGCGGCTGGCTAGGGCAAAGTAGCCAAGTATACCGGCGCAGCGCGGCGACGGTCGTGACGTTGCGGAGAATCGGGGCGGGAAGGATATTTGCTCCCGGCGTGGCAATCGGATCGCGCCGCCAGGTTGTTTGTATGCAGATATTTACATAATCGCCGCGGCGATGCGTCGACGCGCCGCCAAGCGCCTGTGACAAACGACGCTGAAAGGTAACAGTCGGTCACCGCGCGGCAACGCGGCGGCAGGCCCGGTATACTTTGCTCCACCGGCCGATGCAAAGAGCCGGCCGTTTTTTCCCATCGAGTGCGAAATTCGTATGAAACGTCATCTGTTTGCTTTCGTCGCGGCGGCCGCCGTGTCGGTTTCCGCTTTCGCGCAGAGCGCGCCGGTCGATATCGTCCGCACGGCGGTCGAGGGCACCGTCAATGCGATGAAGGCCGATCCGGCCGCGCGCGGCGGTGACATGGCGAAGATCACGCAGGTCGTCGAGCAGCGCTTCCTGCCCGTGACCAACTTCGAGCGCACGACCCGCATCGCGGTCGGCGACGCGTGGAAGCAGGCCACGCCGCAACAGCAGCAGGAGCTGTACAAGCAGTTCCGGTTGCTGATGACGCGCACCTACGCCGCGTCGCTCGCGCAGCTCGGCAACCAGGACGCGAAGTTCTCGTTCAAGGCCGGCGGCGCGTCGGGCGCCGATGCGCTCGTGCAGTCGACGGTCACGACGCCGGGCGACAGCCAGTCGGTCGGCTATCGTCTCGGCAAGGTCGGCAACGACTGGAAGATCTACGACATCGACATGTCGGGCGCGTGGCTGATCCAGGTCTACCAGGGCCAGTTCAAGAGCCAGCTCGCGGCGGGCGGGATCGACGGGCTGATCGCGTATCTGCAGAAGCACAATTCGCGGACGAACTGACGGCTGTTGCGCGTTGTTCGGATGCAAGGAAGGCGCCTTCGGGCGCCTTTTCTATTCGTAGGTCGGTCGAACGAGGGTGGCTACGGCGAGTAGGCTGACTCAGCGAATCACATACGAAGCGAGAAAAAACAGCATCGTAGGGGTAATCCGTTGGCTAACGGGATTTCCTGCGAGTCACGACAATTGCGCCGGCCATTGCGAAAATTAAAATCAATCCGCCCCATGTGACGAAAAATAGATTCGCGATCTCCGGGTCCGTGTCGAAGAGGCTTCCCTTGCCATGCAGGACGAATGCCCCGTACACGTAGAGCGCTCCCCAGCAGAACATTGTCGCGAGCGCTCCACCGACAAGTGCGCCTGCTACCACAGTCACGAGTTTCATTTGACGGGAAAAAACAAGATGGTTTTCGAATTTCGGAAATCCGACCAGATGCCCGGTAGGACTATATTCCATGAGATCCGCACGCCTGATCCGAAGCCGGTGAGTTTGCTCCCGTTCCAGAGGTCGACGTGACCGCCGCTCAAGTTGTCCGGTGAGTCGCCATCCTGAAGCCAATAGCCGTCGAAGAATATGATTCCGGTCCGACCGGATACCCTACTCGCCCAATTCGGGCCCGTGATGTTCTCGGGGGCCAGTACTCCCGCGATCGGCCGCAGCTTCAACCACTCCGCAAACTCGTATGCGCGAGTCGCGGTCGGTTTGCCGTCGATCAGAAGGCGGCCCAGCGCCGGTTTGCCTGGCATCGGCCGAACCCACTTCTGCGAAAACGACTTCATTGCGATGCCGACCTTGTGCAGCGTCATGCTCATCCGGATCGCACACTGGTTCTTGTACTGTCCGTTCGGATCATCGTACGGGTTGCCGTGAGCGTAGTTCTTCCACAGCTCGGAAAACGTCACCGACTTCAGCTCGACTTCCTTGTACGAGTTTTGCACGGCGGTCGTCCTGACGACTGTTTTTCCGTTCGGCATTAAGCGTCTCCGTCCGATCTCGCGAGCGCTTCGTCGCCCCAATAGACCGTGTACTCGTCGCTGTCGGTCGTATGGATGCGCGGCAGGCACCCGGTGCTGTCGAGCCTGCCTGAATGAATGCGCCCGTCCGATGTTTCGATGATGTAGGGATAGTCTGGTGACGCGCCGTTTCCGACGGCGCGGACGCATTCGTCGTAGGCACCTGCGGCTAAGCTCGTGGCATTGCCTGCCCGGTTCAGTCCGGAAGTAACGATGCCTGCCGCTTCCGCCTGGTCGTCGCACCATGAATTGCCGGAGAGCAGCGCGACGATGCGCGGTGGTGACGAGCATCGACATTGAACGATGTCGCCGTCGGCCGCCGTCTCACCCATGAATTCAATGCGCTTGGGGCCGCCCATCTTGGCGATCCGGCCGGTGCTTTCACACGCTTCGCAGAACGCGAGGCCGCCGATCAGCGCAACCTGATGGCCAGCGTCGCCAAACGTGAACGGCGGCCCTGCGTAGGCGAAAATGTGTCCGCCGGTTTCCAGCGTGTCACCGACAACGGCGATACGGCGCATCATGATTTCGCTCCTCGATCCAGGTCACCGATATCAGCCGGTGATGCCGGGGGCCGCATGACGAGTTCACGCGTGTCATGCGAATCACGAGCACGGTGCTCGTTTCGGCAAGCGAAAGAATTCCATCGCCCCAGGGTGAGGTCGATTGGACAAGTATGAAATTTGAAAGTGAATTGCGCGTCGCGCGAGCAATCCGAGTTCGCGCCTACCGCCGCCGATGCTCGACCGCGAACTTGATCAGCTCGGCCTGCCCTTCGATCTCCAGCTTGCGTTTCAGGTTGAGCCGGTGCGTCTCGACCGTGCGCACCGACAGCCCCGTCTGTTGCGCGATTTGCTTGCTCGACAGCCCTTCGGCCAGCGCGTCGAGGATGTCGCGCTCGCGCGGCGTCAGCCGGTCCAGCGGCGATGCCGTCGCGCTGGCCTGGATCATCCGCGCGGCCAGCCCTTCGCTGAAGAAGGTCTGCCCGGCCAGCACCACGCCGATCGCGCGGACGATCTCGCTCGCGGGCGAATCCTTCAGCAGGTAGCCGCTCGCGCCGGCGCGCACCGCCTGCGTCACGTACTCGATGTTGTCGTGCATCGACAGCATCAGCACGCGAATGCCCGGAAAACGCTCATGGAACACGCCCGCGAGCGTGATGCCGTTCATTCCGTTCATGCCGACGTCCATCAGCGCGAGATCGGGTTCGAGCGATGCGGCCAGCGCGAGCGCCTCGTCCGCGTTGCCGGCCTCGCCGACCACGGACAGGTCGGCCGCTTCGAGCCGCATCCGCAAGCCGTCGCGCACGAGCGGGTGATCGTCGACGAGCAGCAGTCGCGCGGCGGGCCGGGCGGTATCGGGGGCGCTCATGGGCAAAGGTCTCCGGGTAGGGTGTGCGTGCTCAGGCGGCGGCGCGCCGCAGCGGCACGCGCGCGGCCACGACGGTATGGCCGACCTGCGACGTGATCGTCAGCGTGCCGTCGAGCGCGTCGAGGCGCTCGCGCATGTTGCGCAGGCCGATGCCGCGGCGCGCGTCGGCCTGCGAGCGTTCGGCGTCGAAGCCGCAGCCGTTGTCGGCGATGGTCAGCGTGACGGATTGTGCGCCGACGTCGAGCGTGACGGCCGCGCGCGACGCCCGTGCATGATGCACGATGTTGCTCAGCGCTTCCTGCGCGATCCGGAACAGCGCGGTGTTGACGGCTTCGGGCAGCGGCCGCGTGCCGCCGTGCGCGACCTGCGTGTAACCGATGTCGATGCCGCTTTCCGCGCCCAGCTCGCGCACGAGTTGCTCGAGCGCGGCCGCGAGGCCGAGATCGTCGAGCATCGACGGGCGCAGCGCGTGCGAGATGCGTCGGACTTCGCGCAGCGTGTCGCCGAGCCGCCCGACGCCCGACGCGAGCGCCTGTTCGGCTTCGGGCACGCGCGACGTGCCGCGCTCGAAGCGCGCAAGCGCGGATTCGAGCATCAGCTTCGCGGACACCATCATCTGGCTGATCCCGTCGTGCAGTTCGCGCGACAGCCGCGCGCGCTCCTGCTCCTGCGATTCGACGACGCGCTGCGCGAGCAGCTTGAGCTTCGCGTCTGCGCTGCGCGACTCGCTGACGTTCAGTACCAGCGCGCACACGGCGATCGCCGCCGCGCCGGTGAGCGCGATCGCGGTGAGCCAGCTCATCGTGCGCTCGATGTTCGCGGACGCGCGCGCATCGATGCGCTGCAGCGCGGTGTCGACGTCGTCGAGATAGATGCCGGTGCCGACCATCCAGCCCCAGCGCTCGAGCGCGACGACGTAGCCGAGCTTCGGCGCGACGCGGCCCGTCGACGGCCGCTGCCATGCGTAACGTACGTAGCCGCCGCCCTGCGACGCCGCGCCGATCAGCTTCTGGATCGTGAGCGCGCCCTGCGGGTCGCGCATCGACCAGAAATTGTGGCCGACGCGTTCGGGCTCGCGCGGATGCATCAGCGAATTGCCGTGCAGGTCGTAGACGAAGAAATAGCCGTCGGGGCCGAAATCCATCTTCTGCAGCATCGCGAGGGCCTGCGTGCGCAGCAGCGCGTCGTCGCGCGCATTGCGGCCGCTCGCGTCGTAGAGCGGCATGATCGCGCTCGTCGCGAGCTCGACGTAGTGCTTCAGCTCGACTTCCTTGCTCGACAGGTACGCGGCCTGGATCGTCGCGTGCTGCGTGCGCGCGAGCGACGTCGCCTGCTGGCGCACGCCGAAGCCGATGCCGGCGATCGCGAGCAGGAACGGCACGATGGCCAGAAGGAAGATCTTTGCCTTGAGTCTCATGGTGGTGCGAAGCGGCCGGCCTGCGCGGGCGGCTAGGCGCGGCCGGCTAGGCGCGCAGGCCGGGCGCATCGGCGCGGTGGCATATCGAGCCGGTATTGTCGGCGATTTTGCATGCGGGCGGCGGCGGCCGTCCCGCCGCTGCCCGTGCGCTCAGGCGCGCCGCGATTCGCGAGTGTCGGGCGACGTGGCCGCCTGCACGGCGATGCGGTTGCGCCCGCCTTCCTTCGCCCGATACAGCGCATCGTCGGCCCGCTTCAGCGCGGCCTGGATGTTGTCGTCGTGTTCGGGATAGCTGGTCGTCACGCCGATGCTCACCGTCAGGCGGCCGACCGTGCCTGCGTCGTGCCGGATGCCGAGATCGAGGATGCCCGTGCGGATGGTTTCGGCGATCGTCACCGCGCCGTCCGTATCGATGTCCGGCAGCACGACGACGAATTCCTCGCCGCCGTAGCGCGCCGCATAGTCGGCCGGGCGGCGCAGGCAGCCGGCGATGCAGTGGCCGACCGCGGCGAGTGCGTCGTCGCCGGCCTGGTGGCCCTGCGTGTCGTTGTAGCGCTTGAAGTCGTCGACGTCGATGAACAGCAGCGACAGCGCATGTTGCGAGCGCGCGGCGCGGCGCCATTCGCGCGCGAGCGTGACGTCGAGCATCCGGCGGTTGTCGAGACCCGTCAGGCCGTCGGTGCGTGCGAGCGCCTGCAGCTCGGTTTCCGCGCGATGGCGTTTGCGCAGTTGCACGTCGAGGAGCAGCGACAGGCCGACGAAGCCGATCGCGAGCGCGACCATCGCGGAGCCGATCGGAATCGCACGGTCGTACCACGCGGCGTAGGTGTCCGCTTCCGAGCGCGCGACCATGACGATGAGCGGCAGGTGCTCGAGGTGCCGGAACACGTACAGGCGCCGCACGCCGTCGATCGTCGCGGTATCGGCGAAGCTGCCTTCGTTGGCGGTCATGAAGTGCCGGAACGTGCTCGCGCGGCTGATGTCGCGGCCGACGATCTTGGGGTCGTACGGCTCGCGCGCGACCATCCTGCCATCCGTGTTGATCAGCGCGACCGAGCCGCGATCGCCGAGCGACAGGCGCGAGAACAGGTTCTGGAAATATTCGAGCCGGATCGACATCACCGCGACGCCGCCGAACGATCCGTCGGGCCGCGTGATCCGCCGGCTGAGCGCGATGCTCGGCGAGCCGCCGCGCAGCCGCGAGTGATACGGGGGGCTGACGTACAGGCCGACGTCGGGGTTGTCGCGGTGCACGGTGAAGTACGGTTCGTTGGCGAAGTTGGCCTTGCGCGGCACGTCGCTCATGCCGTCCACCGCGATGTCGCCTTTCGCGTCGAGCACGTAGATGCCGCCGAGGTACTTGGCGGTCGTCGCGCGGTCGAACAGCACCTGGCGGCGCAGCGCCATCGGCAGCCGGGTCACCGCCGGGTCGTTCGCGCCTTCGACGACCGCCTGCAGCGACAGCGAATAGATCTCGATGTTGCGCTCGATGTCCCACGACGCCATCAGCGCGAGGTTCTGCTGCATGCTGCGCGAGCGGTCGCGCGCGTCGATGCGGCCTTCGTACAGCACGATCCCGCACAGCAGCAGCAGGATCAGCGCGATCAGCAGCCCCGTATAGAAGATCAGGTGCGGCAGGAGGGACCGGCGCAGATGAGCGGCGACACGGCTCGTCACGCCGGATTCGCTGGGCATTGCGTAGTCGGTTTCTGCCATGGTCCGTGGATCGGGGGCATCGTCGCCGGGCGGCGGGCCGATGCGATTGTTCGTATGACTACCGGTGGCGATCCGGTGCGCGCCCTTCCCGTGCCAGCCTTCCGTTCAGCGGAGAAACCGGGCACCGATTATCGACAATCGCGGCCCGAGAAACCGATAAACCGGGTATTCACAGGTAACGTCTGCTGCAATTCGACCATCTGACGAATCGCGACGTGAATTGAACGGAGTATAACGCGCGTGTTTGCGCGCGCGGAAAATGTTGCAACCCATTGATCGGGATCAAATTTCAGCGTAATCCCGGGCTTGCAAATATCGGGCGGAGCGTTGCCGCGCAAGGCTTTGCGGCAGCGCGGAAAACGTCGCGCGGCGTACGGCCGCGGACGCACGGGGATTAACGCCGGGCGAGCACCGCACGCGAAAGCGTGCGACATGTACCGATTATCGGTTTCAACGGCAGGGTGCCCGCGAATATGAGAACGGGCAGCCGCGCGGGCTGCCCGTTTTGCAAGATCGGCGTACGACCGGCGCCCGGCATGCGGGCGAGCCCGCATGCGCGGGTTCAGGCGCCCTGCTGTTGCGCCTTGAACGCGAGCCGGAACCGATGCAGCAGCGGCTCGGTATAGCCGCTCGGCTGCGACGTGCCTTGCAGCGCGAGCGCGCACGCGGCCTTGAACGCGGTCGACTGGTCGTAGCCGGGCGCCATCGGGCGATAGTTCGGGTCGCCCGCGTTCTGCTGGTCGACGACGCGGGCCATGCGCTTGAACACGTCGAGCACGAGCGCCTCGGTGATCACGCCATGGCGCAGCCAGTTCGCGATGTGCTGGCTCGAAATGCGCAGCGTCGCGCGATCTTCCATCAGGCCGACGTCGTGAATGTCCGGCACCTTCGAGCAGCCGACGCCCTGTTCGACCCAGCGCACGACGTAACCGAGGATGCCTTGCGCGTTGTTCTCGACCTCGCTCAGGATCTCGGCCTCGCTCCACGCGGCGCGTTCGACGACCGGCACGGTCAGCAGCCCTTCGAGCAGCGCGTCGCGCTCGCTCGCGTACGGTGTCTTTTCGAGTTCCTGCTGGACGGCCTGCACGTCGACGAGGTGGTAGTGCAGCGCGTGCAGCGTCGCGGCGGTCGGCGACGGCACCCAGGCGGTGTTCGCGCCGGCGCGCGGATGCGCGATCTTCTGCTCGAGCATCGCATGCATCAGGTCCGGCATCGCCCACATGCCCTTGCCGATCTGCGCGCGGCCGCGCAGGCCGGCCGACAGGCCCGCGAGCACGTTGTTGCGCTCGTACGACTGGATCCACGCCGACGATTTCATGTCGCCCTTGCGGATCATCGGGCCCGCTTCCATCGCGGTGTGCATCTCGTCGCCGGTGCGGTCGAGGAAGCCGGTGTTGATGAACGCGACGCGCGCGGCGGCTGCCGCGATGCACGCGGCGAGGTTCACGCTGGTGCGGCGCTCCTCGTCCATGATGCCCATCTTCAGCGTGTTGCGCGGCAGCGCGTACAGATCCTCGATGCGCGCGAACAGCGTGTCGGCGAACGCGACTTCGGCCGGGCCGTGCATCTTCGGCTTCACGATGTAGATCGAGCCCGTGCGCGAGTTGCGCTTCGCCTTCAGGTCGTGCAGCGCGCACAGCGTCGTGACGACGCCGTCGAGGATCCCTTCCGGAATCTCGTTGCCGTCGCGATCGAGCACCGCGCCGTTGGTCATCAGGTGGCCGACGTTGCGCACGAACAGCAGCGAGCGGCCGTGCAGCGACAGCGTGCCGCCGGCCGGCGTCGTGTACTCGCGATCGGCGTTCAGGCGGCGCGTAAACGTCTTGCCGCCCTTCGCGACTTCCTCGACGAGCGTGCCCTGCATCAGGCCGAGCCAGTTGCGGTAGAGCTGGACCTTGTCGTCGGCGTCGACCGCCGCGACCGAATCCTCGCAGTCGATGATCGTGCTGACCGCCGCTTCGAGCACGACATCCTTCACGTTCGCGAGATCGGCGCGGCCGATCGGCGTCGACGCGTCGATCTGGATCTCGAGATGCAGGCCGTTGTGCTTCAGCAGGATCGCGGACGGCGCATCGGCCGCGCCCTGGTAGCCGACGAACTGCGCCGGCTGCGCGAGCGCGACGTTGCCCTTCGCGGTTTCGACCGCGAGCTGGCCGTCCTGCACGCGGTAGCGCAGCACGTCGCGGTGCGAGCCGCTCGCGAGCGGCGCCGCGTTGTCGAGCACGTTGCGCGCATAGTCGATCACGCGTTGGCCGCGCGTCGGGTTGTAGGCCGCGGTGCGTTCGGCGCCGCCGTCTTCGGGCAGCGCGTCGGTGCCGTACAGCGCGTCGTACAGGCTGCCCCAGCGGGCGTTCGCGGCGTTCAGCGCATAGCGCGCGTTCGACAGCGGCACGACGAGCTGCGGGCCGGCCTGCGTGGCGATCTCGCTGTCGACGTTCGCGGTGGCTGCCGCGACGTTCGACGGGACCGGCACGAGGTAGCCGATCTGTTCGAGGAACGCGCGATACGCGGCATGGTCGCGTACCGGGCCCGGGTGCGCGCGATGCCACGCGTCGAGTTCCTGCTGCAGGCGGTCGCGCTCGGCGAGCAGTGCGCGGTTGCGCGGCGCGAGGTCGTGCACCAGCGCCGAGAAACCGCTCCAGAACGCGGCCTTGTCGATGCCGGTGCCCGGCAGCGCTTCGTTTTCAATGAACTGGCTCAGCGCTGGCGCGACTTGCAGTCCTGCTTGGTCGATCATCGTGATTCCTCCCGGGGAATTGAAAAACGCGCGCGCGTTGGCTGTAGGGCCTGTTCACGCTAATAACGGGCTTGCGCAGGCCCCACGAATGCATTTTTCCAAATGGGGAACGTGCCTTTCCGCCCGCATGGCGGCGTCGTGCGTCGCTTGTTTGGCACGGCCAAACGGCGCTCCTTACTCCTTGCCCTGCGGGCGGAAAGGCACGTTCGCAAGCCCGTTATTAGCGTGAACAGGCCCTATGCCACGACGCTTTGTGTACCGGCGCGGGCGATCTGCGCGTCCTGTTCGGACTTTACGCCAGACACACCGATCGCGCCTGCAATCCGGCCGTCGACCGTGACCGGCACGCCGCCTTCGAGCAACCCCGTCAGCGGCGCGCTCAGGAACGCGGTGCGGCCACCGTTGATCATATCCTCATACGCCTTCGTCTCGCGACGGCCGAGCGCCGCCGCGCGCGCCTTGTCCTGCGCGATGGCGCTGCTGGCCGGCGATGCGCCGTTCAGCCGCGCGAACGCGAGCAGGTGGCCGCCATCGTCGACGACGGCGATCGACACGGCCCAGCCGTGGCGTTCCGCTTCCGCGCGGGCCGCGGCGAGCATGCGCTCGGCATCGGCCAGTTCGAGTTCGGGTTTCGTTTGCATGGCTTTCCTCCGGAATAGGCGGTCAGTCGACCAGCCGGTTGTCGACGAGCTCGATCCAGTGGCGCACGGGCGTGCGGCCCGCGCCGTTCAGGTGAGTCTGGCAGCCGACGTTGGCGGTGACAATCAGGTCCGGCTGCGCGGCTTCGAGCGCATCGAGCTTGTTGTCGCGTAATGTCGTCGCGAGTGCGGGCTGCGTCAGCGAATAGGTGCCGGCCGAGCCGCAGCACAGATGGCCGTCGGCGACATTCGTCAGATCGAAGCCGAGCCGCGTCAGGATGCGTTCCACCGCGCCGCCGAGGCGCTGTGCGTGCTGCAGCGTGCACGGGCAGTGGACCGCGACGCGCCGTGGCGTCGCATCGGCGAGCGCGTCGAGCGGCTCCGCCGCGATCACTTCGGCCAGATCGCGCGCGAGTGCGCTGACGCGCCGCGCCTTCTCCGCATAGACGGGGTCGGAGCGCAGCAGGTCGCCGTATTCCTTCACGAACGCGCCGCAGCCGCTCGCGGTCTGCACGATCGCTTCCGCGCCGGCCTCGATCGCGGGCCACCACGCGTCGATGTTGCGGCGTGCGCGCTGAAGGCCCGCGTCCTGCGCGTTCAGGTGATATTCGGTCGCGCCGCAGCAGCCGGCTTCGCGCGCCGGCGTCACGCTGATGCCGAGCCGGTCGAGCACGCGTGCGGCGGCCGCATTCGTGTTCGGCGACAGCGACGGCTGCACGCAACCCTCGAGCATCAGCATGCGCCGCGCATGACGCACGGCCGGGCGCGGCGCGGCCGTGGGCACCGCGGCCGGGATCTTGTCCCGCAGCGTGCCGGGCAGCAGCGGGCGCAGCGCGCGGCCGGCCTTCAGCAGCGCGGCGAACGCCGCCGGACGCGGCACCACGTGACGCAACCCCGCACGCAGCAGGCGCTCGCGCGTGGGCCGCCGCGCGCGCTTCTCGGCTTCCGCGCGGCCGATGTCGAGCAGCGTGTGATAGCGCACGCCGGACGGGCAGGTCGTTTCGCAGTTGCGGCACGTCAGGCAACGGTCGAGATGTTGTTGCGTGCGTTCGCCGCACGGCTCGCCTTCGAGCAACTGCTTGATCAGGTAGATGCGGCCGCGCGGCCCGTCGAGCTCGTTGCCGAGCACCTGGTAGGTCGGGCAGGTCGCATTGCAGAAGCCGCAGTGCACGCATGCGCGCAGGATCGCTTCCGCTTCGTCGGCCCGGGCGAGGGCCTTGCTTGCTTCGCTGAGGTTGGTTTGCATCGGCGGGTCGAAGTCGGGTTGGCGTCAGAAGTCGGCGTAGAGCCGGCCGGGATTGAAAATCGCGTGCGGGTCGAGCTGGACCTTGAGTTGCCGGTGCACGCGCAGCAGCGCCGGCGGCAGCGGCTGGAACGGCTCCTGTGTCGTGCCCGGCGTGTAGCAGGTTGCGTGGCCGCCGCACTGCGCGGCGAAGCGCTGCACGTCGGCCGGCGCGGCGTCGGTCTTCAGCCAGCGCTGCGCGCCGCCCCAGTCGACGAGCTGCGCGCCCGCGAGCGCGTCGAGCGGCGCGGCGGCCGGCACCGACACGCGCCACAGCGGGCGCGGATCGTCGAAGAACGGCAGCGACAGGTCGCGCAGACGTGCCCAGAACGCGTCGTCGCGGTCGTCCATGCGGTCGCCGCCGATCGTGTCGCGCGCGGCCTTCACCGAGCCGTCGCCGCCTTCGAGCCGCACGCGCAGCACGCCGTCCGCGTGGCATGCGCCCGCGAGCGGCAGCCCCGCGCGCCGCCACGCGGCGACGCGTCGCACGGCTTCGCTCGCCGTGAGCGTCAACGCGAGATCGCCGGTCGCACGCGGCTTCGGCAGCACCTTCAGCGATACCTCGGTCACGACGCCGAGGCAGCCGAAACTGCCGGCGAGCAGCCGCGACACGTCGTAGCCCGCGACGTTCTTCATCACCTCGCCGCCGAAGCGCAGATGCTTCGCGTGGCCGGTGATCACGCGGCAGCCGAGCACGAAGTCGCGCGCCGCGCCGGCCCACGGGCGGCGCGGGCCCGACAGCGCCGCCGCGAACATGCCGCCGACCGTCGCCGCGCCGCCGAACGACGGCGGCTCGCACGGCAGCATCTGGCCGGCCGCGTCGAGCATCGCGTCGAGCTCGGCGAGCGGCGTGCCCGCGCGCGCGGTGATGACGAGTTCGGTCGGGTCGTACGAGACGACGCCGCGATGCGTGCGCACGTCCAGCGTGCGGCCTTCGACCGGCCGGCCGACGAACGCCTTCGTGCCGGCGCCGCGGATGTGCAGCGGCTGGCGATCGTGGATCGCCGCGTCGACCTGCGCGACGAGCGCCGCGCTGTCGTCGATCGATTCGGGTTCGCGTTCGCGTCGCATCAGAAGCGCTCCAGTTCGGGAAACGGCAGCTTGCCGTGATGGACGTGCATCGCGCCGAATTCGGCGCAGCGGTGCAGCGTCGGGATGTTCTTGCCGGGATTGAGCAGGCGCTGCGGATCGAACGCGGCCTTCACCGCATGGAAGAACGTGATTTCGTCGGCGTTGAACTGCACGCACATCTGGTTGATCTTCTCGCGCCCGACGCCGTGTTCGCCGGTAATGCTGCCGCCCACGGCGACGCACAGCGCGAGGATCTTGCCGCCGAGCGCTTCCGCGCGGTCGAGCTCGCCGGGCCGGTTCGCATCGAACAGGATCAGCGGATGCATGTTGCCGTCGCCCGCGTGGAACACGTTCGCGACCGGCAGCCCGTATTCGGCGGACAGCGCGGCGATCCCTTCGAGCACGCGCGGCAGTTCGCGGCGCGGGATCGTGCCGTCCATGCAGTAATAGTCGGGCGACATCCGGCCGACCGCCGGGAACGCATTCTTGCGGCCGGCCCAGAAGCGCTGGCGCTCGGCTTCGTCGCGCGCGACGCGAATCTCGCTTGCGCCCGCGTCGCGCAGCAGCGCGGCGACGCGTTCGGCGTCTTCTTCGACATCGGTTGCCGCGCCGTCGAGCTCGCACAGCAGGATCGCCTGCGCGTCGACCGGATAGCCCGCGTGGATGAAATCCTCGGCCGCCCGGATCGCGAGGTTGTCCATCATCTCGAGGCCGCCGGGAATCACGCCCGCACCGATGATCCGCGCGACCGCGGCGCCGGCCTCGGCGACGTCGTCGAAGCTCGCCATCAGCACCTTCACGCTCGGCGGTTTCGGCAGCAGCTTCACGGTCACTTCGGTGACGATCCCGAGCATTCCCTCGGAGCCGGTGAACAGCGCGAGCAGGTCGAAGCCCGGTGCATCGAGCGCATCGGCGCCGAGCGTGAGCGTGTCGCCGTCGATCGTCAGGATCTCGACCTTCAGGATGTTGTGCACCGTGAGCCCGTATTTCAGGCAATGCACGCCGCCCGCGTTCTCGGCGACGTTGCCGCCGATCGAGCACGCGATCTGCGACGACGGGTCGGGCGCGTAGTAGAGGCCGTGCGGCGCGGCGGCCTGCGAAATCGCGAGGTTGCGCACGCCGGGCTGCACGCGCGCGATGCCGGCATCGGGGTCGATGTCGAGAATCCGGTTGAACTTCGCCATCACCAGCAGGATGCCTTTTTCGAGCGGCATCGCGCCGCCCGACAGCCCCGTGCCGGCGCCGCGCGCGACGACCGGCACGCGGTGCGCGGCCGCGACGCGCAGCACCGCGCGCACCTGGTCGACCGTATCGGGCAGCACGACCGCGAGCGGCACCGTGCGGTACGCGGCGAGGCCATCGCATTCGAACGGTTTCAACGCCTCCCGTTCGTGCAGCACGTCGAGGCCGGGCGCCGCCGCGCGCAGCGCGGCGACGAGCGTGGCGCGGTCGATGGTCGCCAATGGACCGTCGATCCGTTCGTCGTAGATGAAACTCATCGTGTGTCTCCGTCTCCACCAGGCAGCTGGCCGCGCGATGCGCGACACGCCGGATGGACGGCATTCTTGGCGGGACGCGCGGGCCTGTCCAGCCGTCTTGAAGGTGGTCGTACCAGTTTTTTGAAAGCCACCGATTGCGGTTTGTCGAGCGATCGATAAAACCCAATAACGACAAGGCTTTGTGCGAAAATCGACGTCGTCCTTCCAAAGTGGTCATACCAGTATGGAAATGCAGGATCGGGAGAGGCCGGCGCGGCGCGTGGCCGACGTCGTCGCCGAGCGGATCGAGCAGTTGATCGTCGACGGCGTGCTGAAGGCCGGGCAGGCGCTGCCCTCCGAGCGGCGGCTGACCGAGAAGCTAGGCGTGTCGCGCACGGCCGTGCGCGAAGGCATGAAGCTGCTGCACGCGCGCGGGATCATCGACACGACGCACGGCAAGGGTTCGTTCGTCGCGAGCCTGACCCCGCAGCGCGCGATTACGCCGATGATGCATCTGCTCGGCTCGCAGCCGCGCACGCTGTACGACCTGTTCGAGGTGCGCGGGATGCTCGAGGCCGAGGCCGCCCGGCTCGCGGCGCTGCGCGGCACGCCGGCCGATTTCATCCTGATCCGGCGCCGCTACGAGGAAATGACGGCGGCCGACGCGCAGGATCTCGATCCCGCCGCGCGCGCGAAGCTCGACCACGCGTTTCATCTGGCGATCTGCGAGGCGTCGCACAACCCGGTGCTCGTCAATACGCTGCAGTCGCTGACCGACCTGCTGCTCAGCTCGGTGTTCGCGTCGGTGAACAACCTCTATCACCGCGAACCGCTGAAGAAGCAGATCGACCGCCAGCATGCGCGGCTTTACAACGCGGTCACGGGCCGGCTGCCCGACCAGGCGCGCAAGGCCGCGAGCGAGCATATCCGTCAGTGCGTCGACTATCTGCGCGAGATCGAGCAGGAGGAACAGCGGCTCGTGCGTTCGACGTTGCGGCTCGAAGGCTGGACGTGAGCGGTAGGGGCTTGGCCCACGCGGTAACCGCTAGAATTGCGGTTTTAGCCGGGAACACGTCCATGTCTTTTGCCTCGCTTGGCCTGATCGAGCCGTTGCTGCGTAATCTGCAGGGCCTCAATTACCAGACACCCACGCCGGTGCAGGCCAAGGCGATTCCCGTCGTGCTCGGCGGCAAGGACGTCATGGCCGCCGCACAGACGGGCACCGGCAAGACGGCCGGCTTTGCGCTGCCGCTGTTGCAACGGCTCGTCCAACACGGCCCGGCGGTATCCAGCAACCGTGCGCGCGTGCTGGTGCTGGTGCCCACGCGCGAACTGGCCGAGCAAGTGCTGCAAAGCTTCGTCGAGTACGGGAAGGGTCTCGATCTGCGATGTCTGGCCGCCTACGGCGGGGTGAGCATCAATCCTCAGATGATGAAGCTGCGCAAGGGTGTCGACGTGCTCGTCGCGACGCCCGGCCGCTTGCTCGACCTCAATCGGCAGAACGCCGTGCAGTTCGATCAGGTGCAAACGCTGGTGCTCGATGAAGCCGACCGCATGCTCGATCTCGGCTTCGCGCGCGAACTCGACGCGGTGTTTGCCGCGTTGCCCGCCAAGCGCCAGACGCTGCTGTTCTCCGCGACGTTCTCCGACGAAATCCGCACGCTGGCGGCCGGCATTCTGCGCAGCCCGGTCGACATCAGCGTCAGCCCGCCCAACGCCGCGGCCAGCAAGATCAAGCAGTGGGTCGTACCGGTCGACAAGCGGAACAAGCCCGACCTCTTCATGCATCTGGTGGCCCAAAACAACTGGGAACACGCGCTGGTGTTCGTCAAGACCCGCAATGGCGTCGATTATCTGGCGGTCATGCTGGAGAAAGCGGGCTATGCGGTCGATACGATCCACGGCGACAAGCCGCAACCCGCGCGTTTGCGTGCGCTGGAGCGCTTCAAGACGGGCGAAGTGCAGATGCTGGTCGCCACCGACGTGGCGGCGCGCGGGCTGGATATCGACGATCTGCCGCTGGTGATCAACGTCGATCTGCCGATCGTCGCGCAAGACTACGTGCACCGTATCGGCCGCACCGGCCGCGCGGGCGCGAGCGGTGTGGCGGTGTCGCTCGTGTGCGCCGATGAGGCGCCGCAACTGGCCGCAATCGAAGCGCTGATCCGGCAGACGCTGCGGCGGGAAGAAGAGCCGGGTTTCGAAGCCGAACACCGCGTGCCGGAAACCAGCGCGACGGGCCAGATCATCAAGAAACCCAAAAAGCCGAAGAAACCGAAGGTGCCGCAAGCTGTGCCGGTGGCCAGGCAGGCGTCGGGCAAGAAGCCGCATACGCAAGGTGGCGAAGGCAAGCGCAAGCCTGGGGCGCAGCACGCGGCGGCCAATGGTGCCGGTCAAGGCCCGGACTACACCATCGGCAGCCCGTTCAGCGTGCACAAGCCGCGCGGCAAACCGGCCGGCAAGCCGGCGGCGGGGAAGGCTGCTGGCAAATCTGCTGGTGGTCGCGGCAAATCCGGCAAACCGTCCAGGTAGCCTGAATCCTTTCCTTTTCAACGTGCGCGATACGATCGAACAAACCGATGGCGTGAACGCATACGGACGGTTTGGAACAGCGCTGCCGGTTTTCTCGTTCGCGACCTGCAACCGCGCGCGATAGCGGCTTTCCCGCGTGACCCATGAAGTGCGATGACTGAAGTGAGAGATGGAATGACGACGACATTCGACGAGGCGACAACGGCGGCGATCGCCGCGTTTGCCCAGCTGGATTTCTACACGGCCGTGCAGGCGATGCGCGCCGAGGCCGATTACGACCACGAACGAGAACAGTGGATCTCGCGCTATATCGACGAGCAGGGCGGCGGCGTGGACGATGCGGAATACGACGCCCTGCACGCGCGGGCACAGGCCACCCCGGAATACGCCGAGTTCATCGATGGGGTTCGACGGGAAATTCTGGCGTACTTCGGCGTGACCGACGATCAACTGGACTGGATGGTCGTGCTGCGCGACGACGACAGCGATGAACTGTGGGCGGAGGTCAACCGGCAGCGGAGCGCGCTGGGAACCGGTGAAGTGCGCGGGGATCTCTGACCCGGCCTGTCATTCGCCGGTACTTTGGGCGGGCCATTTGAGTGTCGGCCCCACCCAGGTATCGGACGCGTGCCGATCCATCAATCTTCTCGCGCGAGTCGTAGCAAGACGTCGACGAGGGCACGAATTTTCGGTTGTGTCGCCCGTTGGGGCGGATAGACGAGAAAGTAGGAAAGGCCGTCTTCAACCACTTCGTCAAACGGCGTCACCAGCGATCCGGCACGGAGCCGGTCTCTCGCCATTCGCGGGTCGCCGATTGCAATGCCGTGTCCTTCCATCGATGCCGCGAGCGTCAATTCGAGGGTATCGAATACGAGCCCACGTCCCGCATCGATCTGGCGCGCTCCCACGTGATCGAGCCAGCATCTCCACTCTGCGCGGCTGGGCCCGGGATGGAGCAAATCGAGCTGCGCAAGGTCGGCAACGGATCGCAGGGATGTCGCCAACGCGGGCGCGCACATCGGCGTGAGCCGCTCGGAAAAGAGCGGTACCGCTTCCATGCCGGGCCACTGTCCGGTGCCGCGCACGATGATGGCGTCGACGTCGGAGGTCGTGAAATCCGGCGTGTCGTCCGCGGATGTCGAAATACGCAGCTCCGTCCCGCTCATCGCGCGATGAATGTCCGGCAGCCGCGGGAGCAACCAGCGAACGGCGAACGTGGACGGCAACTTCAACGTGAGCGCCGAGGTTGCCCGTGCATGGGAATCCGCGTGCTGGATCAATTGCGTGAGCACGTTGACCGCGACCGTCAGCAATGCATTGCCTTCCGGTGTCAACGTCAGCCCCGATACATGGCGCACGAACAGTGCGCATCGATAATGCGTTTCCAACTGCTGTATCTGGCGGCTCACCGCGCCTTGCGTACGGCATAGGTGATCCGCGGCCTTGCTGACGCTGCCCAGCTGCGCCGCCGCGACGAACGACTGAATCGCCGCCAACGGCGGGAGCGGCCGCGTCAGGTCAGCCAGCGGATATGCATGCGCCGCATACCCGGATTGCAAATTTTTCGATTGTTCGGTCATCGGTGCGTCGCTATCGTGCGTCTACCGGATGCCCTGTTCTTGCGAATGAACGGGGTGTCGACGAATGATCGGAGGATAATTTTGGGCTCAACGTCGGAATCACTCTACACGGAACAGGTGCGCGCTTACCTGCGGGAACTGGAGCGCGGCGATGTCGGCGCCATCTGCGCGCTATTCACGCCGGACGCGCAGATTTTCTCGCCATTTCTCGGCTGGATGTATCCCGAGCCCTTCTTTTCGAAGGTCGCTGCCGCATCGGGAGAAAGCAAGATTACACCGATCGATATCTGCGTCAGCACGAGCGGGGCTCGACGTGCGACAGGTTACTTCATCTACGACTGGGGCCTGAAAGACGGTTCGGTGGCGCGCTTCGAGTGCGTCGACGTGTTCGAGTTCGACACGGCGGGGCTCATCGGACGGATGATCATCGTCTACGACACCCATCCGATTCGCAGTGCGGTCGGCGACAAGTACGCGTAGCCGAATCGACGTCGGGCAAAGTCGCGCGCTGACGTCCACGCGCGTCCAAGCCCCGGCGAGCGACGAGTTCAATCGGTCGACGGCGTGGAAGCCCGGGTCACGAGCCAGGTTGCCAAGCGGCCTCACCCGAATCCGCAAAGCATGAAAAAAGCCCGCCGAAGCGGGCAACCTCACGATGCGGAGGGGGAGATGCGAAAACGCGACCGGCGCGCGTTCAGCCTTTCGTCGCGCCGAACGTGAGCCCCGCGACGAAATGCTTCTGCATCGCGAAGAACATCGCGACCGACGGCAGCGCGGCGAGGATCGACCCGGCCGATACGAGGTTCCACGACGTCGTCCATTGCCCCTTCAGCGCCGCGACACCCGCCGTGATCGGCGCGGCCTCGTCGCCTTGCGTGAGGCACAGCGCCCAGAAGTAATCGTTCCACACGAACGTGAACACGAGAATCGCGAGCGCGGCCAGCGCCGGCCGGATCAGCGGCAGCACGATTCGCCAGAACACCGTCCATTCGCCCGCGCCTTCGATGCGCGCCGCCTCGATCAGCTCGAACGGCAACTGCTTGATGAAGTTGCGCAGGAACAGCGTGCAGAACCCCGTCTGAAACGCGACGTGAAACAGGATCAGCGCTTCGACGGTATTGAACACGCCAAGCCGCAGCGACAGGTCGCGCACCGGAATCATCAGCACCTGCACGGGCACGAAGTTGCCGGCGACGAACGTGCCGAACAGCGCGGTATTGCCGCGAAACCGGTAGGTCGCGAGCGCGAAGCCGGCCATCGCCGCGAGCGCGATCGAGCCGATGACCGACGGCACCGTGATCTGCACGCTGTTCCAGAAGTAATGCAGCATCGGCGACGTCGTCAGCGCGTCGCGATAGTTCTCCATCATCGAGAAATGCCGAGGCCAGCCCCAGTAGTGGCCTTCGACCAGCTCCTCGGTCGAGCGCACCGACGTGACGAACACGGCGATCATCGGCAGCAGCCAGATCGCGAGCGCGACGGGCAGCGACAGCTTGTACAGCCGGCGCGATACCGGCTTCCAGTGGGCAACGGGTGTCGGAAACATGATGAGTGAACTCCCGGAAGGTCACTGTTCGTTGCGCAGCATGCGGCGCAACTGGAACGCGATGTAGACGAGCATGATCGCGAACAGCACGACCGCGATCGACGCGGAATAGCCGAGCCGGTAGTACTTGATCGCCTGGTCGTACATGTAATACGCGAGCACGGTCGAGCTCTCGAACGGGCCGCCGCCCGTCATCACCGAGATCAGGTCGAAGCTGCGCAGCGCGCCGATCACGGTGACGACGATCGCCATGAAGGTGGTCGGCCGCAGTTGCGGCAGCACGACGTGCCACAGCAGCGCGAAGCCGCGCGCGCCTTCCATCCGCGCGGCTTCGATCTGTTCCGGGTTGACCGACGTGAGGCCGGTCAGGTACAGGATCATGCAGTACGCCGTTTGCGGCCACAGCGCGGCGAACACGATGCCGAAGGTCGCATAGCGCGCGTCGCCGAGCACCGGGATGCCGTGCCCGGCGATGAGCGCGAGCAGCCCGAAGGTCGGATCGTAGAACCACGAGAAGATCAGCCCGACGACCACGCCCGACAGCACGAACGGCGCGAAGAACAGCGACTTCACGAGCCGGATGCCGCCGACCGCCTGGTTCAGGTAGAGCGCGAGCGCGAGGCCGAGCGGCGGCGCGAGCATGAACAACACGAGCCAGATCACGTTGTTGCGCAGCGCCGTGTAGAACGTCGGCGCATGCAGCAGTTCCGCGTAGTTCGCGAGGCCGACGAAGGTGCGCTCGGTCATCCCGTCCCAGTTGTACAGGCTCAGCCACAGCGTCGACAGGATCGGCCAGATCACATAGACGGCGACCATCGCGCAGGCCGGCGCGAGAAAGAGCCACGCGGCGCGCCGTTGCCGCCGCACGGCGGGCGACGGGCGGCGCGCGGGCAACGCGCCGGCGGATGGGCCGCGCGGGGGCGGCGCGGTGCCGGCGGGCGGGGTGGACGTGGTCGGACTGGACACGGCAAGCCTCCTGAAACGAACACGGCGGCGCGCGGCCGCCGGTTGGGTCACGCGGTCACTTCTTGTAGATCCGCTTGCGGGTCTGTTCGAGTTGCGCGAGCACGGTGTCGAGCTGCGCGGGGTTCGCGACGAACTGCTGCATGCCCTTCATCCCCTCGTCGGCCATTTCCTTCGTCATGTCGCGGTCGTAGAACTGCGCGACGCCGCCCTTCGTGTCGGCGAGGATCCGGAAGCCGATGCGCGAGATCGGATCGGCCGGCTCGGGCGACTTGCTGTTGGCCGACAGCGAGCCGAGCCCTTCGGCGAGTTTCGCGCCGATCTCGGGCGTTTCGACGAACGCGAGGAACGTGTGCGCGTCGGCCTTGTTCTTCGCCTTGGTCGGGATGTGCAGCGATTCGACCGGGCCGTCCTCGGCAGTCGGCACCTTCGGGTCGATGACGGGGAAGCGGTAGTAGCCCATTTCCTGCTTCGCGTTCGGCGGAAAGCCGGCCGCAATGAAGGTGCCCATCAGCATCATCGCGGCCTTGCCCTGGAACAGGAACGGCTGCGCGCCGTCGAGATCGTAGGACAGCGCATTGTCGATGAAGTAGCCCGAGTCGATCAGCGATTTCCACGTCGTGTAGACCTTCTTCACGCGCGGGTCGGTGTACGGCACGTCGCCGGCCATCAGCTGCTGGTGGAACGCGTTGCCGTTCAGGCGGAGGTCGAGATAGTCGAACCAGCCGGCGAGCGTCCACGCGTCGCGGCCGCCGATCGCGATCGGCGTGATGCCGGCCGCCTTCAGCTTCTTGCATGCATCGAGAAACTGGTCCCAGGTCTTCGGCTCGTCGGCGATGCCGACCTTGCGGAACAGGTCCTTGCGGTAGAACAGCCCCCACGAGTAATAGACGGTCGGCGCCGCGTACTGCTTGCCGTTATAGGACGACGCGCTGCGCGTCGATGCGTACGTCGCGTCCCAGCCGTTTTTCGTCCAGTCGCCGCTCAGGTCCTCGAACAGCCCGCGCTTCGCGTAGTACGCCATGCGCTCGCCCGCGTGCCAGTTCACGACGTCCGGCGCGACGGTCGTGAGCCATGCGGGGAGCTGCACCTTGTACGCTTCCTCGTCGACGAAGGTCGGCTTCACGTCGATGTCGGGATGAGCCTTGTGGAACGCTTCGATCGTCGACTGCCACACGGCGCGCTGGCTCGCGCCCTTGAACGCGATGTTGATGGTCAGCGTGCCGGCATCGGCGGGCGTCGTCGCGCCGAACGATGCGAACGCGATGGCGGCGGCCGTCGCCAGGCGGGCAGCGACGCGAAGGGGGCGATGGGTCATGAGTGTCTCCAGTCCTGTGTGTCGTTGTTTGTGCGTGACCGGCGCGTGGCGGCGCCGGGGCGGTTGCTACGAACGGCTTCGATACACGGCCACGCCTTGCGGCTCGACCTGCGCGGCGCCGAACACGAATGCGGACGGCGGTACGCCGTCGATCGCATGCGGTGTGCTCGCGTAGTTGAATACGTAAGTCAGGCTGCCGCGCCGGCTCACGCGCACGGTGTCGCCGAGCGGCGTCGGGGCCAGGCCGGCTTCGGCCGCGACTTCGGCGAACAGTCGCGCGGTGGTCGCGTCGTCGAACAGCGCGGCCCAGTAGTGCAGCGTGCCGTGCGACAGGCAGGCCGGATGGCCGTCGGCGAAGCGTGCACGCACGACGCGGTGTGCGTCGTCGTCGCTCAATTCGACGAGGTCGCGCCAGTGACGCGCTTCGCCCGCGAGCGGCGAACCGTCGCGCAGCGTGCCGTCGATCCGTTCGGTCACGTTCGGACGCAGCGATTCGACGCGCCACACGCGTACCGGCAGGATCGACGCGAGCGGGCCGGGCGGCAGCGCCGGTGGAATCTGCAGGTCGGCGGTCTTCGAGCCGGTGCGCGGGCCGAACACCGCGTGCGCGCCCGACGCGGCGAGCCGCGACGCGAAATCGTCGGGCACGATCGGCAGCGGCGGCACGACGACGAGCCGGTAGCCTTCGAGCGGCGCGTGCGCGGAAACGATGTCGACGTCGAGGCCGAGCGAGCGCAGCGCCGAGTAGTACTCGAACGCGAAACGCGGGTAGTGGAAATCGGCGCCCTGCGGCTGCACTTCGAACAGCCACTTCGCTTCGTAGTCGAACACCAGCGCAACGGGCGCGCGCACCGGGCCGTTCGCGTCGGCATCCGCGCCGGCGTCGAGCACGGCGGCGATCTCCTGCGCGACGCGCTGCGCTTCACGGCCGCCTTCGTCGAGCTGGTTGTCGGGTGTGTTCAGGCCCGCGTGCATCTGCTCCTGCGCGAACGGCGCCTGCCGCCAGCGGAAGTACGACACGCAGCCGGCGCCGTGCGCGAACGCTTCCCAGCTCCACAGCCGCACCATGCCCGGTAGCGGCGCCGGATTCCAGTGCGCCCAGTTCACCGGGCCCGGCTGCTGCTCCATCACCCAGAACGGCAGCTTCGACATGCCGCGGTACAGATCGTGATTGAACGACGCGAAATCGGGATGGCCGGTGCGCAGCCAGCGCGCCTTCACGTCTGGCGCGAACCAAAGCTCCTCGAGCGCGCCGAGCGGATAGCTGTCCCACGTCGCGACGTCGAGGTCGCGCGCGACTTCGTAGTGGTCGAACTCGGTGAACAGCTGCATGAAGTTGTGCGCGACGACACGGCCCGGCGAGTGCGCACGGATCACGTCGACCTGCATCCGGTGATAGCGCGCGAGCTCGTCGGACGCGAAGCGCCGGTAGTCGAGGCGATGCGACGGATGGGCTTCGGTCACGGTGCCCACGGGTGCGTCGACTTCGTCGAAATGGCGATACTCCATGCTCCAGAAGACGGTGCCCCACGCGCGGTTCAGCGCGTCGATCGTGCCGTAGCGCGCTTTCAGCCATTCGCGAAAGCGCACGAGCGCGGCCGGCGAATAGCTGACGACGGTCTGGTGGCAGCCCAGCTCGTTGTCGGTCTGCCAGTAGCGCACGGCCGGATGGCGGCCGTAGCGTTCGGCGACCGCCGTGCAGATCTGGCGCGACGCTTCGAGATAGGTCGGCGACGAGAAATCGTAGTGCCGGCGCGAACCGAACGCGCGTGGCCGGCCGTCGGCGCCGATCGCGAGGATGTCGGGATGGCGGTCGATCAGCCATTTCGGCGGCGTGGCCGTCGGCGTGCACATCACGATCTCAAGGCCGGCCGCGCCGAGCACGTCGACCGCGCGGTCGAGCCAGCCCCAGTCGTATTCGCCCGGCGACGGCTCGATGCGGCTCCACGCGAATTCGGCGATCCGCACCTGCTCGATGCCGAGCGCTTTCATGCGGCGGGCGTCGTCGGCCCACATCGATTCCGGCCAGTGTTCCGGGTAGTAGCAGACTCCGAGGCGCATGCCCGATCCTTATGCGTAGTGGTGGACGGGAAGATCGGCGCACGCGGGCACCGCGCGGCCGTCTTCGGTGAACAGGTGGCAGGCCGCGGCCGGCGCGTGCACATGCATGCGTTCGCCGGTGCGCACCGGCGCGTTGCCGGGCACTTTCGCGATCAATGCCGTGCCGCCGGGCTGGTCGAGGTGCACGTAGGTCTGCTCGCCCAGGCGTTCGACGAGCGCGACGTCGCGCGCGAGCGTCGTCGCGTCGGGCGCGGCGCCGAGCGTCAGGTGTTCGGGGCGGATGCCGAGCGTCACGGCGGCGCCGGCGCCGAGCGCCGAGCCGTCGCGCGGCAGCACGAAGGTTTCGCCGGACGGCACGAGCGTGACGGTCGTGCGACGCGCGTCGCACGCGGTCACGACGGCCGGCAGGAAGTTCATCCGCGGCGAGCCGATGAAGCCCGCGACGAAGCGGCTGGCCGGATGGTGGTAGAGGTCGAGCGGCGCGCCGACCTGCGCGATGCTGCCGTGCTGCGCGGTATCCGCGCCGGCGTGCAGCAGCACGATCTTGTCGGCGAGCGTCATCGCCTCGGTCTGGTCGTGTGTCACGTAGACGACGCTCGCGCGTTCGAACTGCCGATGCAGCCGCGCGATCTCGATGCGGGTCTGGCCGCGCAAGGCCGCGTCGAGGTTCGACAGCGGTTCGTCGAACAGGAACACGCCGGGCTCGCGCACGATCGCACGGCCGATCGCGACGCGCTGCCGCTGGCCGCCGGACAGCGCCTTCGGCTTGCGCTCGAGCAGCGTGTCGAGCTGCAGGATGCGCGCGGCGTCGCGCACCTTCCGGTCGATCTCGGCCTTCGGCACGCGCGCGAGCTTCAGCCCGAACGCCATGTTCTCGTACACCGTCATGTGTGGAAACAGCGCGTAGCTCTGGAACACCATCGCGACGCCGCGCTCGGCGGCCGGCACGTCGTCGACGCGGCGGCCGTCGATCGACAGTTCGCCCGCGCTCAGATCCTCGAGCCCGGCGATCATGCGCAGCAGCGTCGATTTCCCGCATCCGGACGGCCCGAGAAACACGCAGAACTCGTGCGCGCCGATCTCCAGATCGACGTCGCGAATGACCGGCGCGTGCTCGCCGTAGGCTTTCTGCACGCGTCGCATCGAGATGCTCGCCATTGTCTCCGCTCCATGTTTTAATGCGCCGTACTGCTTGATTAAGCGCTTAATCATCGCGATCAAAAAAAGGGGCGATGCGATCGCGGCCGAGTCGCGCCCGTCGGTCGGGCGGCAAGGTGTGCGGCGATAGTGCGCCGCTTCGGTGAGCGAAGCAAATACTGGATCGACGTCTCATATAGTGGGCAAACGATGGCAACACTGGATGAAGTGGCGCGCCGCGCCGGCGTGACGGCCGCGACGGTGTCGAACGTGTTGCGCGACCGCGGCCGGGTGGGCGACGCGACGCGGGCGCGGGTGCTCGAAGCGGTCGATGCGCTCGGCTATCGGCCGCATCTCGCCGCGCGGGCGCTGGCGGAAGGGCGCGCGCCGACGGTCGCGCTGATGGTGTCGAGCATCGCGAATCCGTTCTATCCGGAGTTCGCGCTGGCGGTCGAGCGCGCGGTGCGCCGCAACGGGCAGTTCCTGATCGTCTGCAACACGAACGAAGATCCGTTGCAGGGGCGTGCGTATCTCGACCAGATCGCCGGCACGATCTCCGAAGGGATTCTCGTGACCAACGCGAACCTGCACCTGCCGGATCTGCTCGACGTCGCGCAGCGCGGCGTGCCGGTCGTGCTGTGCCTCTGGGAGCGGCCCGAGGCGCCGCCGCCGGGCTTGCCGTGCGTGGCGGTGGACTTCCGCGAGGCGGGGCGGATCGCGACGCGGCATCTGCTCGAACTCGGCCATCGCGAGATCGGCGCGATCGTCGGCGGGTCGGCAAATGGCGTGCAGGCCGCGCGCTACGATGGTTGCGTCGACGTGCTGCGCGAAGCCGGGCTGGACGCGACGCGCGTCGGCGCCGGGCACGATTCGATCGAGGGCGGCGTGCGCGCGGCCGGGCAGTTGCTCGATGCGCATCCCGAGCTGACCGCGCTCGTCGCGACCAACGACCTGCCGGCGATCGGCGCGATGCATGCGGCGGCCGACCGCGGCCGGCGCGTGCCCGACGATCTGTCGATCGTCGGCATCACCGACATCCATCTCGCCCGCGACACGCGGCCCACGCTGACGACCGTCGCGATCCCGACCGCCGAAGCGGCCGGCATCGCGGTCGAATTGCTCAATACGCTGCGCGAGGCGGGCGGGCAGGGCGACGACGCATCGCGCGTGCGGATCGCGTCGCCGCCGACGCTGAGGGTGCGCGGCACCACCGGGCCGGTACCGCACGCGGGATAGCCGGGCGCGAGCGGTCGCGCGCCCGCCTCAACCGCCTTTGACGAGCCGCAGCACGATGCGTCGCGCCGAATCGAGATGCGCGACGGTCATCGCGCGTGCCGCCCGCGCATTGCGTTCGCGACATGCCTGCAGAATCTCTTCGTGCTCGACCTGAAACGACGGTGTATCCGCGAGCAGCGTGGCCTGCAGGCGCTCGTAACGTTCGACCTGGCTGCGCAGCTCCGCGATCGACTTCAACTGCCGTGCGTTGCCGCAGCACCCATACAGCAACGCGTGGAATTCGCGGTTCAGCTCGCCTTGCCGGCGCGGCCCGGTTGCATCGCCGAGCAGCCGATGCACGAGTTCGGCGCGCGCGAGCGTTTCGTCGTCGAGCCGCTTCACGCTGCGATAGATCGCATCGCCTTCGATTAGCGCGCGCAGATCGTAGATTTCCTGCACGTCCGACGCGCTCAGCATCCGCACGACCGCGCCGCGATTCCTGAAGATATCGAGCAAGCCTTCGTGTTCGAGCCGCTGGATCGCCTCGCGCATCGGAATCCGGCTGACGCCGAACCGCTCGGCCAGATCGCGCTCGACGAGCCGCTCGCCGGCCGCCAGCTCGCCGTTGATGATCATGTCGCGCAGCGACGCGGCGACCGCGTCCGCCGTGGAGTCGAGTTTGGCTTCCATGCCTGCGTGTTCCGTCAATTTGGAATAATGGTATACCAAGCGTCGATCCAGTGCCAGAATGGCGACCATCGGCGGGCCTCACGCAACGGCGTTTGGCCCGATCAAGGCAACCGACATCAATGGAGAGCGAGATGGCATCGGGCGAACATCACTATCGCGTCGCGGTGGAGTGGACGGGCAATCGCGGCACCGGCACGTCGGGGTATCGCGAGTACGGCCGCGATCACGTGATCCGCGCCGGTTCCAAGCCGGATATCCCCGGTTCGTCGGACCCGGCGTTCCGCGGCGACGCGGCGCGCTGGAACCCCGAAGACCTGCTGCTCGCGTCGGCGTCGGCATGCCACAAGCTGTGGTATCTGCACCTGTGTTCCGAGGCCGGCATCCGCGTGCTGGCCTACGTCGACCACGCGGAAGGCACGATGCTCGACGGCGCCGGAGCGGGGCGCTTCACCGAAATCGTGCTGCGCCCGCAGGTGACGATCCGGGCCGGCGACGATCGTGACCGGGCCGCGCATCTGCATCACGATGCGCATGCGAAGTGCTACATCGCGAATTCGGTCAACTTCCCGATTCGCTGCGAACCGGTAGTCGGGTTTGCCGCGGAGTAGGAAATCGCGACCGCGCGGTCACGGCACGACGCCGTAAACCTCCCGCGCCGCGGCCCGAATCGCGTCGACCATCACCGCGACGGCCGGCGAATGCAGCCGGTCGGTGCGCGTGATGAGCCCGAAATCGTCCATCCGGCAGTCCATCTCCAGCGGCAGCACCGTGACGATGCCGTGCCGCGCGTAGTAGTGCGCGACGTCCTCGGCGAGCACCGCGATCATGTCGCTCTGCTCGATCAGTTGCGTGATGAACAGCAGCGCTGCCGTCTCGACGACGTTCGCCGGCGGCGCGAGGCTTGCGCGCTGGAACACGAGCTCGAAGCGGTGGCGCAGCACGCTGCCGGCCGGCGGCACGACCCACGCGGCGCGCTGCACGTCCGCGAGCGACAGTGGCGCCTGCGCGAGCAGCGGGTGGCCGGGCCGCACGACGGTGGCCACCGATTCCCCGGTCAACGGCTCGTAGCGCAGGCGCAGCTTGTCGTGTTCGGCGGACAGCCGGCCGAGCACGATGTCGATCTTTTCCTGCGCGAGGTGTTCGAGCAGCACGTTGCTGGTGTCGATCTCGACCGATACGTGCAGGCCCGCATGCGTGCCCTTCACCGCGGCGACGGCCGGCGGCACGAGCCGCAGGCCCGGCGACGTGATCGCGCCCACCGCCACGTGGCCGAGATGGCCGGCCTTCAGCGCGGCCAGCTCCTCGCGCGCCTGGTCGAGGCTGCCGAGCGCCGCGCGCGCGTGGCGGATCAGCGCGTCGCCGTACAGCGTAGGCCGCATCCCGCGCGGCAGCCGCTCGAACAGCACCGCGCCGATCGATTCCTCGAGCTCGCGCAGCAGCTTCGACGCGGCCGGCTGCGTCATGTTCAGCGCGGCCGCCGCGCGATGAATGCTGCCTTCGTCGGCGAGCGCGACGAGCAGCAGCAACTGGCGCGTCTTCAGGCGGGCGCGGTTTCCCCACGGGCTGGCTTCGGTCATCGTACGGGTTTATATCGATATCTGAATCGATATCGTAATCGCCTAAATCGTCATTAGCCAGTTATCAAAATTCTGCCTAGACTGCGCCGGTATCCCGTCACCACAGGACTGACGATGTCGGCAACAAAACCCAGGCTGCGCTCCGCTCAATGGTTCGGCACGAACGACAAGAACGGCTTCATGTACCGGAGCTGGATGAAGAACCAGGGCATTCCCGATCACGAATTCGACGGCCGGCCGATCATCGGCATCTGCAACACGTGGTCCGAACTGACGCCGTGCAACGCGCACTTTCGCAAGCTCGCCGAGCACGTGAAGCGCGGGATCTCGGAAGCGGGCGGCTTCCCGGTCGAGTTCCCGGTGTTCTCGAACGGTGAATCGAACCTGCGGCCGTCCGCGATGCTCACGCGCAATCTTGCGTCGATGGACGTCGAGGAAGCGATCCGCGGCAACCCGATCGACGCGGTCGTGCTGCTCGCCGGCTGCGACAAGACGACGCCCGCACTGCTGATGGGCGCGGCGAGCTGCGACGTGCCGGCGATCGTCGTGTCGGGCGGCCCGATGCTGAACGGCAAGCTCGAAGGCAAGAACATCGGTTCGGGCACGGCCGTGTGGCAGCTGCACGAAGCGCTGAAGGCCGGCGAGATCGACGTGCATCACTTCCTGTCGGCCGAAGCCGGCATGTCGCGCTCGGCCGGCACCTGCAACACGATGGGCACCGCATCGACGATGGCGTGCATGGCCGAGGCGCTCGGCGTCGCGCTGCCGCACAACGCGGCGATTCCGGCCGTCGATTCGCGCCGCTACGTGCTCGCGCACATGTCGGGCATCCGCATCGTCGAGATGGCGCTCGAAGGGCTCGTGCTGTCGAAGATCCTGACGCGCGCCGCGTTCGAGAACGCGATCCGCACGAACGCGGCGATCGGCGGCTCGACGAACGCGGTGATCCACCTGAAGGCGATCGCCGGCCGCATCGGCGTGCCGCTCGAACTGGAAGACTGGATGCGCATCGGCCGCGACACGCCGACGATCGTCGACCTGATGCCGTCGGGGCGCTTCCTGATGGAGGAGTTCTATTACGCGGGCGGGCTGCCGGCCGTGCTGCGCCGGCTCGGCGAAGGCGGGCAGCTGCCGCACCCGGACGCGCTGACCGTGAACGGCAAGTCGCTGTGGGACAACGTACGCGAAGCGCCGAACTACGACGACGAAGTGATCCGTCCGCTCGACCGGCCGCTGATCGCGGACGGCGGGATCCGCATCCTGCGCGGCAATCTCGCGCCGCGCGGCGCGGTGCTGAAACCGTCGGCGGCGAGCCCCGAACTGCTGAAGCATCGCGGCCGCGCGGTGGTGTTCGAGAACCTCGACCACTACAAGGCGACGATCAACGACGAAGCGCTCGACATCGACGCGAGCTCGGTGATGGTGCTGAAGAACTGCGGGCCGCGCGGTTATCCGGGCATGGCCGAAGTCGGCAACATGGGGCTGCCGCCGAAGCTGCTGCGCCAGGGCGTGAAGGACATGGTGCGGATTTCCGATGCGCGGATGAGTGGCACCGCATACGGCACGGTCGTGCTGCACGTCGCGCCGGAAGCCGCGGCCGGCGGGCCGCTCGCAGCCGTGCGCAACGGCGACTGGATCGAGCTCGACTGCGAGGCCGGCACGCTGCATCTCGACATTACGGATGAAGAGTTGCAGCGCCGCCTGTCGGACGTCGATCCGACCGCGGCGCCGGGCGTGGCCGGCCAGCTCGGCAAGGGCGGCTATGCACGGCTGTATATCGATCACGTGCTGCAGGCCGACGAGGGCTGCGACCTCGATTTTCTGGTCGGCATGCGCGGCGCGGACGTGCCTAGCCATTCGCATTGAGCGGCGGGCGGTATAGCCCGTTGTGCAGATACGCGGCCCAGCGTCAGCGGTAAAGCACTGACGTGGGCCGACCGCGAAGCATGGGGTCTGCATAAGCGCTAAAGCGCTAACGCAGACCGACCGCGAAGCATGGGGCCCACGTAAGCGCTAAAGCGCCAACGTGGGCCGACCGCGAAGCATGGGGCCCACGTAAGCGCTAAAGCGCTAACGTGGGCCGACAGGAGACAAGATGACGACGCAGTACACGCCCGCGCAGGCCGCGGCGGAACAGTCCGATTCGCCGGCAGCCGTCGACGAACGGCAACTGACCCGCCTGCTCACGCGCAAGCTGGTGCCGTTTCTCGCGCTGATCTACGTGGTTGCCTACGTCGACCGTACCGTCGTCGGCTTCGCGAAGCTCCACATGAACGCCGCGATCGGCCTTGGCGACGCCGCGTACGGGCTCGGCGCGGGACTGTTCTTCATCGGCTACTTCCTGTGCGAGGTGCCGAGCAACCTCGCGCTCGGACGCTTCGGCGCACGCGTCTGGTTCGCGCGCATCCTCGCGACGTGGGGCGTGATCACGATGGCGATGGCGCTCGTGCACGGGCCGACCAGCTTCTACGTGCTGCGCTTCCTGCTCGGCGCGGCGGAAGCCGGCCTCTATCCCGGCATCCTGTACTTCCTGACGCAATGGTTCCCGATGCGCGACCGCGCCCGCGTGATCGGTCTGCTCGTGCTCGCGCAACCGCTCGCCGGCATCGTGACCGGGCCGCTCGCCGGATGGCTGCTGTCGACGCACGGGTGGCTCGGCCTGTCGGACTGGCAGACGCTGTTCGTCGTCAGCGGCTTGCCGGCCGTGCTGCTCGCGTGGCCGACGCTGCGGCTGTTGCCCGAATCGCCCGCGCATGCGCGCTGGCTGAACGACGACGAACGCCGCTGGATCGCGCGGCAGCTGGCCGCCGACCGCGACGCCTATCGTCCCGATTCGCACCGCAATCCGCTCGCCGCGTTGCGCGACCGTCGCGTGCTGCTGCTCGCCGCGCTGTTCCTGCCGTTCCCGCTGTGCATCTACGGGCTGTCGCTGTGGCTGCCGACGATCATCCATGCGTTCGGCGCCGGCGATGCGATCACCGGCCTGCTGTCCGCCGTGCCCTACCTGTTCGCGGTGGTCGGCTTGCTCGTCGTGCCGCGCCATTCGGATCGCAAGCGCGAGCGCTACTGGCACATCGTCGTCGTGTCGGCGGCTGCCGCCGTGACGATGGCCGCGAGCGCGTGGGTACGTCAGCCGGCGCTGCAATTCATGTTCATCTGCTTCACCGCGTTCTCGCTGTATTCGATCCAGGCCGTCGTGTGGGCGCTGCCCGGCGAATTCCTGGCCGGCACGAGCGCGGCGGTCGGCATCGCCGCGATCAATTCGCTCGCGAATCTCGGCGGCTACGTCGGGCCGTACGGGATCGGGCTGATCAAGGCATCGACCGGCAGCCTCGCGGCCGGCCTGTACTTTCTCGCGGCGACGCTGCTGTTCGCGGTGCTGATGACGTTCGTGGTCCGGGCCGCGCTGCGCGCGCCCGAGCCGGCCGCGGGCGCATTCGCCCGCGAATCCTGAACGCCTTGTTTTCCGGCTGAACGCCGATTCGACTGACGCAGGACCCACCATGACATCGAGCAGCACACCGCGCTATCGCGGCATCTTCCCCGTCGTCCCGACGACGTTTTCCGACACCGGCGAGCTCGACCTCGCGAGCCAGAAGCGCGCGGTCGATTTCATGATCGACGCCGGCTCGGACGGGCTGTGCATCCTCGCGAACTTCTCCGAGCAGTTCGCGATCACCGACGACGAACGCGACGTGCTCACCCGCACGATCCTCGAACACGTCGCGGGCCGCGTGCCGGTGATCGTCACGACGTCGCACTACAGCACGCAGGTCTGCGCGGCGCGCAGCCTGCGCGCGCAGCAGCTCGGCGCGGCGATGGTGATGGCGATGCCGCCGTATCACGGCGCGACGTTCCGCGTGCCGGAAGCGCAGATCTTCGATTTCTTCGCGCGCGTGTCGGATGCGATCGACATCCCGATCATGATCCAGGACGCGCCGGCGAGCGGCACGCCGTTGTCCGCGCCGTTCCTCGCGCGGATGGCGCGCGAGATCGAGCAGGTCGCGTACTTCAAGATCGAGACGCCGGGTGCGGCGAACAAGCTGCGCGAGCTGATCCGGCTCGGCGGCGACGCGATCGAGGGGCCGTGGGACGGCGAGGAGGCGATCACGCTGCTCGCCGACCTCCATGCGGGCGCGACCGGCGCGATGACGGGCGGTGGTTTCCCGGACGGCATCCGGCCAATCCTCGAAGCATGGCGCGAAGGCCGCCACGACGATGCGTTCGCGCATTACCAGACGTGGCTGCCGCTGATCAATCACGAGAACCGCCAGTCCGGGATCCTCACCGCGAAGGCGCTGATGCGCGCCGGCGGCGTGATCGCGTGCGAGCGGCCGCGGCATCCGATGCCGGAACTGCACCCGGACACGCGCGCGGAATTGCTCGCGATCGCGCGCCGGCTCGATCCGCTCGTGCTGCGCTGGGCGCGCTGAGCGATTCGCGAAGGAGAGACGCACGATGAATCATCCAGTTTCGCTGGGCGTGGTCGGGATCGGCAAGATCGCACGCGACCAGCATTTGCCGGCGATCGCCGCCGAACCGGGCTTCGCGCTGACTGCCTGTGCGAGCCGTCACGCGGAAGTCGACGGCGTGCGCAATTATCCGGATCTGAACGCGCTGCTGGCTGCCGAGCCCGAACTCGACGCGGTATCGCTGTGCGCGCCGCCGCAGGTGCGCTACGCGCAGGCGCGCGCCGCGCTCGAAGCCGGCAAGCACGTGATGCTCGAGAAGCCGCCGGGCGCGACGCTCGGCGAAGTGGCCGCGCTGGACGCGCTGGCGCGCGAGCGCGGACTCACGCTGTTCGCGACCTGGCATTCGCGCTGCGCGAGCGCGGTGGAACCGGCGCGCGCGTGGCTCGCCACGCGCACGATCCGCGCGGTGCAGGTGCGCTGGAAGGAAGACGTGCGGCGCTGGCATCCGGGGCAGCAGTGGATCTGGGAGCCGGGCGGCCTCGGCGTGTTCGATCCGGGCATCAACGCGCTGTCGATCGTCACGCGCATCCTGCCGCGCGAGCTCGTGCTGCGCGAGGCGACGCTGATCGTACCGAGCGACGCCCAGATGCCGATCGCGGCCGAACTCGATTGCGCGGATACCGACGGTGTGCCGGTGCGCGCGGAATTCGACTGGCGGCACGGCCCGGTCGAGCAATGGGAGATCGCGGTCGACACGGCCGACGGCGTGCTCGCGATCAGCCGCGGCGGCGCGCAATTGTCGATCGCGGGCGAGCCGATCGAGATCGGGCCGGAACGCGAGTACCCGGCGCTGTATGCGCATTTCCACGCGTTGATCGCGCGTGGCGAAAGCGACGTCGACGTGCGGCCGCTGCGGCTCGTCGCCGATGCCTTCCTGTTCGGCCGGCGCGTGCAGACCGACGCGTTCGGCCGCTGAACCTGCGTGCGCTTCGGCATGAAGCGCACGCGACGATTGATTGATATTTCGACACGCATCACGGCATCAGCCGATACAAAGGAGACACCCATGAACCGCACGACTCACACGATCCGTCGACACACCCTGCGCGCGCTGCTGGCCGCGCTCTGCATCGCGCCGCTCGGGATGACGGGCGCCGCGCATGCCGACGCGCCGCTGAAGATCGGCTTCCTCGTGAAGATGCCGGAGCAGGCGTGGTTCATCAACGAGCAGAATGCGGCGTCCGCGCTCGGCCAGAAGGAGAACTTCTCGGTCGTGAAGATCGGCACGCCGGACGGCGAGAAGGTGCTGGCCGCGATCGACAACCTCGGCTCGCAAGGTGCGCAAGGCTTCGTGATCTGCGCGCCGGACGTGCGGCTCGGGCCGGCGATCGCGTCGCGCGCGAAGCGCTACAACATGAAGTTCGTGACCGTCGACGACCAGCTCGTCGATTCGAGCGGCAAGCCGCTGCCGAACGTGCCGCACCTCGGGATGTCGGCGACGAAGATCGGCAACCAGGTCGGCCAGGCGATCGCCGACGAGATGAAGCGGCGCGGCTGGAAACCGGAGGAAGTCGGCGCGCTGCGGATCACGAACTACGAGCTGCCGACCGCGAAGCTGCGCACCGACGGCGCGACGCAGGCGCTGCTTGCGAACGGCTTCCGCAAGGAGAACATCTTCGACGCGCCGCAGAAGACGACCGACGACGAAGGCGGCTTCAGCGCGGCGGCACCGGTGCTCGCCCGCCATCCGAACGTGAAGAAGTGGGTGATCTACGCGCTGAACGAGGAAACCGTGCTCGGTGCGGTGCGCGCGACCGAGCAACTGCACATCCCGGCGGCCGACGTGATCGGCGTCGGCATCAACGGCGCGGGCGAGGCGTTCGCCGAATTCCAGAAGAAGGAGCCGACGGGCTTCTACGGGACGATCGCGGTCAGCTCGACGAACCACGGCAAGGACAGCACGCAGAACCTCGTCGACTGGATCCGCAACGGCAAGACGCCGCCGGCCGACACGCAGACGAGCGGCAAGCTGATGACGCGCGCGAACTGGCAGGCCGTGCGTGCCGAACTCGGTATCTGAGCGGGGCGAGGCGAGAACGCGATGACGATGCAGACGATGACGGCCGTGCCCGGCCACGACGCCGAAGCGGGTGCGCCGCCGGACGGCCCGCTGCTCGCGCTCGACGGCATCACCGTGACGTTTCCGGGCGTGCGCGCGCTCGACGCGGTGTCGCTGTCGGTGCGCGCGGGCGAGGTGCACGGCCTGATGGGCGAGAACGGCGCGGGGAAATCGACGCTGCTGAAGGTGCTGTCCGGCGTGAACCATCCGCAGGCCGGCACGCTGACACTGAACGGCACGGTGCAGCGCTTCGCGTCGACGCGCGCGGCGCTCGAGGCCGGCATCGCGATCATCTACCAGGAGCTGCATCTGGTGCCCGAGCTGACGGTCGCGGAAAACCTGATGCTCGGGCAATTGCCGAGCCGGCTCGGCGTGGTCGACGAGCGTGCGCTCGCGGCCCGCGCGCTCGATGCGCTGGAGCGGCTCGGTGAGCACATCGATCCGGGCGTCCCGGTGAAGTATCTGTCGATCGGCCAGCGCCAGATGATCGAGATCGGCAAGGCGCTGATGCGCGACGCGCGCGTGATCGCGTTCGACGAGCCGACGAGCTCGCTGTCCGCGCGCGAAACCACGCAACTGTTCCGGATCATCCGCGCGCTGCGCGCGGAAGGCCGGGCGATCATCTACGTCACGCACCGGATGGAGGAAGTGTACGAACTGTGCGACCGCGTGACGGTGTTTCGCGACGGCCGCCGCATCGACACGTTCGATTCCGTCGCCGATCTCGACCGCGACCGGCTGATCGGCTGCATGGTCGGCCGTTCGATCGAGGACGTGTACGGCTATCGGCCGCGCCCGGCCGGCGACGTGCTGATCGAAGCGAAGGGGCTGGCGGGGCCGGGGCTGGCCGAGCCCGTGTCGTTCACCGCGCGGCGCGGCGAGATCGTCGGTTTCTTCGGGCTCGTCGGCGCGGGCCGCTCGGAGCTGATGAAGCTGCTGTACGGCGCGGTGCGGCCGAGCGCCGGGCACGTCGAGCTGAACGGCAAGCGGATGGCGTTCGGCAGCCCGCGCGACGCGGTGCGCGCCGGCATCGCGCTGTGCCCGGAAGACCGCAAGCAGGAAGGCATCGTCGCGATCGCGTCGGTGGCCGACAACCTGAACATCAGCGCGCGCCGCCATTTCAGCCCGGCGCGCGTGCTGCTCGACGGGCGGCGCGAACGCGAGCTCGCGCAGAAATACATCGAGCGTCTCGCGATCAAGACCCGCGACGGCGAAACGCCGATCGGCGCGCTGTCGGGCGGGAACCAGCAGAAGGTCGTGCTCGCGCGCTGGCTGGCCGAGCGCATCGACGTGTTCCTGATGGACGAGCCGACGCGCGGCATCGACGTCGGCGCGCGCGCGGAAATCTACAACCTGTTCTACGAACTCGCGGAAGCGGGCCGCACGGTGATCCTCGTGTCGAGCGATCTGGCCGAGGTGATCGGCGTGTCGGACCGCATCGTCGTGATGAAGGAAGGACGGATCGCGGGCGAGGTCGCGAAGGCGCAGGCGACGCCCGATGCGCTGATCAAGCTCGCGCTGCCGCGCTAGCGGCCCGCAGTCAACCGGAAAGCAAACGTTATGAGCCAGGCAATGCAACCCCAACGTACTTCCCCCACCCCGGATACCCCTGCCGTGCCCGCGCGAGCGCGCGGCGGCGCATGGCAGCTGATCAACCGCTCCGGCATCGTGATGGTGTTTCTGGTGCTGTTCGCGACGCTGTCGCTGACCGTGCCGGACTTTCTCACGCCGCGCAACATCCAGGGCCTGCTGCTGTCGGTCACGCTGATCGGTTCGATCTCGGTGACGATGATGTTCGTGCTGGCGCTCGGCGAAGTCGACCTGTCGGTCGCGTCGATCGTCGCGTTCTCGGGTGTGGTCGCGTCGACGCTGATCACCGCGACGCACAGCATCGTGCTCGGTGTCGCGGCAGGCGTGCTCGCCGGCGGCGCGGTGGGGCTCGTGAACGGCGTGCTGATCGCGCGCTACCGGATCAACTCGCTGATCGTCACGCTCGCGATGATGGAAGTGGTGCGCGGGCTCGCGTTCATCACGTCGAACGGCGACGCGGTGATGATTTCGGAAGAACGCTTCTTCGATCTCGGCGGCGGGTCGTTCCTCGGCATCTCGTTTCCGATCTGGAGCAACATCGTCGGCTTCGTCGTGTTCGGCTTCCTGCTGCGCAAGACGGTGTTCGGCAAGAACGTGCTGGCCGTCGGCGGCAACGGCGAGGCCGCGCTGCTCGCGGGGCTGCCGGTCATGCGCATCAAGATCGCCGTGTTCGTGCTGCAAGGGCTCGTGACCGGCTTCGCCGGCGTGATGCTCGCGTCGCGGATGAGCCTCGGCGACCCGAAGACGTCCGTCGGCCTCGAGCTCGGCGTGATCTCCGCGTGCGTGCTCGGCGGCGTATCGCTGACGGGTGGCGTCGCGACGATTTCCGGCGTGCTGGTCGGCGTGCTGATCATGGGCTCCGTGCAGGACGCGATGAGCCTGCTGAACGTGCCGACCTTTTACCAATATCTGATACGCGGCGGAATTCTGTTGCTCGCGGTGCTGTTCGACCAGTATCGTCGCAACCAGCGGCGCGCGATGAAGATCTGACTTCGATCACGCGCGGCCGCCTGCATAGACGACGAATATCGGGAGACGGCATGCAACAGACTCATCCGGGCACGGCGGCGACGCTGCTGGCCGACAGCCGAAACACGCTCGGCGAAGGCGCGACGTGGTGCGACAGGACGCACGCGCTGTACTGGGTCGACATCGAAGGCGCGCAGCTGTGGCGCTGCCGCGCGGACGGTTCGGACCTCGCGCAGTGGGCGATGCCTGAGCGGCTCGCGTGTTTTGCGCTGACCGACGATCCGGACGTGCTGCTCGTCGGGCTTGCGACGCATCTCGCGTTCTTTGACCTGCGCAGCGGTGCGTTTACGCGGATCGTCGACGTCGAGCCCGATCTGCCGACCCGGTTGAACGACGGGCGCTGCGATGGGGCCGGCGCGTTCGTGTTCGGGATGAAGGACGAAGGCGCAGAGCCGCCGCGCGCGGTGGGTGGGTTCTATCGGCTCAATCCCGATCTCACACTCGAACGGCTCGCGTTGCCGGCGGCCGCGATCGCGAACAGCATCGGGTTCTCGCCGGATGGGTCGAAGATGTATTTCTGCGATTCGCTGGTGCGCGAGATTTTCGTGTGCGATTACCGCGCGGGCGGCGATGTGGCCAATGTGCGGTCGTTCGCGCGGCTGACCGATGCGCACGGCGATCCGGACGGCTCGATCATCGATCGCGACGGCGGGCTGTGGAATGCGCAGTGGGGCGGCCGGCGGGTGGTGCGTTATGGGCCGGACGGGGTCGAGACGGATCGCGTTGAAGTGCCGACCGCGCAGCCGAGCTGCGTCGCGATCGATGGTGAAGGCCGGTTGTACGTGACGAGCGCGCGCGACGGGCTCGGCGATGACACGCTGGCGGGCGACGTGCATGCAGGTGGCGTGTTCGTCGCGCAGACGCGCTATGCGGGGCTGCCGACGGCGCGGTTCGCGGGGATGCTCGTCGGGTAAATAGCCGGTATCGACGCTGGTCGGTCCCGACTGGAAGGAAAGGATACGGTCGGGCCGGAAGAGATGACTTGAGTCCGGTTGGCCAGCTTCCGGTTCTCGGTACAACGCTCGATCAGATTTCGCGGCGTCCTTGCACGCGGCCGTTCGATCAACGGCCGCGCCGTGAGCGGCGCTCGGGCGCAGGGCGTGCGCAGCATGAAGCCGCGCGGAAACCTGATCGCCCTGCAGGCACGGCTAACGCGGACGCGACGTCATCCTTCCCGCGTCCACCGCGGGTCGCCATATTCCTCCAGCCACATCCATCGGCCGGGTTCGAAGAGATTCGTGTATTGCGCTCGTTGTGCTTGCTCCTGCGGCGTCAACTTGCGAACCTCGGGGAATGTTTGCCCTTTTCGCACGAACAATCGATGCGACTCCGACGTTGAGCTGTACCCCTGCCATATCCCCGTTTCAGGGCAGAGCATGCCGGTACAAAGGTTCATCAATCCGTATTTGTGGCGCTTCGCTCGTTGCTCTTCGAGACGGCGCTGCTTGCGTTCGTTCGGCGTCAAGATTTTGTATGCGCGGCGCATGTAGACTATCCACAATTGCTGCGGAGATGATCCGTCCAGTGGATTTATGTAACCAAGGTCGACGTCGATCGGGAATTTGCTACCCGGAATGTCTTTTGATCGGTAGCGAAAGGATTGCAAGTTGGGAGCGTCCGGCGTGCGACCCATTAATTCGTTTCCGTAATAACGATTCCCATGTGAATCAACCCAATAATCCTCCAACTGCAGAAGCGATTTGATCTCCGTGTCAGCCAGGCTGGCGACCCTCGCATCAACGACGATTCGTACCCCACCCGGCACAATTTTCACTTTGTCGCGATTGTCGCTATAGTCTTCCGGATCCGCACCCGTGGAAAACTCGATCTTCGTTCCGCGCAGTGCACGATTTTTGTATTTATAGAGAAACCCTTTTGCAGGAGGACGTGCCCACGTCGTGTAGTTTGTTCCAAAGGCAATATGTTGCGGATCGTATGGCGTGTCATCGCGCAGGATCGCCATGGCTGTTTCGAGAATGGTTCGCAGCACGACACGCTGCTCCTCGTCTGTCGCCTGCACTTCAAATCCTTCCCCCAATGGCGTCAAGTGAAGCATCGTATTCTCCTGTGCATGTACCGGGGTTACGCACGAAAGCACGATCAGGGCGATCCCAATAGGCTTGAACCACTTCCGCGCACGCATAAGCATCTTCTTCATGTAGCTGGCTCCGGTATCCCTCTTCGAAACTCACCATCTTCGCCGCCGTTTCCGGCGACACTCTCAACAGCTTGCACACCTCGGCTTGTGCAATCGGCACGTCGGGCTCTACGTAGCTGCCCCCTGGTTGATTTTTGATGTAAGAAATCATCCAGTAATAGTGGAAAACCAACATGCGATGAAGTCCCGTGGCAATTCGTGTATCGTCGGGGATTTTTGCTTTCTCTGCGGCCTCAAAAATTTCCGGCAGAAAGTTGGTCTTATATGTCTGCATTGCACACGTGAACGTCGCATGGTCGCTCGAATGTTGTTGAAGCAAGGCCATCATCCAGAATGTTTGCTGGCAATGCCGCGCTTCGTGATAAAGCAAATCCGCGAAGGCTTTCAAGGTGCCATCCAGCGCAACTGCATTGTTCGACGATGCAACGATCTTCGCGATTTCTCTCTCTTGGATGGCTATCGTCCAGTATTTTCCGATAAACGACGCGCTTACATCCGGGCGCATGTTGTATCGAGAATTGCCGTCTCTTTCATTAACAATATCGATAATGGGCGTTGCGCCAGTTGATCCTATCGGGTTACTTAACGAACCCTTGGGTAGCCCAAACGGGCCCGCTGCGAGCGCGCTATCCAATACATTTCCAACCGCAAGCGCGACGCTATCCTTTACTTCGTCCGATATCCCGCCGTTCAGCGTACGAAACCGGCTCCACTCAATCCCTTTGAGCGCCTTTTTGATCGCCGCCGTATACGCCTTCGTCACCGGATACACGACATCCCGGCGCACCGGCATACCTGCATCGACGTCGCCCTGCTTCGCCCCGTCGATGAAGTGATGGAAGCGCAATCCAAAATTGAGCGGATCACAGGTCGCGAACTCAGGCCGCTGACTCTCCGACGTCGCTCCCTGTTCCGGGGTGCTGACCGTCTTGCCTCGAATCTTCGTAGCCCGTTTGTCGGCATTCGGCGCCTTGGCGGTATAGGGCACCGTGTTGTCGCGTACGACTGCCACCCGATTGACGGCAATCACCTTGTCGGGGTCGCTTGCGGCCAGTATCTCGACCATGCCGAACGCGACCTCGTGGTCCGTTACCACCTCCGTTTCGCCGTGATCGTTGCTTACCCCCTCGATCACTCGGCCGTTGTCGAGCGTGATCCGGTACGGCTGATTCGGCAGCGCGAACCCGTTGCCGTGCTCGATCAGCACAAAGTGCGCGGCAAACCGCCCAGGATTGCCGGGCGTGACCGGAAAGCGTATCGGTCGCAACCGCGCGGTGTCCGTCTGATGACTGCCGGCATGGACCGTATGCTCGCCGGCCGTGCGCACGACGTAACCGCGTTCGCTGATGCAGACCTCCGTACTCCCGGCGTGCAGCACGATTTCCTTCGCCGCGTGCAGATGAATACTGTCGGCCGTGCTGGTGATCCGGATCGCACGCTTGGCCGTCAGATCGATCCCGTCGTTCTGCGCTTCGACACGTACCTTGCCGCCGGCGGCGATCAATGCGATGCCCGCCTTGTGCACGAACAGCGCGAACGTGTTCGCTACGCTGGCGAACAGCGATCGGCCGACCGCCAGGCCGACATGCCGGCCGCTCGTCACGGCCACATCCTCGTTGCTGGCGATATGGGCGCTGCGCTCGGCGGCCAGACTGATGCCTGCCGGTCCGGCGAGCACGATGTCGGCTTCGGTGAGTTCGGGAAAGTGGTCCGGATCCGCTGATGGATTGCCCTTGATCGCATCGTTGCGCGCGTGGATGGCGTTGACGACTTCGCTCTGATCAGCGCCGTGTCGTTGCGCGTCGTGCCGTTGAGCCAGCGAGGACAGGCTCTCTTGCAGATCCAGCGCCGCCGTCAGCCGACCGATCGCCTCCTTCGCGTCTTTCGCGTGGCCCGCGCCGTCGGCTTGCCCATCTGTCGTGACGAACAGCCCTTTCAACGCCCGCATCACACCCCAATCGTCGGTGCGCAGATCGAAGCCCCTGCCGCGCGCCTCGGCACGCCCCCGCTTTTTCAGCATGCGCCGCAGGTTGCCGAGACTGAGCTGCGATGTGCCGGCATCGCTCGCAATCTGTGTATGAATTTGCCCCTGTGTGTCGTCGATCGCGACGTGACCGGATGCCGTGCCGTGGTGCTCGCGGCCGCGCAGTATCGACACGCCCTGGTTGTGCGGCAAATCCAGTGCCGGCTGACGAAACGCATTCACGACGCTACCGGCAATGACGGGCAAATCCGGATCGCCGTAGTAGTGCATGACGGCCACCTCATGGCCAATCCGGGGGATGAACGTGGCGCCCAGGTCGATGCCTTGCCATGGCGACAACACGCGCAGCCAGATTCCCGAGCGCTCGTCGTGCGTGCCTTGACGGTCCCATTCGAACTGCACCTTGACCCGACCGTATTGATCCGTCTGGATTTCCTGTCCGGCAGGGCCGACGACGACGGCCTTCTCGGGGCCGCTCAACACGGGCTTGTCGACACTGCGCTTCAGGCGGAATGGTTCATTCGCCGGTAGCAGTTCGAATTGCGTATCGACGCGGTACGTTTGCGCGCCGCCAGTGCGGACTCCGATTTCCTCTATGTCGAGCGCGCAGGACACGACCACATATTCACGGTTCGCGGATTGCTGCGGGTATCCGGTCAACGTGAATGTGCGACCGACAGTCAGCCCGCGCAGATTGCCTGCGCCCTTCGCGCGCAGCCCCGCACAGCGTTGTGCGTCAAGCTGTACGCAAGCCAGGTGACGCGCTTCCAGATCCGTATCGTTGGGCTGGCCGGCGAGACCTTGTGCACCCGCCAGCGGCTGGCTGTAGCGGCCCCACGCGTAGATTTCCGAGTCGGCGCTTGCCGTGTCGCGCGGGTTTTCCTCGGTAACCGCCAGCGTCGCGCGCGGGCGCGTGTAGTCATAGTCCGTCACGGTCACACGGCCGGCCGTGAGTCGGCTGGTTACCGACAGCGCATGAACGTGCTCTTCGTCGATTTGCTTGCTGTCCGGCGGCAGGTAGCGCAGCGTCGCATAGGCAGGACCGTGGGCGTGATGACCGCCGATCGTGTCGCACAGGACCAGGCGATGATGGCCGTCATCGTGCTCGAACCACCACCAGATGCCCCATTCTTCCCACAGTCGTTGCAGGAACGCCCAGTCCGACTCGAATGCCTGACGCTGTACGTCGCGTTTCGGATAATCCCCGTGGAATGCGCCCGCCAGACGCTTGTCGACCCTGTACGGATACTTCGACAGCACGGCGTCGGTGATCTCGACGACGTTCATTTCCTGAAAGAGCCGACTGTCTTGCGTCAGCGTCGCGCGATAGAGCCACGGGCGCAATTCGAGTTCGTACAGGATCGAATCCTGGTCCTGGCCGACAATCCGTGCCGCTTCGACCAGCCCGGTGATTTCGCGCGTGCCGGCGCCGATATTGTCGAGTTCGTTATTGTCCGCCAACCCGGGAATGAAACGGCCTTTGCCGTCGAGTTGGATGTAAACGGTGACTTCGGTGCCGACTAGTTTATCCAGATCGAGATTGGCCGCAGCGCTCGGAGAAAATGCGTAAGCATCGTCGGTTCGCAGTGTCACGAGATAACGGCATTCTTCAATACGACCGATGGCTTCGGTGCCTTGCAATCGCGCCGGAACCAATACCGGGAGCGCATCCATCCCGAAAGTGGGTATCGCGGCGCCGGAGATGGACAGCGTACGGGTCGGGTTCAGGATCGACATGATTTCGAACCTCGTGCGTCATGCACCGACGACCGTGGCACCGCACGCGGTCTTGTCCCCGAGATAGCCGACCCGGCGGCCGCAATGCGTGCGCGGGCCGCTCGCCAGCAGCGGAAAGACGCCGCCGCATGTCGGGCAGGTCACGCCGTGTCCGGCCAGTGCCACGCCAATGCCGAGATGCTTGAGATCATCGGCGGCTTCGATGACGGTGCCGCCATGATCGGTGACGTCTCCCAGGCGAATCATGTCGCGGCCTTGTGCGTTCTTCATCGATGACTCGTGCGAGGAATGAAGCCGTTCTTTTACCTCGACACCGCGCGCCACACAATTTTCAAGATGGGAAACCAGCCGTTTTCGATAATTTGATTAGTAGATCGACCGATAAATTCGTACTTATATGATTCCGCGGCGAACATGAATGGGCGTCGAGGCCGATGTTCCGACATGCGTTTCCTCTTTCTGCCTGCTGGTAAGATGGCTCGCAATTCCATCCAGCACGCGCCATGAGTTCCACTCCGACCAAGCCCGCGAATCCGAAAAACGCCGCGACGAGCGCCACGGCAAGCGCCGTGAAGAACGCGGCGAAGAACGCCCGTGCGCCGGCCGACAAGCCGAAGCCGCGCGTGCAACAGCGCCTGACCTACGTGATCGGCGGCCTCGACCGGCTGCTGCGCCGTCACATGACCGACGCGCTCGCACCGCTCGGCATCACGCTCGCGCAATACACGGCGCTGTCGGTGCTGGAGGCGCGCGGCGCATCGTCGAACGCGCAGTTGGCCGAGCGCTCGTGGATCACGCCGCAATCGGCGAACGAGGTGATGAGCGTGATGGCCGCCCGCGGTTTCGTCACGCGCGAAGCCGACCCGTCGCACGGCCGCATCATCCTGCTGACGCTGACCGACGCGGGCGCGGCGATGCTGCGCGAATGCGAAGCCGCGCTGCGGCCGGTCGAGGCACGCATGCTCGGCGACATCCCGGCCGACGACGCCGCGCACGTGCAGCGCGCGCTCGAACTGTTCTCGCGCAACCTGCGCGGCTGACCGCAGCCCCGATTTCCACGACGCGGGCCCGCGAGACCCGCGCGCGCTTCGTCCACGCCATCGGCGGCCACCCGACCGCCCCCTGATTTCCCCGCCGCTTTCTCCGCGTTCCGCTCCGGGTTTACACCGGCGCTCGTGCCGCTTGCAATATCAGGTAGCCTGATATTAAATGAAGTCGTCCGCAGCGGGGATGCTGCGCACCGAATCGCACTGGAAACGAACGACAGGAACAGACATGAGCAAGTACGACAATCGCTGGCAGACCGTTGAAGTGAAAGTGGAGGCCGGCATCGCATGGGTCACGTTGAATCGCCCCGAGAAGCGCAACGCAATGAGCCCGACGCTGAACCGGGAGATGCTGGAAGTCCTCGACGCGGTCGAGTTCGACGACGAGGCGAAGGTGCTGGTGCTGACCGGCGCGGGCGCCGCGTGGACGGCCGGCATGGATCTGAAGGAATATTTCCGCGAGATCGACGGCGGCTCCGACGCGCTGCAGGAAAAGGTGCGCCGCGACGCGTCGGAATGGCAGTGGCGTCGCCTGCGGATGTACAACAAGCCGACGATCGCGATGGTGAACGGCTGGTGCTTCGGCGGCGGGTTCTCGCCGCTCGTCGCGTGCGACCTCGCGATCGCGGCGGACGACGCGGTGTTCGGGCTGTCGGAGATCAACTGGGGCATCCCGCCGGGCAACCTCGTCAGCAAGGCGATGGCCGATACGGTCGGGCACCGCCGAGCGCTGCACTACATCATGACCGGCGATACGTTCACCGGCGCGGAAGCGGCCGAGATGGGCCTCGTGAACAGCAGCGTGCCGCTGGCCGAACTGCGCGACGCGACGATCGCGCTCGCCGCGCGGCTGATGGACAAGAACCCGGTCGTGCTGCGCGCGGCGAAGCACGGCTTCAAGCGTTCGCGCGAACTCACGTGGGAGCAGTGCGAGGATTACCTGTATGCGAAGCTCGACCAGGCGCAACTGCGCGATCCGGAGCGCGGCCGCGAGCAGGGGCTGAAGCAGTTCCTCGACGACAAGACGATCAAGCCGGGCCTGCAGGCATACAAGCGCTGAGACAAGCGCGGACGCAGCCGCCGGCTTCCGCGCCGGCGTAATCGCAAGAGACAGGCAAGGCAGGAGACGACATGACCGACAGACGGATGCTGATCGGCGGCGAGTGGTGCAACGCCCGCGACGGCCGCACCTTCGACCGCTTCAACCCCGCGACGGGCGCGCTCGCATCGCGCGCGCCGGCGGCCGGCGTGGCCGACGCCGACGCGGCCATCGACGCCGCGCATCGCGCGTTCCCCGCGTGGGCGGCACTCGCGCCGACCGAGCGGCGCCGCCGGCTGCTGAAGGCGGCCGACCTGATGGACGCGCGCATCGACGAAATCATTGCAACCGGCGTCGCCGAAACCGGCGCGACGCCCGGCTGGCTCGGCTTCAACGCGACGCTCGCGGCGAACATGCTGCGCGAGGCAGCGTCGATGACGACGCAGATCAACGGCGACGTGATCCCGTCCGACGTACCGGGCAATCTCGCGCTCGCGATGCGCGTGCCGTGCGGCGTGGTGCTCGGCATCGCGCCGTGGAACGCGCCGGTGATCCTCGGCACGCGTGCGCTGGCGATGCCGCTCGCGTGCGGCAACACGGTCGTGCTGAAGGCGTCCGAGGCGTGCCCGGGCGTGCACGCGCTGATCGGCGCGGTGCTGGACGAAGCGGGGCTCGGCGCGGGCGTGGTCAACGTGATCACGCACGCGGCGGCCGATGCGCCCGAACTCGTCGAGCGGATGATCGCGCATCCGCATGTGAAGCGGATCAACTTCACCGGGTCGACGCACGTCGGCCGCATCATCGCGCGCCACGCGGCCGCGCACCTGAAGCCCGTGCTGCTCGAACTCGGCGGCAAGGCGCCGGTGCTGGTGCTCGACGATGCCGATCTCGATGCGGCCGTCGACGCGATCGCGTTCGGCGCATTCTTCAACCAGGGGCAGATCTGCATGTCGACCGAGCGCGTGATCGCCGCGCGCCCGATCGCCGACGCGCTCGTCGAGCGGCTCGCCGCGAAGGCGCGCACGCTCGTCGCCGGCGATCCGCTGGCCGGCCATCCGCTCGGCACGATGGTCGATGCGTCGGCCGCCGCGCGCGCGGCGTCGCTGGTCGAGGATGCGCGTGCGCTTGGTGCGCAACTGCCGCTCGGCTGCCGTGTGGAAGGCGCGACGATGCAGCCGGCGATCGTCGACGGCGTCACGCGCGACATGCGGCTCTATCGCGAGGAGTCCTTTGCGCCGGTCGTCGCGATCCTGCGCGCGGACAGCGACGACGAAGCGGTCGCGCTCGCGAACGACAGCGAATTCGGGCTGTCGGCGAGCGTGTTCAGCCGCGATATCGCACGTGCGATGGCGGTCGCACGCCGGATCGAATCGGGGATCTGCCACGTCAACGGGCCGACCGTGCACGACGAAGCGCAGATGCCGTTCGGCGGCACGAAGGCGAGCGGCTACGGCCGCTTCGGCAGCCGCGCGTCGATCGCCGAATTCACCGAGCTGCGCTGGATCACCGTGCAGACCGCGCCGCGCCACTACCCCATATGAGCGAGCCGACGATGAATGCAGAGAAGGCGCCGCTTCAGGTCGGCCAACACGCCGACGCCGTGCGCTATCGCGCGGCCGCCGTCGCGGTCGGCGCGGCCGAGATTCGCCGCGCCGACGACGGTACCTGGTACCTGCGCTCGCGCGAGCCGCTCGGCGATTACCCGACGCGCCTCACCGACTGCCTCGTGCGCGGCGCGCAAGCCCATCCGGACCGCGTGCTGGCCGCGCGGCGCGGCGCCGACGGGAACTGGATCGAGATCACGTACGCGCAGATGCTCGAAAATGCCCGCGCACTCGGGCAGGGCCTCGTCGATCTCGGGCTGTCGGCGGAGCGTCCGCTCGCGGTGCTGTCCGGCAACGATCTCGAGCATCTGCAACTGATGTTCGCGGCGATGCTGGCCGGCGTGCCGTATTCGCCGATTTCGCCCGCGTATTCGCTGGTGTCGACCGACTACGGCAAATTGCGTCACACGCTCGGCGTGCTGCGGCCGGGCGCGGTGTTCGTCGCCGAACGCGCGCCGTTCGCGCGTGCGCTCGACGCGACGTTGCCGGTCGATGCGACGCTGATCGTCGCGCGCGACGCCGATGCGCAAACCGATGTCGAAAGCCGCACAGTGCCGCTGTCGCGCCTGCTCGCCACCGCCCCGCGCACGATCGACGCGATCCACGCGGCGGTCGGCCCCGACCATCTCGCGAAGATCCTGTTCACGTCCGGTTCGACGAAGCAGCCGAAGGCGGTGCCGACCACGCACCGGATGCTGTGCAGCAACCAGCAGATGCTGCGCCAGACGATGCCGGAACTCACGCGCGAACCGCCGGTGCTGGTCGACTGGCTGCCGTGGAATCACACGTTCGGCGGCAGTCACAACCTCGGCATCGCGCTGTACAACGGCGGCACGCTGTATATCGACGACGGCCGCCCGATGCCCGGCCGCTTCGACGAAACCGTGCGCAACCTGCGCGAGATCGCGCCGACGATCTACTTCAACGTGCCGAAGGGCTGGGAAGAGCTGACTACCGCGCTCGAACGCGATGCCGGGCTGCGCGACACGTTCTTCTCGCGCGTGAAGCTGTATTTCTTCGGCGGCGCGGGACTGTCGCAGGCGGCGTGGGACCGGCTCGACCGCGTGACCGAAGCGCATTGTGGCGAGCGCATCCGGATCATGGCCGGCCTCGGGATGACGGAGGCGTCGCCGTCGTGCCTGTTCACGACGGGGCCGCTGATGCGCGCCGGCTATATCGGGCTGCCCGCGCCCGGCTGCGAAGCGAAGCTCGTGCCGTGCGGCGGCAAGCACGAACTGCGCTTCAAGGGGCCGAACGTGATGCGCGGCTACTGGCATGCGGACGTCGATCCGCGCGACGTGTTCGACGAAGAAGGCTATTACCGCAGCGGCGACGCGGGCGTCTTTGCCGATCCGCAGCGGCCGGAACTCGGGCTGCTGTTCGACGGGCGGCTGACCGAGGACTTCAAGCTGAGCAGCGGCACGTTCGTCAGCGTCGGGCCGTTGCGCGCGAACGCGGTGTCGACCGGCGCGCCGTACGTGCAGGACGTGGTCGTGACCGGCATCGATCGCGACGACATCGGCTTGCTGGTGTTCCCGCGCGTCGATGCATGCCGTGCGCTGGCGGGGCTCCCGGCCGATGCGTCCGTGACCGACGTGCTGCGCACGCCGGCCGTGCGCGCGGCATTCGCGACGTGGCTCGCCGCGCTGAACCGCAACGCGAGCGGCGGTTCGACGTTCGTCGCGCGGATCCGGCTGATCGACACGCCGCCGTCGCTCGATCTCGGCGAAGTGACCGACAAGGGTTCGCTGAACCAGGCGGCCGTGCAGAAGCATCGCGCGGCGACGATCGACGCGCTGTACGACCCGGCGCAACGCGATCCCGACGTGATTTACGCGTAAGCAGCACGCGCGAGCAGTTGCAGCGGTAAGCAACACGCAGGCAGAACGACCGGCCGGCCACGACACCGGCAGGCACTTTCGCGGCCAGTGAATCAGGCTGCCTGATAAAGGCGGCCATTCATACGACACCCCGCGCGCCGAACCGCCCCTGGCCGGCGGCGGCGCGCGGCGGCCGTTGCAGGGCCGACCGACTACAAGACATGGGATTGGAGACAGAATGAACACCTACGTTGCCGAAAAATCCACGGTCGCGACCACGCTCGCGCTGTGTTTCGCGATCGCCCTCCTCGAAGGGCTCGACCTTCAGTCGGTCGGTGTCGCCGCGCCGCGCATGGCGCGCGAATTCGGGCTGTCCGTGTCGCAGATGGGCATCGCGTTCAGCGCGGGCACCTTCGGGCTGCTGCCGGGCGCGATGCTCGGCGGGCGGCTCGCCGACCGGATCGGCCGCAAGCGCGTGCTGATCGCGTCGGTCGTGCTGTTCGGGCTGCTGTCGATCGCGACCGCGCAGGTATCGACGTTCGCGATGCTCGTCGTCGTGCGCGTGCTGACCGGCATCGGCCTCGGCGGCGCGATGCCGAACCTGATCGCGCTGTCGTCCGAGGCGGTCGACCCGCGCTCGCGCAGCAGCGCGGTCGCGACGATGTACTGCGGAATCCCGTTCGGCGGCGTGATCGCGTCGGTGATCGGCGTGCTGCTCGCGGGCGACACGGAATGGCGGCACATCTTCTATGTCGGCGGCGTGGGGCCGCTGCTGCTCGTGCCGCTGCTCGTGTGGTGCCTGCCGGAATCGCGCGCGTATCTCGACGTCGCGGGCACGCAGGCCGCGCGCACGAGCGTCGGGAAGACGCTGTTCGGCGACGGCCGCACGACGTCGACGGTCGCGCTGTGGGTCAGCTACTTCTGCACGCTGATCGTCCTCTACTTCCTGCTGAACTGGCTGCCGTCGCTGATGGCCTCGCGCGGGCTCGATCGCGCACACGTCGGCCTCGTGCAGATCGCGTTCAACGTCGGTGCGGGGCTCGGCGCGCTCGGCATCGGCGCGGCGCTCGACCGGATGCGCGCGTCGCGCGTGGTCGGCGGCATGTATGTCGGGATCGTGCTGTCGCTCGCCGCGCTCGCGGCGGCGCCCGGTTTCGCGTCGCTCGCGGCGGCCGCGTTCGCGGCGGGGATGTTCGTCGTCGGCGGGCAGTCGGTGCTGTACGCGCTCGCGGCGATCTACTACCCGACCGCGATGCGCGGCACCGGCGTCGGCGCGGCGGTGGCGGTCGGCCGGCTCGGTTCCGTCGTCGGGCCGCTCGCGGCCGCGACGCTGCTGGCCGCCGGCCGCAGCGCGCCGGTCGTGATCGGCGCGAGCATTCCCGTCACGCTCGTCGCGGCCTTCGCAGCATTCGTGCTGATTCGCCGCCCGCAAGCCGGCGACTGACGGTTCGATTTTTCAATGCGCGCCGTCAGAGCGCGCTTACTCAAGGTCTGGAGACGCAACGATGAAGACGAAGACAAGGAACGGCCTGCTGGCCGCCAGCGCGTGCTGCGCGCTCGGTGCGCCGGGCGTGCACGCGCAGTCGAGCGTGACGCTGTACGGGATCATCGATACGGGCGTGGAATTCGTGTCGCACGCGAACGCGGCCGGCGACCACGTCGTGCGGATGCCGGGCGTGACGGGCGAGCTGCCGTCGCGCTGGGGGTTGCGCGGCACCGAGGATCTCGGCGGCGGCTACCAGGCGGTGTTCACGCTCGAAAGCGGCTTCAACGTGCGTGGCGGCGATCTCGGGCAGGGCGGCCGGCTGTTCGGGCGCCAGGCGTTCGTCGGGCTGAAGAGCGGCTTCGGCACGCTTGCGTTCGGCCGTCAGTACACGATGACCTATCTCGCGCTGCAGGGCGCGGACATCATCGGCCCCGACATATACGGGCTCGGCTCGTTCGATGCGTACGTGCCGAACGGCCGCGCCGACAACGCGGTGACCTACGTCGGCACGTATCGCGGCGTGACGTTCGGTGCCGCGTATTCGTTCGGGCGCGACGGCGCGGGCACCGGCAACTCGCCGGGGCAGGGCACGTGCGCGGGGCAGGTGCCGGGCGACGCAGTGCAGTGCCGCAACTGGTCGGTGATGCTCAAGTACGACAGCGCGTACTTCGGTGCGGCGGCGTCGTACGAGGAACAGCGCGGCGGCACCGGCGCGGCGGCCAACTTCTTCGACGGCGTGGCGCCCGTCCCCTTCACGAGCAGCGGCGGCAAGGATGCGCGCACGCACGTGAGCGCGTATGCGCAGGCGGCCGGCGCGAAGATCGGCGCGGGCTGGATCGGGCGGCGCGTGTCGACCGGTTCGCCGGCCGCGCCCGGCGCGCATTCGGACCTGTTCTTCGTCGGCGCGTCATATGCGGCGAAGCCGGATTTCATCGTCGACGGCGAAGGCTACCGGATCGTCAACAGCGCGCACGACACGCGCGCGACGATGGCCACGCTGCGCGCGACCTATCTGCTGACCAAGCGCACGGCCGTCTATGCGCAATCGTCGTATCTGTGGAACAGCGCGCACGCGCGCTACTCGGTCAGCGGCGGCGGGCCCGGCACGACGCCGGGCGCAGGGATGGGGCAGCTCGGCGCGATGGTCGGCGTGCGGCACATGTTCTGATTCACCGGCGTGACGAACCGAACGGGAGTTATCTTGAACAGGAAATCTGCATTCCTCTGTATTGCGCCGCTGTCCGCCGCCGCCCTGGTCGCCGGTTGCGGCGGCGACGATTCGATCAGCGCGCCGCCCACGCACCTGAGCGCCGCGACGCCGGCCGCGATGGCGCAGACCTGCGACGCGCTCGCCGCGAAGCTCGCGTATGCGAACACGTCGTTCACGTCGGTGACGACCGCGGCGGCTGGCGCGCTGACGGTGGCCGGCAAGCCGGTCGCCGAGCACTGCGTGATCGCCGGGAAGATGAACGAGCGCGTGAGCGCGGTGGACGGCAAGACCTATGCGATCGGCTTCGAGATGCGCTTGCCGAAAGCATGGAACGGCCGCTTCTTCTACCAGGCGAACGGCGGGCTCGACGGCAACGTCGTGACCGCGACCGGCGAGATCGGCGGCGGCGGCCCGCTGACCCACGCGCTGAACCAGGGTTTCGCGGTGATCAGCTCGGATTCCGGGCACAGTGCCGCGCAGAATCCGTTGTTCGGCCTCGATCCGCAGGCGCGGATCGACTACGGCTACGGCGCCGTCGACGCGCTGACGCCGATGGCGAAGCAGGTGATCCGGCTCGCGTACGGCAAGGCGCCCGATCGCAGCTATTTCGGCGGCTGCTCGAACGGCGGCCGTCACGCGATGGTCACGGCGGTGCGCAACCCGGCCGACTACGACGGCATCATCGCCGGCGATCCGGGCTTCCATCTGCCGAAGGCGGCGATCGGCGAGATGTACGGCGCGCAGCAGTTCGCGAAGATCGCATCGGCCACGGGAACGAACGGATTGCCGGATATCCGCAGCGGTTTCAACGATGCGGAACGCCAGTTCGTCGGCGCGAAGATCCTCGACAAATGCGATGCGCTCGACGGCGCGACAGACGGGATGGTGCAGGACGTCGCCGCGTGTCAGGCGCACTTCAGCGTCGATGCCGATATTCCCACCTGCGCGAACGGCACGCGCACGGGCGCCTGCCTGACGCCTGCGCAGAAGACCGCGCTGGAGAACGTGTTTACCGGGGCGCGCAACAGCGCGGGCACGGCGCTGTACGCGAGCTTTCCGTACGACCCGGGCATGTCGGGCCCTGGCTGGGCTGCGTGGAAGCAGTCGAACTCCGTCATGCTCGACCCGGCCGCGATGGCGTTCACGTTCATGACGCCGCCGAAGACCGCCGCAGTGCTCGCGAACCTTGCGGGATTCGCGCTCGGTTTCGACATGGACAACGATGCGCCGGCGATCTTCGCGACGAACGGCGCTTACACGCAATCGTCATGGTCGTTCATGACGCCGCCCGACGAGACGAACCTCGCCGCGCTGAAGTCGCGCGGCGCGAAGCTGCTCGTCTATCACGGCACGGGCGACCCCGTGTTCTCGTTCAACGACACGCGCGACTGGTACGCGCGGGTCGCGCAGGCGAACGGCGGCGACGCGTCGAGCTTTGCACGCTTCTATCCGGTGCCGGGGATGAACCACTGCTCGGGCGGGCCGGCCGCCGACCAGTTCGACATGCTGACGCCGCTCGTCGCATGGGTCGAACAGGGGCAGGCGCCCGCGGCGATCGTGGCCACCGCGCGCGACACGACGAACGCCGTGCCGAACGCGGACGTGCCGACGTCATGGGGCGCGGGGCGTACGCGGCCGCTGTGCCCGTATCCGCAGGTCGCGCGCTACAACGGCTCGGGCGACTTGAACTCGGCGGCGAGCTTCAGTTGTCGTTGACGTAGCCGTCGATGGGAAGCGGCCGGCGCACGCTGTCGCGCGCCGGCCGTGTCATCGCCGCATTCACTCGCCGGCATCGACCGGCACGTCGAGCCCGACCTTCACGCGGCTCATGCTGACCAGCGTCTTGAACCGCTTCACGTTGTTGTTCGCGAAGAACAGTTCGCGCGTGAGCGCGTTGTACTGATCCATGTTGCGCACCGCGAGGATCAGCACGAAATCCCATTCCCCCGTCACGTAGTAGCACTGCTGGATCTGCGGGCAGCGCTCGAACGCGCGCTTCATCGCGTCGAGCTGATCGATCTGCTCGCTCTCGACCTCGACGTTCACGACGATCGTCAGCGGATGATCGACCTTCTCAGGCGCGACGACGGCCGTATAGCGCTCGATCACGCCCGTTTCCGCGAGGCGCCGCAGCCGCCGGTTCACGGCGGCGGTCGACAGATTGACGCGCGCGCCGAGCTCGGACTGCGGCGTCTGCGCGTCGCGCTGGACTTCCATCAACAGCTTGCGATCGAACGCATCGAGAGGGGTCGTCATGATGGCGTGTCAAACCTCGAAAGAATGAGAAATTTTTGCGGCTGGGCCTTCAATTTGGCGATTTCTTTGACCGATGTACGCAATATTATTTTTCCAACCGATGGCGAGCGCAACCCGCGCCTGCCCGATCCGATTCACCCGACGGACCGCCCGCGCGATCCCGATCCGGAGTCTCTCACCATGCTGATCGCCAACCCGCGCGCGTCGCGCACCGCCTACCCGAACGCGCTGCGCCGCGTGATGAACATCGCGTCGGCCGACGAAAGCGGCGCGTGGCTCGCGCACTGGCCGCTCGTCGGCAATGCGCGCACGCCGCTGCGTGCGCTGCCGGATCTCGCCGCGCGGCTCGGCGTCGCGAGCGTCAGCGTGAAGGACGAGTCGTGCCGCTCGCCGCTCGGCAGCTTCAAGGCGCTCGGCGCGCCGATCGCGCTGGTGCGGCTCGTGAAGCGGCTGCGCCGCACGCAGGCACTCGATCCGCAAGGGCTCGTCACCGGCCGCTACGCGTCGGAACTGGCCGACCTGACGGTGATCAGCGCGACCGACGGCAATCACGGCCGCGCGCTGGCCGCCGCCGCGCGCGCGATCGGCTGCGGCTGCGTGATCGTGCTGCACGCGAACGTCGACGCCGAGCGCGAACGCGCGATCTCGGCGTACGGCGCACGGATCGTGCGCATCGCGGGGAACTATGACGAATCGGTCGTCTGCGCGGCGCAGCTCGCCCAGGCGAACGGCTGGTACGTCGTGTCGGATACGTCGTACGACGGCTACGAAGCGATTCCGCGCGACGTGATGCAGGGCTACGGCGTGATCGCCGCCGAAGCAGCCGCGCAGGCCGCGGAGGACGACGGGCAGCCGTTCACGCACGTGTTCCTGCAAGGCGGCGTGGGCGGCCTCGCCGCGGGCGTCGCGAGTTGCCTGTGGGAGCGCGAAGGCGCGCAGCGGCCGCGCTTCGTCGTCGTCGAGCCGCGCCAGGCCGACTGCCTGTACCAGAGCGCGCTGGCCGGCCGCGCGACGAAGGCGAGCGGCAGCGTCGATTCGGTGATGGCCGGGCTCGCGTGCGGCGAGGCGTCGCCGCTCGCATGGGATTTTCTCGAGATGTGCATCGACCACTTCATGCTGATCGACGACGCGGACGCGGTGCAGGCGATGCGCGGCCTCGCGGCCGGCAGCGAACGCGACGTGCCGCTCGTCGCCGGCGAATCGGGCGCGGCCGGTGTGGCGGGGCTGGCCGTGTTGATGCGCGACCCGGCGCGCGCGCGGCAGGTCGGGCTCGACGCGCGCGCGCGCGTGCTGGCGATCAACACGGAAGGGGCGACCGCGCCGTCCGTGTACCGGCACTGCGTCGGCGAGACGGCCGACGCGGTGCTCGCGCGCCAGCGCGACTGGCTGAGCCGCGCGGCGGTGGTGGTCTGAACGACAGGACGACCGACATGACGACCGACGAGGCGAACGCAATGGATGCAATCGACGCAACTGAAGAGGGCACGCTGCAGGGGCGACTGAAGATCTGGCGCCGCCATCTGCACCAGTATCCGGAGACGGGTTTCGAAGAAGTGAACACGTCGGACTACGTCGCGCGGATCCTGACGACGCTCGGGCTCGACGTGCATCGCGGCATCGGCGGCACCGGGCTCGTCGCGAACCTGACGGCCGGCACCGGCCGGCGCGCGATCGGCATTCGCGCGGACATGGACGCGCTGAACATCGCCGAGCACGCGCCGGGCCGCGAACACGTGTCGCGCACGCCCGGCAAGATGCACGCGTGCGGGCACGACGGCCACATGTCGATGGTGCTCGGCGCCGCGCAACTGCTGGCCGAGCACAAGGATTTCGACGGTACGGTGCGCTTCATTTTCCAGCCGGCGGAAGAGCACGGCCGCGGCGCGAAGGCGATGATGGCCGACGGGCTCTTCGAGCGCTTTCCGGTCGATGCGATCTTCGGCGCGCACAACATGCCGGGCATGCGAGCGGGCACGTTCGCGACCCGTGCGGGCGGCATCATGGCGAGCGAAGACAATTTCGTGATCCGGATCGACGGGCGCGGCACGCATGCGGCGCGGCCGCACATGGGCATCGATCCGATCGTGATCGGCGCGCAGATCGTGCTCGCGCTGCAGACGATCGTGTCGCGCAATCTCGACCCCGGCCAGCAGGCCGTCATCTCGTGCACGGAATTCATCACCGACGGGCTGCGCAACGTGCTGCCGTCGACGACGACGATCAAGGGTGACACGCGCAGCTATTCGCGTGACGTGCAGGCGCTGCTGGCAACGCGGATGCGCGAGATCAGCGAAGGGATCTGCTCCACGCACGGTGCGACCTGCACGTTCGAGTACACGCACGCGTTCGCGCCGACGGTAAATTCGCCGGAATGGGTCGACACCGCCGTGCAGGCCGCCGCGCACGTCGCGGGTGCCGACGCGGTAAACGCCGACGTGCAGCCGATGATGATTTCGGAGGATTTCGGCGCGTTCCTGCAGGCGGTGCCGGGCAACTTCGTGTTCATCGGCAACGGCGAAGCGGCCGGGCAGGGCGGCGTGCCGCTGCACAACGCGACGTACGATTTCAACGACGAGATTTTGCCGATCGGCGCGCGGTATTTCGCGGAAGTGGCGCGGCGCGTGTTGAAGGCGGTGTAGGGGGGCGCATCGCTGCGTATTCGGTTCGCCGCGCGCGCGGCGAACCTTCGTCATTGACGACGCATCGATGCTCGACCGCACCGGGTTGCCGGCGCGTCGAGGATGATCCGTCGTCGCATTCGCTCAACCGGCCAGTTCACCCAAGCACGCATCGAACTGCGCGACGAGCCGGTCGACATCGCCGGCCGTCGTTTGCGGGCACGCGAGCATCATGTTGTGGAACGGCGTGATCAGCACGCCGCGATTCAGCAGGTACAGGTGCACGATGTGCTCGAGTTCGCTGTCGAGTTGTTCGCCCGCGATCGTGCCGTTGCGCGGCGGCACGGGCGCGAACTGAAACTCGGTGCGCGCGCCGATGCGCGTCACGCACCACGGCAGCCGGTGTTTTGCGATCGCGTGTTCGAGCCCAGTCGCGAGCCGCGCGGCGAGTTCGAACATGTGCGCGTATGCGGCGTCGGTCGCGACTTCGGCGAGCGTCGCGCGCATCGCATGCATCGCGAGCATGTTCGCGGTGAGCGTCGTGCCGATACCCGAATGGCCGGGCGGCGCGTTCAGCTTCGCCGCTTTCGCGCGTGCCGCGAATTCGGCGCTGAAGCCGTACACCGCGCACGGCACGCCGCCCGCGATCGGCTTGCCGACCACCAGCATGTCCGGTTCGAGACCGTGCGCGACCGCGTAGCCGCCGGGGCCGCTGCTGATCGTGTGCGTCTCGTCGATCACCAGCAGCGTGCCGTGGCGACGCGTCAGTTCGCGCGCGGCCTCCCAGAAGCCTGGGGCGGGCAGCACCATCCCGATGTTCGTCATCGCGGGCTCGGCGAGCACGCACGCGACGTCGCCGTCCTTCAGCGCCGCTTCGAGCGCGTCCAGATCGTTGAATTCGACGACGCGCGTGTTCGCGAGCAGGTCGTACGACTGTCCGAGCAGACTGTCGCGCTGCACCGGGCGGCCGTTGACGAGATCGACGAACACGTCGTCGACGGTGCCGTGATAGCAGCCGTTGAACACGACGATCGTGTTGCGGCCGGTGGCCGCGCGCGCCCAGCGCAGCACGAAGCGGTTCGCGTCGCTCGCGCTCAGCGCGAATTGCCAGACCGGCAGCCTGAAGCGGCGCGCGAGTTCGCGCGACACCCACGCGGCGTCCTCGCTCGGCAGCATCGTCGTGTAGCCGCGCGTGGCCTGCTCGACGAGCGCGCGGGCGACCGGTTCGGGCGCATGGCCGAACATCGCGCCCGTATCGCCGAGGCAGAAATCGACGTAGCGATGACCGTCGACGTCGGTGAACGTCGCGCCACGGGCTTCCTTCACGTATAGCGAGAACGGGGTCGACCAGTCCTGCATCCAGTGCAACGGCACGCCGAACAGCAAGTGCTCGGACGCTTCCGCGGAAAGTGCGCGAGAGACCGGCATGGCTTCGGTGAATGCGTGGCGCTCGCGATCGAACAGCGCGCGGGCGCGGATGAGGTCGACTCCGTGGCGGGTAGGCAAAGGCAGCTCCTCGGTTGTGGGGAGAGGGGAAACGATAGCGCGGGCAGCGGGGAGCTGAACAGAGGCGGAATCACCGAGGCGAGCCGACGGCGGCCGGCGAGCAGGCAAATCGCCTTGGCGGACACGGTCCGCCGAAGCGATTTAATCGAAGTTTTTGCGCATAAACATACGACAACATATCTCCGGGCGTAGGCGGGGAAATGTGAGTGTGTGCACACATACAGAGAATTGGATGCGTAAAAGCCTGGTAAGCGACGGATGCGTGCTCCGTGCCACGCATGCTCGGACCGCGCGGTATGGTATGACGACGTATAAATACGATCCGTCGCCCGACGTATCGATACCCTTACCGGAAGGGGCGCCCATGGCGCCCATCGTCGTCGTTCATCTTTCCCTCCCCCGATCACCCGCATCGAAGCGGGTAACGCGCCGCACCTTCATCGTCACGCTCGGCTGCGACGACCCACTCGCGAACGATACGATGTGCACGCGAGCACCGGTCGTGCAGAACGTGACGGTAACGTCGCCGGGCCGATCTAGGCATTCCACGTGAGCGCGATGACGCCGACGAACGTGACGATTGCCGGGCAGGTCGTCAACACGACGATCGCCGACAAGCGATGAGATGAGGCGACACGCCACGACGCTCGCGTGCGGCCGGCTGGTACTTGCACGCGAACGCGAATACGCTACGCCAGCGTCTTCACCATGTAGTGCTCGTCGTAGAAGCGGCCATCGACGAACATCGAGCGCGGCTCCGTGCCGAACCGCACGAACCCCTGCGACGCATACAGCCGCTCCGCGGCGTGGTTGACTTCGTTCACGCACAGCATCAGCTGGCTGCATCCCCACGCGTTCGCCGCATGCGCTGTCGCGCTGTCGAGCAACGCCTGCGCGATGCGTTGCCCGCGATACGCGGCGTCGACGTACACGCCCCAGATCGTCGCCTTGTGCGCGATCTTCGTGCGCGCATCGCGGCGTACCCCGGTGATGCCGACGAGCGTGTCGCCGTCGAACGCGCCGAACACGGCTTGTGCCTGCGTCGGCGTGAGGCGCTTCGCGAATTCGTCGACCGGCACCTGCGACTCTTCGTCGAGCGTCGGCAGGAAGGACGTGGGCGCGGTGTGGACCGCACGCAGGCGGACGGTCTGGAACTGCGCCGCGTCGGCGGCGTCGAGCAGGCGGATCGTTGTCGTCATCGTCATCGGCGGCATTCCGGTTGAGGGGGGCATGCCGGCGCCGCTGCCGCGGTCGCGGGATGCATCGTCCTTATCCTAATAGGAATCCGGATGCCGCGTGGCGATGCGCGGCGCGTCGCACGCGCGGCGCGCACGATCGTGAACGGAGAAGACAGTGATGGCGGTGCGTCGTACCGCCATCAAGGCGGGAGCGCGTCAAGCGCATGCGCGGTCGCGTGGGTCTGGCGCACGACACCAAGCAGACGACGTGCGCGAGATCGACTCACGCGCACGCAACGGGAATCAATAGCGCGACAGCTGATTGCCGTTGATCTGCACGCGGTCGCCCGGACGCAGGTTGCCCGGCGACTGCACGTCGAACGAGCGCATCGAGCCGTCGCTGACCTGCACGTCGATCCGATAGCTGCTCGGGCCTTGCGCGGCGCCCATCTGCTGACCGATCTGGTTGCCGGCCACCGCACCGCCGAGCGCGCCGATCACGGTTGCCGCATCGCGGCCATGACCGCGGCCGAACTGGTTGCCCACCAGGCCGCCGACCAGCGCACCGACGACGGTGCCGGCCACGCCCGACGGGCCGACCGAGCCGTTGACCGGCTGGATGTTCGACACGGTGCCGTACTGCGTGCCGTACGGAGTCGCGTATTGCTGTTGCGGGTTGCCGTACTGGTCATACGGCTGCGAGCCGTATTGCGACGGATTACCGTATTGATCGTATGGTTGCGGCGCCTGGTTCGGATACGCCGGCTGCTGCTGCACGTAGCCCGGCTGCGAATACGCGGGCTGCGCATAGCCGGGCGTCGCGTATTGCTGCTGCGGATAACCCGGCTGCGCGCCGTAGTAGCCCGGCGCGACGCAGGCGGTGAGCGGAAGCGCCGCCACGGCGACGAGCGAGGCGAACAGAACGGTCTTCGTGGAAGGCATGCGCATCATGATGATTCCTGCATCGGCAACGTGTCCGCCGATGGATTCCCGTCGGGGGTGGCGAACTCGGCGTGAGTATAAGGAATGGCCGGATGCGCGTCCGGTGCGGCCGGGTAACAACGTGTAAAGTCTGTTGCCGCGTAAATCGCCGGTGGGGCGGGGCGTCGAAGCTGCCGCCGGCAATGGCGCGACACGGTGCCCCGACGCACGCGTGCCGGGCACTGCGGCTCGCGCGCGGCCGCCGACATTCCAGCCGTTTCCCCGGCCGGCGACACCCGTCTGCGCGCCGGCCTGGCGGCCCTGCGCGCCACACATCGCGAAATCGAATGCGCAGCATCGCGACATTTAATTGGCCTCGCGCAGCGGCGTCCGATATCGTGGCCGCATTCCCTGCCAACGGCCGCGCCGGCCGCGGTTCCTTACCCCCAGGCCGCGCCGGTGTCGCGCTGCGATCGCTCCCATTCGAAGCCATGACCGAACGATTCTTCATCAACGCCCGCGACGCCGGTGGCCAACCCGTCAATCTCGTCGTCCGCGACGGCCGCTTTGCCGCGATCGGCGCCGACCGCCCGGCCGCGCCCGGCGCGCAGACGATCGACCTCGACGGCCGCGTCGTGCTGCCCGGTTTCGTCGACGGCCACATCCATCTCGACAAGAGCTTCGTCGGCGATCGCTGGGTGCCACACGAACCGGTCGACTCGCTGCGCGAGCGGCTCGCGGTCGAGAAGCGCCAGCTCGCGGCCGCGCCGCCGATCGTCGAGCGCGCGAACGCGCTGATCGCGCAGGCCGCCGCGTTCGGCACGATCGCGATGCGCAGCCACGTCGACGTCGATGCGACGACGGGGCTGTCGAACCTGCACGCCGTGATGGCCGCGCGCGAACAGTGGCGCGGGATCGTCGACATCGAACTGGTCGCGTTCCCGCAGGCCGGCGTGATCACGTGCCCGGGCACCGCCGAGATCCTCGATGCAGCCGTGCGCGAAGGCGCGGACGTGGTCGGCGGGATCGATCCGACGACGCTCGACGGCGACGCGGACGGCCAGCTCGACATCGTATTCGGCATCGCCGAGAAGCGCGGCGCGAAAATCGACATCCACCTGCACGAGCCGGGCGAAACGGGCATCGCGCAATTGCGGCGGATCGCGGCGCGCACGCGTGCGGCCGGGCTCGGCGGGCGCGTGAACGTGAGCCATGCGTACGCGCTGGGCCAGGTGAGCGACGACGACGTGGAGCGCACCGCCGCGGCGCTGGCCGACGCCGGCGTATCGATCCTGACGAATGCGCCCGGCGACTGCGCGTTCCCGCCGGTGCAACGGCTGCGGGACGCGGGCGTGCACGTGTTCGCGGGCAACGACAACATCCGCGACGCGTGGTGGCCGTACGGCAACGGCGACATGTTGCAGCGCGCGATGATGGTCGGCTACCGGTCGGGCTTCTACACCGACGACGCGCTCGGCATCGCACTCGACATGGCGACGCACGCCGGCGCGCGCGCAATCGGCAAGGAGAACTACGGGATCGCGGTCGGCTGCGACGCGAGCTTCGTCGCGGTGCGTGCGCCGAATGCGGCGGCGGCCGTCGCGGGCGTGCCGGCCGAACGCTGGGTATTCCGCCGCGGCGAAAGCGATACGGGCGCACCGTTCGCGCCGTCGCTGCGCTTCACGCGCTGACCGACCCCGACCGGAACCGACATGACGAACCTGCTGATCCGCAACGTCCGCACGAACGCCGACGCCGCGCTCGACATCCTGATCGAAGGCGATCGCATCGCGCGGGTCGGCCCGTCGCTCGACGCGCCGGCCGGCTGCGCGATCGAGGACGGCGCGGGCGCGTTGGCGCTGCCCGGCCTCGTCGAAGGCCACACGCACCTCGACAAGACCCACTGGGGGATGCCGTGGTATCGCAACGAGGTCGGGCAGCGTCTCGTCGACCGTATCGAAAACGAACGCCTCTATCGCGCGACGAGCGGCCATGACGCGGGCGCCGCGTCGCTCGGGCTGGCGCGCGCGTTCCTCGCGGCCGGCACGACGCGTATCCGCACGCACGTCGACGTCGATACCGACGCCGGGCTGCGCCATCTGCACGGCGTGCTGGCGACGCGCGAGACGCTGCGCGGGCAGGTCGAGATCCAGATCGTCGCGTTTCCGCAATCGGGCGTGCTCGGGCGGCCGGGCACCGACGGGCTGCTGTCCGACGCGCTCGATGCCGGCGCCGACCTGCTCGGGGGGCTCGATCCGTGCGCGATCGAAGGCGATCCGGTCGAAGCGGTGGACCTGCTGTTCGCGATCGCCGAACGCCACGGCCGCGGGCTCGACATCCATCTGCACGAGCGCGGGTCGATGGGCGCGTACTCGCTCGACCTGATCCTGCAGCGCACGGCGGCGCACGGCATGCAGGGGAAGGTCACGATCAGCCATGGCTTTTGTCTCGGCGATCTCGCCGAATACGAGCGCGATGCGCTGCTCGCGCGGATGGCCGAGCTCGGCGTGGGAATCGTCACGACCGCGCCGGCCGCGGTGCCGGTGCCGCCCGTGGCCGCATGCCGCGGGGCGGGCGTGACCGTGATCGGCGGCAACGACGGCGTGCGCGACACGTGGACGCCGTACGGTTCGCCCGACATGCTCGAACGCGCGATGCTGATCGGCATGCGCAACGATTTCCGCCGCGACGACGCGCTCGAAGTCGCGCTCGACTGCGTGACGTACGGCGCGGCGCGCGGCTGCGGTTTCGCGGAGTACGGACTGCAGCCGGGCAGCCGCGCGGACGTCGTGCTCGTCGATGCGCTGACGTGCGCGGAGGCCGTCGTCGCGCGGCCGGCGCGGCGCGTCGTCGTATCGTCCGGAAGGATCGTCGCGCGCAATGGCGCGCTGGTCTGAGCGCCGCGTCGTCTCGGTATGATCCGGTTTTCAGCCGGATGTCGGGAGACGACGATGCGACGCACGACCGCGGCACGGGCCGCACGATGGATGGCGGCGGCCCTGTTCGCCGTGAGCGCCGCGCAGGCGGTGGCGACCGGCTCGGCCGACGACGCGCAGCAGGAAGCCAACCGGCGCACGGTGCTCGCGTTCTACGAGAAAGGCTTGAACGAGAAGGATGCGGACGCCGCGCTCGCGTATGTCGGCGATCGCTACGTGCAGCACAACCCGAACGCGGCCGACGGACGTGACGGCTTCCGCAAGTTCGTCGCGTTTCTGCGCGACACATATCCGCAGTCGCACAGCGAGATCAAGCGCTCGTTCGTCGACGGCGACTACGTGATCCTGCACGTGCACGCGGTGCGCGAACCGGGCACGCGCGGCAGCGCGATCATGGACATCTTCCGGCTCGAGCACGGCAAGATCGTCGAACACTGGGACGTCAATCAGCCGGTGCCCGAGCAGGCCGCGAACGGCAACACGATGTTCTGACGCGTGTGGCGCGCGGCGCCCCATGTGCCGCCCCCGTTTTGAATTCCGCTTCGCCTACCGCCCTTCGAGCTCCAGCATCGCCGCGAGCGTCTTCGTCAGCGCGCTGACCATCGGGTCGGCGGTCGGCCGGTGCAGGATCGCGATGTCCATATGCTCGATCGGCGCGAAGCCCTGTTTCGCGGTCAGCACCACATGCTCGTCCGTCACCACGCGCGCGGGCAGCACGCTGATGCCGAGCCCGTCCGCGACGGCCGCCTGGATGCCGCTCAGGCTCGATGTCGTGAAGCTGATCCGCCAGCGGCGGCCGCGCTCCTCGATCGCCTTGATCATGTCGTCGCGGTAGAGCCCGCGCGGCGGGAACACGACGATCGGCACCGGGTCGAGATCGATCGACGGATGCTTCGCGCTGTCGATCCAGCGTAGCTTCTCCGGCCAGCGCACGACGGCCTCGCGGCTGTCGCGCCGCTGCTTGATCAGCACGAGGTCGAGTTCGCCGCGATCGTACGCGGCGCTGATGTCGCGGCTCAGCCCGCACGTCACTTCGAGCTTCACCTGCGGATGCTCGCGCTTGAACGCCGCGAGCGCGTGCGTCGTGCGGCCCGCCGCGAAATCGTCGGGCACGCCGAGCCGGATCGTCAGCGCGACCGTCGCGCCCGACAGCGCCTCCAGCATCTCGTCGTTCAGCGCGAGCATGCGTCGCGCATAACTGAGCACCGTCACGCCCGCGTCGGTCGGCCGCACGTCGCGCGCGCCGCGGTCGAGCAGGCGGTGGCCGGCGATTTCCTCGAGCCGGCGCACCTTCTGGCTGACCGTCGACTGCGTCGAATGCAGGCGCGCGGACGCCGTCGTGAAGCTGCCGCAGTCGGCGACCATCACCAGCGCACGGAGCAGGTCGATGTCGAACAGGGGCCTATTCATTTATGCACTTCCAGGGATTCGGGCATTTCATTTTCAAATACGTGCGACGACTTTTAACATGGCGGGGTGCCGCGAGCAATCGCGGTTTCGCCGGACCCGGCGCGGCGTTTCGCGGCGCTTTTGTCTCGAAGGTCACTGGAATGCAGTTGATCAAGTAGTCGTCGCGCGCGCCGAAAAGGCGCAACACGCGGCGACCGCGCCGAGCCGCCTGCTGGGCGGTATAGGGCGCAACGTCAATTCCTCCTGGACACACCTTCGCGCCGACCATTCGTATAGACATCGCCGCACCACGGATATCCGAAAAGGACGCCCTCGGCGGCGCGCGCGCGTTGAACAGGGTAAACACCCGGAACTCCCCGCGTTAGCGCTGTATATCGAGCTCCGCCCTACCACTCCGGTCCCTGCTAGGCCTCGGTTCGCTTCGCACCCGGTTCTTCCCGCTTGCGCTCAAGAATTGAGCGGTCTAGACTGCATCTCGACTTCATCGAAGTCCCGTCTTTCGCGCCCCGCGCCGGCGTCCCGTCGCGCCGCCCCCAACCGGACGCCGGCGTCGCCCGCCGCGTCGAGACTTTCAAGGACATGCCATGCACCGCACCGCAAAGCTCCTCGTCACCGCGCTGGCGTTCGCACCGCTCGTATCGTTCGCGCAGGACGCGTCCACGATCCGCTGGGGTATCGACCCCACGTATCCGCCGTTCGAGGCGAAGCAACCCGACGGTTCGCTCGCCGGCTTCGACATCGACCTGCGCAATGCGATCTGCGAGCAGCTGCATGCGAAGTGCGTGTGGGTCGAGCAAAGTTTCGACGGGATGATCCCGGCGCTGCGTGCACGCAAGTTCGACGTGATCATGTCCGCGATGACGGCCACCGACGAGCGGCTCAAGCAGATCGACTTCTCGAACAAGCTGTATGCGTCGCCGGGCGCGCTGGTCGCGCCGGTCGGCTCGACGCTGCTGCCGACCGCCGCGTCGCTCGCCGGCAAGCGCGTCGGGATCGACCAGGGCACGACGCAGGAGGCGTACGCGAAGGCCGAATGGGCGACCAAGGGCGTGACGATCGTGTCGTACCAGAATCAGGACCAGGTGTATCAGGATCTCGTCAACGGCCGCCTCGACGCGACGTTCCAGGACAAGACGCAGGCCGGCTACTCGTTCCTGAAGACGCCGCGCGGCAAGGGCTACGCGTTCGCAGGCCCGGACGTGACCGACGCGCGGATCACCGGCTACGGCGTCGCGATGGGCATACGCAAGGGCGACGCCGACATGAAGAAGCGGCTGAACGACGCGATCGTCGCGATCCGCGCGAACGGCACATACCAGAAGATCGCCGCGAAATACTTCGACTTCGACATCTATGGCGCAAAGCAACTGACTGCGGCGCCGTGACCCCGTGACTCATCGATCGACAGGCACACCATGACGAGTATCCAGGATCGCGTCGCGCAAGCCGTGACGCCCGAACTGATCGCCGCGTTCCGCGAGGAAGGCGCGGTCTGCATCAAGGGCATCTTTTCGCCGGACGAAGTGGCCGCGCTGCGGGCCGGCATCGACGCGAACCTTGCCCAGCCGAGCGAGCGCGCGAAAGTCGCGAGCCGGCCCGACGATCCGGGCTGGTTCTTCGAGGATTTCTGCAACTGGCAGCACAACGACGCGTATCGCGACTTCATCGTGCGCTCGCCGGCGCCGTCGGTCGCCGCTGCGCTGATGGGCACGGACCACGTGCGGCTGCATCACGACCACCTGCTCGTGAAGGAGCCCGGCACGCGGCAGCGCACGCCGTGGCACCAGGACCAGCCGTACTACGACATTGAAGGCGACGACAACGTCAGCATGTGGATTCCGGTCGATCCGGTGCCGCTCGAATCGACGCTGGAATTCGTCGCGGGCTCGCATCGCGGGCCGTGGCTGATGCCGCGCACGTTCATGGACAAGGAGGCGAAGTGGTTTCCGGAAGGCAGCCTCGCCGATCTGCCCGACATCGAAGCCGACCGTGCGGCCTTCCCGATTCGCCGCTGGGCGCTCGAACCCGGCGACATGGTGTGCTTCCGGATGCTCACGCTGCATGCGTCGGGCGGCACGCAGAACCGTCGGCGCGCGTTTTCGATCCGCTTCGTCGGCGACGACATCCGTCACGCGCCGCGCCGCTGGAAAACGTCGCCCGATTTCCCCGGGCTCGCGGAACAACTGCCGGACGGCGCACCGCTCGATCACCCGCTGTTTCCGGTCGTGTGGTCGCGCGATGCGGGGCAGGTTGGCGCGATCTAAGCAGCGCGGGTAACGAACCCGGCGGCCGTTTCATGACGAAACGGCCGCCTGGCGTTCCTGGTGCGCGCGACGACGGATCAGGTCGGGTGGCGCCCCGCCCCCGGCTTGAAGCGCGAGCCGAGCCGGTAGCGGTTGCCCGGGTGCAGGAAGTGCACGAACGTGACGGGCAGCCCGTCCGTCCACGTGCGGCGCGTGAGCGTCAGGCACGGCTCGTCGGCGCGCATGTCGAGCAGCCGCGCCTGTTCGCCGGTCGGCAGCGACGCGTCGACGACGTGCTCGATTTCCAGTTCGTGGTGCGACACGTTGTTGTACAGGTATTCGGACGGCGGCTCGGTCTCGAAATCGTGATCGATGAAGCCGGGCGCGGCGGCCGGGTTCACGTAGCGGTCCTCGAGCTGGATCGGGCGGCCGTTTTCCTCGTGCACACACACCACGTGAAAGACCGGCGTGTTGACCGGCAGGCCGAACGCGGCCGCGACGTCGAACGACGCGGGCTCGCTCGACTGGCTCAGCACGCGGCAGCGGTATTCGTGCCCGCGCGCGCGGATCTCGTCGCGGATATGCGCGATCATCAGCAGGTTCGACTGCGGCTTCGCCTCGGCGACGAACGTGCCGACGCCCGCGATGCGCTTCAGCACGCCTTCCTCGGTCAGCTCGCGCAGCGCGCGGTTGACCGTCATGCGTGCAACGCCGAACTGCGCGGCGAGATCGAGCTCGGACGGAATGCGGTCGCCGGGGCGCCAGTCGCCGGACTCGACGTGCTGGCGAACGAGCGTCTTGATCTGCTGGAACGGTGCGGTGGCCTTGGTGACCATCGGAAGATCCTTGCGCGAAGAGGTGTCGAGGCTAGTCGTCGTGGCTGACGATGACCAGGATCTCCGCCTGCGCGGCGCCGAGGCTGCGCGTGCGGTGCGGGATGAGTGCGTTGAAATAGACTGAATCGCCGGTCCTGAGTTGCACCGTCTCGTTCGGAAACTCGATTTCGACGCGCCCCTTGTGCACGAACAGGAATTCCTCGCCTTCGTGCTCGCGGAACGTCGACGCGACGAATTCGTGCGGCGGATGCACGACGAACGGCAGCATCTTTTTCGGCGCGACGCCGGCTGCGATGCTCTCGAAGCGGTGCGCATGGCTGTCGGCCGCCGCGCCCATCGCGGTGCGCTCGCCGGCGCGCGTGACCGTGATCAGCTCGCGGTTACTGCTTTCCGAGAACAGTTGCTCGACGTCGACGTTCAGTGCCTTCGACAGCTTCAGCGCGACCGCGATCGACGGCACGCTCAGGCCGCGCTCGACCTTCGACAGATAACTCTTGGTCAGGCCGGTCTCGTCGGCCAGCACGTCGAGCGTCCAGCCTTTCTGTTTTCTGAGCAGCTTCAGGCGAATCGTCATGGGGCGCCAGGTGTCCTTCGAAAAACCGATTGTAACGCATGACACAAAGTGTCATTCGGTGTATTGTGTGTCACCTATGCCCGGGGAAACAGCTGCGGACGGCGCGGCAAACCCGGTCCATTCAGGAGGCGAACATGGCGGAAACGCTGAAGTTGACGAAGGAAGCGCTGGTCGCGCTGGCGGAGCGACGGCTTGAAAACGAAGTGGGCGACAGCGGCTGGTCCGCGCGGCAAAAGCTCGCGCTGACGTGCCGGATTTTGTTCGACGCCGGCCACGACTCGGGCCTGGCCGGGCAGATCACCTGCCGGGCGGATGCGGCCGGCACGTACTACACGCAGCGGCTCGGGCTCGGTTTCGACGAAATTTCGGCCGCGAACCTGCTGCGCGTCAACGAGGATCTCGACGTCGTCGAGGGCGAAGGCATTCCGAACCCGGCCAATCGGTTCCATACGTGGATCTATCGCGAGCGCCCGGACGTGAACTGCATCATCCATACGCATCCGGTGCATGTCGCGGCACTGTCGATGCTCGAACAGCCGCTGGTCGTGTCGCACATGGACACCTGCCCGCTGTACGACGATTGCGCGTTCCTGAAGGACTGGCCGGGCGTGCCGGTCGGCAACGAGGAGGGCGAGATCATCTCGAAGGCGCTGGGCAGCAAGCGCGCGATCCTGCTGTCGCATCACGGCCAGCTGGTGGTCGGCAAGACGATCGAGGAGGCGTGCATCCTCGCGCTGCTGATCGAACGCGCGGCGAAGCTGCAACTGCTCGCGATGTCGGCAGGCGAGATCAAACCGGTGCCGCCGGCGCTGGCGCGCGAAGCGCACGACTGGATCTCGAAGCCGAAGCGCGATGCGGTGACGTTCGACTACTACGCACGCCGCGCGTTGCGTACGCATCAGGATTGCGTCGCTTAAGCGCGCGCCGTTTCAATCTCGTCAGACAATCATTGAGGAATACAAATCGTGTCCATCCTGCTGAAAGGCATCATCGCCTATCCGGTCACGCCGTTTTCCGCCGGCGGCGACGTCGACCTGAAAGCGCTCGATGCGCTGATCGAACGCCTGATCGCCGACGGCGTTCACGCGATCGCGCCGCTGGGGAGTACCGGCGAAAGCGCGTACCTGTCCGATGCCGAATGGGAGGCCGTCGCCACCGCGTCGATTCGCGCGGTGCGCCGGCGCGTGCCGACCGTCGTCGGGATTTCCGATCTCACCACGGCGGGCGCGGTGCGCCGCGCCCGCTTCGCCGAACAGGCCGGCGCCGATGCGGTGATGGTGCTGCCGGTGTCGTACTGGAAACTCGGCAACGACGAGATCGTCGCGCACTACCGCGCGATCGGCGACGCGATCGGCATCCCGATCATGCTGTACAACAACCCGGCGACGAGCGGCGTCGACATGTCGCCCGACCTGATCGCGACGATCTGCAGGGCCGTCGCCAACGTGACGATGGTCAAGGAAAGCACCGGCGACATCGGCCGGATGCACCGGCTCGCGCAGTTGAGCGACGGGACGATCCCGTTCTACAACGGCAGCAATCCGATGGCGCTCGCCGCGCTGGCCGCGGGCGCGTCCGGATGGTGCACGGCCGCGCCGAACCTGAATGCCGCGTTGCCGCTTGCGTTGTTCGACGCGATGCGCACGGGCGACCTCGCGCGCGCCAGGTCGGTTTTTCACGCGCAGTTGCCGTTGCTGCAGTTCATCGTCAACGGCGGGTTGCCGGTGACCGTCAAGGCCGGGCTGAGGCTGCGCGGTTTCGATGCCGGCGAACCGAGGCGGCCGCTGCTGCCGCTCGGCGACGCACGCACGCGCGAACTCGAGCGCCTGCTCGCGGCGCTGCCGGATGGTGCGGCGGCATGAGCGACGGCGCGCGGCCGGCGATCGCGGTCGTCATCGACGCGGTGCGGATCGGCGCGAGCCGGCCGCTCGCCGGCACGCCGCACGCGAGCGCGATCGACAAGCAGCCGGTCGATGCGCGCCTGTGGCTGGGCGCGCTCGGCTTTGCCGGCGACGAGCAGGCCGATGCGCGGCATCACGGCGGCCCCGACAAGGCCGTTCATCACTACGCGCACGATCACTATGCATGGTGGTCCGGGCAGATCGGCGCGCGCGACGTGCTCGCCCGGCCGGGCGCGTTCGGCGAGAACCTGTCGACGCGCGGCATCACCGAGCGCGACGTGTGTCTCGGCGACGTATTCACGCTGGGCGGCGCGGTGCTCCAGGTGTCGCAGTCGCGGCAGCCGTGCTGGAAGCTCAACGCGCGTTTCGATCATCCGCGCATGGCGGCGCTCGTGCAGCAAAGCGGCCGGACCGGCTGGTACTACCGCGTGCTGCAGGAAGGCTGGGTGGCTGCGGGCGACGTGCTGGCGCTGCATGCGCGCCGCTACCCGCAATGGCCGCTGTCGGCGGTGCTCGACGTGCTGTATCGACGCACGCTCGACATGGCTGCGATCGAGGCGCTGTGCGACGTGCCGCTGCTGCCGCCCGGCTGGCGCAAGATGCTCGAAAAGCGCCGCACGGAGCGGCAGGTCGAGGACTGGACGAAGCGGCTCGAGGGATGACGGGCCGCGTCCGATGCTTACTTCGTCGGCAGGTTGCGCACGTCGGCCGTCGGCTCGGTGCCGAATGCGTCGCTCAGCACATAGCCGATCAGTTGTCGGGCGGTCGCCTCGGGCGTGGCGAGCGCGCCGCTCGACTTCAACTGGTCGAATTTCTCGCGCATCGGGAAATGCTTTTCGTCGGTCGCGCGGATCGTGGCCTGCATGCCCGTATCGACGACGCCCGGCGCGACGCTGCAGATGCGCAGCGCGTCGTTCGCGTCGAGCGCGACGGCGCGCGCATGGTGATCGAGCGCGGCCTTGGTCGCGCAGTAGATGCTCCAGCCCGCATACGCGTTGCGCGCCGCGCCGCTCGACAGGTGCGCGATCCGGCATTCGGTCGCGGCCGATGCGGCTTGCACGAGCGCGGCCGACAGCATCAGCGGCGCGGCGACGTTCAGGCCGACCGCGCGGGCGACGATCGTCGGGTCCTGCGCGGCGAGCGGGCCGATCGGATCGACGATGCCTGCGTTGTTGAACAGCAGCACGAGCGACGCGCCGTCCACGAAGCGGCGCAGCGTGTCGCCGGCCAGCCAGGCGGCGACGGCCGTGGAATCCGACAGGTCGAGTTCGACTTCGGCGAAGCGCTCGCCGGCCTGCGACGCGAGCGACGGATGGCGGCTGCGCGACACGCCGAGCACGGCGATGCCTTCCTGCAGCAGTTGTTCGGCGAGCGCAGCGCCGACGCCGCGGGTGTGTCCGGTGACGATGGCGCGCACGTGTGCGGGAGAAGATGCAGTCATGGTGGTGAACTGGTGAACTGGTGAGGGGGTGAGCGGGTTTGACGAGCGGCGCGCACGCACGGCGGCAGCGCATTCGGGGCGGGTGATGCGTGGTATCGACGTGCGAAGACGGTCGCGCGCGGCGCCGCTGATGTCGGGATGAACGCCTATCGTAGCGCCGGCATGTGCATCGCGCAAACGCCGGGGCGTGCGTGAAGGCGGAATCCGCGGCGCCGCGGCCCATGCAACGTCACGTTGCACCGCGTGCGATCGGGTGCGCCGCTACGTCGGACGAAAGCCCGCTGCGGCACGTGCGCACGCTGGTGCGGTGAGCGGCGCCGGGCCGGGCGTCGCGAGCTATCATATGGCTCGCCCGTGCGCGATGCCGCGCGGGCCGCGATCGTTTCCCTTCACCTGCTGCACGCCGCGACGCTACTCATGAACACCACGCCGGATACGCCCACGCCCCGCGCCCTGCGCGAACTCACGCCCCTCGAGGCCCGCATTCTCGGCGTGCTCGTCGAGAAACAGCACACGGTGCCGGATACCTACCCGCTGTCGCTGAACGCGCTGACCGCGGGCTGCAACCAGAAAACCGCGCGCGCGCCGGTGATGAACGTCAGCGAGGACGAAGTCACGACCGCACTCGACGGGCTGAAGCATCTGAGCCTCGTGATGGAAGGCAGCAGCAGCCGCGTGCCGCGTTTCGAGCACAACATGAACCGCGTGCTCGGCATCCCGAGCCAGGCGATCGCGCTGCTGACGATCCTGTTGCTGCGCGGCCCGCAGACGGCCGCCGAGCTGCGGCTGAACAGCGCGCGCCTGCACGGCTTCGCGGATATCTCGTCGGTCGAGGCGTTCCTCGACGAACTCGCGGCGCGTGCGCAACCGCTCGTCGTCCGGCTGCCGCGTGCCCCGGGTGCGCGCGAGAACCGCTGGATGCACCTGATGTGCGGCGAAGTGAACATGGCGGACTTCGCGAGCGTGGAGGCCGGCGGTGGCGCGGATTCGGTGCCGCCTTCCGAATTCGAGGCACTGAAGGCCGAGCAGAAGCGCCTCGCAGACGAAGTGGCGCGCCTGAATGCGCTGGTCCAGCGGATGGCGAGCGAACTCGGTATCGACGTCGACGCGCCGGGCGACGCGGGCTGACCGACACGCGAGGCACCTGAAACGGAGTGACACCGGCGCATACGCGCTCACGCGCTCACGCGCGCGCCGGGTGACGAACGCGCTCCGCCACCCTGCCCGAAGCCGCATTACCAGCGGCACCCCGCCTTCGCGGACGCATCGACGTCCTGCGCCCACGCGAAATCCGTTTGCTTGCCGGTGCGTGCGTTGCGGTACGTCATCGAATAGACGATCGCGCCCTGGCTCGTCATCTCGTACTCGCCGTTGATCTTGCCGTCGACCATTTCCCACCACGTGGTCGTGAACTGGTACGGCCGGCCCTCCGCCAGTTCTTCGTGATCCTCGTGCTTGAACAGCAGCGGGATCGCCGTCTTCGACTTCGCATACCGGACGATACCGCCTCGCCACTTGGCCGCGTCGTCGTAGTACGTGCGTAATTCGAAGCGCACGGGTTTGTCGCCGCTCGTCTGAAAACACAGCACTTCCGTACTGACTTCCGCCGACGCGGGCAATGCGATGCACAGCAGCAGCAACGCAGCGAATGTTTTTTTCATGTGCGTCCGTCCGTAATGGAAAAAGCGTTTCAACCGACACTGATTCGCGTGGCGCCCGCATCGACGAGCCGGAACAGCAGATCCTCGACGGCCGCGCCCGGCGCCGAGCCGAGATCCGCGTTGACGCGCCATCCGTGCTCCGTGTTCGCCGGTTCCGACAGATAGTGAACGATGCCGTGCAGGCCGTCTTCGGCCGGCATGCTTTCGTCGTCGGCGTCGAACCACGCGAAGAACCAGGTCTTGAACACATCGGCGGCCGCGGCTTCGTCGAGACCGTCGGCTTCGATCGTCGCCCAGTCCCACACGAACGGATGGATCGATACGGCTGCCGTTTCGAGCTCGAACGCGAACGGCTCGAAATCCAGTTGCGTGGTCGAATCGACCATCGCCGGCTGGCCGGCCGATTCGCCTTCGCCGTGAATGGTGTCGGCCCGGCATGGCAGCGCGAGCGGGCCTTCGGTGGCGAGCGTGCCGTCGGCTTTCCGGTAGGCCGGTTCGACGACGGCCGCCGGTTGCGCGGCCGCTTGCGCGAGCAGGTCGGCGTAGGGTTGGCGGATGGCGCTGAGCAGGTCGGATACGGTCATCGTGGCGTGTCGGGCAAGGGGTGAGCGATCGATCGCAGGCAAGCGGTGCATCGTGCCGCCTGCGCCGAACGGGGGGCCGCATCGGCAGCGGACAGCCACGATCGTACGGCACCGCGGTGACACCCGACCACTCGGCCGAATGGCCGGCGGACCCCGATCGCCGTCACTTCACGACCGTCGTGCCGATTCCGGTCGACTTCCCCGCAACCCGCCATCGTTGCGCGCGGGTGCCATAATCGAGCCTGCCCATCATTCCAGACAGACGTCCCCCGGAGAATCACCATGCAGAACCTCGACAATCCTTCCCACGATCGCGAGGTAGGCAGCGCCGACGCGACGCAGGACACCACGCGCATCGACGACGTCCGCATCGGCGCGGTGCGTCCGCTGATTTCGCCCGCGCTGCTGCTCGACGAGCTGCCGGTGCCGGCCGCGACGCAGACGCTCGTCGAGGATACGCGCCGCGCGATCGGCGATATCCTGCACGGCCGCGACGACCGGCTGCTGCTCGTCGTCGGCCCGTGTTCGATCCACGATCACGACCAGGCGCTCGATTACGCGCGCCGCCTGAAGGCCGCCGCCGACGCGCTGAAGGACGACCTGCTGATCACGATGCGCGTGTACTTCGAGAAGCCGCGCACGACGGTCGGCTGGAAGGGGTACATCAACGATCCGCGCCTCGACGGCAGCTTCCGCATCAACGAAGGGCTGCGTGCCGCGCGGCAACTGCTGCTCGACATCAACGCGCTGGGCCTGCCGGCATCGACCGAATTCCTCGACCTGCTGAGCCCGCAGTACATCGCCGACCTGATCGCGTGGGGCGCGATCGGCGCCGTACGACTGAAAGCCAGAGCCATCGCCAGCTCGCGTCGGGCCTGAGCTGCCCGATCGGCTTCAAGAACGGCACCGACGGCGGCGTGCAGGTCGCGTCGGACGCGATCGTCGCCGCGGCCGCGAGCCATGCGTTCATGGGGATGACGAAGATGGGGATGGCCGCGATCTTCGAGACGCGCGGCAACGACGATGCGCACGTGATCCTGCGCGGCGGCAAGAACGGGCCGAACTACGATGCCGGGCACGTCGAAGCGAGCTGCGCGGTGCTGCGCAAGGCCGGCTTGCGCGAGCAGGTGATGGTCGACTGCTCGCATGCGAACTCGAACAAGTCGCATGAGCGGCAAATCGAGGTCGCGCAGGATCTCGCGCGGCAGTTGGGGCAGGGCGAGCACCGGATCGTCGGTGTGATGGTGGAGAGCCATCTCGAAGCCGGCAGGCAGGACCTGAAGCCGGGCGTGCCGCTGCAGTACGGCGTGTCGATCACCGATGCGTGTTTGAGCTGGACGCAGACGGAGCCGGTGCTCGACGTGCTGGCGGAAGCGGTGCGGCATCGCCGGGTGTATTCGCGGAATGCGTGATGCCGCGCGGCGGCGCGGTGCCCGCCGCGTGGTTCGATGTGTTCGATACGCCGCGAAGATCGGGCGCTCGTCCATGAGATTGCCCTGATCGACCGGCCACGGCGCCAGCCACGGCGCCATTTTCCGCGCCGCGCCCCATCTGTTTGCACGATCCTTGATCCTGATCCGGCTCATCCCGCCTGCCGCGTTGCACGCTCAACGCACGATCCGGCGAATCCCGCTACCATGAAGACGTGTTGCTCGCTGCAGTCCGGCCACGCACACACGCAGTGGCGGCGCGGCCGGCCGCCATGCGACCGACGAAGCGCGGGGCGGCCATCCGCGGGGCGGCCATCCGCGGGGCGGCCATCCGCGGGGCGCTCACCGATCAGCCATTGCGCCTGCCTCGCTTCGCCCCCGGAATCAACAACAACCGAACCGGAGTGCAATACACATGAAGTTCTACAAGACCCTCCTCGCAGCAACCATCCTCGCTTCGAGCGTCAGCGCGCATGCGCAGATCGCGGGCGCGCAGCCGATCAGCGTGACCGTCGAGCAATCGCAGGCGCTGCTCGAAGGCTGGAGCGTGAAGAAGAGCGTGCTCGGCAAGACCGTGTACAACGACGAGAACCAGAAAGTCGGCAAGGTGCGCGACCTGATCGTCGCGCCGGACGGCTCGGTGTCCGCCGCGATCGTGTCGGCAGGCGGCTTCCTCGGCGTGGCCGCGCATGACGTCGCGGTGCCGATCGCGTCGCTCGACGTGCGCAACGGCAACATCTACCTGCCGGGTGCGACCAAGGAAGCGCTGAAGGCCACGCCGGCGTTCCAGTACGCGAAGGTGCCGTCGGCGCCGAAGCCGAAGAAGGTCGACGAGAAGCACTGATCCGCTATCTCGCGCGCACCCGTTGCCCGTCGCGACGGGGGCGCGTGTCCTCGCGACGGTCAGGTTGCGTCGAGTCCGCCGTCGACCGTGATCACCTGCCCCGTCATCCATGCCGCCTGCGGCGACGCGAGCGACACGATCCAGTTTGCGACATCCGCGGGGTCGCCGCGCCGGCCAAGCGGAATGCGCGCACGTTCCTGCGCCTTGATCGCTTCGATGTCGCTTTCCGACAGCCTCATCCGTTCCGACAGGAAGTCCGTTTCCGTCGGGCCCGCCGCAACGGCGTTCACGCGTACGCCCGCCGATGCGAGCTCGAGCGCCCAGCAGCGCGTCAGATGCTCGAGCGCGGCCTTGCTCGCCGCATAGTGCGACAACAGCGCCGCGGCCTTGTGTCCGAACGTGCTCGACACGTTGACGATGCTGCCGCGCGTCGCTTTCAGATGCGGCAGCGCGGCGGTCGCGAGCATCGACGGTCCGAGCGTATTGACGGAGAAGATCGCGCTGATCGCATCGAAGGTCGCCGACTCGAGCGGCAGGATTGCCCCGGCGCCCGCATTGTTGACCAGCACGTCGAGCCGCCCCGCCAGTGCGACCGTTGCGTCGATCGTGCGCGTGGCGTCGGCCGGATTGCCGGCATCCGCGACCACGTAATCGATGCGCGGCGCGCGGCGCGCGGCGGCGGAAAGCGCATCTTCGCGGCGGCCCGTGATGACGACGCGCGCGCCTTCGCGTGCGAACGCGACGGCCGCCGCCAGCCCGATGCCGGCACCGCCGCCGGTAATAAGGACCACCTTGTTGTCGAATGACTGCATGACTTCCTCGTAAAGATGATGAGTGGAACGTTCGTGCCGTCTAGCGTTCGGGCACGTCGTCCGCCGGCGCGAGCGCCACGACATGGCTGATCCCTTCGTGCGCCATCTTCGTATACGGGCTGAAGCGCTCCGTATTGCGGACGAGCTCTTCCGCCACCGCGCGTTCGACGCCCGGCAGCCGCACGTGAATGTTCGCGTTCAGCATGAACAGCCCGTCCACCGGATCGCGGCAGAAGTCGATCGATGCGGATACCGATGCGCCGGCGATCGACACGCCCGCCCGTGCGGCCAGCAGGCTCAGCGCGCCGTGAAAGCACGCCGCATAGCTCGCGGCGAACAGTTGCTCCGGGTTCGGGCCGTCGCCGGGGCCGCCGAGCGCGGACGGCAGGCGCAGCTCGACATCGAGGCGCCCGTCGTCGGAACGCGCGACGCCCGATGCGCGGCCGTGCTCCGCCGCGCCGCCCGTGACGGTCACCGTCGTCGAGTACAGCGTCTGCGGTTCCCGCCCGCGATACCGGTCGAGCAGCGATAGCGGCGGCGGGCGCAGCGGCGTCATGGCGAGCGTGATCCGGCGGTGGCGGTCAGCGCGCGAGCGCGTTCTGCCGGAACCATGCGTCGAAGTTCGTCGCGCCGAGGCGCGCACCGGGCGCCGGCACGAGCGTGTCGTCCTGCAGCACCGCGCCGAAGTAGTCGGCGCCCGCATCCCGGGTCACCGTGCGTGCGTCGTGCGTGGCCGACAGGAAACGCTCGACCAGGTCGGCGATCCGCACCCGCTCGGGGCCGCCGATTTCGACGATGCCGTTGCGCGGCGCGTCGAGCGCGAAGTCGGTCACGGCGGCCGCGACGTCGTCCGAAGCGATCGGCTGGAAGTGCGCGGTGGTCAAGCGGACCGTGTCGCCTTGCGCGCCAGCCTGCGCGATCGCGCCGACGAATTCGAAGAACTGCGTCGAGCGCACGATCGTGTACGGCACGCCGGCTTCGCGGATCAGGTTCTCCTGGATGATCTTGCCGCGGAAATACGCGCTCTGCTGCAGCCGGTCGGTGCCGACCACCGACAACGCGACGTGATGGCGCACGCCGGCCGCGCGCTCCGCGGCGAACAGGTTGTGCCCCGACGCCTCGAAGAACGCCTTCACGGCCGCTTCCTCGAACGACGGCGAATTCGCGAGATCGACGACGACCTCCGCGCCGGCCAGCGCGGCGTCCAGTCCCGCGCCCGTGATCGTATCGACGCCCGTCGACGGCGCGGCCGCCACCGCGTCGTGGCCGCGCGCGATCAGGTTCCTGACGACCTTGCTGCCGATGAGGCCGGTACCGCCAATCACGACGATTTTCACGATTGCTCTCCTTGAATGGGCAGCGCGCGACAGGCGCGCCGCTTGAATCTGCCGAAACCGGCGCCCATCGCGTTCGTGCGATCGAGCCGGCAGGTTGCCGAACGGCGCAGCGCCGTATTCGCGTGCCTGTCGAACAGCCCGCATCGTAGGCATGCGCCGCGCGATCCGGTAGAGGCCGGCAGGCCCTCACGATGTTGCCGGAAATGCATCAATCGATCGTCTCCAGCGGCGCCAGCGTCGTCATCGTCGTCAGGCACTGCAGGTCGCGCGCCCGCGTCTGTTCGATCATGTAGTCGATGAACACGCGGATGCGCGTGGGCAGATGCTTGCGGCTCAGGTAGCAGAGATAGTGGCCGCCGTCGTCCGGTGCGTGCTGGCCGAGACAGCTCAGCAGTTGGCCGTCGGCGAGCAGGTCGCACACCTGGTACGCGGGTAACTGCGCGATGCCGAGCCCGTCGAGCGCCGCGCGCACGACGAGGTCGATGTCGTTGAACGTGTGATGCGCGGCGAGCTGGCGCCGCTGCGTCACCCCGTCGATCCTGAATTCCCATTCCGTCACGCGGCCCGACGCGGTGCACTGGTTGATGCAGCGATGCCGCGCCAGTTCGTCGACGTGGCGCGGCAAGCCGTGCCGGTGCGCGTACGACGGCGACGCGCACACGATCATCTGCATCGGAATCAGCCGGCGCGCGACGATCGCACTGTCTTCCATGCGGCCGTCGCGAAACGCGACGTCGATGCGGTCGGCGGAGAAATCGGCCGGGCGGTCGTTCAACAGCAGGTCGAGCGTGATGTCCGGATACCGCGCATGGAAATCGCGCAGCAGCGGCGCGATGACCTTGCGGCCGAAGCCCGGCGTCGAGCCGACGCGCAGGTGTCCGCTCGGCGGCCCGCTGCGCAGTTCGCGCATGTCCTCGAGCGCCTGCGCCAGATGCTCGATGCCGGGCCGGCAGTTTTCGTAGAACAGCTCGCCTTCGCGCGTCAGCGACATGCTGCGGGTGGTGCGCTGGAACAGACGTGCGTCGAGCCGGTCCTCGAGGCGTTGGACATGGCGGCTGACCGACGAGCGGCCGACGCCGAGGCGATCGGCGGCGCGCGCGAAGCTGCCTTCCGTGACGACGGCGAGGAACGTGACCACGCCGGCATAGCAGGTCGAGAAACTGCGCGCGAACGGATCGTCGGCATCGGGGCGGCGGATGGAGGTGTCAGGCATGGAGGCGCTGGAATCGTGGTGTCCGTATGCGACTAGACGTTTCAGCGTTGCCGCCTGTGACACCGCCCGCCGCATTTTTTCAGAAAGGGCGCGGCGGCGTGCGACCCGGTTATTTTTCCGGCACGAGCACGGGCGCGCCCTGGTCCTTCAATAGCAGCACGATGAACTTCGCGGGCCGGGTCCGGCTCGCGTTGCGTCCGACCGTGTGCAGGTCGTTCGGGCCCTCGTAGAAGGTCTGGCCCGGCTTCAGCGTGACGGGCTCCCCGCCCTTCACCTGCATCACGATCGATCCTTCGACGACATAGACGAAGGCCTCGGCGTGGTGGCGGTGGACGGGGTCGACCGCGCCGGGCGGATACTCGACCGAGATCATCTGCGCTTCCTTGCCCGGGTATGCGTCGAGCGGCTTGGTCATCAGCGGCGTGACGATGGCCGACGGCGCCGCGCGAACGGCGCCGGTCGCGGCGCCCGCGATGACGAGCGCGGACGCGATCGCGTGTTTCATGCGAATCATGGTGGTGGCTTCCGGTGGGCCGCCGGCCGACGGCCGGCAGCGAGAGAGGGGGCCGACAGTCGGTCGCGCCCGCAGGTCAGGCGAGATTCGCCTTGTCGAGGCCGTATGCCTTGTCGGCTGAGCCCGGTACGGTCCGGAACGCGACATTCGCGCGGTTCCAGCCGTTGATGGCCATCACTTCGAACGTCAGGTCCGACAATTCCTTTTCGGAGAACTGCCCGCGCACGCGATCGTAGAGGTCGTCCGGCACGCCGTGCTCGGGCAGGGTCGTCAGCACTTCGGTCCACGCGAGCGCGGCCCGCTCGCGCGGCGAGAACAGCGTCGATTCGCGCCACGTCGCCAGATGGTGGAGTCGCAGCTCGCGCTCGCCGTGAAGGCGCGCTTCCTTCACGTGCATGTCGAGACAGAACGCGCAGCCATTGATTTGCGACGCCCGGGCGGACACGAGATCGCGGATCGATTCCTCGATCGCGCTGCTGCGCAGCAGGTTGCTGAGTTCGAGGAATTGCCTGAACAGCTCGGGCGATTGATGCATGTAGTTGAGACGCTGCGTCATGATTTCTCCTGGCGACGAAGAGGCTGGCCCGCGATAAGCGGGTGTCGTGGGCGGCGGGGCGCCGCGCGAAATCATCTTAGGAGTGTGCGCCGGTACGCGGTAGCCACGCACAGGGACGCATCGTGTTGCGCGCGCTGCACCAATCCGCGCGCGACGGCGGGCGCGGCCGGCGCGCGCTCCACGCGTCAGCCGGCGGCGCAGGCGGCGGCGATCCGCGCGAGCTTGTCGGGGTTGCGCTGCACGAGAATCCGGCCGATGCGCGTGCCGTCGGTCTCGAACGACATCGCCGCTTCGAGTTGGCCATCGATGAAACGCAGCATCGCCCACTGGCCGTTCAGCACGACCGGCCGCATCTCGACACCGCTGCCGTAGCGCAACCACGTCGCATAGAACAGTTGAGCGATCCGCCGGCCGCCGACCATCGGTTTCGGGAAGCTCTGGACGTGGCCGCCGCCGTCGCCGATCAGCATCGCGTCTTCGGCGAGCAGCGCCTGGATCGACGGGAAGTCGCCGTGCGCGAGCGCATGCGTGAACGTCTGCAGCAGCCGGCGATGCGTGTCGTGCGGCACCGCATGCCGCGGCTGCGTATCGTCGCGCAGCCGCGCCCGGGCCCGGCTGACCAGCTGTCGGCACGCGGCTTCGGTCTTGCCGATCGCGTCGGCGATCCGGTCGTAGTCGAATTCGAAGATTTCATGCAGCAGGAACGCCGCGCGCGCTTCCGGCGTCAGCCGTTCGAGCAACAGCAGGTACGCGACCGATACGTCGTTCGCGCGCTCCGTCATTTCCTCGGGCGTTGCCGGCGATTCGCCGAGTTCCGGTTCCGGCAGCCAGATGCCCGTGTAGTGCTCGCGCCGGAGCTTCGCCGCGCGCAGGCGATCGATCGAGGTCCGCGTCGTGACCGCGACGAGCCACGCCTCGGCGTTCTCGATACTGTCGCGCGCCGCGTCGTGCCAGCGCAGCCACACGTCCTGCACGATGTCCTCGGCATCCGCGACGGAGCCGAGCATCCGGTATGCGATCTTCTGCAGGCGCGGGCGCAGCGCATGGAAGGTTTGTGCGTCGTCGGTCATCACAGCCACACCCCGCTGAACCCGAACGTTACCGGCCCGCTCAGGAACACGCTGCCGGCGCCGTCCCATCGAACGGTGACGTCGCCGCCGTCGCATGTCACCCGCACGGTGTCGTGGAGCAGCCCGCGCCGGATGCCGTTGACCGCCGCGCCGCACGAACACGAGCCGGAGCCGAGCGGCACGCCGCCGCCGCGTTCCCAGATGCGCAGACGAATGTGCGCGCGATCGATGACCTGAACGGCATGCACGTTGGTTTTCTGCGGAAACAGCGGATGTGTTTCGATCGCCGGGCCGAGTGCTTCGATATCGACTGCGGCGACATCGTCGACGAAGAACGTGCAGTGCGGATTGCCCATGCTGCATGCGGCCGGCGTGCCGGGCAGCGGCAGGGCGAGCGTGTCGACGGCCTGCGAGAGCGGCACGTCCTGCCAGCCGAGCCGCGGCGCGCCCATTTCGACCTGGATCAGCCCGTCCGCATCCCGAGAACAATGCAGGCGCCCGCGATTCGTGCGCAGCACGACCGACGCCGCGCCGGTTTCCCGCATCAGCTTCCACGCGACGCCGCGCGTCGCGCTGCCGCAGGTATCGAGCGCCGAGCCGTCGCGGTTCCAGAACGCGACGCACGCGGCCGCGTCGTCGCCGTCCGAGATCACCGCGAGCTGGTTGAAGCCGATGCCGCGATGCCGGTCGCCCATGCGCCCCACGAGGTCGCGATCGATGTGCTGCGCGGGATCGTGTTCCTGACCGCGCAGGTCGACGATGACGAAGTCATCGCCATTCGCGTTCATCTTCTGAAATCCGATCGGCATGGCGGTTCCGGAATGGAGGCAGGCAAATACTGTACGTGGCTCGCCGATCGCGGGCAATCGTGGCCTGACGACGGGCGGACGGCACGCGTCTACGTAATTCTACGTAGATCGTCATACGTAGTTATCCGCTTGTAAGCATCCCCCGTCGCGCGGAATACTACGGCCCATCGCCGCGGTCTCTGCGAGGCCGCGGCACGACGCATCGACGTCACGCGGGTTCGGCCCCTCGCCGCATCCACTCAAAAACACATTGGAGACCAGGAGACGCCATGAATCGGGCTTCCAGTACCCTGCTATGGATCGCGGTCGCGCTGCTCGGCGCGTTCGCATTCGGCACGATCGCACTCGCGCACGGCGAACGCGTCAGTGCCCTCTGGATCGTGATCGCCGCAGTCTGCGTGTATCTGATCGCGTATCGCTTCTACAGTCGTTTCATCGCCAGCAAGGTCATGCAGCTCGACGGGCTGCGGATGACGCCGGCGGTCAAGTACAACGACGGCCTCGACTACGTGCCGACCAACAAGTACGTGCTGTTCGGCCATCACTTCGCCGCGATCGCCGGCGCCGGGCCGCTGGTCGGCCCCGTGCTCGCCGCGCAGATGGGCTACACGCCCGGCATGCTGTGGATCCTGGCCGGCGTCGTGTTCGCCGGCGCGGTGCAGGATTTCATCGTGCTGTTCATCTCGACGCGCCGCGACGGCCGTTCGCTCGGCGACCTCGTCAAGATGGAGCTCGGCACGGTGCCCGGCGTGATCGCGCTGTTCGGCGCGTTCCTGATCATGGTGATCATCCTCGCGGTGCTCGCGCTGATCGTCGTGAAGGCGCTGACCAATTCTCCGTGGGGCACGTTCACCGTCGCCGCGACGATTCCGATCGCGCTGTTCATGGGCGTCTATACGCGCTACATCCGCCCGGGCCGCATCGGCGAAGTGTCGATCATCGGCTTCATCGGGCTGATGGCGGCGATCGCGTTCGGTCAGAACGTGGCCGCCTCGCCGGCGATCGCCGCGTGGTTCACGTTCAGCGGCACGCAGCTCACGTGGATCCTGATCGGCTACGGCTTCGTCGCATCGGTGCTGCCGGTGTGGCTGCTGCTCGCGCCGCGCGACTACCTGTCGACGTTCCTGAAGATCGGCACGATCCTCGGCCTCGCGATCGGCATCCTGGTCGTCGCACCGGAGCTGAAGATGCCCGCGCTGACGAAGTTCGTCGACGGCACGGGCCCGGTGTGGGCGGGCAACCTGTTCCCGTTCCTGTTCATCACGATCGCGTGCGGCGCCGTATCGGGCTTCCACGCGCTGATCTCGTCGGGCACGACGCCGAAGCTGATCGACAACGAAACCAACGCGCGCTTCATCGGTTACGGCGCGATGCTGATGGAATCGTTCGTCGCGATCATGGCGCTGGTCGCCGCGTGCGTGATCGAGCCGGGCATCTACTTCGCGATGAACGCGCCGGCCGCCGTGCTCGGCTCGACGCCGGAAGCGGTCGCGAATACCGTCACGCAATGGGGCTTCGTGCTGACGCCCGACATGCTGACGCAGACGGCCAAGGCCGTCGGCGAAACCACGATCATCGCGCGGGCGGGCGGCGCGCCGACGCTGGCCGTCGGCATGGCGCACATCCTGCACCAGGTGATCGGCGGCGAAGCGATGATGGCGTTCTGGTATCACTTCGCGATCCTGTTCGAGGCGCTGTTCATCCTGACGGCCGTCGACGCGGGCACGCGTGCGGGCCGCTTCATGCTGCAGGATCTGCTCGGCACGTTCCACCCGGCGCTCAAGCGCACCGAATCGCTGCCCGCGAACCTCGTCGCCACCGCGCTGTGCGTGGCCGCGTGGGGCTACTTTCTGTACCAGGGCGTGGTCGATCCGCTCGGCGGCATCAACACGCTGTGGCCGCTGTTTGGCATCTCGAACCAGATGCTCGCCGCGATCGCGCTGGTGCTCGGCACCGTCGTGCTGTTCAAGATGAAGCGCGAGCGCTATGCGTGGGTGACGATCGTGCCGACCGCGTGGCTGCTGATCTGCACGCTGACGGCCGGCTGGCAAAAGATTTTCGACGCGAACCCGAAGGTCAGCTTCCTCGCGCACGCCGCGAAGCTGCAGGCCGCGGTGGATGAAGGCAAGGTGCTCGCGCCGGCGAAGTCGATCGCGCAGATGAAACGCATCATCTTCAATGACTACATCGATGCGGCGCTGGCCGGGCTGTTCATCTTCGTCGTCGTGGCGATCGCGGTATACGGCCTGCTCGCCGTGCTGCGCGCGCGCCGCGAGTCGAAGCCGACCGTGCGCGAGACGCCGTACGAAGCGATGCCGGCCGCGCAGGCGCTCGGCAGCGGACGTTAAGGGGAGGCCGCGATGTTCAGCGATCTTGGCGGCGACCTGCGCAGCGCGGGTCGTTACCTTGGGCAGGCGTTGCGGCTGATGGTCGGCCTGCCCGACTACGATACCTACGTCGCGCACATGCGCGACACCCATCCGGACCGTGAGCCGATGACGTACGAGGAATTCTTCCGCGAACGTCAGAATGCGCGGTACGGGTCGGGGGCGGGGAAGTGTTGTTGAACCGGGCCGTTGCAATGACCTGACGAATCGGTTCGGGATCGAAACGGAAGCGCCGCGATGGCTGTCGCGGCGCTTTTTCTTTGGCGGGCCGGCGGCGCGCATCGCACGGCGCTCGCGTGCCGTTTGCCCGGGCGCAGCGCGGCGGCGTCCGGCCGCCGGTATCATGAGGGCACTTTCTTTTTCCCGATGGATCGCAGGAGAACACGTCGTGCATGTCGGTGAGCGTTTCAACAGCATTTCCCATCTCGTCGGCGCGGTGCTGTCGGTGGCGGGCCTCGTCGCGCTCGTGACGATGGGCGCGCTCGAAGGCGACCCGTACAAGGTGGTGAGCTTCAGCGTGTACGGCGCGATGCTGATCCTGCTCTACGCGATCTCGACGGCGTATCACAGCGTGCGCAACCCACGCCTGAAGGCGATCCTGCAGAAATGCGACCATGCGGCGATCTACCTGCTGATCGCCGGCAGCTACACGCCGTTCACGCTCGTCACGCTGCGCGGCCCGTGGGGCTGGTCGTTGTTCGGCGTGAGTTGGGGGCTCGCCGTGTTCGGTATCGTGCAGGAGCTCACGCTCGGGCGCCGCACGCGCCTGCTGTCGATGATCCTGTACGTGCTGATGGGCTGGCTCGCGCTCGTCGCCGTGCGTCCGCTGATCTATGCGCTGCCGCCGATCGGCACCGCGTGGCTCGTGGCCGGCGGCGTGATCTACAGCGCGGGGATCTACTTCTTCATCAACGACGAACGCATCCGCCACGGGCACGGCATCTGGCATCTGTTCGTGCTGGCCGGCAGCCTGTGCCAGTTCGTCAGTGTCGCGATGTATGTCGCATGAGCAGCATCGGGCATTGAGCGTGTGATGCGCTGCGCGTGGCGAGTCGGCCGGAGAGTGCGCTACCGGCGCGAGGCCTCCCGCAGCGCGCCGAAGCCTACCCACCCCCAGTACACGCGATGATGCGCGATCAACCCGTCGCGCAGATCCATCACCTCGACGAGATCCACCTGATCGCCGTCCGGCGTTGCGCGCGGGTATTCCCAGACGAGCTGGCGGCCATTCGAGAAGAACAGTCCGGTCCGGTACCAGCGTCCGAGCGGGTTGTCCGGATTGCGCAGGCCGGCCGCGAAGAACGCGCCGATCGCGGCCTTGCCTTGCAGCATGCCCGAGCCGTGTTCGGGCAGCGTGGCGACGACGAGCGGCGTTTCGAGCACTGCGTCGTCGGCATATAGCGACATCAGCGCGTCGAGGTCGCGGGCGACGACGGCGGCGTGCCAGTCTTCATGGATGCGCCGGGCGTCGGCGTCGATGTTTGCGCGTGTCATCGCGGGTTTCCGGAAGTCGATCACGGAAACCACTGTAGGGGTGGGTCGCCGCGAGACGTTTCACGTCGACCCGAAACATGGATGCCGGGCCGCGCGGCGCTCGCTCGGAGGGCTGCCCTTAGCCGGCCAGCGCGTCGAGATTCAGCGCATACGATTTGCCGATCCACACCGCGCAATCGCGGTGGTCGCGCAGTTCGTCGTGCGTATTCGGATGCAGGAAGATGTCGAGCGCGCCGTGGTTCAGCACGAGCCACGGCACGATGTCGTCGAATCGCGCGGCATCGAACGCGATCTGATACGACCACGCCGGATGCGGGCCGACGAGGCGTTCGTGAAAGCGGCCGAGTTCGATGACCGCGCCGAACCGCGCGTCGACAACCTGGCGAAACGCCCAGGCCGCGTCGCGGCTCGCCGCATCGAAATAGACGTGCGCGTGCCAGCTGTCGATGGCGGTACTGTCGAGGGCGACCATGGAGAGGCTCGATTAAAAAATGAAAATGCCTGAGATGCCGTGCGAAACGGCCGATACGTGATTATCGCGCGTCCTTGCCGTTTGCGTCGTGTCTCAATTCGGGAGCGCGATGTGGATGATTTGTCCTGCATCAGAATCGGCTGATCCGACGAAATTGCTTCGATGGTATCCGCATGCGCGATATCACGCCGGAAGCCTTATGCCCGGGCGCACCCGCCGGAATCGCACCGACAACACGTCATTTCGGAAATTGAAAGAGCGGGCGAGCACCCCACCGTATCGCCGGTAAAAATCCGATCAGATCGTTGAATGAAATAAAGAAATTCCATTTCGACGGGATACGCGAACGACGCAGCTTGCACGCCGAATGCACGGCTGAAAATAACAATTGCGGATTCGGCTATTCAAGCGGGATGCGTCCCGACATACGATGATTTCAACGCATCGATGATGGATCGATGCGGGGACAACCATCTGGAGGCCATTATGCGATCCCTCGTTCCCGTTGCCGTTCTTTCCTGCGCACTCGCTGCGCTGCCGGCCGTCAGCTTCGCGCAGTCGATCGGCGCCGCCGACACCTCGCATGCCGCGCCGTTGACCTGGTCGGCGGCGCGCGCCGAAACCGATGTCCAGCTGATGCAGATGACGCGTGCCGGCTATCGCGCGACGACGGCCGGCAACCAGAACTATCCGCTCGCGATGCAGCGGGCGCTCGAACGTGTGTACAACCCGGTGCCTGACCGGTGGCGCGACGAAAAGGCCGCGATGGAAGCGCGGGCGGCCCGCGACGTGCAGAGCGGCCATCCGGTCAAGGCGTTCTTCGTGAAAACCGCGTACTACCTGAAGGGCGAGAACACGTTTTGACGCAGGAGACGAACATGGCATGCGCTGACCGACTGCTCGGCGTGTGGCGTGCGTCGGCGATACGCAGGCTGCCGCGGGCGGGCACGGCGCGACGGCACGCCGACGTGCGCGGCACGCGCCACCGAGCGGATGGCCTGCGTGACGCGGGCCGGTGCGAGCTCGCATGCGGCTGTGCGCGGTCCGGGTCGGTGCCGGACGGCACGTGCGCGAGCGAGGGCGAATCATGAAGGCTGCCCGAAAAGGGCGGCGCCATCCGCCGTTGACGCGCGAATTGCTGCTGCCGCTGCCGCCCGCGCATGCCCGCGACATCTCGCTGAAATGCCACATGGCGCTGGTCGCGCTGCGCGGCGAGCACGGTAGCGCAACGTTGCTGATGCGGCTGCGCACGAGCGTGTATCTGGTGTTCCTCGCGCTCGACGATGCGGTTTCTCCGGACGCGACCATCGACCTGTGCGTCGACGCGGAGCGCGTGCTGGACGCGAGCGTGGCGCGCGCCGCGCAAAGCGGTGCGTGGACGCTGCACGCCGACGAATGCGCGGTGCTCGAACGCGTACTTGCCGCGAACGACGCATGCGTCGCGACGCTCACGCGGCATCGGCTGGCCGAGCTGTGGCGTCACGTCTGCACGTTCGCTTCCGCCGAACAGCCGGGGATCGTCGCGCAGGCGGCGGCGAAGATGCGGGCGCCGGCCGTTCTGCATTGAATCGCTGGCTGCGGGCCGTGTTTCATACCCGTCCGATTCCATCGCGTGGACGCGCGCCGTCTAATGACAGGACTGGAACCCGGCGAGGCCGGGCGACGAGGATTCATCCTCGCGTTTGCGGCGATCGTGCGTGTCGACGCGAACGCATTCGTTTCGGTCAGGAGGAGCGATGGCGCTATACAGGAGCGGCGGCTACTTCACGTGCGGAAGTGGCCGCGCATTCAGCGAGAACCTGCCGCCGGGCAGCAAGGTGACGGTGGCGGGCATTTATCGATGCACCGTGTGCGGCGACGAAATCGGTATTGCGAAATGGCAGATGCTGCCGTCCGAGGACGCGCATCGGCATGATCTCGATCCGCCGTCCGACCCGCTGCTCGATCCGGGGCCGACCGCGTGGCAACTGATCGCCGCGGCGGAATCGCGCAGCTAGGCAACCGACGTTCGCCGCTGCGCGCAGGCGCGTGAGCGCAATGCGTCACACGGCGTCCGCCAAAACAAAAAGCGCCGCGGAGCGAACTCCGTGGCGCTTCTTCGATACCAGGCCGCTGCGAAGGCGCGACCCTCCGCGCGGTGAAACGCGCTGCTTAAGCGGCCGTTGCCGACTTCGCCGGCTTCTGCAGCTTGCCCTTGCCGGCGCGCTGGATTTCCTCGAGCTTGATCTCGACGTGGCGCGAGAACACGTACTCGGCCGGACGCTGCTTCGCGATCGAGATGTCCGGTGCGAACGGGCCGTCGGTCTTGATGCCCTTGCGGCTCACGCGCAGCGCCTTCAGCGGGTTCGAGATCGTGTCCATCACGGCCGTGGCCTCGAAGCCGCAGTGGACCATGCAGTCCGCGCACTTCTCGTAGTTGCCGACGCCGTAGTTGTCCCACTCCGTCGTTTCCATCAGTTCCTTGAAGGTCTTCACGTAACCTTCGCCGACCAGGTAGCACGGCTTCTGCCAGCCGAACACCGTACGCGCCGGGTTGCCCCACGGCGTGCACTTGTAGGTCTGGTTGCCGGCCAGGAAGTCGAGGAACAGCGACGACTGGCTGAACGACCAGCGCTTGCCGCCTTCGCCGCGCTTCAGGATTTCGCGGAACAGGTTCTTCGTCTTATCGCGGTTCAGGAAGTGCTGCTGATCCGGCGCGCGCTCGTATGCATAGCCCGGCGATACGGTGATGCCGTCGACGCCGATCGGGCCCAGCGTGTCGAAGAACTTCGCGACGCGCTCGGGGATCGCATCATTGAACAGCGTGCAGTTGATGTTCACGCGGAAGCCACGGCGCTTCGCTTCCTTGATCGCCGCGACCGCCTTGTCGTACACGCCTTCCTGCGACACGGAATGGTCGTGCATGTCCTTGTCGCCGTCGAGGTGGACCGACCACACGAAATACGGGCTCGGCTGGTAGTCGTCCATCTTCTTTTCCATCAGGAGCGCGTTCGTGCACAGGTACACGAACTTCTTGCGCTTCATGATGCCCTTGACGATTTCCGGCATCTCCTTGTGGAGCAGCGGCTCGCCGCCGGCGATCGACACGACGGGGGCGCCGCATTCGTCGACCGCCTGCAGGCATTCCTCGACGGACAGGCGCTGGTTCAGGATCGGATCCGGATAATCGATCTTGCCGCAGCCGTTGCACGCGAGGTTGCAGCGGAACAGCGGCTCGAGCATCAGCGCGAGCGGATAGCGTTTGTTGCCGGACAGGTGCTGGCGCACGATGTAGGCGCCGACACGGACTTGCTGGAGCAGCGGAATAGACAAGGGATGTCCTCCTTAAACTTCGCGGGCGACAGCTTGCGTGAGCTTCGCCGGCAACTTGAATTCGACTTTTTCTTCACGGCCCGCCATCGTCGCGACATCGACGGGCCCCAGCGCGCGCAGCGCGCCGATTACATCCTCGACCATTTCTTCGGGCGCCGACGCGCCGGCGGTCAGGCCGACCGTCTGCACGCCCGCGAACCATTCGGCCTTCACTTCCGAGCCGTCGGCGACGAGATAGCTCGGCACACCGCTTTCGGTGCCGATCTCGCGCAGGCGGTTCGAGTTCGAGCTGTTCGTCGCACCGACGACGAGCAGCACGTCAACCTGTTCGCTCAGTTCGCGCACGGCGGCCTGGCGATTCTGCGTCGCATAGCAGATGTCGCGCGTGTCCGGGCCGACCAGGTCGGTGAACCGGCGCTGCAGCGCTTCGATGATGCCGCGCGTGTCGTCGACCGACAGCGTGGTCTGCGTGATGTACGCGACCGGCGTATCGACGGGCAGCGTCAGCGTATCGACTTCGGCTTCGCTCTGCACGAGGATCACCTCGGCCGGAATCTGGCCGATCGTGCCCTCGACTTCCGGGTGGCCCGCGTGACCGATCAGGATCAGCCGGCGGCCCGCCGCGACGTACTGGCGGCCCTGCACGTGCACTTTCGTGACGAGCGGGCAGGTCGCGTCGAGCACGTCGAGCCCGCGCGTTTGCGCGTCGCGCTCGACCGTCTGGGCGACACCGTGCGCGCTGAAGATCGCGACAGCGCCGTGCGGCACCTCGTCGAGTTCCTCAACGAATCGTGCCCCTTTATTACGCAGATTTTCGACGACATGCCGGTTGTGCACGATCTCATGACGCACATAGACCGGCGCACCGTGCTGTTGCAGCGCGCGATCGACGATCTCGATCGCACGGACAACCCCCGCACAGAAGCCGCGGGGCTGGGCAAGGATGACTCGCATAAGTGAGCGAACTCCGACGACAGACGCCGGGGTTCGAGGCGCTTGGCACGCGCTTGCTCGCCCCGGCTTGATGTTATGAAGGCAGGAACGAACCGGCCGGCCAGGCCCCGGAACCCCGAATTAATCGCGCATTTTAACCCTATCGGGCCGTCCTTGCTTCGGTGCCGTGTCGGCACCGTTGCAATTGCGGGAGAGCCGCGTCGGCGCTGGCGCGCGCGGAACCCGGTAAACTGCGCGGTTTCGCGGGCGGCCGTTCCGGCTGCCCGCCATCGCGCTCATTTCAAGGCCATTCGATGACCGTCGATTCTCACGCATATTGCCCGTCCGCCCGTACGGCGTCGGATGTTTTGTTCCAGACCCTTATTAATACCGAACCAGCCGGCGTGCGGCAGGAGGCAGGCCGATGATGCTCGCAATCGCTTTCCTGGTGTCCGGCCTGTCGCTGGTGATCTGGATCGTGCTGCTCGTCGCGCGCGGCGGCTTCTGGCGCGCGCAGCCCGCGCGGCCGCTGCCGCCCGACGCGCGCGGCGCGGCAGCCGACGCCGGCTGGCCGGCGGTCGTGGCGGTCGTGCCGGCGCGCAACGAAGCCGACGTGATCGCCCGTGCGGCGACTTCGCTGCTCGAGCAGGACTATCCGGGCGACTTCCATCTGATCATCGTCGACGACCACAGCGACGACGGCACCGCCGACGCGGCCCGCGCGGCCGCGCTCGCGATCAACCGCGCCGACCGGCTGACGGTGCTGAGCGCGAAGCCGCTGCCGGCCGGCTGGTCGGGCAAGGTGTGGGCACAGTCGCAGGGGATCGCGGCCGTCCGGACGCTCGGCCTGCCGGCCGACTACCTGCTGCTGACGGATGCCGACATCGGCCATCCGCCCGACGCCGTCGCGCAGCTCGTCACGCGCGCCCAGGCCGAGCAGCGCGATCTCGTGTCGCTGATGGTGCGGCTGCGCTGCGACTCGTTCTGGGAAAAGGCGCTGATCCCGGCGTTCGTGTTCTTCTTCGCGAAGCTGTACCCGTTCTCGTGGATCAACAACCCGCGCAACCGGACGGCCGGCGCCGCCGGCGGCTGCATGCTCGTGAAGCGCACGGCGCTCGAGGAAGCGGGCGGCATCGAATCGATTCGCGGCGCGCTGATCGACGACTGCAGCCTCGCCGCGCAGATCAAGCATCGCGGCGGCGGCCACCATCCGATCCGGCTCGATCTCGCCGATCGCAGCGTGTCGTTGCGCCCGTACGACAGCTGGCGCGATATCTGGAACATGATCGCGCGCACCGCGTTCACGCAGCTGCACTATTCGCCGCTGCTGCTGGCCGGCACGCTGCTCGGGATGACGATCATCTATCTGGTGCCGCCCGTCGTCGCGCTCGCGTACGGCGCGCGCGCATGGCCGGCGTGGCTCGCGTGGGCGTCGATGTGCGCCGCGTATGCGCCGATGCTGCGCTACTATCGGCGCTCGCCGCTGTGGGCGCCGGCGCTGCCGCTCGTCGCGCTGTTCTATGTGGGCGCGACCTTCGCGTCCGCATGGCGTTACTGGCGCGGCAAGGGCGGCCAGTGGAAGGCGCGCGTGCAGGCGCCGGTGGAGCGTTGACCCGCGCCGGCGGATGCCGGCCGTCCCGCTAAACCGGAACGCCGAAAGCACACAGCCCGGATCGGCTCGAGCCGATTCGGGCTGTGTGCTTTTGGGCCGCTTTTCGGCCGATGCGCGCGCTTACCGCTGCGTCAGCATCATGTACATCTGGATCACGACGTCCGGCGAGAACGTGAACGGCACCCAGCCGTACCCTGTGTGGCGGGCGACCAGCAGGCGGTCACCGTTCGCCTGCTTCTGCACGGCCATCATCGGGTTCTTCGTCGTCACGAAGCGCCAGCCGGCCGGAATGCCGGGCGGCGGCTCCGGCTGCATCGACGCGCGTGCGTGCGCGAGTTCCTCGATCAACTGACCCAGTTGCTCCGGATGCAGCGTGATCGACTGGCCGTTGATGGTCAGCGTGAGTTCGTTCTGGGACGGGCGCGCGACGTGCAGCGTCGCCTTGTCGGCCGGCGCGGCAGCGGTGCCGGTTTCAACCGCGGTTTCGGCTTGTGCCGTCGGGACCAATGCGGTCTCGGTATTGGCCGGGGCCTCGGCGGCTTCGACCACATCGATCGTTTCGACCGTTTCCGCCGCCGCCAGCGCGGTCGCGTTCACCGACGCTTCCGCCGCCACGGCCGGCTCGACGACATCGACCGTCGCGGCAACCGCGCTCGTCGCGGCTTCCTTGACGACGGCCTCGACCAGCGCTTCGGCGTCGGCGATGGCCTTCGCGTGGTGCTGCGCGGCCGCTTCGGCCTGGGCGATCGCTTCGGTGTGGCGCTGCGTGACGGCTTCGGCTTCGGCCGTTGCCTCCGCGTGGCGCTTCGCGGCCGCTTCGGCCTGGGCGATCGCTTCGGCGTGACGCCGCGTGATGGCTTCGGCCTCGGCGGTTGCGTCGGCATGACGCTGGGCGGCGGCCTGCGTGTCGGCGAGCGCTTGCGTATGACGCTGGGCGAGTGCCTCGGCCTCGGCGATCGCGGCCGTGTGGCGCTGCGCGGCAGCTTCGGCTTCGGCGGTCGCTTCCGCGTGGCGTTGCGCGGCCGCTTCGGCTTCGGCGGTCGCCGCGGCATGACGTTGCGCGGCCGCTTCGGCTTCGGTCGCCGCGGCGTGATGACGCTGCGCGGCCGCCTCGGCTTCGGCGATCGCCGCCGCATGGCGTTGCGACGCGGCTTCGGCATCCGCGTGACGTTGCGCGAGCGCTTCGGTCAGCGCGGTGGCTTCCGCATGGCGCTGCGAAGCGGCTTCGGCTTGCGTGGCGGCATCCGTATGACGTTGGGCGGCCGCTTCGGCGGCGGCGGTGGCATCGGCATGGCGCCGCTGCGCGGCTTCGGCATCGGCGGCAGCGGCCGTGTGGCGCTGCGCGGCCGCCTGCGCTTCGGCTTCCGCTGCCGCGTGACGCTCGGCCGCGGCGCGGGCTTCCGCTGCCGCGGCGCGCGCGAAGGCTTCCGCGCTGCGTGCCGCCTGCTGGGCGGCGTGGTGATCGTGGAGGAGCTGATCGACGCCCGTGGCGAGCGAAGCGATCTGATCGTTCAGGTTCATGCGTGTCTTCTCTGCGTAAGACCCGCGATTTTAACCGCTGCGCCGATGCCGGTCCGTGCGCGACGTGTAACAAAGTGCGCAAAGCGGCGCGACGTGCGCCGCTTTGTGTTACTTCAGGTAGCCCGCCGAGCCGAACCAGTCGAGCGCATCGCGCAGCCCCTCGCGATACGGGCGCGCACGGTAGCCGAGTTCGCGCTCGGCCTTCGCGGACGTGAAATACATCTTGTTCTTCGACATCCGCAGCCCGTCGACGGTGACGAACGGCTCCCTCCTCGTGAACTTCGCGACCGCTTCGGCGCCGACCGCGAGCGGGTACAGCGGCCAGCGCGGCAGCGCGATCGTCGGCGCCTTGCGGCCCGTCATCTGCGCGATGTCCGCGAGCATCTGCTGCAGCGGCAGGTTCTCGCCGCCGAGGATGTAGCGCTCGCCGATCCGGCCGCGCTCGAGCGCGAGGAAGTGGCCGTGCGCGACGTCGTCGACGTGTACGAGGTTCAGCCCCGTGTCGACGAACGCCGGAATCTTGCCGAGCGCGGCCTCGACGATGATGCGGCCGGTCGGCGTCGGCTTCACGTCGCGCGGGCCGATCGGCGTCGACGGGTTGACGATCACGGCGGGCAGCCCTTCGTCGGCGATCATCCGTTCGACCGCGCGCTCCGCGAGCACCTTGCTGCGCTTGTAGACGCCGATCGCCTGCTCGGCCGTGAGCGGCCGGTTCTCGTCGGACGGGTCGCCGGCGCTCGTCACCTTCAGCGTCGCGACGCTGCTCGTGTAGACGATCCGCTCGACGCCTTCCGCGCGGGCCGCGCGCATCGTCGCGACCGCGCCTTCGAGGTTCGCGCGCTCGATTTCGTCGGGGTCGGGCGCCCACAGCCGGTAGTCGGCCGCGACGTGCAGCAGGTAGCGCACGCCGCGCAGCGCGGCGCGCATCGACGCCTCGTCGCGCATGTCGCCGGTGACGATCTCGGCGTCGAGATCCGCGACGTTCGTGCGCGGGCTGGTCGGGCGCACGAGCACGCGCACCGCATAGCCTTTCTGCTGCGCAATGCGCGCGACGGCCGAGCCGACGAAACCGGACGCGCCGGTGACGAGAACGAGATCGCGGGAGGTATCAGTCATGCGTTTCCTTCAGGGCCGCGCGCGCGGCGCGGCGGTTGGGCATCGGCGAGATTGTACGTGGTCGGCGGGCGCGGCGACGCCCGGCCGGCGCGTGTGCGAAGCGGCCGACGCGACTACAATGCCGGGCTTGAATGCAACGGGAGGGCGACGCGATGAGCCGCAATGAACTGGACGAACGGATCGAGACCTACTACGTGCGGGTGCGCGGCGTCGTGCAGGGCGTCGGCTTTCGTCACGCGACGGTGCGCGAAGCGCATGCGCTGAAGCTGCGCGGCTGGGTCGCGAATCTCGAGGACGGCACCGTCGAGGCGATGATCCAGGGCCCCGGCGCGCAGATCGACCGGATGCTCGCGTGGCTGCGTCACGGGCCGCCCGCCGCGCGCGTGACCGAGGTGACGTTCGAGGAACGCCGGACCGAGAAGCGCTTCGAACGCTTCCAGCAGCAGTAAGCGACGCACAACGACATGACGGGGTATCCGGAAGCCGGGCGCGGCCTCATGCTGTCGGTGATGGCGTCGACGCTGTTCGCGCTGATGTCGGCTTACGCGAAACTGCTCGCCCCGCTCACGGGGCTCGACATCTTCGCGTGGCGTATCGTGTGGACCGCCCCGGGCGCGCTCGCGCTGATCGCGCTGCGTGGCCGCTGGCCGGCGCTCGTCGAGCTGGCGCGGCGCAGTGCGCGCGACTGGCGCCTGCTGGTCGCGCTGCCGGTGAGCGCGGCGTTGCTCGGCGTGCAGCTGTGGCTGTTCCTGTGGGCGCCGCTGCACGGCCGCATGCTCGAAGTGTCGCTCGGCTATTTCCTGCTGCCGCTGACGATGGTGCTCGTCGGCCGCTTCTACTATCACGAACGGCTCGACCCGCTGCAATGGGCGGCGGTCGCATGCGCGGCGCTCGGCGTCGCGCACGAGGTATGGGCGACCCGCGCGTTCGCGTGGCCGACGCTCGTCGTCGCGCTCGGCTATCCGCCGTATTTCGTGCTGCGCCGGCGGATCAACGCGGATTCGCTGGCCGCCTTCGCGATCGAGATCGTGCTGCTGTGCCCGGTCGCGTTCGCGATGGTCGCGACGAGCGCGACGCGGGTCGGCGGCCAGCCGCTGCTGTGGGCCGCGCTGCTGCCGGGGCTCGGCCTGCTCAGCACGCTCGCGCTCGCGAGCTACCTGAAGGCGAGCCGGATGCTGCCGATGGCGCTGTTCGGGATTCTCGGCTACGTCGAGCCGGTGCTGCTCGTCGTGGTGTCGCTGCTGCTGCTCGGCGAGACGCTCAGCGTCGCGCAGCTCGCGACGTACGCGCCGATCTGGGTCGCCGTCGCGCTCACCGCATGGCACAGCGCGATGCTGATGCGCCGCTTGCCCGCGCGCGGATAACCGCATCGTCGCGATGCGCCGGCCGGGCGCAACGGGCCGCGCATCGCGCATCATCCGGCCGTCGAACCTTGCTCGCTCCGCTGCCGAGTCCCGCCGAATCCGTCGATACTGACCATCCACTGACGCCGCGCTGACGCGAATCTGGCGACGCTGCCTGCTTCGCTGCGCAACGCTCGCGCTTGTAATCGAAGAGAAGATTCGGTTGCATTTTGTTACTTAGGCTCGCCCCTGATCGGCCATTAGACTGATCCGATCGACTTCCCTTCGTATGCAGCTTTTCGATGAACGGTCACCGCCGTGCCGAGCCGGCCGGGTTGGCGCGATACGGGCATACGCGTCTCGCCGCCGATCGCGCTCGCCGTCTCTCTCCCGATCCCTTCCCCGGTGCACGTCGCACCGCCGCCGTGCGGGTGCGCGCATGTCGTTGAGCCCGCCGCATTCCGCCTCGGTGCAGCCGTCGCGCGGCGGCCGCCTGATCGAAATCGATTTCTTCCGCGGGCTCGTGCTGTTGATGATCGTCGTCGATCACATTGGCGCGAGCGTGCTGTCGCGCGTGACGCTGCACGCGTTCGCGCTGTGCGATGCGGCCGAGGTGTTCGTGTTCCTCGGCGGCTTCGCGACCGCGAGCGCGTACGGCGCGATCGCCGAGCGGCACGGCGCGCGCGCCGCGCAGCAGCGGTTCGTGCGGCGCGCGACGCAGATCTACCGCGCGTTTCTCGCGACGTCGACGCTGATGCTCGTCGTGTCGGCGGTGCTCGACCACTTCGGCATCGATGCGCCGAACCTCGCGCTCGACGACGTCAGCGTGATGCTCGCGTCGCCGCTCACGGGGGCGGCCGAGCTGCTGACGTTCCAGCGCCAGCCGTATCTCGCGTCGGTGCTGCCGATGTACGTGCTGTTCGCGCTCGCGTCGCCGGTGCTGGTGCCGTTCGCGCGGCGCCATCCGTGGCCGCTCGTCGCGCTCAGCATTGCGTCGTGGCTCGCGGCGGGCTGGCTCGGCCCCGAACTGCTCGACACCGACGGCTTCCGCTGGAGCTTCAACCCGTTCGCGTGGCAACTGATGTTCGTCGCCGGCGTGCTCGCGCGCTGCCAGCCGTTCTACCGGCGCGTCGCGCTCGGCCGCTGGGGCGCGGCGGCGACCGGGCTCGCGTGCGCGATCGTGCTCGGTTGCGCGAGCTACAAGCTGTTCTCGGGGCTGCCGGTGCCCGAAGGCGTGCTCAAGCGCGATCTCGCGCTGCCGCGCGTCGTGAGTTTCGCGGCCATCGCGTGGCTGATGGCCGATTGCGTGCGCTTCGGCTGGATCGCGCGGATCGCGCAGGGCGTGCGGCCCGTCGTGGCGGTCGGCCAGCGCGGGCTGATCTGCTTCGTCGCGGGTGCGGCGATCTCGCTCGTGATCGATTCGCTGCTGCATCCGGTCGCGGGCAGCGCCGATCTGCGGCATGTCGGCGTGGGCCTCGTGGCCGACGCGTGCGCTGTCGGGCTGATGATGGCGGTGGCCGGTTCGGGAACGTGGATCGCGCGATGGCGCGACGCGGCGGCGTAGGCGGGCGCGTGCGGCGCGGCAGGCGCCGCGCGGCGTCAGTGAGGTGAGCCGATACGGGAGCGGGGTGTGGCGGTGCCGTCGTCGGATTCGGCGTCGTCGCGTTCGTCCTGCGCCGGATCGTCGCGCTCCGCGAGCACCGCGTCGGCTTCGGCCGCGGCCCGCGCGGCGCGCATCGCGGTGCAGCGCTGCGCGTGCCGAATGTCCGACAGAATTCTCAAAAGCCGCGTCGTCTTGCTTTTCATCGGGTTCTCCCGCCAGTGCGCATCTCGCGAAGCGGATGCGTTGCCTGCAACCAGTGTAGGACGCGTTCGCGTTTCCGGCGGGAGAATGTGGCGTGCACGCCGCACGCCGAGGGATAGTACTTACTGCGCGGCGACGGCGGCGGCCTGCGCCTGCAGCGCTTCTTCGCGGCGCTCGTCCGTGCAGCGCTGATGCTGGCGCGACAGGCGGTTCATCAGCGGCAGCAGCAGCAGCGCGAGCAGCATGCCGATCGCGGCGAGCCAGCCGAGCTTCTCGAACAGCGACAGGTAGAGCGGCAGCGATTCGGTGGCCGGCAGTTCGTGCGACGGCATCTGCGCGAAGTTCGCGACGACGCTGCCCAGATACTGCGACACGCCCGTCGCGACGAAATACGCGCCCATCATGAAGCCGCTCATGCGCGCCGGCACGTAGCGGGCGATCATCGCGAGGCCGAGGCCGCTCACCAGCAGCTCGCCGAGCGAGTACAGCCCGTAGCCCCACACCATGAACCACGACGACACGCGGCCGTCGACCGCGTAGCGGCCGCTGACCGTGAACACCAGGTAGCCCGCGGCGACCGCGCCGAAGCCGAGCGCGTACTTCGCGGCGACCGGCAGGTCGCGGCCGCTCTTCGCGACGAGGTTGTAGACCCACACCAGCACCGGGCTCAGCAGCATGATCCAGATCGGGTTCAGCGCCTGGAACTGCGCGGCGCTCCACGTGAACAGCGTCGTGCCGAACAGCATGAAGCGCGGGTCGACGTTGCGCAGCGCGAACAGCGTCAGCGACGTCGACATCTGCACGTAGAAGATGAAGAACAGGATCACCTGGCCGATCAGCACGAGCGCCGCGATCAGGCCCGCGCGCTCCGAGCGCTCCGACTTCGCGATCATGTACGCGAAGATCGCGAGGATCGCGAACGCGGCCGTCCACACGCTCGCGACCGCGAGCTGCTTGTGCTGCAGCACGTACAGCGTGATCAGCGCGAGCGCGACGCCGCCGGCGGCGACCGCGCCGAGGCGCTTCCAGCGGATCGGCGCGTCGTCCGGCTGCGAGCCGACGTGCGCGAGCGTGCGGTGCATCAGCATGAAGTTCAGGATCGCGAGCAGCATGCCGCCGCAGCAGACCGCGAACGCGGCGTGCCAGCCCCAGTGATCCTTGATCCACGGCGTCGCGAGCATCGATACCGTCGAGCCGATGTTGACCGCCATGTAGTAGATCGTGAACGCGCTGTCGATGCGCGCGTCGTCGCCTTCGTAGATACGGCGCACGAGGTTCGCTGCGTTGGCCTTGAACAGGCCGTTGCCGACCACGATCACGCCGAGCGACGCGTACATGTACGTCAGGTGATCGTTCGGCACCGCGAGCATCAGGTAGCCGGCGCACAGCACGGCCGCGCCGATGATCATCGTGCGGCGGGCGCCGAGCACCTTGTCGCCGATCCAGCCGCCGATCGACGGCGCGGCGTAGACGAGCGCGGTGAATGCTCCCCAGGTCAGGTTCGCGTGGCTGTCGGTGAAGCCGAGCCGGTCGACCATGAAGAGGACCAGGAGCGCGGCCATGCCGTAGTAGCCGAAGCGCTCCCACATTTCGATGAGGAAGACCGTCGTAAACGATCGGGTCTGTGAAACAGGTGCGTGCATCATCAATCTCGTTTGAAACGGACGGCGCGGATCGCGCGTCGCCTTGAGGTCGAACTGGCGCCGGAGCATTGTGGCCGGGTAGGCTTGCGTCGGCGATGGAGCAGTCGAGCGGTTAGCTCGGGCCGGGGTCGGATTCCACCCGAGAAGGCGGAGCGCGGCCCCGACCGGCGCGCGAATGGTAACGTTTGCCGGTCCGGTGCGTCGGGTCCGCGCCACTTAGGGAAACTCCCGATATGGCAGCAGCTTTCAGGAACATTTGTCTCATCATCTACTTGTAAGCTTGACGCCGGTTCTCCGCAAATTCCCGGAGAGCCGCTTGCAGCTTGCCTGTGAAGCCTGCGAGTCTGGCAAGATAGCGCGTCGTTTCGCTCGCTTCGGGCCCTGTTTAGTGCACCGGGCTCAACGCCGAAGGCGTGTACGAACCCGAAGATTAAGCTATCTCCAATTAACTTAGTTACTTTCCATCAAACATTTTTTGACGACCACTTTTCGGCCTGCTATGGTTCCCCCCACTGAAAACTCGCGATCGGCAGACGCTGTCGCACTGGGCAGCAAGATTCGCGCGTTGCGCCAACGTCTGAAGCGCACGCTCGACGACACCGCTACCGCCGCGGGGATTTCGAAGCCGTTTCTGTCTCAAGTCGAGCGCGGGCTCGCGTCGCCGTCACTGACGTCGCTGGCCGGTATCGCCCACGCGCTCGGCGTGACGGTGCAGTACTTCGTGGATACGCCGAGCGAGGAACGCTCGGTTTGCCGAGGCGATCAGCTGCGCTTCTTCGGGTTTGCCGATTCGGCGAATCTGTTCGCGCGACTGACGAACGTGTCCGAAGGGCGCCAGCTGGAGGCGATCCTCGTGAGGATGCCGCCGGGGCAGAAGCGGTCCGAGGTGACGACACATGCAGGAGAGGAGTTCCTGTACGTGATTGAAGGGGAAGTGTCGCTGACGCTGGAAGGCAAGACGTTCGTCCTGCAGGCCGGCGACAGTTCGCACTATCAGTCGACGGTCCCGCACAGCTGGGTCAACACCGCGAAGATCGAGTCGGTGGTGGTCTGGGTCGGTACGCCGCGACTGTTCTAACGCACGGGTATTCCTTCGTTTCTTCGACGGAATGCCTGTCGAAAGAAATGTAAGGAATACTAACATGCAATACGAGAATCACGGGCCTCCTCAATCGCTGCCCCCGTCAGCGTCTCACGCGTAAGCCGCGGCATCCGCCGCGCGACGCCCACCGAACCACCTTCTCAAGACTGCCACGATGAAATCCTTGCATGCCATGTCGGCCGTGCTGGCCGCGCTCGCCCTGACGCCCGTCGCCCACGCCGTAACCGTTCCGTCGAACGTCGCGCTCGCTCCGCAACAGGACCTGACGCGACAGGTGCCGGCCGAAGTCGAGTCGCTCGACCCGGCGCACATCGAATCGTGGACCGGCAACACGATCGGCCTCGACCTGTTCGAAGGGCTCGCGCGCATCGATGCGGCCGGCCAGGTCGTGCCGGGCGTCGCGCTGTCGTGGGAACGCAAGACGCCGCAGACGTGGATCTTCAAGCTTCGCCACGACGCGAAGTGGAGCAACGGCCAGCCGGTGACGGCCGCCGATTTCGTCTATTCGTGGCAGCGCCTCGTCGATCCGAAGACGGGCTCGAAATACACGATCCTCGTCGAGTTCATCAAGAACTCGAAGGACATCATCGCCGGCAAGGCCGCACCGACGACGCTCGGCGTGCGCGCCGTCGATCCGTACACGCTCGAGGTGACGACCGACGTGCCGGTCGCGTTCTTCCCCGAACTGACCGCGATGGCGCCGCTCGCGCCGGTGAACAAGGACGTGGTCGCGAAGTTCGGCGACGCATGGACGCGCCCGGGCAACCTCGTCAGCAACGGCGCGTACCAGCTCGTCGACTGGCAGCCGAACAACCGCATCGTGGCGACCAAGGACGCGAAGTACTGGAACGCGTCGAAGGTCGTGATCAACAAGGTCACGTACCTGCCGATCGAAAGCGACGAAACCGCGATGCGCATGTACCAGGCCGGGCAGATCGACTACAGCTACTCGATTCCGTCGGGCATCTTCCAGCAGGTCAGCAAGCAGTTCGGCGCCGAGCTGCGCCCCGGCCTGCAGCTCGCGACCTATTACTACTACCTGAACAACAGCGACGCGGCGCTGAAGGACAAGCGCGTGCGCCAGGCGCTGTCGATGGTGATCGATCGCGACGTGCTGACGTCGAAGCTCACGCAGGCCGGCGAGAAGCCGATGTACGGGCTGATGCCGAACGGCACGAAGGGCGTGCAGCCGTTCACGCCGGAATGGGCGTCGTGGCCGATGGCCAAGCGCATCGCGACCGCGAAGGACTTGCTGAAGCAGGCCGGCTATTCGGACGCGAAGCCGCTGTCGTTCACGCTCACGTACAACACCAACGACCTGCACAAGAAGGTCGCGCTGTTCACCGCCTCGGAATGGCGCACGAAGCTCGGCATCACCACGAAGCTCGAGAACGTCGAGTTCAAGGTGCTGATGAAGCAGCGGCATGACGGCAAGGTGCAGATCGCGCGCGACGGCTGGTTCGCCGACTACAACGACGCGATGACCTTCTTCGACCTGATCCGCTGCGGCAGCTCGCAGAACACCGTCGGCTACTGCAACAAGCAGGTCGACGCGCTCGTCGAGGAAGGCAACCAGAAGCTCGACGACAACGCGCGCACCGCGCTGCTCACGCAGGCGCACGACCTGGCGATGAAGGACACGCCGATGGTGCCGCTGTTCCAGTACTCGGCCGACCGTCTCGTGAAGTCCTACGTGGGCGGCTATTCGCTGAAGAACGTGATCGACATGCGTGCTTCGCAGGACATGTACCTGATCAAGCACTGACGGAGCGATCATGCTGGCCTACGCATTGAGGCGCACGTTGTGGGCGGTGCCGACGATCCTCGCGGTCATCACCGTCTGCTACCTGCTGCTGCATTTCACGCCCGGCGGCCCGTTCGATACGGAGAAGCAGCTGTCCGCCGCGACGCTCGCGAACCTGAACGCGAAGTACCACCTCGACGAGCCGCTGTGGAAGCAGTACCTGCTGTATCTCGGCTCGCTGCTGCACGGCGATCTCGGCCCGTCGTTCCGCTACGTCGACTGGTCGGTGAACGATCTCGTGAAGAAGGCGCTGCCCGTGAGCCTCGGCGTGGGCGGTGTGTCGATCCCGATCTCGATCGTGCTCGGCGTGCTGCTCGGCACCGTCGCGGCCGTGCGCCGCGACAGCGTGATCGACCGCTTCGTGATGCTGATCGGCAACTTCGGCAACGTCGTGCCGCCGTTCGTGCTCGGCCCCGTCATGGTGTGGATCTTCGCGATCCTGCTGAAGACGTCGGCCGGCAACGGCTGGCTGCCGGCCGGCGGCTGGGGCGACGGCGGCTGGCAGTACCGGCTGCTGCCGATCGCGCTGCTGACCCTCATCAACGTGTCGCTGCTCGCGCGCGTGATGCGCGGCTCGATGATCGAGACGCTGTCGAGCAACTACATCCGCACCGCGCGTGCGAAGGGCCTGCCTGGCTCGACGATCGTGCTGCGCCATGCGCTCAAGCCCGCGCTGATGCCGGTCGTGTCGCTGTTCGGCACGGTCTGCATCACGTCGATCACGGCGGCCGTCGTCACCGAATCGGTGTTCGCGCTGCCGGGCGTCGGGCAGCTCGTCGTGAACGGCGCGATCAACCGCGACTACACGCTGGTGCTCGGCCTCGTCGTGATGACGACCGTCTTCGCGGTGCTGTTCAACCTGCTGGTCGACCTCGCGTACGCGTGGCTCGATCCGCGCATCCGTTATTGAGCGAGGCACAGCGATGACTCCAACCACTCCCGTCGTCGGCCTGCCCGTGCAGACCGATTCGCCGCCGCATTCGCGCTCGCCACTCGAACTGGCGTTCGCGCGCTTCCTTCACAACCGCGCGGCGCTGCTGAGCCTCGCGCTGCTCGTGCTGATCACGCTCGCCTGTTTCGTCGGCCCGTGGCTGCTCGCGGCCGACCCCGCCGCGAGCGATTGGGCCTCGATCAGCCTGCCGCCGACCTGGGCGAACCAGCACTGGTTCGGCACCGACGAGCTCGGCCGCGACCTGCTCGTGCGCACGCTGATCGGCGGCCGCGTATCGATCGAGGTCGGCCTGCTCGGCACGCTCGTGTCGGGCCTGTTCGGCGTCGCGTGGGGCGCGACCGCGGGCTTCGCGGGCGGCCGCGTCGATTCCGTGATGATGCGCGTCGTCGACATGATGTACGCGATTCCGTACCTGCTGATCGCGATCCTGATGATGACCCTGTTCGGCCGCTCGTTCATGCTGGTCGTGCTGACCATCAGCGCGTTCTCGTGGATCGACATGGCGCGCGTCGTGCGCGGCCAGACGCTGTCGCTGCGCAATCGCGAGTTCGTCGACGCGGCGCGCGCGATCGGCGTGTCGCCGGCATCGATCGTGCTGCGCCACGTCGTGCCGAACCTGCTCGGTGTGGTCGTCGTGTACGCGACGGTCTCGGTGCCGAACATCGTGCTGACCGAATCGGTGCTGTCGTTCCTCGGCCTGGGCGTCCAGGAGCCGATGACGAGCTGGGGCGTGCTGATCCAGGACGGCGCGCAGAAACTGGAATCGATGCCGTGGCTGCTGCTGGCCCCGGCCGTCATGCTGTGCGTGACGCTCTATTGCGTGAACTTCGTCGGCGACGGCCTGCGTGACGCGCTCGACCCGAAGGATCGCTGAAGATGGCCGCTCTACTGGAAGTTGAAAACCTCGGCGTGCGCTTCACGCGCAAGGATGCGCCGCCGATCGACGCCGTCAACGGCGTGTCGTTCTCGCTCGAAGCCGGCAAGACGCTCGGCATCGTCGGCGAATCGGGCTCGGGCAAGAGCCAGACCGTGATGGCGCTGCTGGGCCTGCTGGCCGGCAACGGCACGACGACCGGCGCCGCGCGCTACCGCGGCGACAACCTGCTCGACATGGATACGCGCGCGCTGAACGCGGTGCGCGGCGATCGCATCGCGATGATCTTCCAGGATCCGATGACGTCGCTCAATCCGTTCCTGACGATCGAGCGGCAGATGACCGAGACGCTGCAGTTGCATCGCAAGCTGTCGCGCAAGGAAGCGATCAAGCGCGCGATCGAGGCGCTCGAATCGGTGCGCATTCCCGATGCGGCGCGCCGCATCCGCATGTATCCGCACGAGTTCTCGGGCGGCATGCGTCAGCGCGTGATGATCGCGATGGCGCTCTTGTCCGAGCCGGAAATCCTGATCGCCGACGAGCCGACCACCGCGCTCGACGTGACCGTGCAGGCGCAGATCATCGACCTGCTGCGCGAGCTGAACCGCGAGCGCGGCACCGCGATCGTGCTGATCACGCACGACATGGGCGTGGTTGCCGGCCTCGCCGACGACGTGATGGTCATGTACGCGGGCCGCACCGTCGAATACGCGCCGGCCGAATCGATCTTCGCGGCGCCGTCGCATCCGTACACGATCGGGCTGCTCAACGCGTTGCCGCGCCTGACCGACGCGGACGACGCGCCGCTCGTCGCGATTCCCGGCAACCCGCCGATGCCCGGCACCGCGCCGGCCGGCTGCGCGTTCGCGAAGCGCTGCACGTATGCGGAAGAACGCTGCGGCGCCGAGCGCCCGGCGCTCGAAACCTATGGCGCCGCGGGCGCGGTGCGCGCGTGCCACCGGCCCCTGGCCGATTTGACGGGAGGTCTGCGATGAGCGTCGATGAACGCCGCCAAGCCGGCGCGACGGACGACACGCTGCTGTCCGTCGAGAATCTGAAAGTGCATTTCCGCGTGCCGCTCGGCGGCTATCCGTGGTCGCCGAAGGGCATGCTGCGCGCAGTCGACGGCGTGTCGTTCGACGTCAAACGCGGCGAGACGGTCGGGCTCGTCGGCGAATCGGGCTGCGGGAAATCGACGCTCGCGCGCGCATTGATTGGCCTCGTGCCGATGACGGCCGGCACCGTGAAATGGCGCGGCCAGGCCGTGGCGCCCGATCACCTGCGCGGCACCGCGATGCGGCGCGAAGTGCAGATGATCTTCCAGGATCCGCTCGCCTCGCTCGATCCGCGCATGACGATCGAGCAGGTCGTCGCGGAGCCGCTCGTCACCCATCAGCCGGGCCTCGGCCGTACCGAAGTGCGCCGCCGCGTGATCTCGATGCTCGAACGCGTCGGCCTGAACGCGCATCACCTGCTGCGTTATCCGCATGAGTTTTCCGGCGGGCAGTGCCAGCGCGTCGGCATTGCGCGCGCGCTGATCAGCGAGCCGAAACTCGTGATCTGCGACGAACCCGTCTCGGCGCTCGACGTGTCGATCCAGGCGCAGATCGTGAACCTGCTGCGCGATCTGCAGCGCGAACTGTCGTTGTCCTATCTGTTCGTCGCGCACGACCTGGCGGTGGTGAAGGCCATCAGCCAGCGCGTGCTCGTGATGTATCTCGGCCGCGTGATGGAGTTCGGCACGCGGCATGACGTGTACGGCGTGCCCCAGCACCCGTACACGAAGGCGCTGCTCGATGCGGCGCCGACGCCGGAGCCGGCGCGCGAGCGTGCTCGCCGTCCGATGCTGCTGGCGGGCGAGATGCCCTCGCCGCTCAACCCGCCGTCCGGCTGCGCGTTCCGCACGCGCTGCCCGGTCGCGATCGACGCATGCGCGCAGGACGTGCCGCTGCCGGAAGTACGGCAGGGGTCGGCGGCGCGCGTCGCGTGCATCCGCGCGGGCGCGGTGTGATGTGAAGTAACGCAGCAAACATAACCAAGGCAGGTCAACAGGGGTAGGTGCGGCGCGAACGATCTTCGCGCCGCAGGTACAGGCGCGTCCTTAGCCGGGCTCGCCGGGGGGCTGGAAGCGGATCGCAACCGGCGTGGACGATATCAACACAAGACGAGAATGACGATGAAAAAGCAGAAAAAGATCGGGACGGCATCGAAGATGCTGCTTGCCTGGGGACTGCCGGCGCTTGCCGGCGTCTCGCTGACGGGCGTCGCGCACGCCGACGACGCGGCGCCCGCGCCGCTGACGGTCGCGCAGGCCGCGCCGGCCGCCGGGTCGGGCACTTCGGTTGCGCAGGCAACGACCCCGAACGCCGTGATCAACGCAGAGGCGACCCAGGCCGTCACGCCGCCCGACGAGCCGTCGGCGCAGTCGAAATCGAACGGCTTCATCGCCGACAGCCATCTCGACTTCCTGTTCCGCAACTATGCGGACGTGCTCGACAGCAAGGGCGGGCCGCATCGTCATGCGTGGGTCCAGGGCGCGATGGCGAACTTCGAGTCGGGCTACACGACCGGCCTGATCGGGATCGGCTTCGACGCTTCGTTGTATGCGGCGCTGAAGCTCGACGGCGGCCAGGGCGCCGGCAGCATGGTGCACATCGCGAAGGGCGGCGGCGGCGGCAACCAGCTCGCATGGGCCTACCCGGGCATCTACGACATCAAGGCGCGCATTTCGAACACGGTGGTCAAGTACGGTCTGCAGGCCGTCGACAACCCGTTCATGGAGCAGCACGACAACCGCGCGTTGCCGCCGACGTTCCTCGGCGCGACGCTCGTCAGCAATGAATTCAAGAACGTGATGCTCGAGGCCGGCAGCTTCACGAAGACCGACGCGCGCGGCCATACGACGCTCACCAACCTGACGACGCAGTACGGCGGCACGCGCATCAATCGCCTGTCGTACGTCGGCGGCACGTGGGACTACTCGCCGAACGGCGAGGTGGCGCTGTACGCGAATCAGGCCGACGACGTGTGGCACCAGTACTACGCGTCGGTGAAGCACAGCATCGGCAGCCCGCAGACGATCAAGTGGACCGGCTTCGGCAACGTCTACTCGACGCACGACACGGGCGATGCGCTGCAGGGCAAGATCAACAACAACGCGTACAGCCTGTCGCTCGCCGCGCAGCACGGCCCGCATGAACTGCTGCTCGGCTTCCAGCACGTGCTCGGCGACCAGTTCTTCGACTACCTGAACGAAACGAACGGCATCTTCCTGACCAACTCGATGGACGTCGACTACAACGCGCCGCACGAAAAATCGCTGCAGCTGCGTTACACGTTCTACGGCAAGGAAGCGGGCCTGCCGGGCTTCAAGGCGATGGTGTGGGGCGTGACGGGCTGGGGGGCGGACGGCAGCGCGGGCGCGGCCAACGACCCGAGCAAGTCGAGCATCTACTGGAGCAACGGCGCGCCGGTGCAGGGCCGTCACCACGAGTTCGGCTTCATCCCGTCGTACACGTTCCAGAGCGGCAAGCTGAAGAACACGAAGGTCACGTTCATCGCGATGTGGCACAACGGCTCGGCACATTACTCGGACGCGACGAACACCGAGTACCGTCTGGTCGTGAACCTGCCGCTGCACGCGTTCTGATGGAACGGGGACGCACGTCCCCTGTGTCGTATGGGCCGGCCTATGATCGGTGCGATCAGGCCGGCTTGTGCCAGCCCGCCACGGAATCGTTCGCGGCGGGCATCTCTTCGACGAGCGACGTGAGCTGGCGGCCCGTATCGCGCCATGCATCGAGGCCGCCGCGCAGCGCGAGCGCATCGGTGAAGCCTGCATCGAGCAGGCGCTTCGCCATCAGCGCGGCCGTCACTTCGTTCGGGCACGAGCAATACACGACGAATTTCTGCGTGAGCGGATAGCGCGCGACGATGTCGCCGATCTGGCGCTCGTCGGCGAACTGCGCACCGGGAATCGTGAACGGGTCGAGCTTGCGATGCTCGGGCGAGCGGACGTCGAGCACCACCGGGGCGGCGGTGTCGCGCAGCAGCATGTCGAGCTCGTCGACGCCGATCCGCGCGTTCGCGAGTTGACGGATCAGCGCACGGCGGCGCATCCACCGCACGGCCGCATAGATCGCGAGCAGCGCGACGATGACCAGCAGCACCGCGCGGCCGAGGCGGCTCGCGCCGGCGAACAGCCAGTCGATCTGCCGGTAGAACACGAGGCCGGCGCCCAGCCCGACGATCGTCCACAGCGCGGCGCCGAGCGCATCGTAGCCGGCGAACGTGCGATAGCGCGTGCCGAGTGCACCGGCCATCGGCACCGACACCAGCGACAAGCCCGGAATGAAGCGCGCGACCGCGAGCACGCGCACGCCGTAGCGGCCGAAGAAGCGTTCGGTCTTTTTCACGCAGGTATCGCGCGACAGCGACAGCCGGCAGATCGTCTTCAGCGTCGTGCCGCCGTAACGCCGCCCGGCGACGTACCAGACCGTGTCACCGATCAGCGCGCCGAGCACGGACATCGCCACGACCGTCACGAGCTGCGAGCCGATCATCGCCGGATGCATCGCGGACATCGCGCCGAACAGCACGAGCGTCGGCATCGCCGGCACCGGCAGGCCGATGGCCGCCGCGAGGACGTTGGCGAACACGAGAAGCGGCCCGTACTGGGCGACGAGGTCACGGAGCATGACGGCAGGCCGAAAAGGAAACGCGTGGGCGGGAAACGCAGATGGACCGATTATCGGCCTTTTTCAACGCAGCGGCGGGAATGATGCAAAGCGCCTGACGGCGGCAGGGGGATGTGGGTGAGCCGACGCATTGCACGCGGCTCACCATTCGGAATCAGGATGGCGTACGGGCGAGCGATGCGGCGCCGTGGTTTTCGCCGGGCAGCTCGGCGCCGTGCGAGCGGATCGCCGCGATCAGTTCGGCCGGCGTGATCTCGTAGCGGACCTCGCGGTGGATGCCCGGCTTGCGTTCGTCGACCTCGATCAGCAGCACGCTCTTGCCGTCGGCCGTTGCTTCGAGCCGGAGCGAGCGCAGTTCGCGGCCGTCGGCCGCGTCGTGTTCGGTGAGCAGGGTCATTGCCCCGGATGAGCCGGTAGTGCGCATCGAACCTATCCTCGTGTCGTGGATGCCGTAGCGGCAAAAGATGTCATTGTTGAATACAGCTTGACGCAGTTTAACGCGAACGGGCCGCGACACGGAGCATTTTCGTGGGGATGAAAAGAGGGCGATACCACCGATCCTTCTGATGTTTGAGCCGCGCCGGGCGGGCGTCTGCGCCGCATCGGGGGCCGGCCGGAACCGGTACCCGAACGGCGTTCGCGGCCACGCCGGCGCGGGCGGCGACACGCGCTGCGCCGCGCGTCGCCGCGGCGGCGTCAGAAGCGGTCGGCGAACCCCATCGCCGGGTCGCTGACCGAGTGGCGGCCGGTTTCCACGCGGCCGGCCACGCGGCGCGAGAAGCTCGCGTCGCTGTCGGCGGTGACGATGAAGTCGTACCAATGGCCGGTCGAGTCGAGCTTCCAGTGCAGTTCGGACTGGTCGCCGGCGTGTACCGTGACCGTCCACATGGTGCCGGCGCCGTTGCCGTTTTCGTTGCCGTGGCCATGACCGTGGTCGGTGTTTGCGCCGCGCCCGGACAGCGGCCCGTAAACCTCGTTCGACTTCACCGTGAAGCGTACCGTGCCGCCGCCGTCGTTGCGTAGCCGCAGGTGGAGGTTGCCGCTTGCGCCCGCATAGCCGACGCGCACTTCCGGCTGCGGCGCGCGAGCGCCGGCCACGCGGCTCAGGTCGCCGGTGAAGCGGCGGTGAAAGCCGTTCGGGCCGAGTACCCACAGGTCATATTTACCGCCATTGTCGGCGCGTGCGGCCCAGTCGCCGTGCAGCTTCTTGCCCGGCTCGACGACGTAGCGCCGCGGCAGCCGGTCGAGGTGCAGCTTGTCATAGACGTGAAACACGGCGGCGGCGCGGCCGGTGTTCGCGAACTTGAGCGTGACCGTGCCGGCGCCGGCATCGGTGCGTGCGCTCGCATGCAGCTCGTACGGCAGCGCGCGCGACGGGCGCACGCCGGTGGCCTGCGCGGGCAGCGCGGGCGTGGCGGGCGGCACGATCTTCGGCGCGGCTTGCTGCGCGGCGCTCAGCGCGTCGACCTGGCTTTTCGTCGTGCGGCCCGCGAGCGTCGGCAGCGGCTCGTTGTTCGGCGTGCGGAAGTTGAACGCGCTCGTCAGGTCGCCGCACACAGCGCGGCGGTACGCGCTGATCTGCGGCTCCGCGACGCCGAAGCGCGTCTCGAGGAAGCGCAGCGTCGACGTATGGTCGAACACCTGCGAATTGACCCAGCCGCCGCGGCTCCACGGCGACACGATCCACATCGGCACGCGCGGGCCCGGGCCGTAAGGACGGCCGTCGGCTGCCGGCTGGCTCGCCGTGGCCGGCGCGAAGTCGTGGTACTCGACCGCGACGTCGGCGGCCGACAGCGTATGGCCGCCCGCGAGCGTGCCGTCGGCGTTGCGCGACGGCACGGCCGGCGACGGCATGTGGTCGAAGAAGCCGTCGTTCTCGTCGTAGTTGACCAGCAGCACGGTCTTGCTCCAGACCTCCGGGTTCGCCGTCAGCGCGTCGAGCACGGCCTGCACGTACCAGCCGCCCTGCGCGGGGCTCGACGGCCCCGGATGCTCGCTGTACGCGGACGGCGGGATGATCCACGACACTTCCGGCAGCTTGCCGTTGCGGACGTCGTCGCGAAACGTTTCGAGAAAGCCGTACGGCATCGTGTTGCCGAAGCCCTTCGCGAGCGGGCTCAGCGGATCGTCGATCGCCGGGTCGTAGAACGCGCCGGCCGCCGTCACCGGCTGCGTGATGTCGGTCGACGCGACGTACGCGGGCCGGCGCGCGGCCGGCATCTGCTCGATCGCCGCGCGCCAGTGGCGGAAGCTCATCATCTCGTTGCAGCCGAAGTTGTCGATCAGGCTCTGGTAGACCTTCCAGTTCACGCCGGCCTGTTGCAGCCGGTCGGCATAGGTCGTCCAGGTCCAGCCCTGGCTCGACGGGCCGATGTCGTTGCCGCCGTTGAACTGGTTGTTCAGCGCGGCGATCTTCACGCGGCTGCCGTCGGCCGGGCTGACGCCGTTCGGGCCGTTGGTGCCGCTCCAGTAGAACAGGCGGTTCGCGATCGTCCCCGTGTGCATCCCGCAGTGGTAGTGGTCGCACAGCGTGAACGCATCGGCGAGCGCGCGCTGGAACGGCACTTCGGCCGCGTCGTAATAGCCCATCGACAGCGGCGTCTTCGCGTCGGGCCAGCGGTTCATCCGGCCGTGATCCCACGCGGCCTGCGAATCGGCCCACGTGTGCGGCGTGCCGCCCGCGCGCTGCGCGTTGCCCTGGCGCGCATCGAGGTGATACGGCGTCACGGTCGCGGCGGGCGTCCCCTTCGTGTACGCCTGATAGAACACGTCGCGGCCGTTCGGCGACGGTACCGCGAAGCGGTCGCCATAGCCGCGCACGCCCTTGAACGTGCCGAAGTAGCTGTCGAACGCCCGGTTTTCCATCATCAGCAGCACGACGTGCTTGACGTCCTGGATGGTTCCCGTTTCGTGGAAAGCAGGAATGGCAAGCGCGCGGCGGATGCTCGGCGGAAACGCGGACAGCGCGGCGGCGGCGAGGCCGGAACCGGCGGTCTGCTGAAGGAATTTGCGGCGTGACGTCATGGCGTTCGGATCCTGTGAGGGTGGGAGCGTTCGTGAGTGCGTCTGGTGGTGCCCGGGCGTCGCCCCGCCCCGGGGCGATCGCCGATGTGTGCGCGTTCGGTGCGTCGGCCGCGCGTCGCGGCGGTGCGGGCATCGCGTCCGACGCCCGACGCGCGACGTCGCGTGGACGCTGTGGCCTCGTCGTCGCGATCCCGTGCGCCGCGCGCTCGTGATGCGCGGGGCAGATGTCGGCACGCACCGGCCAAGCGCATGCCAGGCTCGGGCGGCGCCCAGTCTAGGGAGGCGACATGACGCCGACGTGATGAAGAAATGACATTGCATGTCGCGCACGTGACGTTGTGCATGCAACGATTCGTTCAAGCGCGATGCGGGGCTGAGGAAGGTAAGAAATTACCGATCGCGGCCGGTGCGACCGGTCAGAATTTTCCGAGTTTCGCGAAGATGGCGCGGCCGCGTTTCGTTGCGGATGCAACGTGACGTGCGACGGCGGGACCCCGTGTTTCAAATGCGTGAAATCGGCTAAGCTCGTTGCGTTGCTGCGCGCTTGTGCAGCCTGCGCTTTCGGCGCGACTTTTCGGAACCGGCCCACCCATGACCGATATCAGAATCCGGCACAGCGAGACGCACGACGTCGACGCGATCCGGCAGATCGCCGCGCATCCCGCGGTGTACATGAATACGTTGCAGCAGCCGTTTCCGTCGCTCGAAAAATGGCAGACGCGGCTCGACAACATACGCGAGCACGGCGTGAGCCTCGTCGCCGAAATCGACGGTACGGTGGTCGGCCATCTCGGCCTGCATCCCGAGCCGAATCCGCGCCGGCGTCACGCGGCGGCGCTCGGCATGATGGTCGATGCGGCCCGTCACGGACGCGGCATCGGCGGCCGGCTGCTCGCGGCCGCGATCGATCTCGCGGAGCACTGGCTGAACGTTACGCGTCTCGAGCTGACCGTGTTCACCGACAATCGCGCGGCGATCTCGCTCTACGAGAAACACGGTTTCCGCATCGAAGGCGAATCGCCGGATTACGCGTTGCGCGACGGCGTGCATGCGTCCGTGTATCACATGGCGCGGATCAAGGCGCGGCAATGAAGGGCTTGCCGTCGCGGATGTGACGGCACACGCGGCCGCGCGTCATATCCAATCGAGAATTCGTTCGTTTTCCTTCGGCTGTACCCGTCGTATCGTCGAACGATTTGCCGGCAGCTGCGGCCGGCTTCGCTTTTCCGTATCGATGCATGCGCGGCGCTGCACGTCGGCCGGCCTCATCGTCATCGTTTCACGGCCTTCGTTGCGTGTGCGGCATCTCCCTGAAACCGTCCTTTTCAACGGAACCCGCTTCGATGAAAACCGTTCTCCGCAATCTCACCGCCGCCTGCCTGTTCGCTGCCGCCAGCGCGGCGCTTGCCGCCGCCACGCCCGCGGGCGCCCCGGCGGCGAGCGCATCGTCCGACGGTGCGCATCTGCCGCCCGGCATCGCGTGGCAACACGGCGACGTCGATGCCGCGTTCGCGCTCGCGAAGCGCGAGGGCAAGCCGCTGCTGCTGTACTGGGGCGCGGTATGGTGCCCGTCGTGCAATCAGGTGAAGTCGACGATCTTCAGCCAGCAGGCATTCAAGGCGCGTTCGTCGTTCTTCGTGCCCGTGTATCTCGACGGCGATACCGAAAGCGCACAGAAGCTCGGCGAGCGCTTCAAGGTGCACGGCTATCCAACGATGATCCTGTTCCGTCCCGACGGCACCGAAGTGACGCGGCTGCCCGGCGAAGCCGATCTCGACCGCTACATGCAGGCGCTGTCGCTCGGGATGACGGCCGCGCATCCGGTGCGGCAGACGCTCGCGACCGCGCTGAAGAACGGCGCTGCGCTGACGCCGGACGACTGGCGCCTGCTGGCCGACTATTCATGGGATACCGACGGCGCGCTGCCGGTGCCGGCCGATCGCGTCGCCGAGACGCTGCAGTCGCTCGCGCAACGCGCGCGGGCGGCCGGTGCGAAAACCGAATCGGCGCGCTTCGCGCTGAAGTCGGCGGTGGTTGCCGCGTCGAACGACCCGACGCAAGCCGGCGCGCTCGACAAGGCCGCGCTTGCCGATTCGCTGCGCACGGTGCTGCACGATGCCGCGCTGTCGCGGGCCGATTCGGACGTGCTGGTTGCGGCGCCCGCGCGCGTGGTCGCGTATCTCGGCCGCGACGACGCGCAGCGCACGAAGTTGCGCGGCGCGTACGACACGGCGCTGGCGCGCCTGTCGACCGATACCACGCTGTCGTCGATCGACCGGCTGATGGCGCTGCACGGACGGGTGCTGCTCTCGCGTGGCGACGCGCGCAACGGCGCACCGCTCGCGGCGACGGCGCTGGCCGACACCGCCCGCAAGCAGATCGCCGCGTCGGTGCAGGGCGCGGCGAACGCGTACGAGCGGCACGCGCTCGTCAGCGAAGGCGCGGACACGCTGACCGACGCTGGGCTGTACGACGAATCGGATGCATTGCTGAAGGCCGAGCTGCCGCGTTCGTCCACGCCGTATTACTTCATGTCGGGACTGGCCACGAACGCGAAGGCGCGCGGCGACAAGGCGGCCGCGCTCGACTGGTATCGCAAGGCGTACGATGCGGCGAGCGGGCCGGCGACGAAGCTGCGCTGGGGCGCGACTTACTTCGCGAATGCGGTCGAGCTGGCGCCGGACGATTCGGCGCGCATCGAAGGGATTGCGGCCAGTGTGCTCGCGCAGGCCGACAAGACCCGGGACGCGTTCTACGGCGCGAACCTGCGCGCGCTGACCAAGGTCGTCACGCAGCTTAACCGCTGGCGCGGCAGCGGCGCGCACGATGCGTCGGTCAGGACGGTCGTCAAGCAGTTCGACGGCGTATGCGGGAAGCTGCCTGCCGGCGATCCGCAGGCGGCGGCGTGCGCGAAGCTGATCCAGCCCGTGAAGGCGTAACGACGCGCCGGGGCATCGTCGAGCGCGCCGGGGATTCGTTACCGGCCCGATTCCGACGACGCGCCGCGATCGCTGCCGTATCCGGCGGCGTCGTGCTGACGCGCGATCTTTGCTTCGGCGGATACGATGCTCGCCGGATAGAACCAGTCGCTCGACTGGAAGCCGGCCTGCTTGAGCGCCTTGACTTCGGCGTGGACCTGCGCGCGCGTGAGCGGCTGGTTCGACTGGGCCTGTGCGGCGAACGGGGCCGAGACGGCCAGGGCGATGGCAACGGCTTGGATCAGGCGTTTCATGATCGGGACCTCCACGATTCCGGTGAATCGCGACGCTTCGTTCGTCGAAGCGCCGCGCGACATTGAAACCAGTGTAGGCCGCGGCGGGCGCGCGAAAAATGCGATCGCGCCCAACGCAGTGTTTTGCTGCGGGTAACAATGGGCGCGTAAGGGGCGAGGCTGTGCAATGGCCCGGGCAGCCGCCACGCGCGTGCAAGCGCTGCGGCATGGTTTGGCCTGATTCGACCGGCAGGAAATGAAATCGGACCGGATGCGCATTCCGGAATCCGTTCCGGTGCGCATGCGGTCCGATCTTGAAAGACGGGAAGGCGGCGTACGAAGCGCCGCCCTGATGCGAACGCTTACACGAGCCCCGTCGCGTAGTACACGGCGATCACGAAGAACACCGCGAGCGTCTTGATGATGGTGACCGCGAAAATGTCGCGATACGACTCACGGTGCGTGAGGCCCGTGACCGCGAGCAGCGTGATGACCGCGCCGTTGTGCGGCAGCGTATCCATGCCGCCGCTCGCCATCGCGACGACCCGGTGCAGCACGTCCAGCGGGATGTTGGCCGCCTGCGCGCCCTTGATGAACAGGTCCGACATCGCGGCGAGCGCGATGCTCATGCCGCCCGACGCCGAGCCCGTGATGCCGGCAAGCGAGCTGACCGACACTGCCGCGTTGACGAGCGGGTTCGGGATGCTCTTCAGCGCATCGCTGACGACGAGGAAGCCCGGCAGCGCGGCGATCACGCCGCCGAAGCCGTATTCCGACGCGGTGTTCATCGCGGCGAGCAGCGCGCCGGCGACGGCGGCCTTGGAACCGGCCGCGAAGCGGCCGCTGACGCGCTTGAACGCGGTCAGCACGACCAGCACGATACCGAGCAGCAGCGCGGCCTCGACCGACCAGATCGCGACGACCGTCTTGATCGACGTGGTGACCGGCGCGTGCACGCCCGGCAGCACTTCGGGCGCGACCGTGTACGACGCGGCGCCGTACCACTGCGGGATCAGCTTCGTGAACGCGAAGTTCGACACGCCGACGAGGATCAGCGGCAGGATCGCCAGCGCGGGATGCGGCAGCGCCTTCGCCTCGACGCGCTCCGGCTCGTTGACGAGCGACGTGCCGTAGCCTTCGCCCTTCGCCATCGCCGAACGGCGGCGCCATTCGAGATACGTGAGGCCGACGACGATGATGAACAGCGAGCCGATCGTGCCGAGCGCGGGCGCGGCCCAGGCGGTCGTCTTGAAGAACGTGGTCGGGATGATGTTCTGGATCTGCGGCGTGCCGGGCAGCGAATCCATCGTGAACGAGAACGCGCCGAGCGCGATCGCGCCGGGCATCAGCCGTTTCGGGATGTTGCTCTGGCGATAGAGTTCGGCCGCGAACGGATAGACCGCGAACACCACGACGAACAGCGAGACGCCGCCATAAGTGAGTAGCGCGCACACCGCCACGATCACCGCATTCGCGCGCGAGCGGCCGATGTAGCGGATCGCCGCATGGACGATCGACTCGGAGAACCCGGACAGTTCGATCACCTTGCCGAACACGGCGCCGAGCATGAAGACCGGGAAATACAGTTTGACGAAGCCGACCATCTTCTCCATGAAGATGCCGGAGAAGACCGGTGCGACGGCGGCGGGTTCGGTCAGGAGCACCGCGCCGAGCGCGGCGATCGGTGCGAACAGGATCACGCTGTAGCCGCGATACGCGGCGAACATCAGGAACGCCAGCGCGGCGAGGACGATCACGAAAGACAAGGGAGTCTCCTAAAAGCTTGGAATGGCTTTGGTTGTTGTTCGATCGCGCGATGCGCCGCGGACCAACTCAGGTTCGTGCAGGTTTCGTGCCATCGGCCGGATTGCGCCGCCGGACATGGGGCCGCCGGTGGCCGGCGGGCCCGCGCCGGTCCAAGTCTGACGATTCTACATAAAACGTCTCCGTCCGGAGACGTTTCGGCCGTCCGGCCAACCCTCGAAATCGTGCAGGGCTTTCCCGGACAACGCGTTGCGGTGTGTCTCCAGAGTGAGATAATCCGTCCCGTTCCGGAGACATCCGGCCGACGATAGACGGAGACGACGACACGATGATGAACGACTGGGCTCGCCTGCCCGTCAACTACGGCGACGTGCTGCGGCGCGCGGCCGAGTCGCTGTTCCGGACCTTCGAGGATTCGAGTGCAGGCACGGTGGTCGTCGATCGCGACGCGCGCGTCGTGTGGATGAACGACCGTTACGCGGCGCGCTTCGGTTTCGCCGATCCGCAGCAGGCCGTCGGCCTCGACTGCGAGGCCGTGATCCCGAACAGCCTGATGCGCGAGGTCGTATCGACCGGCCAGCCGATCCTGCTCGACATCATGGAGACGGGCCGCGAGCCGCTCGTCGTCACGCGCCTGCCGTTGAAGAACGAGGCCGGCGAGACGGTCGGCGCGATCGGCTTCGCGCTGTTCGATCAGTTGAAGACGCTCACGCCGATTTTTTCCCGCTATGCGCAGCTTCAGCAGCAACTGATCGCGACGCAGCGCTCGCTCGCGCAGGCGCGCCGCGCGAAATACACGTTCGCGAGCTTCGTCGGCACGAGTGCCGCGAGCCTCGAGACCAAGCGCCAAGCGCGCCGCGCGGCGCAGGTCGATTCGCCGGTGCTGCTGCTCGGCGAGACGGGCACCGGCAAGGAACTGCTCGCCCATGCGATTCACGCGGCGTCGGCACGCGCGCTCCAGCCGCTCGTGACCGTCAACGTCGCCGCGATTCCCGACACGCTGCTCGAAACCGAATTCTTCGGCGCGGCGCCCGGCGCGTACACCGGCGCCGATCGCAAGGGCCGCGTCGGCAAGTTCGAGCTGGCCGATCGCGGCACGCTGTTTCTCGACGAGATCGGCGACATGCCGCTGCCGTTGCAGGGCAAGCTGCTGCGCGTGCTGCAGGACAAGGAGTTCGAGCCGGTCGGCTCGAACCGGATCGTGCGCGCGGACGTGCGCATCATCGCCGCCACGTCGGCCGACCTGCCGGCGCTCGTGGCGGCCGGGCGTTTCCGCGCGGATCTCTATTACCGGCTGAACGTGCTGACGATCCATGCGCCGCCGCTGCGCGAACGCGCATCCGACATTGCGGCGCTCGTCTACGCGACGCTCGAGGAGCTGGCCGCGCAGCACGGGCGCGCCGCGCACTGCGAGCTGACCGACGATGCGCTGCGGATGCTGTGCGCATATCCGTGGCCCGGCAACGTGCGCGAGTTGCGCAATACGCTCGAACGCGCGCTGATGCTGTCCGATCGTTCGGTGATCGATGCGCGCGCGCTCGCACCGTTTCTCGGGCCGGTGCGCATCTCGCCGGACGGCGCGGCGCCGGCGCAGCGGGTTGCCGCGGTGCCGGCCGAGCAGTGTGCGGACGATGCGTCGACGGCATCCGGCGCGCCGGCCGCTTCGTATGCCGATGCACTGGCGGCGTGGGAGCGTCAGTTCCTGACCGATGCGCTGGCGGCCTGTGACGGCAAGGTCATTGAAGCGGCCGCGCGCATCGGCATCGGCCGCGCGACGCTGTACAAGAAACTGGCCGCGCTCGGTATCGGCCGGTAGGCCGTTCGGCGACGCCGATGCGGCCCGATGTAACGCATCGAACAGGAGGTCACGATGAAGCGGATCGGCTTCGCAGGGTGGTTGACCATGTTGCTGGCGAGCGCGGCGCTCGCGCAGTCGGGCGATGCCGACGCGCCCGACGCGCGGCGCAACTGGTACAACGATCCGTTCGTCGCGCTGTCGCAGGACGTCGCCGAGTGCCCGTTGCCGCTCGGCCCGTGGATGACGCGCGCCGAGATGACGGACGATGCGCACTACCGCGCCGAACGCGGCACGACCTGCTGGCTCGCCCATCGCTGCACGAAGCCGAACTCGTATATGTACGACGCGTCGATCGCCGATGCGGCGAAGGCGCACTTCGCCGGCTCCGATCGCCTGCGCGGCACCAGTCTGTGGATTACCGTGCAGCGACGTTTCATCTACGTCGAAGGATGCGCGCATACGACGCTCGATCGCCACGCGTTGCAACGCGAATTCGAGGCGCTTCCGGACGTCGAGCAGGTTTTCGTTCGCATCACCGAAGATCCGCGCAAGCGCTTGCCGTACAAGGCGCGCGGGCAACCCGGCCGCGCGCCGGACTGACCGCCGAAGGGCAGCCCATGGCATACTCGCGACATTCAAAAAGAGGTTGACGGGAAGAATAATGAAACACATGCTTGCGTCGGTCTGTCGGTGGCCTCGGGTGGCCGTGATGTTGGCTCTGGTTGCAGGGGTCGGCGGGTGCGGCGGCGGTGCTCCGCTGTTCACGTCGGACGGGCGCCCGACCACTCAGGTGCAATGCACCGGCAGCGACTGGAGCAATTGCACGGACAATGCCCGGGCCATGTGCAACGGGGATTTCGACGTAATCCAGCAATCGACGGATGACGCCGTGCGAAATCTTCTCTTCGCATGCAAGAAGAAAAGCGGTTATTGATCCCGAAATGACCGGCTGAGGAGACCACGATCGGGCGAAGCGCTTTTCTGTTTGCTTTGAGTCACTTGTTTTTCACGAATAACACTCACGGAGTCCCATCCATATGGCGACCTACAGGCAACTGAGCGCGCAGCTCGAACGGCTTCAGCAAAAGATCGACAAGGAGCGTGAAAAGGCGATTGCCGACGCGATTGCGCATATCCGCGCGAAAATCGACGAATACGACATTACGCCGGAAGAGCTCGGTTTTCGCCCGGCAGGATCGGCCGGCACCACTGCCGCCACGAAACCCAAGCGCACCTTGCCGCCGAAGTACCTGAACCCGAAGACGGGCGAAACGTGGAGTGGCCGCGGGCGGGCGCCGGCATGGCTCGGCAAGAATCGCGCACGTTTCCTGATCAAGGACTGACTCCCGGAAATCCTCACCTTTCGTGTGCCGACTGACGGTGCGAATGGCCATGCGGCTTTCGCACCGTTTTGTTTTGGCGTAATCGTCACGCGATTTTCCCCCACGAATTGAAGTGCAATGCCGCGCAATTAACGGCTCCCGTTTTGCGAATTCGCCGCGATCCGGCTGCATGTTGCCGGTAATTCTCGTAAACAACCGCGTAATGGTGCAATGCATGCGCATTGGCGCCTGCGGTTTTCGCGGTGCATGCGTGACGCGGATTTTCATCACCTTTCGCATGCTGATGCGGTGCGTCGTGCGATTCCCGAAGATACTCACCATGGCTCCCGTAAATCCTCACCTTGGAGAAAGCGGCTGCAGCGTCGTGCCGCGTTGCGTGCATCGTGCATGCGGCGCCGCGATGCCGGCCCGCGTGTGTTGCAGGTCCATGGTGCGGGCGTTGATGCCCGTCGAATAGTCGGCCGTTCGGCATATAGGCAGTCGCAAGCGCTTCGCCTATGCTTGGGGTTCGCGTCGATCGGCGTACGGCCTGCCCGGCCGCATGCCGATCGTGTCGTCTTTCGTCACCGCAGGGAGCCGATGTGACCGTTCGCCATCTCGATGCGTTGTTCCAGCCCAGGTCCGTTGCGGTCGTCGGCGCGTCGTCGCGCGCCGGCAGTATCGGCGCGATGGTGTGGTCGCGTGTGCTCGACGGTGCGTTCCAGGGGCCCGTGTGGCCGGTCAATCCGAAATATCGCGAGCTGGACGGGCATGCGGTCGTCTCCGATGTCGACCGGCTGCCCACGCCGCCGTCGGTTGCCGTGATCTGCACGCCGCCCGCGACCTGGGCCGGCATCGTGCGCAAGCTCGGCGAGCTCGGCACGCGCGTCGCGGTGATCGTCGGCGAGGCGCGCACCGATGCCGATCGCGTCGCGGTCGATCGCACGCTGAAGGCGGCGAAGCCGTTCGTGCTCCGTATCGTCGGGCCCGGCAGCCTCGGCGTGTTGTCGCCGGCGCGGCATGCGCATTTCGGCGCGCCTGCCTATACGGCACGATCGGGCGGCGTCGCGTGGGTGTCGCAATCGAATGCGCTGACGAACGCGGTGCTCGGCTGGGCCGATGCGCGCGGCCTCGGCTTTTCGCACGTCGTCGCGCTCGGTAGTGAATCCGATGTCGATGCGGGCGACGTTCTCGACTATCTGGCAAGCGATCCCGGCACGCGCGCGATCCTGCTCGAACTCGATACCGTGCGCGCGGCGCGCAAGTTCATGTCGGCGGCGCGGGCGGCCGCACGCAACAAGCCGGTGCTCGCGTTGCGCACCGGCCGCGCCGATCCCGGCGACGCGCTGTACACGGCGGCGTTCCAGCGCGCGGGCATGGTGCGCGTCGATGCGCTCGACGATCTGCTCGACGAAATCGAGACGCTCGGCGTCGGCCGCGTCACCGCGCGGGGCGCGGCGACGCTCGTGACGAGCGATGCGGGCGTGGCGAAACTGGCGGTCGATGCGGTGGCCGACGTGCGCGACGTGCTGACCGACTGGTCGCCCGCGGCAACATCGGCCGTCGCGGCCGCGCTGCCGCACCTCGCGGCGCCCGGCAATCCGCTCACGCTGGGCGACGATGCACGTCCCGAGCACTTTGCCGCGGCGATCAAGGCGCTTGCCCCGTTTCCGCAGACGGGCACGCTGTTCGTCGTTCATTCCACTTCGCACAGCGCGCCGGCCGATTCGGTCGCGCGCACGCTGATCGATTCGCGGCAGTACGCGCATCGCGGCATCCTCGCGTGTTTCTTCGGCGCGGTCGACGCGGCGACGCGCGATGCGCTGCACGCGAACGGCATTCCGGTACACACGACGCCGCAGCGGCTCGCACGCGCGTATGCGCGTCTCGTCGACTACAACCTCGGGCGCCAGTTGCTGATGCAGACGCCGGAAGGCACGCCGCTGCAGCCGGCCGAGTGCGTGGCGTCCGCCCAGGCCGATGCGCGCCGCCTGGTCGAAGCCGGTCAGCATGAACTGGCCGGCGAGGCCGCGCTGCACTGGCTGTCCCGTTTCGGTCTGCAGGGCGAGCAGCCCAACGAGCCAGCCGGCAAGAAGGTCGTCGATATCACGGTCGACATGTACGACGATTCGAACTTCGGTCCGGTGTTTCGCTATGCCGTGCCACCGGCGGATGGCGTATCGGCGCCGTTCGTCGTCTACGGCCTGCCGCCACTGAACACGGTTCTCGCCCGCGCGGTGATGGAGCGCTCGCCGTATGCGCGCAGCACGCGCGTCGAGCCGACGCTCGACGCGCTGACGGCCCTGTCGCAGGCCGTCTGCGACGTACGCGAAGTCGTCGCGATGTCGGTCACGCTGCGCGTGCTGTCCGACCGCGCATGGGTGATCGCGCCGCGCATCACGCTGGCGTCGGGGCGTAGCCGGCTCGCGATCATGCCGTATCCGCGGCACCTCGAGCAGACGCTCGAGTGGCATGGCGAGACGGTGACGATCCGTCCGATCCGTCCGGAGGACGAGGCCGCGCACAACGAGCTGCTCGGTGCGATGACGCCGGAAGATCTGCGGATGCGTTTCTTCGGCGCGGTGCGCAGCTTCGATCATTCGCAGGTGGCGCGCATGACGCAGATCGACTACGACCGCGAAATGGCTTTCATCGTGTCGTTCACCGATGTGTCCGGGCGCGACCACACGCTCGCGGTGGTGCGTGCGGTCGCCGATCCCGACAACGAGACGGCGGAGTTCGCGATCGCGGTACGCCCCGATCAAAAGGGCAAGGGGCTCGGCCGGCTGATGATGACCCGCATCATCGACTACGCACGCTCGCGCGGCACCGCGTGGATGGTCGGCGAGGCGCTGCGCGAGAATTCGGCGATGATCTCGCTCGCGAAATCGTGCGGGTTTGCGGTGTCGACGACGGAGGAGCCCGGCGTCGTGGGTTTCAGGATGAAGTTGCAGCCGTAGGCGTCGATCCGTGGTTCGACGCTGACGGCGGCGCATGCCATCGATACTGCAACGTGTCGCCATGCCGCCATTTCAATCGGGAATGCAAATAATCCCAGATCGGTCTCCGCAGTGAAACGTCTGCCAACGTGTCGGATCTGTCGATCGCGGTGATATCGCGACGCGCGCACGGTGTCCGGAGATGCACGCAGCGTGCCGCGATGGTTACCTTCCGCAGCCGTTTCAAGCGATGGGCGTGTACACGTTCGTGGCCGTATTCCGGTCTCGCCAATTCAAGGCCGTCTGCAAGGTGAGACTTTTCGGGAGCGGCGAGTGAGCTTTTCCGGGACAGCGTGGTGAGCCGATACGGGAGCGTTCGGTGAGCCTTCCCGGGAGCGGCCGGTGAGCACCTGCGGGAGAGGCCGGTGAGCCTTTCCGGGACGTGTCGGTGAGCCCTTGCGGGAGCGATCGGTGAGGACGTTCGGGAGACGTCAGCGCGCGTTTCCAGGGCCTTAGGTGAGGCTTTTCGGGAGGCCGCGGTGAGTGCTTGCAGGATGCCGAGGTGAGCTTTTTCGGGAGCATGGGAAAGCACGGCTCCCACGGGCGCGGCGCCGGCCAAGGCCGGCGTGACGCGCGGGTGCGGGCACGCAGGAACCGTGCCCGTGGTCACATTCATGCAGCGAGTTTCGACGCCGCGTCGTTCACCTGGTCGCGCGAAATCGCGAGTTCCTCGAGGTGCGGATCGGCATAGACCGCCCCGGTTTCGCGCTCGAGGCGGGCGATCGTCAGCGCACAGCGCGCGGTGTCTTTCGGCATCGCGATGAAGCGCTTGACCGACTCGCCGGACGTGAACGCGTCGAACAGTGCGCCGCGCACGTCGTCCGGAAGCGTCTTCGTCCACTGGTACGGCTTGCCGTTGAACGTGATCGACGGCGGCAGCGTGCGTTCCTTCTTGGTCGCCGTGATGAGCCCGTAGGTGCGCGCTGCGTCGCCGATCTGCTCGGGCGAGAAGAGTTCGTCAGGCGTGATGTCGAACTGCTCGATGTAGTTCTCGATCGCCTGCATCGCGGCGGCACGATCGTCGCGCTTCTTCTGCGCGCGCGCGACGATATCGCGCAGCTCGTCCGCTTCCTCGGGCGTGATCGTGAAGCTTGCCTGCTTCTGCTGAAGTTCGGAGAAACGCTGGAATTCTTGATCGTTCAGAAGTTTGGCCATGACATCCATCGGACACGACGGCCGCGACAACCGGCCGCCGTAGTTTTTGAGAGGGCCGCTATTCTAGCGTAGCGCCGCAGGCGCCCGATGCGGCATCGCGCGTCGGGCACCGCACGGGCGTCGCACGCAACCGGAGCCGGCGCCGCTGCGCCGTGGCCGGTGCGCATTGCCGGGAACCCGCGTGTCAGCAGGTCTCGGTGCGGCACATCGACAGATGGGCGGCCGTGTCGCGCAGTGCGTCGACGACCACGTCCACGGACGGCGCCAGGTGCGCATCGATCCGGCGCATGTACGGGCACGTCAGCACCGCGATCGCATGGCCGGCCGGCCCGAGGATCGGCACGGTCAGGTCGGTCACGCCGTACGCCTGGCGGCTGTCCTGGCGCAGATAGCCGGACTGCCGGATCGACTGGCACGCATTCGCGAGCTCCTGCTCGTTCAGCGGCGCTTCGCCCTTGACCTTGCGATGCTCGGCCAGCATGTGCGCGCGTTGCTCGGCGCTCTGGAACGCCAGCATCATGCGCCCGGACGCCGTGTCGGCGAGGCCGACGCGCGAGCCGAGCCGGACCGACACGCCCCACGGGCCGGGCCCGTCCACTTGCGCGATCACGAGCAGGTTGCCGCGATCGTAGACGGACAGGTGGCACGACTGCTCGGCGGCATCGGCGAAGCGCTGCATCGGTGGCAGCGCCTCGGCGATCAGCCGGTTCATCGGCGGATGCCGGTGCGCAAGCGCGAACAGCTTGAGGCTGAGCGTGTAGCGATCGCCGCCGGTCGAACGCATCACGTAGCGGCGCGCGACGAGGCGTTCGAGCATCCGGTAGATTTCGCTCGCATTGCGGCCGAGCTCCTTCGTGATTTCGGTGCGGGTGAGTCCTTCCTTCTGCTCGGACAGGAGTTCGAGAATGTCGAGGCCCTTGTCGAGCGCGGGTGCGCGATAGCGATCAAGAGCGGCCATCGATTCCCGTGCGTCGCAGCCGGGAAGCGGGTCGTTGGTTGTCTGCATTGTCGATGTGAAGTTGGGGGATTACCGTCGATCGGTGGGCGACGCACGCTGGCCGGTTCTGCTCCGCGTATGGCAATGAAAGCCATCCGTACGAGCTTAGCAATAAACATACAGTGTGCAATGCAGCGTCTTTTTACCGATCATTACCCGACAAGAACGGATGGGCAAACGTTTTCGATGACAGGGGCACCCCGAATAGCCAGTATTCATGCCCCGATGGCAGGCGCTCCGGCGAGCGACGGCCGGTCGATTCGACGCTGGCGCGGCGCGTGTTGCGCCGCAGCGCCGGCAGTCGCACCAATAGTCGGTATCCGTCGCGTGTCATTTCACGGCGCGCGGCCGATGGTACAAAGGCTTGCGGGCCAGCGGCGGCGCGGCCGCGCGTGCAGCCGGCCGGCATGGGCCGGCACGCGTCGCGGATGCCGGCCCGTCGTCGCCGCTGCGCAGCCCGGCGGGCGCCCGTTCGATGCGCGCCGTACTGTCGTGCGGCGCCACGATCGCTGCGCCCGCACGACGCTCGCGCGTCGACGGCATGCCTCACGCAGCGCCTACGCGTGCCATCGACGATCGACGATCAGTCCGGCGCGCGGCCGCGAAAGGCCGCGTCGGCGGGTATCCTGTCCCATTCGACAACAGAGGTTAAGCACGATGAAACTGCTTCGCTATGGCCCGTCCGGCCAGGAAAAGCCCGGCATCCTCGATGCGGCCGGCCGGATTCGCGACTTGTCCGCGCATGTGGCGGATCTTGCCGGCGATGTGCTGTCCGACGCGGGTCTCGCGCGGCTGCGCGCGCTCGATCCGGCCGCGCTGCCGCTCGTGTCCGGCGAGCCGCGCATCGGCGCGTGCGTCGGTCACGTCGGCAAGTTCATTGGCATCGGCCTGAACTATGCCGACCACGCGGCCGAAGCCGGCATGCCGGTGCCGAAGGAACCGGTCGTGTTCGGCAAGTGGACGAGTTCGATCTGCGGCCCGAACGACGGCATCGACATCCCGAAGGGTTCGGTCAAGACCGACTGGGAAGTGGAGCTGGGCGTCGTGATCGGGGCGAAGTGCAAGGATGTCGACGAAGCGCGCGCGCTCGATTACGTCGCGGGCTACTGCGTCGTCAACGACGTCTCCGAGCGCGAATGGCAGATCGAGCGCGGCGGCCAGTGGGACAAGGGCAAGGGTTTCGACACGTTCGGCCCGCTCGGCCCGTGGCTCGTCACGCGCGACGAAGTGCCCGATCCACAGCGTCTCGACCTGTGGCTCGAAATCGACGGCCATCGTTATCAGAACGGCAACACGCGCACGATGGTGTTCACCGTCGCGCAGCTGATCGCTTATCTGTCGACCTGCATGACGCTGCAGCCGGGCGACGTGATCACGACCGGTACGCCGCCGGGCGTCGGCATGGGTATCAAGCCAGCGCCGGTATACCTGAAGGCCGGCCAAGTGGTGCGCCTCGGGATCGAAGGACTCGGCGAGCAGTTGCAGAGCACGCGCGACGCGCAATAAGCGCGTGCGCGGCGCGGACCGGCTGGAGGATGCAGCTACCCGCGCGCAGCTGACGACGATGTAGCCAAAAACCAGGGGCCCGATTCCGCGCGAGGCGGAATCGGGCCCCTGTCGCTCGTGCGCGTCCGCGCGAATCCGATCAAACGACGTTGTCGAGTTCGCAGTGCGCTTCGAGCCGATAGCCGTCGGGGTCGACGACGAACGCCGCGTAATAACCGGGGCCGTAGTGCTCGCGCTTGCCAGGCCCGCCGTTGTCCTTGCCGCCGTGCTCGAGCGCGGCGCGGTAGAACGCGTCGACCTCGACCGGCGACGCGGCCTTGAACGACAGGTGCAACCCCGAATCGGGATCGGCGACGACAGGCCGGGCCGCGTGCTGCAACCACAGCTCGGGCTCGGTCGTCCCGTAGCCGAGGGCGCCGTCGTCGCTATACAGGCGCTTGTAGCCGAGTGCGCCGAGCGCGCTGTCGTAGAAGGTGCGGCTGCGGTCGATGTGGGCAACGCCGAACGAAAGGTGGTCGATCATCTGTGGCTCCTTGAACTGAGGGGGACGTCAGTGCGGCAAACCTGCTTACAGGCACCATGCCAGCCGCTTGTAGCGCAGCGCGCCGAGCGTGCTGTCGTCGTACCGGCGGCCGACGGCGGTGTGGATAACGCTGAACGAAAAGCGATCGATCATCTGTGTCTCCTTGTAGTGAAGGGGCGTCGGTGCAGCAAGCCAGTTTTTAACCACCATGCCGGTTATGTTAGAAATCGCTCGGACGCTTGTCAACCGGCATGGTGGTTAGATACGATCGCGTCATGAGTAAAACGCAACCTTCCGTCACGACGGACTGCCTGATCCCGGCGCCGGCCGAAACGTTGAGCCTCGATTTCGCGAACACGCTGTACTGGCGCGGCAGCGACCCGCCGACCGAAACTTTCGGCACGATCGACGACCTGTTCGCGTGGTGCCGCGAGCAGGCGGGCGTGCCGGCCGGCCTGACCGACGCATGTCGCGTGCCCGACAAGGAGAAAGGGGAAGAGAACGGCGACGAGCCGGCGATGCTGGCGCACGCACTCGCGTTGCGCGAGGCGCTATACCGGCTCTTTCACGCCCAGGCGGAGCAGCGCGAGCCGCAGGCCGAGGATCTCGCGCTGCTCGGCGGTTTCCTCGCGCAAGCGCCGCCGCGGGTTGCGCTGGCGCGCGTCGACGGCCGCTATGCGTGGCGGATCGACGCGTCGGGTGCGACGCTCGCGGGGCTGTTGAGCCCGGTGCTGTGGTCGGCGATCGACCTGCTCGGCGGCGCGCGGCTCGCGAAGGTCAAGCGCTGTGCGAACGATGCATGCCAGTGGCTCTTCATCGACGACAGCAAGAACGGCAGCCGCCGCTGGTGCTCGATGTCGTCGTGCGGCAATCGCGCGAAGGCGTATCGCCACTATCACAAAGCCGAATGACGGCGCGGCCCGCACCTATTTCGCCGACAACTTCCGCCACAGCGTCGTCTTGCTGATGCCGAGCCTCGCACAGGCGCGATCGCGATCGCCGCCGCACGCGTCGAGTACCGCGCGGATCTCGTCGGCTTCCGCGCGACGGCGCCGCGCCTGGAGCGTCGGTGCATCGTCGGCGCCGGCCGCGTCGCGCGGCGCGGCGAACAGCTCGGGCGCGATCACTTGCAGCGCGCCGGGGGCGAGCGCCGCGCACGCGGCGGCCGGATCGCTTTCGTCGACTTCCTCGGCCAGCTCCACCGCGATCCGCTCGACCACGTTCTGCAGTTCGCGCACGTTGCCGGGCCAGCGGTAGCGCGCGAGCGTCGCTTGCGTCGCGGCGAGCACGCGCAGCGCGTCGTCGGTGTCGCGCACGCGATCGGCGAGGCGCGGCTCGCGCCGCGCGGCCTGCACGAGCAGCGTCGCCGCGAGCGCGGGGATGTCGGCCGCGCGCTCGCGCAGCGGCGGCAGGCCGATGTTCAGGATGTTGAGCCGGTAATAGAGATCCGCGCGGAACGTGCCGGCTTCGACGGCCGCAAGCAGCGGCCGGTGCGTCGCGGCGATCACGCGCACGTCGATGCGGATCGGCTCGGTCGAGCCGAGGCGGATCACCTCGCGCTCCTGCAGCACGCGCAGCAGCCGGCTCTGCAGCGACGGCGGCATTTCGCCGATCTCGTCGAGAAACAGCGTGCCGCGGTGCGCGGCCTCGAACAGGCCGGTCTTGCCGCCGCGCCGCGCGCCGGTGAACGCGCCTTCTTCATAGCCGAACAGCTCGCTCTCGAGCAACGCTTCCGGAAACGCGCCGCAGTTGACCGCGACGAACGGATAGCTGCGCCGCGCGGACAGCCCATGCAGGCTCTGCGCGATCATTTCCTTGCCGGTGCCGCTTTCGCCGAGCACGAGCACGGTCGCGTCGGACTTCGCGTAGCGGCGCACGAGCGCGCGCACGCGCGTCATCGGCGCCGAGGCGCCGACCACGTCGTCGAGCGCATAGCGTGCGGCGAACTGTTGCGTGGTGGGCTGCGAACGCAATGCGCGATCGAGCCGTTCGACCGCGCGCGATTCCTGGAACGTCAGCACGCTCCCCGACGTGACGCCGCGATCGACCAGCGGCCCGCGGTGCACGACGTAGCGCACCCCGCGCACGGTCGCGAGCGCGTCGCCGTCCTCGCCGCGCAGCGTGCGCAGCTCGGGCCGCAGGTCGACGAGCGCGCGGCCGACGGCCGCCGCGGGTTCGACCCCGAGCGCCGACGCGAGCCGTTCGTTGATCGCCTCGACGCGGCCGTGCGCGTCGAGCGCGACCACGCCGTCGCGCAGGTGCTGCAGCAGCGTGTCGAGCCGCTGGCGGCGGAAAGCCTCGGCGTGCGTCGCATACGCGACTTCGAGCGCCGTCTCGACGGCCTTGCGCACCGACGCATGCGAATACAGGAATACCGCGCCCATGCCGACGCTGGCCGCGAGATCGGTCACGAGGCCCGGGCCGACGATCGTCTCGATGCCGCGATCGCGCAGGTCGTGCACGCAGGCTTCCGCTTCCTGGGCGGACTGATATGACGCAAACTGCACGTCGAGGCCGTACGCGGCGACGAAGCGGCGCACTTCGGGCGGCGTCTCGCCGGCGCTGACGAGCGCGATCCGCGCGGCGTCGCGCCGCGCGCGCGCGAGCGCCTGCATCACGTCGAAGCCGGTCGGCGACACGACCACCACCGGCACCTGCGCCCGCGTTTTCAGGAAGCCGCCGTTCGAGCCGGCCGCCACGATCACGTCGGGCCGCGCGGCGCCGGCCTCCGCGAGCGCGCTCAGCGCATCTTCATAGGCGCGCGTGACGATGCGCACGTCCGCGCGTTCGTCGAATTCGCCGGCGATCTCGCGAAACAGCTCGCGCAGCCGGCTGATGCCCATTGCCCAGATGCGCGGACGTACCGTGCGGTCGGCCGGGCCGACGGGCTTGGTCGAGGAGAGGTCCATGACGGCCGATTATGCGCGCGAGATTTCATTTTTGAAACATGAAATCGCTAAATTGAAATCGCCGGGCGGTGCCACGCACACGGCGGTGGCTTAAGAATCAGTGGGTTAGCGACGTTTCGCAAGCTGGCCCGGTCCTTGCTGTTATCGAGCATTCCATCAGGAGGCCGTTCATGAGCAATACGCATCTTCAGAGCGCCGGCGCGAAGTTCCGCGCGGCAGTCGCGGCCGAGCAGCCGCTGCAGGTGGTCGGCGCGATCACCGCGTACGCGGCCAAGATGGCGCAGGCCGTCGGCTTCAAGGCCGTGTACCTGTCGGGCGGCGGCGTCGCCGCGAACTCGCTCGGCATCCCCGACCTCGGCATCAGCACGATGGAAGACGTGCTGATCGACGCGACCCGGATCACCAACGCGACCGACCTGCCGCTGCTGGTCGACATCGACACGGGCTGGGGCGGCGCGTTCAATATCGCGCGCACGGTCCGCTCGTTCATCAACGCCGGCGTCGCGGCCGTGCACCTCGAGGACCAGGTCGGCCAGAAGCGCTGCGGCCATCGTCCGGGCAAGGAAGTCGTGCCGATCGACGAAATGGTCGATCGCGTGAAGGCCGCGGTCGACGCGCGTACCGACGACCAGTTCGTGATCATGGCACGCACCGACGCGGCCGCCGCGGAAGGGATCGACTCGGCGATCGAGCGCGCGGTCGCGTACGTCGAAGCCGGCGCGGACATGATCTTCCCGGAAGCGATGAAGACGCTCGACGACTACCGCCGTTTCAAGGCCGCCGTGAAGGTGCCGATCCTCGCGAACCTGACCGAGTTCGGCTCGACGCCGCTGTTCACGGTCGACGAGCTGCGCGAGGCGAACGTCGACATCGCGCTGTACTGCTGCGGCGCGTATCGCGCGATGAACAAGGCCGCGCTGAATTTCTACGAGACGCTGCGCCGCGACGGCACGCAGAAGGCGGCCGTGCCGACGATGCAGACGCGCGCCGAGCTGTACGACTTCCTCGGCTATCACGAATACGAGCGCAAGCTCGACGAACTGTTCGCGCAGGGCAAGAAGTAACGCGGCCCGCACCCCCCGATACCCATTGGAGAAGGAAAACATGAGCGAGACGAAAGACGCAGCAGCACCGGCCGCCGCAGGCGCATTCAAGCCGAAGAAGTCGGTGGCGCTGTCGGGCGTGACGGCCGGCAACACGGCGCTGTGCACGGTCGGCAAGACCGGCAACGACCTGCACTACCGCGGCTACGACATTCTCGACGTCGCCGAATCGTGCGAGTTCGAGGAAATCGCGCACCTGCTCGTGCACGGCACGCTGCCCAACCTGACCGAACTGGCCGCGTACAAGACCAAGCTGCGCGCGCTGCGCGGCCTGCCGAGCGCGCTGAAGGCCGCGCTCGAACAGATCCCGGCGTCGGCTCACCCGATGGACGTGATGCGCACCGGCGTGTCGGTGCTCGGCACCGTGCTGCCGGAGAAGGACGACCACAACCTGCCGGGCGCGCGCGACATCGCCGACCGCCTGATGGCGTCGCTCGGCTCGATGCTGCTGTACTGGTATCACTTCTCGCACAACGGCAAGCGCATCGAAACCGAAACCGACGACGACTCGATCGGCGGCCACTTCCTGCACCTGCTGCACGGCAAGACGCCGTCGAAGTCGTGGGTCGAGGCGATGCACACGTCGCTGATCCTGTACGCGGAGCATGAATTCAACGCGTCGACGTTCACCGGCCGCGTGATCGCGGGCACGGGCTCGGACATCTACTCGGCGATCACCGGCGCGATCGGCGCGCTGCGCGGGCCGAAGCACGGCGGCGCGAACGAAGTCGCGTACGAAATCCAGAGCCGCTACAGCTCGCCGGACGACGCCGAAGCCGACATTCGCCGCCGCGTCGAGAACAAGGAAGTCGTGATCGGCTTCGGCCATCCGGTCTACACGATCTCCGATCCGCGCAACAAGGTGATCAAGGGCGTCGCGCACAAGCTGTCGAAGGAAGCGGGCGACACCAAGCTGTACAACATCGCCGAGCGTCTGGAATCGGTGATGTGGGACGCGAAGAAGATGTTCCCGAACCTCGACTGGTTCAGCGCGGTGTCGTATCACATGATGGGCGTGCCGACCGCGATGTTCACGCCGCTGTTCGTGATTTCGCGCACGTCGGGCTGGAGCGCGCACATCATCGAGCAGCGCATCGACAACAAGATCATCCGCCCGAGCGCGAACTACACCGGTCCTGAAGACCTGCAGTTCGTGCCGATCGAGAAGCGCTGATCGCCGGCCGCGCACGCCGGCGCCCCGCGATGGGGGCTGTCGGCGCGCGCGGCACGTCTTACCCCGAATTCCGCCCCACATCATGAATACCGCCAACCGCAAACCCCTGCCCGGCACGTCGCTGGACTACTTCGACGCGCGTGCCGCGGTCGACGCGATCGCACCCGGCGCGTACGACACGCTGCCGTACACCTCGCGCGTGCTCGCCGAAAACCTCGTGCGCCGCTGCGATCCGGCGATCCTCGCCGATTCGCTGAAGCAGATCGTCGAGCGCAAGCGCGAACGCGATTTCCCGTGGTTCCCGGCGCGCGTGGTGTGCCACGACATCCTCGGGCAGACGGCGCTCGTCGATCTCGCGGGCCTGCGCGACGCGATCGCGGACGGCGGCGGCGACCCCGCGAAAGTGAACCCGGTCGTGCCCGTGCAGCTGATCGTCGACCACTCGCTCGCCGTCGAATGCGGCGGCTTCGACCCGGACGCGTTCGCGAAGAACCGCGCGATCGAGGATCGCCGCAACGAGGATCGCTTCCACTTCATCGAGTGGACGAAGAAGGCGTTCGAGAACGTCGACGTGATCCCGCCGGGCAACGGCATCATGCACCAGATCAACCTCGAGAAGATGTCGCCGGTGATCCAGGTGCAGGACGGCGTCGCGTATCCGGACACCTGCGTCGGCACCGACAGCCACACGCCGCACGTCGATGCGCTCGGCGTGATCGCGATCGGCGTCGGCGGGCTCGAAGCCGAGAACGTGATGCTCGGCCGCGCGTCGTGGATGCGCCTGCCCGACATCGTCGGCGTCGAGCTGACCGGCAAGCGCCAGCCCGGCATCACCGCGACCGACGTCGTGCTCGCGCTGACCGAATTCCTGCGCAAGGAGAAGGTGGTCGGCGCGTATCTGGAATTCCGCGGCGAAGGCGCGGCGAGCCTCACGCTCGGCGATCGCGCGACGATCTCGAACATGGCGCCCGAGTATGGCGCGACGGCCGCGATGTTCTTCATCGACGGCCAGACGACCGACTACCTGCGCCTCACCGGCCGCAGCGACGAGCAGGTGAAGCTCGTCGAGACCTACGCGAAGGCGGCCGGCCTGTGGGCCGATACGCTCGCCGATGCGCAATATGAGCGCACGCTGACGTTCGACCTGTCGAGCGTCGTGCGCAACATGGCGGGCCCGTCGAATCCGCACAAGCGGCTGCCGACGTCCGATCTCGCCGCACGCGGGATCGCCGGTCAGTGGGAAGAGAAGCCGGGCGAGATGCCCGACGGCGCGGTGATCATCGCCGCGATCACGAGCTGCACGAACACGAGCAACCCACGCAACGTGATCGCCGCGGCGCTGCTCGCCCGCAACGCGAATGCGAAGGGCCTGACGCGCAAGCCGTGGGTGAAGAGCTCGCTCGCGCCGGGATCGAAGGCGGTCGAGCTGTATCTGAAAGAAGCGAACTTGCTGCCGGAACTCGAGAAGCTCGGCTTCGGCATCGTCGCGTTCGCATGCACGACCTGCAACGGGATGTCGGGCGCGCTCGACCCGAAGATCCAGCAGGAGATCGTCGATCGCGACCTGTACGCGACCGCCGTGCTGTCGGGCAACCGCAACTTCGACGGCCGCATTCATCCGTATGCGAAGCAGGCGTTCCTCGCGTCGCCGCCGCTTGTCGTCGCGTACGCTATCGCCGGCACGATCCGCTTCGACATCGAGAAGGACGTGCTCGGTCACGATCAGGACGGCAAGCCCGTTACGCTGAAGGACATCTGGCCGACCGACGAGGAGATCGACGCGATCGTCGCGTCGAGCGTGAAGCCCGAGCAGTTCCGCAAGGTCTACGAGCCGATGTTCGCGCGCAGCGCCGACGCCGGCGAGCGCGCGGCGCCGCTGTACGACTGGCGCGCGCAGAGCACGTACATCCGCCGCCCGCCGTACTGGGAGGGCGCGCTGGCCGGCGAGCGCACGCTGAAGGGCATGCGGGCGCTCGCGGTGCTCGGCGACAACATCACGACCGACCACCTGTCGCCGTCGAACGCGATCCTGCCGAACAGCGCGGCCGGCGAATACCTCGCGAAGATGGGCCTGCCCGAAGAAGACTTCAACTCGTACGCGACGCACCGGGGCGACCACCTGACCGCGCAGCGCGCGACCTTCGCGAACCCGACGCTGATCAACGAGATGGCGATCGTCGACGGCGCGGTGAAGAAGGGCTCGCTTGCGCGCGTCGAGCCGGAAGGCAAGGTCATGCGGATGTGGGAAGCGATCGAGACGTACATGAATCGCAAGCAGCCGCTGATCGTCGTGGCCGGCGCCGACTACGGTCAGGGCTCGTCGCGCGACTGGGCCGCGAAGGGCGTGCGGCTCGCGGGCGTCGAGGCGATCGCCGCCGAAGGCTTCGAGCGGATTCACCGCACGAACCTGATCGGGATGGGCGTGCTGCCGCTCGAGTTCAAGCCGGGCACGAACCGGACGACGCTCGGCATCGACGGCACCGAAACCTTCGACGTGATCGGCGAGCGTACGCCCCGCGCCGACCTGACGCTCGTGATTCACCGCAGGAACGGCGAGCGCGTCGAGGTGCCGATGACGTGCCGGCTCGATACGGCCGAGGAAGTGTCGATCTACGAAGCGGGCGGCGTGCTGCAGCGTTTCGCGCAGGACTTCCTCGAATCGTCGCAGGCAGCCTGACCGGCTCAAACAGGGATAACGCAAACATGGCTCACATTCCTCAAATCAGGATTCCCGCCACGTACATGCGCGGCGGCACCAGCAAGGGCGTGTTCTTCCGGCTGCAGGACCTGCCGGATGCCGCGCAGGCGCCGGGCGCCGCGCGCGACGCGCTGCTGCTGCGCGTGATCGGCAGCCCCGATCCGTACGGCAAGCAGATCGACGGGATGGGCGGCGCGACGTCGTCCACCAGCAAGACGGTGATCGTGTCGAAAAGCACGCGGCCGGGGCACGACGTCGACTACCTGTTTGGCCAGGTCGCGATCGACAAGGCGTTCGTCGACTGGACCGGAAACTGCGGCAACCTGTCGGCGGCGGTCGGCCCGTTCGCGATCGGCGGCGGGCTCGTCGATCCGGCGCGCGTGCCGAGGGACGGCGTCGCGACCGTGCGGATCTGGCAGGCGAACATCGGCAAGACGATCGTGGCGCACGTGCCGATCGTGAACGGCGCGGTGCAGGAGACGGGCGACTTCGAACTGGACGGCGTCACGTTCCCGGCCGCCGAAGTGCAGCTCGAATTCATGGACCCGGCCGCCGAGGAAGAAGGCGCGGGCGGCTCGATGTTCCCGACCGGCAACCTCGTCGACGATCTGGCCGTGCCGGGCATCGGCACGCTGAAGGCGACGATGATCAACGCGGGCATCCCGACGATCTTCGTCGATGCGGAAGCGATCGGCTATACGGGCACCGAGCTGCAGGACGCGATCAACGGCGACGCGAAGGCGCTCGAGAAATTCGAGACGATCCGCGCGCACGGCGCGCTGCGCATGGGCCTGATCGACACGCTCGACGAAATCGCGACGCGGCAGCACACGCCGAAGATCGCGTTCGTCGCGAAGCCGGCCGACTACGTCGCGTCGAGCGGCAAGCGCGTGAATGCGGGCGACGTCGACCTGCTGGTGCGCGCGATGTCGATGGGCAAGCTGCACCACGCGATGATGGGTACGGCGGCGGTCGCGATCGGCACGGCCGCGGCGATCCCCGGCACGCTCGTCAACCTGGCGGCGGGCGGCGGCGAACGCAACGCGGTGCGCTTCGGCCATCCGTCGGGCACGTTGCGCGTCGGCGCGGAAGCGCAGCAGCAGGAGAACGGCGAGTGGACAGTCACCAAGGCGATCATGAGCCGCAGCGCGCGCGTGCTGATGGAAGGCTGGGTGCGAGTGCCGGGGGATGCGTTCTGATCGTTGCCGGCGGTATCGGCGCAGATGCGGGCGGCTTCGGCCGCCCGCGTCGTTTTCGTCAGCCGTGCAGGAAGCGGCGCAACGCGTCGTGGCTCAGGCGGCGCGCCGTTTCGGCGATGCGCGCGCCGGGCACGATGTCGAAACCGTGCACGCCGCCGGGCAGCACGTGCAGTTCGGTCGGCACGCCCGCGCGGAGCAGGCGCCGCGCATAGTCGAGGTTTTCGTCGAGGAACAGGTCGAGCGAGCCGACCGACAGGAACGCGGGCGGCAGGCCGTCGAGCCGCGTGGCGCGCGCGGCGGCCGCGTAGGGCGACACGCCGTCGATGCCCGGCGCGTGACCGAGCAGCGAGGTCCAGCCGAACCGGTTGTTGGCCGCGTGCCAGACGAACTCGCCGGCATGCGGGTGCGGCGTGCGCGTGCAGGTGCGATCGTCGAGCATCGGGTAGATCAGATGCTGGAACGCGAGCCGGTATTCGCCGCGGTCGCGGGCCAGCAGCGCCAGCGAGGCGGCGAGTCCGCCGCCCGCGCTCTCGCCCGCCACGCCGATCCGCGACGCATCGATGCCGAGCGTATCGGCATGGCGGAAGATCCATGCGAGCGCCGCGTAGCAATCCTCGATCGCGCCGGGAAACACGGTTTCAGGCGCGAGCCGGTAGTCGATCGAGATCAGCGCGCAGCCGAGCTGCGTCACGAGCGACCGGTGCACCGCCTCGAGATCCTTCGCCTTGCCGCGCACGAAGCCGCCGCCATGCAGGTGAACGATCGCCGGAAGTGGCCGCGCGTGATCGTCAGGCAGGTAGACGAGGACCGGGACGTCCGGCGCACCGGCGGGGCCGGGCACCGTGCGGTGTTCGAGCGTGCTGCCGGCCAGGTCGGGCGGCGGCAGCGGCAGCACGCGTTCGCGCGACTGCGCGAGGTTGTCGATGCCGAGCGTGACGGTCGGCCAGGTCTCGAGCAGCGGGCGGATTTCGGGGTCGACGAGATGCAGGGTGTCCAACGCATGGCTCCATCGTGAAGATGGGCGGTGCACCGCGGTCAGAGCGCGCTGCGCGCGATGACCCAGCGGTGCACCTCGGTCGGGCCTTCGAAGATGCGCATCAGCCGCGCTTCGCTGGCCATCTGCTGCAACGGCATTTCCTTCGTCATGCCCATCGCGCCGAGCGCCTGCATCGCATGATCGATGACGCTCGACGCTATTTCGGTGGCGAACACCTTGACCATCGAGATCTGCGTGCGTGCATCCTGCCCGGCATCCACGCGCGCGGCCGCTTCGTAGGTCATGAGGCGGCACGCGTGGATCTGCGTGAGCGCGTCGGCGACCCACCACTGGACCGCCTGGCGTTCCGCGAGCGGCACGCCGAAGGTCTTGCGCTGTTTCGCATGGTCGCACAGCATCGCGACCGCGCGCTCGGCGCGGCCGATGCACCATGCGGCCATCTCCAGCCGCCGGTTCGCGAGCCGTGCCTGCATCGGCGCGAAGCCGGCACCTTCCTGGCCCAGCAGTTGCGCGGCGGGAATGCGGCAGTCGTCCAGCACGATTTCGTAGGTCGACAGCCCGCCGATCATCGGGATCCGCCGTTCGATGATGAAACCGGGCGTGCCGCGGTCGACGATGAACGCCGACATGCCGCCGCGCTTGCCCTTGCTTCGATCGGTGAGCGCCATCACGATCGTCCAGTCGGCTTCGGGCGCGTGGCTGATCCAGATCTTCCGTCCGTTCAGCACCCAGCCGTCACCGTCGCGCACGGCCGTCGTCGACAGCGCGCCCGGGTCCGAGCCTGCGCCCGGCTCGGAGATCGCCATCGCGGCACGCGTGACGCCGCGTGCGTACGGTTCGAGATAACGCGCGCGCTGCGCGTCGTCGGCCACGTCGCACAGCATCCGCAGGTTCGGCGAATCGGGCGGCAGGATGTACGGCGTCACGGTCGTGCCGATCGCTTCGTTGACGCCGACCATCGCGACGGCCGGCAGGTCCGAGCCGCCGGCGTCGAGCGGCGCGTCGAGGCCCCACAGGCCGAGCTGCCGGGAACGCTCGTCGAGGTGGGCGCGTTCTTCGTCGAGCAGCCCGAAGCGCTGGCCGTCGGCCTCGCGGGCCATGACCGCTGCTTCGAGCGGGATCAGCTCGTCCTGCACGAAACGTGCGACGAGGTCGCGGATCATCCGGTGTTCGAGTTCAAGGTCGAAATTCATGGGAGTCGATGAGGGTGAATAAAGGGAGGTCGATGCCGTCAGCCGGCGTTCGTGCGCGACACCGCGCGGGTGCGCAGCGTGCCGAGCAAGGCGACGGCGCCGGCCGCGAGCAGCGCGGCGTTGAAATAGAGGCCGCCGCGCATCGACCCGGTGGCCGTGTTGAGCACGCCCATCAGGAACGGGCTCGCGAACCCGCCGATCGCGCCGGACATCGTGATCGCCGCGATCGCGATCGCCATCGAGCGCTTCGGCAGCGCGAGCCCCGGCAGCACCCAGAACGCGGGCAGCGCCGCGGCGTGCGTGGCGACCGCGACGCAGAGCGCGATCATCAGGTGCGATGTGCCGGTGGTGCTCGCCAGCCCGGCGAGCGCGGCCGCGCACGCGAGCATCGCGACCGCGCCGTGCCCGCGCCATTCGCGCCGCCGCTCGGTGCGCCAGCCCATCGCGAGCATGCCGACGATGCCGCACAGGTAGGGCAGCGCGGACAGCACCCCGATCCGCATCGCGCCATGCAGGCCGCCGCGATGCAGGATCACGGGCATCCAGAACACGAGCGCATAGCCGGCGGCCGCGATCGCGAAATTCGCCGCGCACAGCAGCCAGAAATCGCGGTGGGCAAGCAGCGGCCGTGCCGCGTTCGCGTCCGGTGTGGCGGCTTCGGCGTGCACGTGCGCGGCGCGCAGCGCGGCCTTGTCGGCGTCCGACAGCCAGCGCGCGTCGTCCGGCCGGTCGTCGAGAAAGCGCAGCGCGACGAGGCCGAGCACGCTGCTCGGCAGCCCTTCGACGAGGAACAGCCACTGCCAGCCGCTCAGGCCGGCGGCGCCGTCGAAGAACGAGAGGATGGCGCCCGACACGGGGCCGGCGATCAGCCCGGCGAGGTACAGCGCGGTCATGAACAGCGCGAACGCCTTCGCGCGCTGCCGCGGCGGATACCACGCGCCGAGATAGAACAGGATGCCGGGGAAGAAGCCGGCCTCGAACACGCCGAGCAGGAAGCGGCACGCGTAGAACTGCGCGGGCGTCGTGACGAACATCGTCGCGGCCGAGCCGAGCCCCCACAGCACCATGATCCGGGCAATCGTCTTGCGTGCGCCGATCCGCGCCAGCAGCGCGTTGCTCGGAATCTCGAACGCCATGTAGCCGATGAAGAAGATGCCCGCCCCGAGCCCGTAGACGGCGTCGGAGAAGTGTAGTTCGGCGGCCATCTGCGCGTGCGCGAAACCGATGTTGATCCGGTCGATGAACGACAGCGTGTAGCAGAGGATCAGGAACGGCAGCAGCCGGCGCGAGATCCGGCGGTAGAGCGCCTGCGTCGCGTGATCGCCGGCGGCGGCCGCGTGCGTGGAAAGGGTCGGGGTCATGGACACTCCGTCAGAAGCGGTGGGCGATGCCGAGCGCGAACACCTGCCCGGTGCCGCCCGGTTGCGGCTGCAGGCCGACGACGACCGTGTTGCGGGCGTCGCCGCCGTTCTTCACGTACAGATAGCGGGCGTAGAGCGACGTGCGCTTCGACAGCGGATGGTCGTAGCCGATGCCGAGCGCGGTCGCGTCGTTCGCCGAGCCTTTCACGTCGCGACGCACGACCGAGACGAGCACGCGATCGAGCGCGCCGACGTTGATCGACGCGCCGGCGCTCGCGGTCGAGAACGCTGGCAGGTGCGCCGCCGTGCCGACGCCGTACAGGAACGCGGCGTACAGCTTGACGCGCGCGAATGCGTAGTTGGCCGCGAACACGTAGTGGCGCGTCGTCGACGGCGAGACGACGGGCGCCAGGTTGCCGGCCGACGTGTCGCCCTGGAAGCCGGCGCCGAGATAGAGCCCGCCGATCCGGTACTGGAGCCCGGCGCCGTAGTTGCGCCCGGCCTGCGTGGACAGCGCGTTGGGCGTCGGAAAGCCGTACGTGGCCATCACGCGCAGGCCTTTCCAGTCGGGGCTCAGATACGACGCCGCCTGGTTGAAGCGCGGAATCGGCGGCGTCGTGTTGCTCGTGATCGTGTCCGTCGACGTCGCGAGCAGCGCGAGCGGCGACAGCCGTTCGTTGAGGCCGAACGGATCGCCGTCGTACACGATGTAGAACGCGGGCGTGTATTGGCGGCCGAGCCGAAGGTCGCCGTAGCGCGTGTTCTGCAGCGACACGTAGGCCTGCCGGTAGAACAGCGTGCCGCCCTGGAACGATCCGTCGGCCGGCGAGAAGCCGCTTTCCAGCACGAACTTCGTCGACGTGCCGCCGCCGAGATCCTCGACGCCCGTCAGTCCGATGCGGCTCGTCGACGATCCGCCGCCGCTTTGCCGCAGGCTCGACAGGCTGCCGACGCGGTCGAATTCGACGTAGCTGTCGACGATCCCGTACAGCGTGACCGACGATGCGTGCGCCGACGTGGCGCTCAGCACGCACGCGCCGATCAGGAATGCTTTCCGTTGCATGAAGGTGTCTCCGTTCCATGTCTTGTTGTGGCGCGCCCGCGTTCTGGGAGCGGTTGCGCGCGGGGTGCCGCCGTGCCGCGTCGGTTCAGCGCCCCTTGAATACCGGCTTGCGTTTCTCGAGAAACGCGCGGGCGCCCTCGATCCGGTCCTCGCTCGCGTAGACGTCGGGGCCGACGTCCAGCCGCAGCGCGGCGGCCACCGGCAGCCCCTGGCTGCGTGTCGCGGTTTCCTTGATGCGACGGATCGTGAGCGGCGCGTTTTCGGAGATCGTCCGCGCCAGTTCGCGCACGGTGTCGTCGAGCGCGGCGGCGGGGACGACGCGGTTCAGCAAGCCGACGCGCTGCGCCTCGTCCGCGTCGAGGCGGCGGCCCGTGAACAGCAGCTCCATCGCGATCGCGCGCGGCAGCAGGCGCGGCAGCAGCACGCTCGCGAAGTTCGCGCCCATCCCGACGCGCGCCTCGGGCAGCGCGAAGGTCGCGTGATCGGCGGCGATCCGCAGGTCGCACGCGAGCGCGATTTCAAAGCCGCCGCCGACGGCGAAGCCGTTGATGGCCGCGATGGTCGGCTTGCGCAGTTCCAGGATCAGCTCGTGCACGTTGCGGGCGAGCCCGCGCATCGGCCGCATCCCGCGAATCTCGGGATCGCCGAGATCGACTCCCGCGCTGAATGCGCGCTCGCCCGCGCCGCGGATCACGATGACGCGGATCGACGGGTTGTCGTCGAGCGTGACCAGTTCGTCGCACAGGCGCCGGATCGCGTCGGCGGACAGCGCGTTGGCGACGTGCGGGCGATGGATCGTCAGCCACGCGATGCCGTCGTCGTCGTTGCGCAGGATCGACGGGGCGTCGTCGTCCGTCAGCGAGGAAAATGCGCCCGGCGTGGTCATGACGCGCTCCCGGCAGTATTCGCGCGCGTGTCGTGGAGCACGCCCGCCTGCCGCAACGCGTCCCGGCGCGCCGCGTCGATACCGAACGCGTCGAGCACGGCGTCGGTGTCGGCGGCGAACGGCTGCGGCGGCCGGCGTATCGATCCGGGCGTACGGGAAAGCTTGGCGGGGATGCCCGCGCCGGTGTACGTGTCGGTGTCGACGAACATCGCGTTGCGAGCGGTTTGCGGATGGCCGAACGCGTCGGCGACGGTGTTCACCGGCCCCGTCGCGACGCCCGCGTGCATCAGCCGCTCGACGACCTCGTCGGCACACAGCTCGGCGGTCAACTGGCCGAGCAGCGTGTCGAGCGCATCGCGATGCGCGACGCGCTGCGCGTTGGTCGCGAACCGTGGATCGCGCGCCAGCTCCGGCACGCCGAGCGCTTCGACGAGCCGCGCAAACGTGCGATTGTTGCCGGCGCCGGTCGCGACCGGCTTGTCCTTGCACGGATAGACGCCGTACGGCGCGATCGCGCCGTACACGTTGCCGGTCGCGACGGGAACCTCGCCGGTCGCCATCCAGCTCGTGCTGACCGGATGCAGCATCGACAGCGCCGTGCTGAACAGGTCGATGTCGACGTGCTGGCCGAGGCCGGAGCGCGTCCGTTCGACCAGCGCAAGCAGGACGCTCGATACGGCGCTCATGCCGGCCGCGAAGTCGACGACCGGAAACGGCACCTTGAGCGGCATGCCGCCCGGTTCGCCGTTGATCGACATGAAGCCGGCGAGGCCCTGCGCGACGGCGTCGTAGCCCGGGAACCGCGCGAGCGGGCCGTCGGTGCCGTATCCGGAGATCGAACAGTGGACGAGGCGCGGAAAGCGCTCGCGCAGGCAGTCTTCGTAGCCGATGCCCCAGCGTTCGAGCGTGCCCTGCTTGAAGTTGTCGACCAGCACGTCGGTTTTCTCGATCAGGCGGAACAGCACGTCGCGTCCGTCGGGATGCGACAGGTCGAGCGCGAGATTGAGCTTGTTGCGGTTGAGCCCCCAGTAGTAGCTGGAGAGGCCGTTCGGCATCGCGGGCCCCCAGTCGCGCGTTTCGTCGCCCTGCGGCGGTTCGATCTTGATGACGTCCGCGCCGTGGTCGGCGAGCGTCTGCGCGCAGAACGGCCCCGCATAGACGCGGCTCAGGTCCACCACACGCACGCCCGCGAGCGCGCCTTCGTTACTGCTGGTCATGACGATGTCTCCTTCGATGGGGATGCGATGCGCCGGCAGACCGGCACGCGCCGGCTGCACGGCCGTGATGCGTCGGGGTTCAGCCGCGTGCGGCGAAGAGTGCGTCGACCGCCGCGCGATGTTCCGGGGTCGCGTGCGCGAACGCCTGGTACGACGCCGACAGGTCGAGAACCGTGTCGAGGCTTGCATGGCGGCTTTCGCGCAGCAGGCGCTTGGTCAGGCGCAACGCGGTGCCCGAGTGGCGGGCGATGCGGCCGGCCAGTTCATGGGCGTGCGCGAGGAGGTCGCCGTCGGGCACGACGCGCGACACGAGCCCGCAGCGCAGCGCGGCCTGGGCGTCCAGTGCATCGCCCGTGAACGACATTTCCGCGGCGACGGCGGCGCCGACGATCTGCGGCAGGAACCACGCGCCGCCGTCGCCCGGCACGAGGCCGAGGGCGATGAAGCTCTCGGCGAAGCGCGCGCGGTCGGCGGCGATGCGGATGTCGCACATGCACGCGAGGTCGGTGCCGGCGCCGATCGCCGGGCCGTTGACCGCTGCGATGGCCGGCACCTCGAGTTGCTGGAACGCCCGTGCAAGGCGCTGAATGCCGTGGCGGTAGCCGGACCGGATCGCGGCAAGGTCGTGCGACTCCGATTCCATGAATGCGCGCATCGCCTTCACGTTGCCGCCCGACGAGAACGTCGTGCCGGCGCCGGTCAGGACCAGCACGCGGATCGAGTCGTCGCGGTTCGCGTCGTCGCAGCATTCGGTCAGCGCATCGATCGCATCGGTGTCCGAAATGGCGTTGCGGGTTTCGGGACGGTTCATCGTGACGGTCAGGATGGGGCCCTGCCGTTCACGGATCAGAAAGGCTGCCATGATGTCTCCGTGTGTTCTGTGCCGCGGGGCTTCACGCCGCAGGCCGAAGCCTAGTATCGTCACGACGGTTGGCGGCGGGAAATTCCGTTCCACATATGTGGAAGGCCCGTCCCGGTTGCAGCGGAGAGGGCGGGATGAGCGGAAATGTGGTCAAGAGCGCGGCGCGCGTGTTCGAGGTGCTGGAACTCTTCAGCGCATTGCAGCGGCCGCTGAGCGTGCGCGAGATCGCCACGCGTTGCGGGTATCCGGGGTCGAGCGCGGCGGCGCTGCTGACCAGCATGAAGGCGCTCGGCTATCTTTCGTACGACGACGCAACCCACGCGTATGCGCCGACCGCACGGCTAGTCAACCTCGGCGAAGCGCTCGTCGATTCCGCGGCCGGCAGCCGGCGGCACTGGCATGCCGTCGCGAAACGGCTGGCGCTGCGCACGCACGAGGCGGTCGTGATCGCGGTGCAGAGCGACCTGTACGTGCAGTACATCGACGCGGTCGAGGGCTCGCATACGATTCCGATCCAGTTCTACGCGCCGATCGGCACGCGTCGCGAGATCTGCATGTCGGGGCTCGGCTGGGCGCTGCTGAGCCTTCAGCCGGACAGCACGATCCGCCGGCTCGTATCGCGCAGCATTCGCCGGATCGGGAAATCGGGCAGGACGATCGACGAGGACGTCGTGCTCGACAAGGTCGAACAGACGCGCCGGCTCGGTTATTCCTATTCGGCGCATACGGTCACGCAGGGCGCCGCGATGATCTCGATGGTGATCGCGGACGGCTGGAACGGCCTGCCGCTGGCCATGGGCGTGGCCGGGCCCGTCGAGCGGATCGGCGCGCGTCGCGACGCGATCGTGCGGGCGATGCGGGAGGCGCTGGACGCGCAGCGTACGGATGCGGCGGCGGGCTAGCCGGCCGAGGCCGGCGCACGCAGGCATTCGCATAGAATCGGGCGGTTTCGCCGCTCTTGTCCCGACTGCATTTCAGCGAGGCTGTCATGTCATTGAACGCGCCGCTTTCCGGCATCCATATCGTCGAATTCGAAGGTCTCGGCCCCGGCCCGCTCGCGGGCTGGATGCTTGCCGGCATGGGCGCGCGCATCACGCTGATCGCGCGCCCGTCCGGCCGCACGAGCGCGCCGGATGCGCTGCAGGCCCGCGACGGCGACTTGTTGCGCGAAGGCAAGACGATCGTCGAACTCGACCTGAAGGCGCCGGCCGGGCGTGACGCCGCGCTCGATTTGATCGCGCAGGCCGATGCGCTGATCGAGGGCTTGCGGCCCGGCGTGATGGAGCGGCTCGGCCTCGGGCCCGACGTTTGCGCGCGCCGCAATCCGAAGTTGGTCTACGGGCGCATGACGGGCTGGGGCCAGCACGGCCCGCTCGCGGCCGCGGCCGGGCACGACCTGAACTACGTCGCGTTGACCGGGCTGCTGTCGCTGTCCGCGCCGCGCGACGGCCGGCCGGGCCTGCCGCCGACCGTCGTCGGCGATGCGGGTGGCGCGCTCGGGCTCGCGTTCGGAATCGTCTGCGCGTTGCTCGACGTGCGCGGCGGCGGGCCGGGGCGCGTGGTCGACGGCGCGATCGTCGACATCGTGTCGATGCTCGGCTCGCTCGCGCTGTGGGCACGCGCGAACGGGCAGCTCGACGGCGCGCAGCCGAGCCTGTTCCACGACGCGCCGTTCTACGACGTGTATCGCTGCGCGGACGGCGAATGCGTGACGATCGGCGCGCTCGAACCGCCGTTCTATGCGTTGCTGGTCGAACGGCTCGGGCTGACCGACGTCGATCCCGCGTCGCAGTACGACCGCGCGTGCTGGCCCGCGCTGAAGACGCGTTTCGCGGCGGTGTTCGCGCAGCAGCCGTCTGCGCACTGGCGCGCGCTGCTCGAAGGCACCGACGCGTGTTTCGCGCCGGTGCTGAGCGTGGCCGACGCGGTCTCGCATCCGCATAACGCGGCGCGCGGGATCTATCGGACGGATGAGCACGGGAACGTGCGGGCGCGGGTGGCGCCGCGGTTTTTGCCGTTGGCGGGGGATGACGCCGATTAGGGCTGTCTTTCAGGAGGTGGCTTCCGTTCGTCGACGGCCCCGTGCTGGTGGTCGCGGTCGGCCGCCGCGAGCGTGATGCGGTTTATCTGGCTGCGATGAAACGCTAGCGCGACACGCGTCGCGGCATCGACGCCCGGGCTCGGCAACTCACGCCGTTTCCTCCGGCGCATCCGGCATCTTGCCGTCGCCGACGCGGTTGATCGTGCCTTGCGCGATCGCGACGAGCCGCTCGTGGTCGCCGTCGATGACGAACACATGGCACTGGCAGGTCGCCTGGTGCCGGCCCGCGTAGACGAGCTTCGCGCGGGCGACGAGCGTGCCGTTCACGGCCGGCCGCAGGTAGTTGATCTTGTATTCGGCGGTGATCACGCGCGGGCCGAGCACGAGCGCGCCGGCGAACGTCAGCGCGTTGTCCGCGAGATAGCTGATGACGCCGCCATGCACGAAACCGTGCTGCTGCCGCAATTCCTCGCGCACCGGCAGACACAGCGACACTTCGTTGTCGCCGATATGCATCAGCTCCGTGCCCAGCAGCATGCTGAACGGCTGCGCGCGCAATGCGCCACGCGCGTGGTCCGTGATGTCGGTCATCGCTTTCCTTCGAAATGAGTGCCCGCTTGCGCTGAACTCTAGGAAGGGGGCTCCGGATAAGCAAGGAAATTCGTCCGCATTTCGTGCAAATCCCGGCGCGATGCGACGCGATTATTGCGCCGAATACGCAAGATCTCCGCGTTTGCGGGCGATTCGACGCGAATGCGCGAGCGACGCACGCGATTGACCCGCGTGGCCGGCCATTCCGCCTAAAGTCCGACGAAGAAATGCCGCTAATGCCGGGGCATCGCCTCATCGTCCGCTCTTCAGGAATTCCCCCATGTTCGGAAAAATCAAGCTCGCGTCGGGTCTGCTCGGCGTGTTGACCGTGTTCTGCCTCTTCCTGTTCGCGATCGAAGCGCTCGGCTTCTGGACGCTCGCGTCGACGCGCCGCGGCGTCGACGATCTGTCGACCGTCGCGATCACGCAGGTCGACGCGGCCAGCCGCGCGACCGAGCAACTGCTCGACGCGCGCATCAACCTGTCGCGGGCCGGCACGCGGATGGTGCGCGGCGGCCCCAAGCCCGAAGACATCATCCGCCATGCGGGCGCGTCGCTCGCGGAAGCGGACAAGGCGTTCGCGGTGCTGACGGCCGCGCAGCCGGTCGACGACACCAACCGTACACGCGTCGCGGCGCTCACCGAGCGTTATCGCGCGCTGCGCGGCGCGCTGGGCGAACTCGTGCAGTTCCTCGACGCCGACAACATCCAGGCATTCCTCGACCAGCCGACCCAGGGCTTTCAGGACGCGTACATCGCCGAGCTGCATCGCTTCACCGACTACGGCGGCGCGTCGAGCCGCGCGGCGCTCGACACCATCGACGGCGGCATGCTGTGGTTCAAGTCGGTCGGCATCGTGCTGCTGGTGGCGATGCTCGCGGCGAGCGTCGCGATCTACGCGGCCGCGCGGCGCGCGGTCGTCGCGCCGCTGGAGCAGGCCGGCCGCCATTTCGAGCGGATCGCGCAGGGCCGGCTCGACGAAGCCGTGCAGGCGGGCGGCGTGTTCGAGATCGACCGGATGCTGCGCGGCCTCGCCACGATGCAGACGAGCATCGCGGGCACCGTGCGCACGGTGCGCCAGGCGTCCGACGCGATCCACCTCGGCGCGGGCGAGATCGCGGGCGGCAACGCCGACCTGTCGGCACGCACCGGCACGCAGGCCGCGTCGCTCGAGGAAACCGCCGCGAGCATGGAGGAGCTGACGGCAACCGTCCGTCAGAACACCGACAGCGCACGCGCGGCGAGCGCGCTGGCCGACGCGGCGCTCGAGGCGACGAGCCACGGCGGCGGCGTGGTCGACAGCGTGATCGACCGGATGCGCGGCATCGCGCAGAGCTCGGGGCGGATCGCGGAGATCATCTCGGTGATCGACGGCATCGCGTTCCAGACCAACATCCTGGCGCTGAACGCGGCCGTCGAGGCCGCGCGGGCCGGCGAACAGGGCCGCGGCTTCGCGGTCGTCGCGGGCGAAGTGCGCTCGCTCGCGCAGCGCAGCGCGCAATCGGCGAAGGAGATCAAGGCGCTGATCGAGGATTCGGTCGCGCAGATCAACGGCGGCGCGGAGCTCGTCGAGCGCGCCGGCGAAGCGATGCGGACGGTGTCGACGTCGATCACGCGCGTCGTGCAGACGATGTCCGAGATCACCTCGGCGTCGGTCGAGCAGAGCGTCGGGATCGAGCAGGTGAACCAGGCCGTCACGCAGATGGATCAGCTGACGCAGCAGAACGCCGCGCTGGTCGAGGAAGTCGCGGCGGCGGCCGCGTCGCTGAACGACCAGACCGCGCACCTGATGCAGGCGGTGTCGGTGTTCGAACTGGGCGACGGACGCGCCGCGCGCGGCGATCGCGCGGCGCCGTCGTTCGCGGCGACGGGTTACGAACCGGCCGGCAGCGCCGCGTAGGCGGTCGCGAGGTGGTAGGGCGTCGTCGACGGCATGTCGGCGCGCGACACCTGCCCGTCGGCCGTCTTGCACTCGAACCAGCCGCGCGGATGCAGGAAGCGCGCGGCGAACCGCTCGATCTGGCGTGCGAGCGGCGCGGAGGCCGGCGTGCCGCCGTGCGTCGCGAGCGCGCGCAGGTATTCGGTCTGCGCCCAGATCCGCTGCGTGCCGTCGATGCACGCGCCTTGCGCGTCGAGCGCCGCGCACACGCCGCCCGTCTGCGGATCGACGCCGTATTGCTCGGCGAACGCGAACGCGCGCGACAGCGCGGCGGGGAGCCCGGTCTGCGCGAGCCGCGCACCGGCCGCATCGACCAGATAGAACCATTCGAACTGATGGCCGGGCTCGAAACGGTTGTCGGCCGCTCCGAGCGGCAACTCGGCCACGCAGCCGGTCGCCGCGTCGACGAACGTGCGCTCGACGGCCTGCGCGGTGTGCGCGAGCGCATCGTCGAACGCCGGGTCGCCGAACGCATCGGCGGCCGCGAGCCAGGCTTCGGTCAGATGCATCAGCGGATTCTGCAGCGCGCCGCTGCCGGATGACGAGAAATCGGCGTGGCGCGCGGCATCGAGCAACGCGTCGCCGTGGCGCGGCGCGAAGCGGTCCTGGATCAGCGCGGCGGTGGTTTCGGCCACCGTGCGCGCGGCGGCGTCGCCCGACGCCGCATGCCAGGCGGCGCACGCGAACACGATGAACGCGTGCGTATAGAGATCCTTGGTCGTATCGAGCGGCGCGCCCTGCGCGTCGACGCTGTAGATCCAGCCGCCGTGGCGCGCGTCGCGAAAGTGCCGGCACAGCGCGTCGAACAGCGTGGCCGCATGCGCGGTGTCGCCGGCCTGCGCGAACACGAACAGTTGCCGGGCGCACGCCATTGCGCGATAACGGGTCACGGGCAGCGGCGCATGGGTGGCCGGATCGACGGCCTCGAACGGCAGTTGCAATGCTGGGTCGAACCCTGAACCCCGCCAGATCGGCAAGACGACGTGCGCGAAATGGTGGCGCAGCTGGGCGGCCTGGGCGGAAGCGGAGTCGGAAACGGGCATGGCGGGGTTGAGCGCTTGGATCGAAACGTGTCGGCGCGGCCCGGAGAATCGGCGCGGCCGGGGCCAAGGATAAAACATTCCGCGCGGCCGGCACCAAAAAAGGAGATAAATCGGATGCTCAGCAACCTGGAACTCGTGATGCGGCTCGTTCTCGCGGCGGCGCTCGGCAGCGTCATCGGCTTCGAGCGCGAGCGCCTGTCGTGGGCGGCCGGCCTGCGTACGCACATGCTGGTGTGCGTCGGCTCGACGCTGATCATGATCGTGTCGGCGTTCGGTTTCGCCGACGTGCTCGGCAGCAGCGACCACGTCGTGCTCGATCCGTCGCGGATCGCCGCGCAGGTCGTGTCGGGCATCGGCTTCCTCGGCGCGGGGTCGATCCTGCTGCGCGGCGAGATCGTGCGCGGGCTGACGACGGCCGCGAGCCTGTGGTCGGTCGCCGCGATCGGCCTCGCGGTGGGCGGCGGGCTCTATGTCGCGTCGATTTCGGCCACGATCATCATCCTGATCATTCTGGCCGGCATCAAGCCGCTGGAGCGGCGCTATTTCACGGTGCGCCAGCGGCGTCAGCTCGCGTTCACGGTGGCGAGCGGCACGCTGACGTTCGATTCGCTGCACGCGGCGCTCGGCCCCGACAGTGCGCGCGTGAAGCAGTTCATCGTGCAGCGTGCCGACGACACGGGCGAGCAGGACGAGGTGCGCATCGCGCTGGCGCGCGTGTCGGAACTCGAATACAAGGCGATCTGCGCCAAGCTGCGCGCGCTGCCGGGCGTCACGCGTTTCGACGGCGGGAACGGGATGGGGGGCGACGAATAGCGTGAATCGGTTGCGGGGCGTGCGACAATGGCCGATCACCGATTCCGTTCGACATCCGGGTTCGCGTCTGCGGGCCCCGCTATCCGATTTCCATGACCGAATCCGTTTCCGCGCCGCGCTCCCGCTCCCGTTCCACCCGTTCGTCGGCCCGTTCGCGCCGGCGCTCGGCCGCTGCCGCCGGCAGCACGTCCGCCAGGGCGACGGCACGATCCGGCAGCGCACCGGCCGGCGACGCGCCGCGCGACGAACGGACGCTCGACCTGTTCGGCGATCCGGTGCTGGAGCCGGGCGAGCGCATGCCGGTTGCGGCGCGCGACGAAGCGAGCGTGGAAGCCGATGCGGCGGCCGGTGTCGACGACGGGCGACAGGCCACGCTGGACGGGTTCACCCCGCCTGCGGATGTGGATGCGGCTGTGGCAACGCATGCGGAACCTGAAGGCGCGGCGCCGACGGATGTAGCGGCTAAGGTTGTTTCGACGCCTGAACGCAACGTGGCCGCGAACGTCGACGGCGCATCGGCAGAGGGCCTTGCAACGAAGGCAGCCCGTTTGCCTGCGGGCGATGGCGTCGTAACGCAGCGCGACGTGCCCGTGGTCGACGGCGCCGCGAACGCGGTGGCGACGCTGCAAACCGCCGATGGCGCTGTGGTGCAGGCGGCGGAATCGCGAGTTGCAGAGGGCGCAGTCGCGAAGCCTGTCGTCGAGGCGGCAGCCGTCAAATCCCGCGAAGGGAAATCGTCGGGGGATGCGGTGAAGGAGCGTCGCTCGTCGTCTGGCGGCAAGCGCCGGGCGGCTGCCGGCGCAAGCGAAGCGACGGCGGCGCAAGCCGCACCGGTTTCGACGAGCATCGATTCGAAGCGGGAAGCGGCTGACTTGAACCCGCCGCCGGTCGTCGCTGCACCGGTCGAGCCGCAGATGCCGGCACAGCCGGCACGATCGTCCGAACCGGCGATCGCCCCGCATTCCGCGAAGCCCCGCGACACGACTCGGCAGCCCGACGCTTCACCGCCGCCGGTCGCGCAGCCGGTGGCATCCGCCGCGTCGTTCGTGACCAAGCCATCGTCGGAGCGTACGCAACCGGCCGCGCCGGCCTTCGATCCGGACACGCACCTGCGCCCGCTGACCGACCGGATCGCCACGCTGCAGACCGACGTGGACGGCCTGACGCGCTCGGCCGATCGCGAAATGCGTCGCGTCAACCGCCTGTTGCTCGCGCTGGCGGTCGTCGTGCTGGCGGGGCTCGTCGCGCTGGTGCTGCAAACGCGCCAGATCGCGGGCCTGAAGCAGGACGTCGCCACCAAGCAGCAACGGATCGATCGCCTCGCGGCCGATCTGTCGACGCAGCAGGCCACGCTGATGACGCTCGAGGAGCACCACGAAGCGCTTCTGTCGCAAGTCGACCGGCTTCAGCGCAACGCGAACCGCGAGGCGGCCGTCGGGAAGCGGACTCACCGCGCGCGCTAATCGTTTCGACCCCATCCTGGAAGCCCGACGGAGCAAGGATCGCCGTTCCGCACCGGCGATCAGCTGTTGCGCACGTGCGGCAAACCGATGCAGCTCGCTGGCAGAGTTCAGGGAAAACCCTTAGAATGGAGACCATCTAAGGGAAAACCCTAGCCACGTCTGTCAGGAGTCTCACATGAGCTTCATCTTCGCCCTGCTGCAAAAAATCGACGACCTCTTCGTCTCCCCGCACCTGCCGCTCGACGCCGACTACTCGTACGCTGCGCGTCATGCGGAAGCCGAGCGCGTGCGCCGTGCGCACCTCGTGCCGATCGTCCTGTACCGTCGCTGATTCGCTGATTCGCTGATTCGCTGATTCGCTGATTCGCTGATTCGGCGCGGCGTCCGCCGCACCTGCCGCCCGTTTTCCGCCGCCGCATCGCGCGCCGGTGCGACTGTGCCGCTACACTGGAAGTCCGATTCCGTTCACGGCGACCGGGCCATGCTGCAGATGCGGCCGATGACGGCCGGCGAATTCCACGCGTACCGCACGCGAGCCATCGACGGCTACGCGCGCGACCTCGTTTCCTCCGGGCAAAATGCTGTCGAAGACGCGACCGATCGTGCGCGCGCCTGTTTCGACACGCTGCTGCCGGACGGTCTGCTGACCGCCGGCCAGACCCTCGTCACGCTCATCGATGGCGCCAGCGGCGACACGGTGGGCGACCTCTGGTACGCGATCGTCCCCGAAGGGCCGAACCGCACGCTGTTCATCTACGACCTCGACATCGTCCCGTCCCGGCGCCGCCAGGGCTGGGCCACACGTGCGCTCGATGCGCTCGACGCCGAGGCGCGCCGGTACGGCGTCACCGAGATCGGGCTGTCGGTGTTCAATCACAACGCGGCGGCGCGTGCGCTGTATCGCGCGTGCGGCTTCGCGGCGATCACCACGACGCTGATCAAACCGGTCGTGTCGGACTGAATCCGCCAGCCGGCGAGGCGTTGTCACATGCTGCCGGTTCGGCACGCCGTGTAGCGGGCCAACGCCGGCATGCGTTCCGATCCTTCCTGTTGGTCGAACGCCGAACGGCCCGTCCGGCCATTCGCCATTCACCGCCCTCCGCATCAACGCGCGCGGCCTTTCCATCTCCGCAGCAGCAACGCGTTGGTCACGACGCTGACGCTGGAAAACGCCATCGCCGCGCCCGCGATCACCGGATTCAGCAAGCCGAGCGCCGCGAGCGGCACGCCGACCAGGTTGTAGACGAACGCCCAAAACAGGTTCTGCTGGATCTTGCGGTACGTGCGTTTGGAGATGTCGATCGCGTCGGCGACGAGCGCCGGGTCGCCGCGCATCAGCGTGATGCCGGCCGTGTGCATCGCGACGTCGGTGCCGGTCGCCATCGCGATGCCGACGTCCGCCGCGGCGAGCGCGGGCGCATCGTTGATCCCGTCGCCGACCATCGCGACGATTCCGCCGTGCGTGCGCTTCAGTTCGGCGACGACGCGCGCCTTGTCGTCGGGCAGCACCTGCGCGTGCACTTCGCCGATGCCGAGCGTCGCCGCGACGGCCGCCGCGCTGCCGCGGTTGTCGCCCGTCACGAGCGCGCTCGCGACGCCGCGCGCCGACAGCGCCGCGATCGCGTCGCGGGCGCCCGGCTTCACGGTGTCGCCGAAGGCGATCAGCGCGAGCACCGCGCGCGGCGCATCGGCACGCATCAGCCACGAGATCGTGTTGCCGGCGCGCTCGAGTTCCGCCGCGCGGGCGTCGAGCGCCGGCGGCACCGCGATGCCGAGTTCGTCGCGCCAGCGCGTGCTGCCCAGCGCGAGCCGCTGCCCGCGGACGTGCGCTTCGACGCCGCGCCCCGCCACCGCACGCGCCTGCGTCGCGACGACCGGCTCCGCCGCGCCACCATGTGCGGCCACGCCCGCGTCATGCGCGGCGACCACCGCACGCGCGAGCGGATGGTCGCTCTGCCGCTGCACGGCCGCCGCGAGCGCGAGCGCTTCGGCGCGCGGCACGCCAACGGCGTCGAACGCCGTCACGGACGGTTTGCCTTCGGTCAGCGTGCCGGTCTTGTCGAATGCGATCACGGTCGTACGCTGCGCGAGTTCGAGCGCCTGCGCGTCCTTGATCAGCACGCCGTGCCGGGCCGCGACGCCGGTGCCGGCCATGATCGCGGCGGGCGTCGCCAGACCGAGCGCGCACGGGCACGCGATCACGAGCACCGCGACCGCGTTGAGGATCGCGGTTTCCATCCCGGCGCCGGCGATCAGCCAGCCGACCAGCGTCAGCACGGCGATGCCGAGGATCGCCGGCACGAACACCTCGCTGACGCGATCGACGAGCCGCTGGATCGGCGCCTTCTCGGCCTGCGCGGATTCGACGAGGCGGATGATGCGTGCGAGCGTCGTTTCCGCACCGATCGCGGTGGTTTCGACGACGAGCGCGCCTTCGCCGTTGATCGAGCCTGCCGTGACGGCGTCGCCGTCGTCCTTCGGCACGGGCAGGCTCTCGCCGGTGATCAGCGATTCGTCGATGTGCGAGCGGCCCGACACGATCCGTCCGTCGACGGGCACGCGCTCGCCGGGCCGGATGCCGACGTGCGTGCCGACGCGCACCTGCGACAGCGGCACGTCGCGTTCGACGCCGTGCTCGACGACGCGCGCGCGGTCGGGGCGCAGCGCGTTCAGCGCGCGGATCGCTTCGGTGGTCTGGCGCTTCGCGCGCGATTCGAGCCACTTGCCGAAGCGCACGAGCGTGACGATGACGGCCGACGCCTCGAAATACAGATGGCCGGGATGCGCGGGATCGCGCAGCAGCATCCACAGGCTCAGCCCGTACGCGGCCGACGTGCCGAGCGCGACGAGCAGGTCCATGTTGCCGGTGCGCGCCTTCACCGCATGCCAGGCCGCGCGGTAGAAGCGCGCGCCGAAGCCGAACTGCACGATCGACGCGAGCACGAGCTGGAGCCAGCCGGGCAGCATCAGGTCGATGCCGAACGGCGCGGCGAGCATCGGCGCGACGAGCGGCGCGCTCAGCACGGCGGCCCCGATCACGAGGTTGCGTTCGCGGATCGCCTCGCGGCGCTTGCGGGCGTCGAGGTCCTGCGCGGGGCGGGCCGGTTGCAAGTCGGTGGTGGCCGTGGCGCCGGCGGGTGATGCGGCGGCAAGCGATGCATGGTAGCCGGCTGTGGTGATCGCCGCGATCAGCGTGGCGGCGTCGAGCGCGCCGGCGCCGTGCACCGACGCGCGTTCGGTCGCGAGGTTGACCGTCGCGCGTGCGACGCCCGGCACGGCGGCCAGCGCCTTCTCGACGCGGCCGGCGCAGGACGCGCAGGTCATGCCGCCGATGTCGAGTTCGACGTCGGTGGAAGCGGGCGTGGCAGCGGAAGTGGCGGGCGCAGCCGCGACGGCGGCCGGTGTCGCGCCGTAGCCGGCTTGTTTTACCGCGTCGACAAGCTGTGCAGCAGAGACGGCGTTCGACGCGTCGACGGTCGCGCGTTCGGTCGCGAGGTTGACCGATGCGCGCGTGACGCCCGGCACCTTCGCGAGCGCTTTCTCGACGCGCGACACGCAGGATGCGCAGGTCATCCCGTCGATGTCGAATTCGATGCTTGCGCGCGCGGGCGCGGCGGGCAATGCAGTGGCGGCGGCCGGGACGACGATCTCCGACGCCGTCGGCGTCGCACCATAACCGGCCTGTTTCACGGCGTCCGCCAACTGGCCGGCCGAAACGCCGGCCGACGCATCGACCGTCGCGCGCTCGGTGGCGAGGTTGACCGATGCGCGCGTGACGCCCGGCACCTTCGCCAGCGCTTTTTCGACGCGTGACACGCACGACGCGCAGGTCATCCCGTCGATATCGAGTTCGATCGTCGCGGCGGCAGGAGGAAGCGCGGAGGCCACGGACGGCGTTTCGTCGCGCAACGCGTGCGCCGAATGCGTGGCCGCGCCGGCTTCGACCGGCGCCTCGCGCACCGCCGCGCGATAGCCGGCCTCCCGGACGGCGTCGACGAGCTGGCCCGCCGTGACGGTTTCCTGCGCCGTGACCGTCGCCGCATGCGCATCGAGATCGACCGCCGCATCGACGACGCCCGGCACGGCGGCCAGCGCCCGCTGCACGCGGCCCGTGCAGCCGCCGCAATGCATGCCGTCGACGCCCAGTTCGATCGTTTGCAGCGCCGCGGACGCGAGTGGTTCAGTCATGTCGGATTCCCCAAAAGCGCGGTTCGTACCGCGAATGGTTCCAGTATCAACATTCCCATGATGGTAAGGTCAAGCGCCGGCGACGATGCGACGCATGCCGATGCACAGGGTGTCACAACACGGGAAAAGCGATTGCCCGGCTTCCGAACGGACAGGCAGGCGATGGCGCCAGAACGGGCGCGTGCGCGCTCAGGCGCAGAGCTTCGCGCTCGCGAGGCGATTGAGACTGACGCCCTGCTCGGCGGCCTGGATGACCAGCGCACGGTGCGCCTGCGGCGGGATGCGGACCTTGAATTCGCCGCTGTAGGTTCGGTCGGCGATCGGTTCGGGTACCTTCTCGCCGTTCGCCGTCATTTCGCCCACGACGTCGGCGACGAGCCGGCGAATGCCGGCCAGTGCGCCCTCGGGCGTTGCATCGAGCCACGAAAGAGACGGGAACTCCGCGCAGAGGCCGACGTGCTCCCCGTCCTCCGGGGACCACGTTACGCGGTACGTAAAGTGGTCTTGGGTCATGATTTTTGTTCCTTCGGTCGATCGAGCGCGTCGGGACCCTGCCGCACCTGACAAGCCTTTACTTTCCCCGATCATTCCACCGGCCATCACTAATGGTGTCAATAATGACACCATTAATCCCTCCTCGCCACCGGTGCTGGTCCAATCGCTATTCCGGAGCGGCGCATCGTTCCAGATTCTTGGTGAATCCCGTGAACTCTTTCAGATTTTTTGACGGTTCGGCTAGCGTTTTACCCGTTATTCGGCATATTGGGGGATGCCCTTAGGCGCTATGATACCGGCCTGACATCAGCGCCCACCGTTACGAAACGTCATGAACGGTCATTCGGGCACGCTGGGGTGCCTTGCTTCGCCGTTCGCGAGACGAACAAGGCGTTGACTGAAAAGAACGATATTCGGCCAGTAATCGATGATTGAAAACCAGCGAGAATCAGTTTCTCTGCGACGCGCGTGCGCGTCGCTGGCCATTGCGGCGTTGCTTGCAGGATGCGCGTCGCAACCGGATGCGATCCAGCGGAAAACCGGCTGGATGCGCGCGGAAGTCGCCGACTCCTATATCTATGCGTATCCGCTCGTGCTGATGGACGTCGCGAAGGAAGCGGCGACGGGCGGCGACGGCGCGCAACCGGGGCAGGCGCCGCTCAACACGCTGCGCCATGCGCAGGCGCTGCCGCCCGTCGGCGCGGTCAATCCGCCGCTGCCGGGCGTCGACACGCTCGACTCGACCGGCTGGCTCGACGTCGCCGCCGAACCCGTGATCGTCACGCTGCCCGACACGCGCGGCCGCTACTGGGACGCGCGTGCACTCGACATGTGGACGAACGTGCTGTGGTCGTCGTCGAGCGTCGCGGCGCGCGGCGCGCGTGGCGCCGGGCGATCGCAAACGATTGCCTTCGCCGCGAAGGAATGGCAGGGCACGCTGCCGAAGGGCGTGGTGCGGGTCGACGTGCCGTCCGCCAATGCGTGGCTCGAAGTGCGGCTGCAGACGAGCGGCGGGCGCGACCTGACGAACGTGAAGAAACTGCAGCGCGCGATCCGCGTGGTGCCGCTGTCGGTCTACACGGGCGCCGAGCGCGGCGCGTCGGTCGCGGTCCACGCGGGCAGCGCGCCGTCCGAAGCGGTAGGCGGCGGCACGCCGGCCGAGCAGGTGGCCGCGCTCGACCCGAAGGCGTTCTTCACGCGTTTCGCACGGGCGCTGCAGGACAATCCGCCACCGGTCGACGACGCGCACGCACAGGAATCGCTCGGCGACATCGGCGTGACGGCCGGCTATCCGGTGCTGTGGACGGGCGACCGTCTCACGGCCGCCACGGCCGGCGTGGCCGAGGCGCGCGCGCGGCTCGCGACGCCGCCGTCGAACCTGCTGAGCGCGAACGGCTGGACCTGGATCGGCGATACGGCTGGCAAGTACGGCCAGGACTACGCGCTGCGCGCGTACGCCGCCTATACGCAGTTCGGCACCGCAACGCGCGACGACGAGACGCTCGCGGTCACCCGCGTCGACAGCGACGGCCACGCGCTGAACGGCGCGAACCGCTACGTGCTGCATTTCGCGCCGGGCGCGCTGCCGCCGGTGCGCGCGTTCTGGACGCTCACGCCGTACACCACCAACGGCGCGCTGCCGGACGTCGGGTCGGCGCGGCGCTCGCTCGGCGATCGCGATCGACTGCGCCGCAACCGCGACGGCTCGGTCGACATCGTCGTATCGGCGTCGCCGGGCGGCACGCATGCGGCCAACTGGCTGCCCGCGCCGCGTACCGATTTCGCGCTTGCGTTGCGGCTGTACGCACCGAAGCCGCAGGCGAGCGACGGGTCGTGGATGCCGCCCGTCGTCGTCCGGAAATGAACGGTTGACCGCCGCCGTTGTCCGACCGGCGGGCGCGGCGGCGGCGCCCGACCGCCGTACCGTCACCTCCTGAGCCTATACTTTCGGGATAGCGTGCGCGGCCGCCCGGTTTGTCCGGTGCGGCCCGGCATCCATTCCCGAGGCATTCAAGCATGGCAAGCGCAGACAAAGAAACCCTACCCTCGACCCTCCATGCCCTCGGTGGCGTAGCACGCTCGCGCCGGACCCGGCGTATCGGCATCGGCCTGCTGATCTTCGTCGTTTTGTTCGGACTGCTCGGCTTCTTCGCGGCGCCGCCGCTGATCCGCCATGTCGCCGAACAGCAGTTGAGCAAGCAACTGGACCGGCCGGCCACGATCCAGCGCATCGCGCTGAACCCGTACACGCTGAATCTCGAAGCCGACGGCATTCATCTCGGCGAGCGCGGCGGCCAGGGCGACTTCATCGACATCGGCAAGCTCGTCGTGAGGCCGTCGTGGTCGTCGCTGTTTCGCGGCGCGCCGATCGTCAACGAAATCCGGCTCGACTCGCCGCGCTTTCACGTCGTCCGCTACGACGCGCAGCGCTTCAACTTCACCGACCTGATCGAGAAGTTCTCGTCGCCGTCGCCGACACCCGACAGCAAGCCGACGCAGTTCTCGGTGTCGAACATCCAGGTCAACGACGGCCGGATCGATTTCGACGATCGCCTGCTGAACGAAAAGCACGTGGTCGACAACTGGACGCTCGGCATTCCGTACATCGCGACGCTGGCCTCGAAGACCGACATCTTCGTCGAGCCGAAGCTGCGCGCGCGCTTCGACGGCAGCCCGATCTCGATCGACGGCAAGACCAAGCCGTTCGCGCAGTCGCGCGAATCGGAGATCGCGCTGAAGTTCGACCGCCTCGACGTGCCGAAGCTGATCTCGTACGTGCCGGCGAAGCTGCCGGTGGCCGTGACGAGCGGCCTGCTGAGCAGCAACCTCACGGTCAATTTCGTGATGAGCGGCGAGACGCCCGCGTTGCGCGTGTCGGGCACCGTCGACCTGAACGACGCGAAGGTGACCGACCGCGCGTCGGCGCCGCTGTTCGCCGCGCGCGGCGTGCACGTCGCGGCGACCGGACTGGAACCGCTGCGCAACGCGATGCATTTCGACGAGATCCGGCTCGACCAGCCGGTGGTCGACCTGTCGCGCGACAAGCAGGGCGTGCTGAACGTCGAGAAGCTCGTCGCGCAACCGGCCGCCGTGCCGAAGGCCGAAGCCGGCAAGCCGGCCGCGTCGGCCGTCGCCGTTGCCGGGGCGTCCGCGGCTTCCGGGGCTTCCGGCGCGACCGTCGCCGCAGCCAGCGGCGCGAAGGCCGAAGGCGCCGCCGCGAAGGAAGCGCCGCCGCTCGACCTGACGATCCGTCACGTCGCGATCGACGGCGGCACGATCAACGTCGACGACCGCGTGCCGGCGACGCCGACCGCGCTGTCGCTGACGAAGCTCGCCGCGACGCTCGACGGCTTCACGCTGCAGGGCAAGACGCCGGCGAAATACACGTTGTCGACGTCGCTGTCGCGCGGCGGCGACGTGAACGCCGAAGGGACGTTCAATCTCGCGGCGAAGCAGGCCGACACGAAGCTGACGGTCGCCGCGCTCGCGCTGCCGGCGCTGCAGCCGTACCTCGGCGAGGCGACGCGCGCGCGCGTGCTCGACGGCACGCTCGGCGCGACCGTCAACGCGAAGACCGACTGGGGCAAGACACCGCTCGCCGCGGAAGTCGCGGACAGCACGGTCAGCCTGAAATCGCTGAAGCTCGCCGCGCCGGACAGCAAGGCGCCCGCGATCGTGCTGCCCGACGCGAACGCGAAGATCGCGAAGGTCGACGTCGCCGCGCGCACCGCGGAAATCGCGAGCGTCGACGCGACTGGCCTCGCGCTCGACGTGAAGCGCCTGAAGGACGGCAAGATCGACCTCGCGGCGCTGGGCGAACCCGCGCAGGCGGCGGTGCCGCCGCGCACGGTCGCGCGCAAGGCGCAGGCCGCCGCGCCGTCGTGGCACTACCGGATCGACGCGCTGAACGTGAAGGACGCGTCCGCGAACTTCACCGACCTGTCGACGCCGCGCCCGGTGAAGCTGGCGATTAAGCCGCTGGAGCTGTCGGTGCAGAAGGTGAGCGACGACCTGACGAAGCCGCTGCCCGTGCAGCTGAAGGCGACGCTGAATCGCAAGGGTTCGCTGAACGTGACGGGCGACGTGACCGCGCAGCCGCTGAAGCTCGGCCTGAAGATCAACGGCAACCGTCTCGACGCGGCCGCGTTCGAGCCGTACTTCGGCAGCGCGCTGAACGCGACGATCGCGAGCGCGCTGCTCAACGCGCAGGGCAGCCTGACGTTCGCGCAGGTGAAGGACACGCCGCGGGCGGTCTATCGCGGCGACGTCGCGCTGGTCGACGTGCGGATGCTCGACAAGGCGACGTCCGACCCGTTCGCCGGCTGGCGCTCGCTCGCGCTGTCGAACCTGAAGGCGAGCTACGACGAGAAGGGCACCGACGTCGACGCCGCGCGCGTGACGTTCTCGAACTTCTACGGCCGCGTGCTGCTCGACGCGCAGGGCCGGCTGAACCTGAAGGACGTGGTCGCGAAGGAGACGGGCCCCGCGCAGTCGCTCACGCGCGACGCGAGCAAGGGCGAGCCGGTGCCGCTGTCGCCGGGCGTGACGCCGCCGGCCGCCGCGCAGGCCGCCTCGGCCGCGGCCGCGCAGCAGGCGTCCGTGCCGGCCGCCGCGTCGGCGACGGTGGTCGTGAAGGCCGCGCCGCAGCCGCAGAACCCGGTGCGGATGCACTTCGGCGAACTGCTGCTGCAGAACGGACGCGTCACGTACACGGACAACTTCATCAAGCCGAACTACACGGCGAACCTCGTCGCGATCAAGGGCACGGTCGGCGCGTTCGGCACCGATTCGACGACGTCTGCGCCGGTCGACGTCGCCGCGAACCTCGCGGGCAACGGGCCGATCTCGATCAAGGGCTCGGTGAACCCGCTGATCGAGAAGCCGGCGCTCGACCTCACGGCGACCGCGCACGACATCGAGCTGACCAACCTGACGCCGTATTCGGCGAAGTACGCGGGCTATCCGATCACGAAGGGCAAGCTCAACGTCGACCTGCATTACCAGCTCGCGAACGACCAGCTGTCGGCGAACAACCACATCTTCATCGACCAGCTCACGTTCGGCGATCACGTCGAGAACGACACGGCGACGAAGCTGCCGGTGAAGCTCGCGATCTCGCTCTTGAAGAACACGCGCGGCCAGATCGACGTGAACCTGCCGGTGTCGGGTTCGCTGTCGAATCCGGAATTCAGTGTCGGCGGGCTGATCTGGCACGCGGTGCTGAACCTGATCGCGAAGGCCGTCACGTCGCCGTTCACGCTGCTCGCGAATGCGTTCGGCGGCAGCGGCGGCGAGGATCTCGGCTATGTCGAGTTCGCGCCGGGCTCGTACCAGTTGACCGACGCGCAGCAGAAGAAGCTCGACACCGTCGTGAAGATGCTGACCGAGAAGCCGTCGATCCGTCTCGACCTGATCGGCCGCGTCGATCCGGCGCAGGACACGCCGGGGCTGCGCGACGCGTATGTCGAGCGGCTCGTGCGCCAGCAAAAGCTGAAGGACGTGATCGGCCAGGGCGAGAGCGTCGATCCGATGTCGGTGAAGGTCGACAAGGCCGAATACTCGAAGTACCTGACGCGCGCGTACAAGGCCGCCGACTTCAAGAAGCCGCGCAATCTGGTGGGCTTGCAGAAGACGCTGCCCGATGCGGACATGAAGCAGGCACTCGCCGATCACGCGCCGGCCGACGACAACGCGCTGCGGGCGCTCGCGCAGCAGCGCGCGCAGGCCGTGCGCCAGTATCTCGACGGCAAGATCGACTCGAGCCGCATGTTCGTCGTCGCGCCGAAGCTCGACGCGAAGGGCATCTCGGACAAGGGCGCGACGACCCGCGTCGACTTCGGGCTGCAGTAAGCCTTACCACCATCCGTCATCCGCCGCCGCGCCCGCACCCGCCGGGCGCGGCGGCTTTTTTTCAGCGGCTGGCGACGGCCGGCTCGCGCTTGTCCAGCTCCTTCCTCGCGGCCAGCGGCAGACGCGCGTCGTCCCACTGCGTCAGCCATTCGACTTCCTTCGTGGTGAACACCGGTCCGTGGTTGCGCAACGCGTACTGCAGCGCGTCGACGACGTGATGGCGAATGATTTCGGGGGTACGTGCATCGTCCAGCACGAACCGGAGGGCTTCCAGGGTCGACATACTCGTGCTCCGGGTCAGGGAAAACCCTTTATGCCACGCCAATAGTCGCGGGCCAACCCGAAAAAAAATCCGGCCGCACGGTAAAGGATTTCGTCGGCACGAAGCAGGTCGCGCCGACGATCCTCGCGCTGCTCGACGCAGACCCGCACCTGCTGCAGGCGGTCGTCGCCGAGAACGCGCGCCTGCTGCCGGGGCTCGGTATCGGGCGTTCAGCGCCGGGGGCGGCGGTGTGTCAGCGGCATCGCGTGGGCGCGTCGGAAGAGGAACGCGGCGCCGGGTAGACGACCGTGCCGCGATGCCCGGTGCGTGGCTTGAATTCCGGCGCATGCACCGGCATATTCGTCACGCATTCCCGTTCAACGACGCGCCGAGAGGATCGTTCATGCGCCTGCTGCTTGCCCTGCTGTTGCCGTGGTTCCAGTTCTTCACGATCGGCCGCCCGATCGCCGGGATCATCTGTCTGCTCCTGCAACTCACGATCATCGGCTGGCTGCCGGCCGCGATCTGGTCGGTGTATGCGCTGAGCCAGTACAAGACCGATCGCAAGATCGAGGCGGCGTTGCGCGGGCGGGGGTAGGAGGGGAGCGGCTCGCGTCACCGGCCGACTGGCGGGATTCGTCGTTGCGAGCCTGCCGGAATCGGCCATCCACGACAAAACGGCCGCCCGGTCGATCGTTCGACCCGGGCGGCCGCTCCGCCTACTTCACCGCAAACAGCGTCAGGTTCATGAAGATCTTGAACGCATAGCCGAGCGTGACGGCGCCGATCACGCCGCCCGCCCACAGAACGACGAACCACATCCAGCCGCGCATCCGCGGCCGCGGCGCGCCGGGCTGGCCGGCGGTGGAATCAGTGGTGGTAGTAATGCTGGTCTTCATGACGCACCTTGCCTCGGAATACCCAATAGCCCATCGTCGTGTAGGCGATGATGATCGGGAGGATAACCGCTGCGCCGACCAGCGTGAAGGTCTGGCTCGAACGCGGCGCCGCCGCTTCCCAGATCGTCATCGTCTGCGGAATCGCATACGGGAACAGCGTGACGAGCAGGCCGACGTAGCCGAGCAGCACCAGCGCGAGCGCGAGCACGAACGGCGTCATGTCGTGCCGGTCGCGCACCGCGCGACGCATCCACGCCGCGCACGCGGCCACCAGGAACGGCACCGGCAGCAGGCGCCAGAACAGCCCCGAATCGAACCAGCGCTGCGCGATGGCGGGATCCTGCAGGGGCGTCCACAGGCTGATCACCGCGATGAAGCCGAGCAGCACGACGGTCAGCGGCCACACGACGCGATGCAGGCGGCGCTGCAGGTCGCCTTCGGTCTTCGCGACGAGCCAGCAGCAGCCGAGCAGTGCGTAGGTCACGATCAGGCCGAGGCCCGTCAGCAGGCTGAACGGCGTGAGCCAGTCGAACGCGCCGCCGGCGTACACGCCGTCCTTCACGTCGATGCCCTGCAGGAACGCGCCGAGCGCGATGCCCTGGAACAGCGTCGCGCCGGCCGAGCCGCCGATGAACGCGAGATCCCACAGCTGCTTCGTGCGTCGTGCCTTCGCGCGGATCTCGAACGACACGCCGCGGAAGATCAGGCACACCAGCATGAAGATCAGCGGCAGGTACAGCGCCGACAGCACGGTCGAATAGACGATCGGGAACACCGCGAACAGCCCGGCGCCGCCGAGCACGAGCCACGTCTCGTTGCCGTCCCACACGGGGGCGACCGTGTTCATCATCAGGTCGCGTTCCTTTTCGTCCGGGAAGAACGGGAAGACGATGCCGATGCCGAGGTCGAAGCCGTCGAGCACGACGTACATGAAGAGCCCCAATGCGATGATCGCGGCCCAGATTACGGTGACGTCCATAGGTTTTCTCGTTTGCGAATGGGGTGGGCTCAGACGGTCTCGATCAGCTCGTCGACGGCCGACATCGGGCGGCGCGCGGTGTGATCGGGGCGCGTGTCCGGTTTATCGTCGTGCTTGACGTCGGGCAGCGCGGGGCCGGCCTTCATCAGCTTCAGCATGTAGTACACGCCGGTGCCGAACACGAGGAAGTACACGATCACGAACGTCATCATCGACAGGCTGACCTGCTGCACCGACAGCGGCGACACGGCCTGCGCGGTGCGCATCACGCCATACACGACCCACGGCTGGCGGCCGGCCTCGGTCGTCACCCAGCCCGCGAGCAGCGACACGAAACCGGTCGGGCCCATCACGAGCGCGAAGCGCTGGAACCACTTCGATTCATACAGGCGGCCGCGGCGGCGCAGCAGCCACGCGAGCGCGGCGAGGCCGATCATCGCGAAGCCGAGGCCGACCATGATCCGGAAGCTCCAGAACACGACCGTCGAATTCGGGCGGTCTTGCGGCGGGAAGTCCTTCAGCCCGCGGATCTCTCCGTCCCAGCTGTGCGTGAGGATCAGGCTGCCGAGGTGCGGCACCTTCACCGCGTAGCGGGTCGTTTCCGCCTGCATGTCCGGAATGCCGAACAGGTTCAGCGCGGTGCCGCCCTTTTCGGTTTCCCACAGCCCTTCGATCGCGGCGATCTTCGCGGGCTGGTGCTTCAGCGTGTTGATGCCGTGCTGGTCGCCGATCACGGCCTGCAGCGGTGCGAGTACGAGCAGCAGCCACAGCGCCATCGAGAACATCTTCTTCACGCCCTTGTCGCGGCGGCCCTTCAGCAGGTGCCACGCGCCGGTCGCGGCCACCACCAGCGCGGCGACGATGAACGCGGCGATCGCCATGTGGAACAGGCGGTACGGGAACGACGGGTTGAAGATGATCGCGAACCAGTCGGTCGGCACGACGCGGCCGTCGACGATCTCGAAGCCCTGCGGCGTCTGCATCCAGCTGTTCGACGCGAGAATCCAGAACGTCGAGATCAGCGTGCCGATCGCGACCATCAGCGTCGCGCCGAAGTGTGCGCGCGGGCTCACGCGGTTCCAGCCGAACAGCATGATGCCGAGGAAGCCGGCTTCGAGGAAGAACGCGGTCATGACCTCGTACATCAGCAGCGGGCCGGTGACGGCGCCGGCGAAGCTCGAGAAGCCCGACCAGTTGGTGCCGAACTGATAGCTCATCACGACGCCGGAGACGACGCCCATCCCGAACGCGACCGCGAAGATCTTCGACCAGAACAGGCAGAGCGTCTTGTAGTACTGCTTGCCGGTCTTGAGCCAGCGATATTCGAGCACGGCGATGAAGCTGGCGAGGCCGATGCTCAGCGCCGGAAAGACGATGTGAAAGGAGACGGTGAACGCGAATTGCAGGCGGGCCAGATCGAGGGCCGAGAGTGCGGTGTCCATACCAGATGACCGAGGCTGACGATACCCGCCGGCGGGTGCCGGCGGACCCCGGCGGACAGGCGTCGGGGTTGGCTGGAGTATGGGCTGCGATGTTGCACCGCGAAATGCGCCAACTCGTCGCAGATGTCCAGCCCGTCGCGCGCGATTTCCGGATAAATCGTTGATTCGTATCAAGAAGGCCGTTCGCGACGCCTGCGGCCGCGGCGTGGCGGTCTGCCGCACGTGCGTCAATATGGCGCGTCGCGTCATTGGAACGACGCCGCGCGTGCGGCATCGCGGTGCGCGGCGACGGCCGGCACGCGCCGCGCGAATTGCGTACACTCTCAGTCTCGTTTCGGCAGGGCCGGGCGCCTCGGTTCCGGCTCGCGTTTACCCAGGGCACAGCGATGATCGATTTACGCAGCGATACCGTGACACGTCCGAGCCAGGCGATGCTGGCCGCCATGACCGCCGCCGAAACCGGCGACGACGTGTGGGGCGACGACCCGACCGTCCTGCGCCTGCAGGCGGTGACGGCCGAGCGGACCGGCAAGGAGGCCGGCCTGTTTTTCCCGAGCGGCACGCAGAGCAACCTCGCCGCGCTGATGTCGCACTGCGAGCGCGGCGACGAGTACATCGTCGGCCAGCTCGCGCACACCTACAAGTACGAAGGCGGCGGCGCGGCCGTGCTCGGCAGCATCCAGCCGCAACCGATCGAGAACGCGCCGGACGGCACGCTGCCGCTCGCGAAGATCGCCGCGGCGATCAAGCCGCTCGACAATCACTTTGCGCGCACGCGCCTGCTCGCGCTCGAAAACACGATCGGCGGCCAGGTGTTGCCGGAAGGCTATGTGCACGAAGCGGTCGCGCTCGCGCGCAGCCGCGGGCTATCCACGCACCTCGACGGCGCGCGGGTCTGCAACGCGGCCGTCGCATCGGATCGCCCGATCGCCGAGCTGTGCGCGCCGTTCGACACCGTGTCGATCTGCTTCTCGAAAGGGCTCGGTGCGCCGGTCGGCTCGGTGCTGGTCGGCAGCCGTGCGCTGATCGAGCGCGCGCAGCGCTGGCGCAAGGTGCTGGGTGGCGGGATGCGTCAGTCGGGCATTCTGGCGGCGGCATGCCTGTATGCGCTCGATCACAACGTCGAGCGGCTCGCGGACGATCACGCGAATGCCGCGCATCTCGCGGCCGGTCTCGCGCGCATCGATTCGGTGAAGGTGCTGTCGCATGCGACGAACATGGTGTTCGCGCAATTCCCCGAAGCCGATTGCGCGCCGCTCGAGGCGTGGCTGAAGGAACGCGGGATCCTCACGCAGATGCTGTATGCGTCGCGCTTCGTCACGCATTGCGACGTGTCGCGCGCGGACATCGATACCTTCGTCGGCGCGGTCGGCGCGTATTTCGCGCAGCGTCGCGCATGAAGCGGAACGCGCCGGCCGGCGACGGGCCGGCGCGGCATGACGCAACACAGGAAGGGGTGACGCGGCGCGTGGTCCGTCGATCGTTGCAGTGACGGCGGATCAAGCTTGCCGCGGCATGTCGGCGGGCGGCGTGCCGTCGTGAAACAGCGATTTCAGCTGCGTGCGCAGTTCGGCGCTGTCGGTGTGCTGGTGGACCGACACCGCGTGCTGAACGGCGGCCTCCAGCAGTTCGTTGTCGGAGTCGGCGGAAATCGCGACCGAGCAATGCATCGCGCTGGGAAACTCGCGGCAATCGATATAGCGGCGGGACATGATGTTCTCCTCACATGAAAGGGAACGGCCGGACCTGGATGATCGGCCGCGCGGCGCGTTCGCGAGGCCGATGCGAGAAGTATAGGCGGCGTGGCCGACTTTCTCGTCGTCGTGCGTACCGCGCCCGCAGCGTCGATCGCCCGCGCCAGTTCGCGCCCGCCGGCGCGTTACGGCAACGGCGCGAGCAGCCGGCGCGCCGCTTCGACCACCCGCGCGGACAGCGACGCCATCGTCGGCGACTGCACGGTCCACGCGTGCCAGTACAGCGTGACGTCGGTCGGATGCGCGGGCGCGAGATCGACGAGCCCCTGCGCATCGAGCGGCGCGGCGCCGATCAGCGGCTCCGGCACCATCGCGTAGCCGAGCCCGTGCCGCACCGCCGCGAAGTGCGAATGGGTGCCCGGCACGTAGTGGCACGGGTACGCGCCCCCGGGCAAGCCGAACTTCTCCTTCAGGAATGACGATTGCAGCGTGTCGCGCCGCGAATATGCGACGACGGGCGCGTGGCGCGCGCTCGTGCGGTTCAGCCCGCGCGGAAACCAGCGCACCGCGAACGCGGCGGCCGCGAGCAGCCGGTAGCGCATCGTGCCGAGCGGCGTCGCGATGCAGCCGCGCATCGGCTTCGGCTCGGTCGTCACGCAGCCGACCGCCATCCCGCTTTCGAGCAACGCGAACGTGTGATCCTGATCCTCGACGATCAGCTCGAACAGGATTCGCTCGCCGGCGAGCACGGACGTCAGTGCCGGCAGGAACCACGTGCCGAGGCTGTCGGAATTGAGTGCGATCGTGACCGAGATCGGCGATTCGCGCTCGGCCGCGAGCGTGCTTTGCAGGTCGGCCTGCAGCAGCGCGACGCGGCGCAGGTGCTGCAGCACGCGCTGCCCGGCCACCGTCGGGCGGCACGGCCGTGTGCGCAGCACGAGCGGCGTGCCGAGGCTCGCTTCCAGCGCGCGGACCCGCTGCGTGACGGCGGACGCGGTCACGTGCAGGCGCACGGCTGCCTGCTCGAAGCTGCCGGTGTCGGCGACGGCCAGCAGCGCGGCGGCTTGCTTCGGATCGATCGTCATCGACATGTCGGGGGCATTCCTGTGATCGGGGACGAGAACAGGCGGTAGTGTAAGGCAGCGTGGGTCGCCGTTCCGGCGCGGCGAATCGTCCCGCGGTACGAGATTCGTCGATGGAATCGGTTGCCGTAGAGGATGCGTGGCGGCGCGGGCATTTTGATCTACGCTGTCTGAATGGGCGCGATGCCGCTCGCGCGGCGGCGATGCGGTCATGCCGACGCCGGTGCCCGACGACGATATGCAGCACGCCGATCCGACGACACCCCACCGAAGAACACGCGACGGAGCAACAGAGCAATGATCTTCCGGCAACTTTTCGACCCGCAATCGTCGACGTACACGTATCTGCTCGCCGACAGCGCATCGCGCGAAGCGCTGCTGATCGATCCCGTGTTCGAGCAGGTGCGCCGCGACGCGGCGCTGCTCGACGAACTCGGGCTGCGGCTCGTCGCGACCGTCGACACGCACGTGCATGCCGATCACGTGACGGGCGCGTGGCTGTTGAAGCAGCGCACGGGCAGCGCGATCGCGATCTCGGCGGCGAGCGGCGCGCAAGGTGCCGACCGCTACCTGAACGACGGCGACCGCTGCGCGTTCGGCGCGCACTACCTGACGGTGCGCGCGACGCCCGGCCACACGAGCGGCTGCATCAGCCTCGTGCTCGACGACGAATCGATGGCGTTCACCGGCGATTGCCTGCTGATTCGCGGCACCGGCCGCACCGACTTCCAGCAGGGCGACCCACGCGCGCTGTATCGCGCGGTGCACGGCCGGCTCTTCACGCTGCCGGCCACATGCCTGTTGTATCCGGCGCACGACTATCGCGGGCTCACGGTGACGAGCGTCGGCGAGGAGCGGCGCTTCAACCCGCGCCTCGGCGGCGATCTCAGCGAAGACGATTTCGCCGGCTACATGCGCAACCTCGGGCTTGCGCATCCGCGCCAGATCGACGTCGCGGTGCCGGCGAACCTGCAGTGCGGCGTCGCCGCGAACGCGCCCGACGCGCAGGCGGCCGCCGACTGGGCGCCGCTCGTCTATACGTTCGCCGGCTTCTGGGAAATCGATCCGCAATGGCTCGAGGATCATCTGCCGACCGTGCAGGTCGTCGACGTGCGCGAACCGGACGAATTCGCGGGCCCGCTCGGCCATCTGCCCGGCGCGACGCCGATTCCGCTCGGCGAACTCGCCGCGCGCACCGGCGAACTCGCGCGCGACCGGCCGGTCGTGACCGTGTGCCGGGCCGGCGGGCGTTCCGCGCAGGCCACCGTGATCCTGAAGAAGGCCGGCTTCGACGCGGTCGCGAATCTCGGCGGCGGGATGCTGCGCTGGCGCGCCGAGGGGCGTGTCGTGATGGACGGCCGCTCGTAGCGACCGAGGCGGTTCCTCAAAAAAATATCGGGCCGATGTCGAAACGGCCGGGCGTCGCGCGTCGTCAAGGTATCCGATCATGTGGCGCCGCCTGACGCGGCGCGAAACCCCGGGAGCCTCCACGATGATGCCGACGCTTTACGCCCATCCGTTTTCGTCCTACTGCCAGAAGGTGCTGACCGCGCTGTACGAGAACGGCACGCCGTTCGAGTATCGCGTGCTCGCGCACGACGATCCGAAGCCGATGCAGGAACTGACCAGGCTGTGGCCGCTGAAGCGCTTCCCGGTGCTGGTCGACGCGGGCCGCACGGTGATCGAGGCGTCGATCATCATCGAGTATCTCGGCCTGAACCATCCGGGCCCCGTGCGCCTGCTGCCCGACGATCCGCGCGCCGCGCTCGAGGTGCGGACGATGGACCGCTTCTTCGACAACTACGTGGCGACGCCGCAGCAGAAGGTCGTGTTCGATGCGCTGCGGCCGGAAGCCGAGCGCGATGCGCGCGGGGTGGCCGACGCGCGCGCGATGCTCGACACGTCGTACGCGTGGCTCGACAGGACGATGGCCGATCGCGAATGGGCGGCCGGCGACCGTTTCAGCCTCGCCGATTGCGGCGCGGCGCCGTTCCTGTTCTATGCGGACTGGACGCACCGGATCGATCCGGCGTTCGCGAACGTGATCGCGTACCGCAAGCGTCTGCTCGCGCGGCCGTCGTTTGCGCGCGCGGTCGACGAGGCGCGGCCGTACCGTTCGTTCTTTCCGCTCGGCGCGCCCGATCGCGATTGACGGGCGCGACCGTCGCCCGCCGTGCGGCGGCCGCGCATGGCCGGCAGCGCGCGCCGGGGCGACGGAACGACAGCAGCAGCGGCAGCATCGCGCGTGCGCCCGTCACATCGTGCGCGTGGCCGACTGCGCGAGCGTCAGCAGTTCGTCGAACTGCGTGATCAACTCGAAGCACAGCAGGAACGCGAGCGTATAGGCGGGTGCGGGGAAGCGCCGGATCATCTCCAGCACCTGCGGCGCGAAGCGCGAGCGGATCGCGTCGCGCGTCAGCAGCCACGCGATCGCGATGCCGATCGCGGCGCCCGCGATCAGATCGGTCGGATAGTGAAAGCCGAGATACGCGCGCGGCAGGCAGATGAACACGACCGAATACAGCAGCGCGACGATGCCGGCGCGGCGCGCGATGATGAAGATGCCGGTCGCGATCGCCATCCACAGCATCGCGTGATCGCTCGGAAACGAACTCCAGGTCTGCAGCGTCGCCGCGCGCAGTCCGGCCGACGGGAAGTGCAGGTGCAGGTCGGGGTTGTAGATCGGCCGTACGCGAAACGGCAGCACCTGCGCGAGCACGCGGCCGACGGCGAGCGCGACGAGCCCGCTCGCGACGGTGGCGACCACCAGCTCGCGTTGCCGCTCGCGGTTCGGGCCCGGCTGGAACCACAGCCAGCACAGCACGGGAATGAGCACGAAGCCCTTGAACGTGTAGAGGCCCGCAATGACGCGGATCGCGTGATTCATCAACGGGCCGAACGTCACGTGGGTGAGGAAGATCTGGATCGTGGTGTCGAAATTGTTCATGTCCTGTGCGACCCGGGCGGACGCGCAGCGCATGACAGGCGGCCGGCTGGATCGGAAAGCGCACTCGCACGGAGCGCAACGGGGGGCAAGTATGTCACCCGTTATTTCGAAGAAAATGCGAAAAAATACCGGGATTCCCCTGATAAAACGGGGCAGCGTGGTGGGGACGGATGGGCAAGCGCCGAGCGGTGCGGCAGGGACAAATCGTCCGATGTTTGCGTGCGCGCGGGCACGGATGTCGGAAAAATATTTGGGTGAACTGGGCAATTCGGCTGATCGGTGCCGACCTTGTGCCGGATGAACGATTGCCGTGCTGTCGCGGCGCGAATCTGCCGGGCGGCGCAGCGTCATGCGCGCCGATCAAAAAATAAAAAAAACGGGCAAGCCGCGTGGGCTTGCCCGCCGGTGTTGCGCGATGCCCGACGTCAGTTGCGCCACACCCGCACGACGAGCGCGGCGAGCGACGTCGCGACGGCCAGCGCGGTCACCGCGTTCCAGCCCAGTTGCGCGAGCAACGCACTGCCGATCGCCGCGCCGGCCGCCATCCCGATGAACATGCCGACGAACAGCACCGCATTGAGGCGGCTGCGCGACGCGGGGTCGATTCGGTAGACGATCGACTGGTGCGCGATCAGCGTGGCCTGCACGCCGAGATCGAAGCCGATCGTCGCGGCGGCGAGCAGTACGAGCTGCGCATGCGGCGACATCAGCGGCGCGGCGGCCATCGACGCGAACGACACCGTCGCGATGCCGATACCGATCCGCGTGACGCGCTCGGGGCCGTGATGGTCGGCGAGGCGCCCGGCGATCGGCGCGGCCAGCGCGCCGGCGGCGCCCGCGAGGCCAAAGGCGCCGGCGGCCGCGCTGCCGAGGTGGAACGGCGCGCCGTGCAGCATCACCGCGAGGGTCGACCAGAACGCGCTGAATCCGACGGCCAGCAGCCCCTGCGCGAGGGCGGCGCGGCGCAGTGCCGAATGCTCGCGCCACAACGCGCCGAGCGAGCCGATCAGCGCGCGATACGGCAGCCGCGTGGTCGGCTCGAAGCGCGGCAGCCCGCGTGCGGCCACGGCGCCGATCGCGGCGACGCTGGCGGCCGCGAGCGCGAACATCGCGCGCCAGCCGGCCGTCTCGGCGACGAACCCGGCCACCACGCGCGACAGCAGGATGCCGAGCAGCAATCCCGTCATCACCGTACCGACGATGCGGCCGCGATGCATGTCGTGCGCGAGCGTCGCGGCGGCCGGCACGACGTCCTGCGCCATCGTCGCGGCGAGGCCGATCGCGAAGCTCGCCGCGAGCAGCAGCCCGAGCGACGGCGCGACGGCGGCCAGCAGCAGCGCGACGACCAGCGCAGAGGCCTTGGTCACGATCACGCGACGCCGGTCGAAGCGGTCGCCGAGCGGCGCGAGCAGCAGGATGCCGAGCGCATAGCCGAGCTGCGTGAGCGTCGGCACGAAGCCGATCGCGCGCGCCGACGCGCCGAGATCGGGTGCCAGCGCGCCGAGCATCGGCTGCGCGTAGTAGAGCGGCGCGACGCCGAGACCGGCGGCGGCCGCGAGCAGCAGCACGAGCCGGCGATCGGGCATCGAATGGGCGGCCGGACGGGCCGCAGCGTGCGCCGCGCGGGGCGCGACATCGAGAGGGGTCGGGGTGGACATCGCGTACATCCTCGGTTGAAGAATGGGATGGACGCGAGTGTGGCGGTACGCGGCCGGCGACGGTAGTGCCGCCTCGCGCAGATTTGTTATACGCTCGACGAATGACCGAAAAATCTTCTCCCTCTCCCGCTGCGGGCGGGTCTCGGCGGATTCAGGCGGTGCCGGTGGACGGCGCCGGCTATCGTTTCGAACTGATGGAAACCTTCGTGCGCATAGTCGAGGCCGGCAGCCTGTCGGCGGCCGCCGTGCAACTGCACACGACGCAGCCGACCATCAGCCGGCGGCTGCAGGCACTGGAAAATTCGCTTGGCATGCGGCTGCTGCAACGCACGACCCATACGATGCGGCTGACCGTCGACGGCGAGCGGTGCTTCAAGCAGGCGAAGGAGCTGCTGGCGAGCTGGGCGGCGTTCGAGGCCGATTTGCGCGGCGCGCAGGAGGAGCCGGCCGGGCTGCTGCGCGTCGCGGTGCCGCACGCGTTCGGCCAGCAGCGTTTCGTTGCGCCGCTCGCGCAGTTCCTGCGCGACTACCCGCGCGTGTCGGTCGAGTGGCTGCTGCAGGACGAGGTGCGCGATTTCGTCGGCAGCGGCATCGATTGCGCGATCCAGGTCGGCGAGCCGACCGATCCGGGCGTGGTCGCGATCCGGCTGACGAAGGTGCCGCGTTTCGTGGTCGCCGCGCCGTCCGTGCTGAACGGCGCGGACGTGCCGGCCGATCCGGACGCGCTCGCCGCGCTGCCGTGGCTCGCGTTGCGCACGTACTACCGCACCGACCTCGCGCTGACGCATGCGGTCACCGGCGACACGCGGCGCATCGCGATCCGCCCGCGCATCACGACCGCGAACCTGTATGCGTTGCGCAGCGCGGCGCTGCTGGGCGTCGGCGCGTGCGTCGGATCGTCGTGGATGCTGGCCGACGATCTCGCGCGCGGCGATCTCGTGCACCTCGCGCCCGAATGGCAGGCCGCGCCGCTGCCCGTCTACCTGACTTATCCGCATGCGCAGTTCTATCCGTCGCGGCTCGTGCGGTTCGCCGCGATGATGCGCGAGGCTGTGCCGGCGCTCGTCGAAGGGCGCGACGGCTGAAGCGGGCGGCGCCGTGGCGGCGACTCGCGCTCAGCCGCGCCGGATCCCTTCGGGCAGCGCGCTGATGCGGCGCACTTCGGGCGAATCGAGCCACGCGCGCGACGTCGCGCAGTCGACGAACATGTCCGTCGCGTCCTCGCCCCAGAACAAGTCGCCGTCGAGCGCGAAGGTCGGCACGCCGAACACGTTCTCGGCGATCGCGCGATCCGTGTTCGCGCGCAGCGCATCCTTGACCGGCTGGGCCTCGACGGCCGTCACGCCCTCCGGAAAGCCGACCGCTTCGCACAGCGCGGCGAAGCCTGCCGGCGTCGATACGTCCTGGCCGTCGCGCCAGATATGCCGGAAGATCCGCCGGATGGCGTCGCGCGAGCCGCCCATCGCGATCGCGAGGCGCAGCGGCTTGATCGGATTGAACGGATGCGCGGGCGGCATCCGGAACGCAATGCCGAGCTTGTCCGCGCGGTATTGCGCATGCCGATAGGTGAACACGCGCTTGGCCGCGATTTCCGCGGGCGCTTTCTGCCCCCAGTGCGTGAGCAGCGCGCCGAGCACGACCGGCCGCGGCTCGAACGCGGCGGTGGGCGGCAACCGGTCGAACTGTTCCTGTTGCAGGTAGGCGAACGGCGAAACGAAATCGAAATACCAACTGGCGGTGCGCGCGGCGTTCATCGCGGGTGTCTCCTCGGGCGGATCCGGTGGTCGGTTGCACGCGCGGTGCGTCGCCTGCGAACGGCGCGCTGCGCGCATCGGCGGCCAGTGTCGCATGCGGCCGCCATTCGCGCTGTCGTATCGCGTGCCGCGTGAACCGGCTCCCTACGACCGGGCGGTGCCGTCCGCCGACGACGCGAGCCGCGCGAGACTGTCGCGTACGGCCGCCGCGTCGTAGCGCGCGCCCGCGCCGCCGAGTGCGACGGTCGCCTTCTGTGCGAGCGGCAGCAGCATCGCGAGCGCCGCCGTCATCGCCGGCGCGGCGGCGAGCCGAGACTTCGGGCCCGATACCGTCAGCGCACCGACGCATTCGCCGGCCGCGCCGAACACGGGCACGGAAGCCGACGCCGTTTCCGGGTCGCGCTCGCCATACGACGCGGCCCACAGCTGTTCGCGCACGTCGTTCCAGCGGGCGTCCTGCGTGTCGGTGAAGGCCAGCAGCACCTTCCCGGATGCGCCCTGGCCGACCGGAAACTCCTCGCCGACGCGGATCGACACGCGCACCGCCCGCGCGGGCTCGACGCGATACAGCACGGAACGCACGTCACCCTGACGCACGTAGAACGATGCCGTTTCCCCGAGTTCGCGGCTCAGCGTCTCGAGAAGCGGCTCGACCACCGGGCCGACGCGGAACGAACGCTGGTACAGCGCGGCGAGCCGCAACGGTTCGTGCCCGATCGCGTACTGGCCGTCGTCGAGCTTGCGCATGAATCCGCCATGCTCGAGCGCGGCGAGCAGACGCAGGATCGTGCTTTTGTACAGCCCGGTGCGGCGCGACAACTCGGCGAGCGTCAACCGATCGTCGGTCTGGCCGAACGCACGGAGGATCGCGAACGCGCGATCGAGCACCGCGACGCCGCTGGACGATTCTTCCATCGCCGGATCGGCTGCGTCGCCGGCGTGATCTGCTGGATTCCTGGGCACGGCCTGCTTCCTTCGAAGGGTGGTCGGCGGACTATATCGTTCTATCTGACAGAACACAAGTTCCAGAAAATCGCATTTTCACGGGTATACCCCGCTTATCGCCCTTTCGACGCACGCTTAAAGTTCTGTCAAGCAGAACTATGTTCTTTCAGATAGAACGACGAGGTGTCGAATGAAGGTTTCCGAAAATCCGAAGGTGCTGGTCAGCGAGGTCGGCCCGCGCGACGGGTTGCAGAGCATCAAGACCGTGATGCCGACGGCCGCCAAGCTGCGCTGGATCACCGCGCTGGCCGCGGCCGGCCTGCGCGAGATCGAGGTCGGGTCGTTCGTGCCGGCCACGCTGTTGCCGCAGATGGCCGACGTGCGCGAAGTCGTCGCGCACGCGCTCGCGATTCCCGGGTTGCACGTCGCCGCGCTGGCGCCCAATCTGCGCGGTGCCGGGGCCGCGTTCGACGCGGGCGTGCACAAGCTGACGCTGCCGGTCTCGGTGACGCAAGCGCATTCGCTGGCCAACATCCGCAAGACGCCCGCGCAGATGATCGACGAGGTGCGCGCGATCGTCGCGCTGCGCGACGCGCGGTTTCCGTCGGTGCAGATCGAGGCGGGCGTGTCGGTGGCGTTCGGTTGCACGATCGCCGGCGCGGTCTCCGACGACGAGACGATCGCGATGGCCGTCGCGATGGCCGAATGCGGAGTCGACGAGATCGGCCTGTCCGACACCAGCGGTTATGCGAATCCCGCGCAGGTGCGCCGGCTGTTCACGCGGCTGCGGCGCGAGGTCGGCGAGAAGGCCGGCGGCGCGCATTTCCACAACACGCGCGGGCAGGGGCTCGCGAACGTCGTCGCGGCGCTCGACGCGGGCGTGACGACGCTCGACGCGAGCCAGGGCGGCCTGGGCGGCTGCCCGTATGCGCCGGGCGCCACCGGCAACATCGTCACCGAGGATCTCGTGTTCCTGCTGGAGGCGATGGGATACGACACGGGCGTCGACGTCGACGCGCTGCTCGCCGCGCGCGCGATCCTGCATGCGGCGCTGCCGTCCGACGCGCTGTACGGCCACGTGCCCGACGCAGGGTTGCCGAAGGGCTTCCGCTATGCGGATGGCCGCGTGCCGTCGACCGCGCAGCCGGAAGGATGCGTGGCGGGAGTCGCGCGATGAACGACCGGCAACCGGCCGCCGCGCTGCCGTACGCAGGCGTGCGCGTGATCGAGATGACGCACATGGTGATGGGCCCGACGTGCGGGATGCTGCTCGCGGATCTCGGCGCGGAGGTGATCAAGATCGAGCCGATCGCCGGCGACAGCACGCGCGCGCTGCGCGGTTCCGGCGCGGGCTTCTTCGGGATGTTCAACCGCAACAAGAAGAGCGTCGCGGTCGATGTGAAGGATCCGCGCGGGCTGGAGATCGTGCAGCGGCTCGTCGCGACGGCCGACGTCTTCAGCGAGAACTTCAAGAGCGGCACGATGGACCGGCTCGGGCTCGGTTATCCGCAGCTGGACGCGCTGAATCCGCGTCTCGTGTACGTGTCGCACAAGGGCTTCCTGCCGGGGCCGTACGAGCATCGCACCGCGCTCGACGAGGTCGTGCAGATGATGGGCGGCCTCGCATACATGACGGGGCCGGAAGGGCGGCCGCTGCGTGCGGGCGCGAGCGTCAACGACATCATGGGCGGCATGTTCGGCGCGATCGGCGCGATGGCCGCGCTCGCGCAGCGCGAGCGCACGGGCCGCGGCCAGCAGGTGCAGAGTTCGCTGTTCGAGAACAACGTGTTCCTCGTCGCGCAGCACATGATGCAGTTCGCGGTGACGGGGCAGGCCGCGTCGCCGATGCCGAGCCGGATTTCCGCGTGGGCCGTCTACGACGTGTTCTCCGTCAAGGACGACGAACAGATTTTTCTGGCGGTCGTGTCGGACACGCAGTGGGCGGTGTTCTGCGATGCGTTCGGCCTGGTCGCGCTGAAGAACGATCCGCGGCTCGCGACCAACAACCTGCGCGTGCAGGCGCGCGAATGGCTGCTGCCGGAATTGCGTTCGCGGCTTGCGCCGTACTCGGCCGCGGAGATCGGCGCGATCTTCGAATCGACCGGCTTGCCGTACGCGCCGATCACGAAGCCGCAGGACCTGTTCGACGATCCGCATCTGCTCGCCACGGGCGGCCTCGAAGCCGTGACGCTGCCGGCCGACGCGAGCAGCGCCGGGCGGCCGGTCGACACGCGCACCGCGCTGCTGCCGCTGACGCTCGCGGGCGAACGCCTGCGGCTGCGCTCGGCGCCGCCCGCGCTCGGCCAGGACACGTGCGCGCTGCTCGGCGAGCTGGGCTACACGCCGGACGACGCGCGCGCGCTGATCGATGCGGGCGTCGTCGCGGGGCGGTACGGCGCGGACGTCGCCGCGCACGGCGACGGGCAGGGCGGCGCGCCGTCGGCGAACGAAGTGGCGAGCGCGTAGCGCAGTCGCGATTCATCGAACGAACAAAGGCGTCCCGGCCGCGCGCCGCGCGGGGAGGATCGCCGCATCCACGGAGACAACCATGACATCCGCTTCCCCGGCGCTGGCCGCCGATCGCGAGGCCGACGCGTCGATCGAGCAACGGGCCGTGCGCAAGGCCGCGTGGCGCTTCATCCCGCTGCTCGCGCTCGCGTATTTCTTCAACTATCTGGATCGCACGAGCGTCGGCTTCGCGGCGCTCACGATGAACCGCGATCTCGGGCTGACGGCGACGCAGTTCGGCTGGGGTGCGGGGATCATGTTTGCCGGCTATTGCGTGTTCGAGGTACCGAGCAATCTCGCGCTGTACCGCTTCGGTGCGCGCCGCTGGCTCGCGCGCATCATGATCACGTGGGGGCTGATGGCGGCCGCGACCGCGCTCGCGACCGGGCCGACCAGCTTCTACGCGATCCGGCTGCTGCTCGGCGTCGGCGAGGCCGGTTTCTTTCCCGGCGTGATCTTCTTCCTCGCCGTGTGGTTTCCGGCGAGCTACCGCACGCGCGTGCTCGCGTGGTTCACCGTGTCGACGCCGCTGTCGTCGCTGGTCGGCGGTCCGCTGTCGACGTGGCTGCTGCAACTCGATGGCACGCTCGGGCTCGCCGGCTGGAAGTGGATGTTCATCGTCGAAGGGCTGCCCGCGTGCGCGCTCGGCTTCCTCGTGCTGAAGCTGCTGTCGGATTCGCCGGCGAATGCCGCGTGGCTGTCGGACGACGAGCGCGCCGCGCTGCAGCGCGCGTTCGAGCGCGAAGGCGCGGCGGCCGGGCGCAAGAAGCGCTTCGGCGTCGCGCTGCGCGACGTGCGCGTGTACGTGCTCGCGCTGATCTCGTTCGGCTTCACGATGGGCTCGTACGGCATTGGCATCTGGTTGCCGCAAATGCTGAAGGCGCACGGGATGTCGACGATGCAGACCGGCTGGCTCTCCGCGGTGCCTTACTTGTTCGCCACGATCGCGCTGCTGTGGTGGGCGAAGCGGGTGGACCGCCGCGGCGGCCCGATCGCGAACCTGGCGATCGGCTTGTTCATCGGCGCGGTGGCGCTCGGCGTGTCGACGCATTTCCTGACGCTCGGGCCGGCGCTCGTCGGCATCACGCTCGCGCTGATCGGCACGATCGCCGGCCGCACGATCTTCTACACGCTGCCGTCGCGCTTCCTGTCCGGCCAGGCCGCGGCCGGCGGGCTGGCGCTGATCAATTCGATCGGCGCGCTCGGCGGCTTCGCGGGCCCCTATCTCGTCGGCTACCTGAAGGACAGCTTCGGCACCTTCACGGCCGGGATGCTCGGCCTTGCGATCGTCCTGGCGATCACGACGTTGCTCACGCTGTCGCTGGTCGCTTTCGACCGGAGCGAATGACATGACCTTTTCGATCAAACGGCGCCGGTTGATCGGCGCGGCCGCCGCATCGTTCGCGCTGCCCGCGCTTGCCGAGACGGCAGCCAACGACGGAGCTCCACGCATGACGCAAAGCAACTACCTCGCGGTTCGTCCAGACTGGCTCGCGTCGGCGCTCGAACCCGCACTCGAGCCTGACCTGCCGATCGTCGATGCGCATCATCACTTCTACGAACGGCCGGGCTGGATCTACATGCTCGACGACTATCTGCAGGACGCGCGCTCGGGCCACAACATCCAGGCGTCCGTCTACATGCAGGCGCAGACGCGTTATCGCGATTCGGGCCCGGCCGAACTGAAGCCGGTGGGCGAGACGGCCTATGTCGCCGGCGTGACCGAGCCGCTGCAGCACGGCCCCGTGGCCGTCGCGAAAGGCATCGTCGGTCATGCGGACCTGCGGCTCGGCGAACGCGTGCGCGACGTGCTGGAAGCGCATGTCGAAGCCGGGCGCGGACGGTTTCGCGGCGTGCGGCACCTGAGCACGTGGGATGCCGATCCGACGCTCGCGAATCCGCTGTCGGCGGTGCCGCGCGGGCTGCTGCTCGATCCCGCGTACCGGGCCGGCGTCGCGCAGCTCGCGCCGCTCGGGCTGTCGTACGACGCGTGGCTGTTCTTCCCGCAGTTGCCCGAATTGTTCGATCTCGCGAAAGCGAACCCGGAGACGCGGATCATCGTCAATCATTGCGGTGGCGTCGTGCGGATCGGCAGCTATGCGGACAAGCGGCCGGAGGTGTTCGCGCGCTGGTCGGCGTCGATGCGCACGCTCGCGCAATTGCCGAACGTGTACGTGAAGGTCGGCGGGCTCGGGATGCGCATCAACGGGTTCGATTTCCAGAAGGGCGCGAGGCCGCCGTCGTCGGTGCAGCTCGCCGACGCGTGGAAGCCGTGGATGATGACCTGTATCGACGCGTTCGGCCCCGGGCGCTGCATGTTCGAGAGCAATTTCCCGGTCGACAAGGGCTCGTATTCGTTCGTGAACGGCTGGAACGCATTCAAGCGGCTGACCGCGCAGGCCGGCGCGGACGAGCGCGACGCGCTGTTCCGCGGCACGGTCACGCACGCTTACCGGCTCGGCTGACGCGCGTGCGGAGCGTCAACCCGCTTCCACCAGCGCCGCGAGCCGCGCCAGCGCCATCTGCCAGCCGGTCTCGTTGTCGGCGGCCGGCACGCCGGGCGGTACGCCGTCGTGCACCGCGTCCACACGCGTGCCGCCCGCTTCGTCGGACAGCGTGATCGTGATCGTCATCGCGCCGCGCAGCATCGGGTCGTCGGTTTCGAATACATCGATCTCGACGATCCGCTCGTCGGGCACGAGCGTGACGAAGCGGCCGTGATAGGTGTCGGTGTGCGCGGTGGTCTTGCCGGCGCCGGCCGACGGCGCGTCGTAGCTCAGCGACACGCGCAGCGCGCCGCCTTCGCGCGTGTCGTACGCGTGCACGCGGCACGTCATGCCGTCGGGCACTTTCCATTGCTCGACCGCGTGCGGGTCGAGCAGCGCACGATAGACGCGCCCGCGCGGGGCGTTCAGGTGCCGGCTGACCCGGGTCGAATGCGTGTGCGTGTGCAACATGTCGCCTCCCGCGAAGCGTGCGAGACGGTGCACGCCGGCGCCCGGCGTGTCGTCATGCTTCCTTCAGGAATGCTAGGCGCGGGCGCGGCGGCATGCAATGACCGCACGCGAAGCGGCGTTCAGCGCAGGGTGGCGGCGAACGCGTCGAGTTGCGTGATGCAGGTGTTCCAGCCCTCGAAAAAGCCGAGCGCTTCGTGGCGCTCGCGCGTCGCCGCGTCGGGATGCATCACGCGCGCCTCGTAGCGGCTGCCCGCGTCGTCGTCGGCCATCGTGACGATCGCCGTGAAGCCCAGCCACGGCGTCTGCGGCCGCCAGCCGCCCGCGAGCATCGACGTGAACGCGATGCGCGATTCCGGCACGATGTCGAGGAAACAGCCGGGGTTGTCGCTCGTGCCGCCGTCGGGGCCGCGCATGAACGTATGGAAAGCGCCGCCCGGCCGCAGGTCGAATGCGCGTACCTCGGTGGTCCACGGCTTCGGGCACCACCATTCCTTCAGCAGTTCGGGGTCGGTCCATGCGCGCCACAGCGCGTGGCGCGGCGCGCGCAACGTGCGGGTGATGACGAGGTCGTGGGCTTCAGCGGGTTCGACGTGGCTGGCTGACATCTTGCTCCTCCTGGTGACGGCGTTCGACGAATTCGACGAGACGATCGGATCGCGCTTCCCACTGCGCGCGCTGCGCGGCGAGCCATGCCTCGGCCTCGGTCAGCCGGCTGCCGACGAGCGCGCAGGTGCGCGAGCGGCCGGTTTTCCGGGTCTCCACGAGGCCGCTGCGCTCGAGCACGGCGACATGCTTCATGAACGACGGCAGCGCCATGTCGAACGGCGCGGCCAGCGCGGAGACGGTCCGCTCGCCATGGCCGAGCGCGCTGACGATCGCGCAGCGCGTCGGATCGGCGAGCGCATGGAACACGGCGCTGATGTGCGGGTGAAGGTTATCCATTCGGCTAAGTGTAGGCGATGTCGACACCGCTGCAGCGACAATTTTCGTCGCGTACGATGATGGGGCGGTAACACGCGCCGACCGCGCGCCGCGTTGTCGGATACCTGCCGTCGTGGCGCGCGCTTCGACGCCCGGCCGGCGTTCGTTCCGAGCCCGCCCCGAACCCGCGCGTGCGGCCCACCTGACTACCGGAGATGGCATGACCGAACCTGTTACCGTCCGCCGCGTCGGCGCGAGCGAAGCGATGGCCTGTGTCGACGCGCTGGCCGACGTGCTGATCGATTGCGTCGAAGGCGGCGCATCCGTCAGCTTCATGTTGCCGATCGAGCGGCCGACCGCCGTCTCATTCTGGACGCGCGTGGCCGAAGGCGTCGCGAACGACGAGCGCATCCTGCTCGTCGCCGAGGATGCGTCCGGCCGGATCGTCGGCACCGTGCAGGTCGTGACCGCGCAGCCCGAGAACCAGCCGCACCGCGCGGACATCGCGAAGATGCTCGTGTCGCGGCACGCGCGCCGGCAGGGCGTCGCGGCGCGCCTGATGGCGGCGGCCGACGCGGCCGCGCGCGACGCCGGCAAGACGGTGCTCGTGCTCGACACGGTGACGGGTGGCGACGCCGAGCGGCTGTACGAACGGGCCGGCTGGCAGCGCGTCGGCATCGTGCCGAACTTTGCGCTGATGCCCGACGGCGCGCTGTGCGCGACGACGTTTTTCCACAAGCAGCTCGCATAATGGCATCCGTCAAACCGCCGCCTCGATGAAACGCTCCCATCTCGCTTTCGCCCTCGCGGGCTTCCTCGTCGCGCTGCCGATTGCCGCGTATGCGCTCGTCAAGCCGCTGCGCGTCGTCGCGCCCGCGCTGGTTCCCGGCGTGTCGTGCCCGAGCGCCGACATCTGCACGGACGACGCCGCGAAGCTCGACGAGGCGCGGCAGCTCTATCGCGACGGCTACGCGCGCGCGGCGGCGGCCGTCGGCGCGTTTCGGGCTTCACCGCGCGTCGTGTTCTGCTCGACACGCGCGTGCGCCGACGCGTTCGGCCTCGGCTCGCGCGCGGCGCTGACGCTCGGGGATTTCGGCGTGATCGTCGCCCCGCGCGGCTGGCAGACCTACTTTCTCGCACATGAACTGATCCATCACCGCCAGGCCGAAGTGCTCGGCAACGTCGCGGTCGTGACGAAGCCGCGCTGGCTGATCGAAGGGATGGCGTATTCGCTCAGCGACGATCCGCGCCATCCGCTCGCGCAACCGTTCGAGTCGTGGCGCACGCAGTTTGCCGCGTGGAACGCGGCGCGCGGCGCGCAGCCGCTGTGGGATGCCGCGCGGGCAGCCCGGTAGCGAGCGATGGCGATGCGGTCGCGTGCGAACGGCGCCGCGCCGCTATGCCGGCCCGGCCGGGCCGTCCGGCTGCTCCACGAGCGCGCGGCGCGCCGCATCGAGAATCTCGTCGGCGAATGCGGGATCGGTGCCGGCAACCGCTCGTGACAGCACCAGCGCGCCGACCATCTGGCTGAGGACGGCGATCGCGTCGCCGCGCGGGTCGGCCGCGGCCGGGCCTTCCGTGGCGACCATGCGTTCCAGCCGGTCGAGATACGCGGCGACGCCGCGCGTGTAGCAGGCACGCGCCGCATCGGTCAGCCGCGGCGCATCGCCCGCGAAGCCCGACAGCGGGCAGCCGGCTTCGACGTTGTCGCGATGCGCGCCCGACAGGTACGCCGTCACCTGTTTCGCGACGCTGCCGGCGCTCGGCGAATCCGCGCGATCCTGCATGGCCTTGTCCACCACGGCGGCGACCAGCGCGTCCTTCGACTTGAAATGATTGTAGAAGCCGCCCTGCGTGAAGCCGGCTTCCTTCATCAATTCCGTCAGCCCGACGGCATCGACGCCGCGCACCCGGAACAGCCGCTCGGCGGCCGCGACGATCGCGTTGCGGTTGTCGGCTGCCTGTTGTCTCGAGACGCCCATCGATCCCTCCCTCTTTCCGGCAATTGCGTCGATTGAAAAACACAATGGCGACCACCATTGACGTGTCGGCCTCGCGCTGGCACCATGCATCGCAAAGACGATGGTGATCGACATTGAGGTTCAAGTGTAGCCGACTTCGCGGACGAAGCGAAGCAACCCGGCGCGGCGTGGATCGAAGTCGGTCCGGGTCCAGAGCGAGGCGCGGACGGCGGGACGGCCCGGCTGGCGGCCGGCGGTGCAACGGTTCGGTACGCGATGGCAGCGTGGTTTTTCACCGGATTCCGAGCGTGTGGCGAACCGGCGCGCACGGGATTCAATCTCCGAAAGGAAGGGTCATGAAGATCGAAGGTGCAGTCGTTTTCATCACGGGCGCGAACCGCGGGCTTGGCCTCGAGTTCGCGAAGCAGGCGCTCGAGCGCGGTGCGCGCAAGGTCTATGCGGGCGCACGCGATCCGGCGAGCGTGACGCTGCCGGGCGTGGTGCCCGTGAAGCTCGACGTGACCGATCCGGCGGCGGTCGCCGCGGCGGCCGAGGCGGCGCGCGACGTCACGCTGCTGATCAACAACGCCGGCATCGCGCGGCTCGGCAGCCTGACCGACGACGGCGCGGTCGATGCATTGCGCGCGCACCTGGAGACCAACGTGTTCGGGATGCTGGCGATGTCGCGCGCATTTGCGGGAACGCTCGCGGCCCACGGCGGCGGCGCGATCCTGAACATCCTGTCGGTCGCGAGCTGGGTGAACCGGCCGATCCTGTCGGGCTACGGCGTATCGAAATCGGCTGCATGGGCGCTGACCAACGGGCTGCGCCATTCGCTGCGCGAGCAGCGCACGCAGGTCGTCGGGCTGCATGCCGGCTTCATCGATACCGATCTGACTGCCGGCCTCGACGTGCCGAAGGCCACGCCGTCCGACGTCGTGCGCCAGGCGTACGACGCCGTCGAGGCAGGGGCGGAGGAAGTGTCGACCGACGAATTCACGCGGCAGGTGAAGGCCACGCTGTCGTCGGGCGTCTATCTGGAAGAACCGGCGCCGCGTTGAAGCCGCCGGCAGGGCGAACCCGCCGCCCGCGCCGTGCGCGCGGCGGCGGATCGGCCCGTCAGACCGTCGTGTCGATGATGCCCGGGATCTTCACGTCCGGGTTCACGTCCGCGTCGTAGTCGACGCCGGCGATCTCGAAGCCGAACAGGCGCAGGAACTCGGTCTTGTAGCCCGCGAAGTCGGTCATCTCGTACAGGTTCTCGTTCGTCACCTTGTCCCACATCGCGACGACTTTCGCCTGCACCTGCGGATCGAGCTCCTTGTAGTCCGCGCGCAGGCGGCCTTCTGCGTCGACGTGCGGCGTCGCGCCGTACAGGCTGTCCTTCAGGAGCCCGTACACCTGCTCGATGCAGCCTTCGTGCGTGCCGGTTTCCTTCATCACCTTGAACAGCAGCGACAGGTACAGCGGCATCATCGGGATCGCCGAGCTGGCCTGCGTGACGACGGCCTTCAGCACCGACACGCGCGCATCGCCGCCGTGCGCGGCCAGCTTGTCGCGGATCGACAGCACCTTCTTGTCGAGATCCTTCTTCGCTTCGCCGATCGAGCCGTTCCAGTAGATGTCGTGCGTGATCTGCTCGCCGAGATACGTGAACGCGGTAGTCTTCGCGCCGTCGGCCAGCACGCCGGCGTCGGCCAGCGCGTCGATCCACATCTGCCAGTCCTCGCCGCCCATCACCGCGACGGTGCCGTCGATCTCTTCCTGCGTCGCCGGCTCGAGCGACACTTCGCGGATCACTTCCTTGTCGGTGTCTAGGCCGCGGAACGTGACGGCCTTGCCGACCGGCTTGAGCGTCGAGCTGATGGTCTCGCCCGTCTTCGGGTGCGTGCGGCGCGGCGCGGCGAGGCTGTAGACGACGAGATCGACCTTGCCGAGATCCTGCTTGATGGTGTCGATCGTGACCTGCTTGACCTTGTCGGAGAATGCGTCGCCGTTGATGCTGCGCGCATACAGCCCCTTTTCGGCGGCGAATTTCTCGAACGCGGCGCTGTTGTACCAGCCGGCCGTGCCGGGCTTCGTTTCGCTGCCGGCGCGCTCGAAGAACACGCCGAGCGTGTCCGCGCCCGAGCCGAAGGCGGCCGAGATCCGGGCGGCGAGGCCGTAGCCGGTCGACGCGCCGATCACGAGCACCTTTTTCGGGCCGTTGGCGATCGGGCCGTGCGAAGTCACGTAATCGATCTGTTCCTTGACGTTGGCTTCGCAGCCGACCGGATGAGTCGTCACGCAGATGAAGCCACGCACGCGCGGTTTGATGATCATGGGAGAACCTCTAGTCAGAAAGGCGCGGACGGCCTGAAATCGGAAAAATCCCGCGCATTGTAAAGGAAGCGGCCGATGGCGGGCGGGCACGGCCGGAAGGCGCCGGATCGCCTGGTTGTTTCTCTCTTGACAGAAATAACTGAAAAAACTAAATTCCCCACCATGGAACTCACACCGATTGCCGAACGATTCATTCTCCACTGGGGCGAAATGGGCTCGCGGTGGGGCGTCAACCGTACTGTCGCGCAGATTCACGCGCTGCTCTACCTGGCCGGACGGCCGGTTGCGGCCGACGAGATCGCCGAGACGCTCAACGTCGCACGCTCCAACGTCAGCACGAGCCTGAAGGAATTGCAGGCGTGGCGGCTCGCGAAGGTCGTGCACGTGCTGGGCGACCGCCGCGACCACTTCGAGACGTCGACCGACATCTGGGAGTTGTTCAAGCTGATCGTCGAAGGGCGGCGTCAGCGCGAGATCGAGCCGACGCTCACGGTGCTGCGCGATTGCCTGACGAATCCGGACATCGCGAACGAGAGCCGCGAGACCGAACAGCGCATCCGCGACACGCTGCAGTTCGTCGAGACGCTCACGACCTGGTCCGACGAAATGCTGCGGCTCAAGCCCGATACGCTGATGAAGGCGCTCGGCATCGGCGCGAAGATCAGCCAGACGGTCAGGCGCAAGCCATCGAAGTAAGCGGTAACGGCAGAGCGGGCACGCAGCCCGCTTTTTCGGGGTTGTTATTTCTGTCTGTACAGAAATAACTGTAAATAAAGGATGAACATGAACGCAGCCTTGCCGTCTACCTGCCCGCCCGATCGCACCGGCGTGCGCGGCATGACCGTGCTCGTCTGCGGTGCGAACGGCTTCATCGGACAGGCGCTGTGCGCGCGGCTCGAAGCCGGCGGGCATCGCGTGCTGCGCGGCGTGCGCCGCGCGGCCGGCCCGCACGACGTCGCGATCGACTTCGCGCGGGACGTCGATCCGCAAGCGTGGCTCGCGCGGCTGAAGGGCGTCGACGTGGTGATCAACGCGGTCGGCATGCTGGCCGATCGACGCGGCGCGACGCTCGACGCCGTGCATCGCGCCGCGCCGTGCGCGCTCTTTACCGCGTGCTGCCTGGCCGGCGTGCGGCGCGTGATCCAGATCTCGGCGCTCGGGGTCGAACGCGGCGACACGCGGTACTTCGCGAGCAAGCAGGCGGCTGACCGCTTCCTGCAGACGCTGCCGATCGACTTCCGCATCGTGCGCCCAGCGCTCGTCCACGGGGCGGCCGGCGCGTCCGCGCGGTTTTTCCGGATGCTCGCGAGCCTGCCCGTACATGTATTGCCGGCGGGCGGCCGTCAGCGGCTGCGCCCGGTGCATGTCGACGATCTCGCCGAAGTCGTGGCGCGGCTCGTCGTACAGCCGGGCGATTCGCGAGCGGCCGGCGGCCGGGTGATCGACGTGGTCGGCAGCGACGAAGTCGAATACCGCGAGATGCTGGCCGGCTACCGTGCCGCGCTCGGATTTCCGCCGGCGGCCCGCGTGACGCTGCCGGGCCCGCTGGTCGGCGCGGCGGCCGCACTGCTCGGCACGCTGCCGGGGGCGATGCTGACGCGCGACACGTGGACGATGCTGCGCGGCGGCAACACGGGCGACCCGGCGGCCACCGCGGCTGTGCTCGGCCGCCCGCCGCGCGGCCTCGGCAGCTTCATCGGCGCGGAAGCCGCCGCGCTGCGCCGCGACGCGCTCGCGATGTGGCGGCGCCCGTTGCTGCTGGGCGCGCTCGCGATCGTGTGGATCTGGACGGCGATCGCGAGCGCCTTCATCCATCCGCTGCACGCGAGCCTTGCGCTGCTGGCGCCTGCGCACCTGACGGGCCTCCCCGCGCTGATCGCGCTTTACGCGGCCAGCGCGCTGGATTTTGCGTTCGGCATCGCGACGGTCGTCGCGCCGTCGCGGCGCCTGTGGGCCGCGCAGGCGGCGCTGATCGTCGCGTACTCGGCGGTCATCGCGGTCACGATGCCGGGCCTGCTGGCCGAGCCGTTCGGCCCCGTGCTCAAGAACGTGCCGATGCTCGCCATCCTGCTGATCCTCTATTCAGAAGAAGAACACGCATGAATACCTATCTCGTCATCAAGGCGCTTCACATCCTGTCTTCGGTGCTGCTGGTCGGCACGGGGTTCGGCACCGCGTTCTATCTGTTCTTCGCGAACCGCACGCGGTCGATACCCGCGATCGCGGCCGTGTCGCGGCTCGTCGTGCGCGCGGACTGGTGGTTCACGACGCCGGCCGTGGTCTTCCAGCCGGCGTCCGGGCTGTGGCTCGCGCACACGGCCGGCTGGCCGTGGCATACGCCGTGGCTGCTCGCGTCGATCGTGCTGTATGCGGTCGCCGGTGCGTGCTGGCTGCCGGTCGTGTGGCTGCAACTCGAACTTGCATCGATGGCGAAGCTCGCGCACGCGAACGGCGATGCCGCGTTGCCCGAGCGCTACTGGCGCTATGCGAAGCGCTGGGAACTGCTTGGCTATCCGGCGTTCTTCGCGATGCTGACCGTCTACTTCCTGATGGTAGTCAAGCCGATGTAAGCCTGTCGCCGTCGCGCGGGAGCGGCGGCGCACGCGTGAAAGCAGTCGATCGATCGGTTCATGATGCTTGCGATAACAACAAGGAGTGCGAAGCGTGGACGCATGTGAATTGGTTCTCTACTTCGATGGGCGATGTTCGTTATGCGTCGCGGAAATCCGGCGTCTCGACGCCCGCGACGCGCGACATCGGCTGGCGTTCGTCGACATCGCCGAACCGGGTTTCGATCCGGCGCCGCTGGGTGTCGACCTGCCCGCGCTGAATCGCGAACTGCATGCGCGTCTGCCCGACGGACGCATGCTGACCGGCATCGACGGCATCGCCGCCGCCCATGCGCTGGTCGGGCGTCGCGGGTTCGCCTGGCTGCTTCGCGTGCCGGCGATGCGTGCCGTGTTCGCGCCGCTGTATCGCCGCCTGGCACGCAACCGATATGCCGTATCGCGCTGGCTCGGGTATCGCGCGCAAGCCTGCTGCGAAGGCGGCGCGTGCAGCATCGGCAGGAACGCCGAAAGCGCGGCGGCGAATCGCCCGCCGCGCGACTCCCTGCGCCGCGTCGCTGTGAGCGCGATGTACACAGCGGCTATCGCGCACCTGCTGGTCGGCGCGGCCATTCCGTGGATCGCCGGCGCATCCTGGCTCGACGCGTACCACCGCGACATCGAGCGGCATTTCTGGTCGACAGCGGCGCCCGAAGCCGCGCGCGTCCAGCAGATATGGTGGATGTCGCTGCTCGGCGCGACGGTGCAGTGCGCCGCGGTCTGGATGTTCGCGCTCGTCCATCTCGGCAACCGGCTGCGGAAACGGCAAGTGTGGGGCTGGCTGCTGGCCGGCCTGTCGATCTGGGCGCCGCAGGACATGCTGTTGTCGTGGCAGGCGCAGGTGTGGGGGCACGTGGCGATCGACGTTGCCGCCCTCGTCACGATGGTGCCGCCGCTGGTCTGGTTGCGGAGGAGGGATACCGCATGAACACGTTGCCGGCTTTCGACTGGGCGCTCAACCTGCTGATCGTGCAGGGCGCGATGGGCGCATTCGATACGCTTTACCACCACGAACTCACGCAGGACCTGCCGCACCGCCCCCGCGCGCGGCTCGAACTGGCGATTCACGCGGTACGGTCCGTGCTGTACGGCCTCGTGTTCGCGTCGATCGCGAACGTCGCGTTTCACGGCGCGTGGGTCGCGGCGCTCGCGGCGGTTGTGTTCGTCGAAGTGGTGCTGACGTTGTGGGATTTCGTCGTCGAGGACCAGAGCCGCAAGCTGCCGGCGACCGAGCGCGTGCTGCATACGCTGCTGGCCGTCAACGGCGGCGCGTTGTTCGGGATGATCGCGATGCAACTCGCCGTATGGGCGCATGCGCCGACCGCGCTGCAGCCGATCGACCTCGGCTGGCGCGGCTGGTTGCTCACCCTGTTCGCCGTCGGCGTGACGCTGTCGGGCGTGCGCGACGGGATCGCCGCGTGCCGCATCGCGCCACGCGCGCCGGCCGCCAACCCGTTCGCCGGGCAGCGGCCGGGCAACGTACTCGTTACCGGCGGGACCGGCTTCATCGGCGAAGCGCTCGTGAACCAGTTGCTCGATGCTGGGCATATGGTCACGTTGCTGGCGCGCGATCCGTTGCGCGCGGCTTACCTGTTTCAAGGCCGCGTGCGCAGCGTGACGTCGGTCGACCAGTTGCAGCCGCACGAGCGCTTCGACACGGTCGTCAATCTCGCCGGCGCGCCGGTGCTGGGCGCACGCTGGAGCAAACGCCGGCGGGCGCTGCTGCTCGCCAGCCGCGCCGGCGTCACGCAGGCGCTGACGCGCTGGGTCGAGACCGCCGAGGTCAAGCCGCGCACGTGGATCCAGGCGTCGGCGATCGGCTACTACGGCGTACGGCCGGGCGACGAACGGCTCGACGAAGGCAGCAGTACCGGCACCGGCTTCATGTCCGAGCTGTGCCGGCAGTGGGAGCAGTCCGTGCAACCGCTCGAGCGCCACGGCGTGCGCGCGGTGGTGCTGCGGCTGGGCATCGTGTTCGGCCCGGGCGGCGCGTTGCGGCCGATGCTGCTGCCGCATTACGTCGGGCTGGGCGGACGATTCGGCGACGGCGCGCAGGTGATGAGCTGGATTCACCGCGACGACGTGTTGCGGATCGTCGCGCGAGCGATGTCCAACACGGGCATGCGCGGCGTCTACAACGCGGTCGCGCCGGTGCCGCTGACCCAGCGCGCGTTCGTGCAGGTCGTGACGAAGGTGCTGCGCCGCCCGGCGTTCCTGCACGTGCCGGCCGCGCCGTTGCGCGCCGCGATGGGCGAGATGGCCGAGCTGCTGCTGGACGGGCAGCGCGTGGTGCCGGCACGGCTGCATCAGGACGGATTCATGTTCCGCTTCCCGACGGCCGAGCACGCGCTGCGCGACCTGACGAATCGGCCGCACACCGATTTCGCGCCCGCGGTCTGCCGTTTTCCGCGAGGTCGTGTATAAATTCGGCGTGAACGCGTTGGGCGCGTGCCGTGCGCGCCCAACGCTCCGCACCCGACCTCTCAAGGAGACTGCATGCTGCACGTCCTCGGCAAGATTCCGTCCATCAACGTTCGCAAGGTGCTGTGGCTGTGCACCGAGCTGAACCTGCCGTTCGAACAGGAAGACTGGGGCGCGGGCTTCCGCACGACCCACGATCCGGCCTATCTCGCGCTGAATCCGAACGCGCTCGTGCCCGTCATCAAGGATGACGATTTCGTGCTGTGGGAATCGAACACGATCATCCGCTACCTCGCGAATCGCTACGGCGGCGATGCGCTGTATCCGGCCGAGCCGCAGGCGCGTGCGCGCGTCGACCAGTGGATCGACTGGCAGGGCTCGGACCTGAACCGCTCGTGGGTCGGCGCATTCCTCGGCCTCGTGCGCAAGTCGCCCGACCACCAGGATCCGGACGGCATCGCGCGGTCGATCGCGGGCTGGACGACGCACATGCGCGTGCTGAACGCGCAGCTCGAAAAGACCGGCGCGTACGTGGCCGGAAACACGTTCACGCTCGCGGATATCCCGATCGGTTTGTCGGTGAACCGCTGGTTCGGCACGCCGTTCGAGCATCCGGACCTGCCGGCGGTGTCGCGCTACATCGAACGCCTCGCGACGCGCGAAGGGTTCAAGCAGTACGGCGGCAGCGCGAATCCGTAGTGCAGCGCGGATAGCGCTGAAGCGGCGGCGTCGCCATGATCGCCGCCGTAGCGCGTACGGCGGGCAAGGGCGCGTCGTCACGCACCGGGCGCCGGCACCGCGTCGAGCACGCGCGCGAGAAACGCCTCGTGATTCCACGCGGCTTCCGGCCTCGACAGGCCGAGCCGCACGACCACCAGCTCGCGGCTCGGCACCACGCTCACGAACTGGCCTTCATGGCCGACCGCATGAAACGCGTCGGCCGGCATCGCGCGTGCATGCGGATCGCGATCGTTGAACGGCTCCGGCACCTTCACCCACAGCTGCGCGCCGAATTCCTGTCGCGACGACTGCGGCGTCGCGCGCGTCAGGTAACGCACCCAGCCTTCCGGCAGCAGCCGCTGCCCGTTCCACACGCCGTCCTGCAGCAGAAGCTGCCCGAAGCGCGCCCAGTCGCGCGCGCTCGCATACAGGTACGACGCGCTGACGAGCGTGCCGGACGCATCGGGCTCGAACACCGCGCTGCGCATCCCGAGCGGCGCGAACAGCGCGCGGCGCGGAAATGCGAGATAGTCGCCGTCACTGCCGCCCAGCGCTTCGCGCATCACGCGCGCGACGATCGCGCTCGTGCCGCTCGAGTACGACCACTGCGCGCCGGGCGTCGCGGCAAGCGGTTTCGCCGACGCGAACCGTGCGGTATCGGGCTGCGTGAACAGCATCACCGCGACGTCGGACAGCGGGTCGTCGTAGTCCTCGTTGAATTGCAGGCCGCTCGTCATACGCAGCAGCTCATCGAGCGTGATGGCCGCGCGCGGATCGCCACTGCCGCGCCATTCGGGCAGCAGCGCCGACGCGTCCGGCGACAGCTTGTGCCGTGCGACCAGCGTGCCGACCAGCGCGGCGGTCACGGTCTTCGTCATCGACCAGCCGGGCAGCGGCGTGTCGGCCGTGAAGCCGGGCGCATAGCGTTCGGCGATCACCTGGCCGCGCCACATCACGACGACCGCGCGCGTGCGCCGCGGCCGCGCCGGATCGGGTTCGTCGAATGCGCGGTCGAGCGCGGTCTGCAGCTTGCGTGCGTCGATGCCGGCGGGCGGCGTGGCCGGTGCGGGTGGGTCGGGCGGCGCGACCGGTGGATCGGGGAGGGGCGGCAACGCGGCCGGCAAGGTGGCCGCCGCCGCACCGGTCGGGGCCCCGAGTGCGAGCGTGCAGCCGAGCCCGGGCCGGAAGTCGGCTTCGCGTTCGGCGAAGCCGGCGAACGTCGCCACCGCGCGATGATGGTCGGGATCGAGCGACGGGCGTACCAGTTTCAGCAGCGGATGGACGCCGGCCATGATGTCGACGTCGATCACGGACGCGGCCGGGCGACCCGACACGAACACGCCCGAACACAGCGCCTTGGCCGCATAGCCGGTCGCGATCGGCGCGAGCCGCGACAGCATGATGCCCGTATAGCCGATCGCGGCCACGAGCGCGAGCGCGATACCGCGCAGAATCAGCTTCTTGAGGGGGATCGTCATGCGCGAGCGTCCTCGGTGGCGTGCCGGCCGGCAACGATGCGGCAGTGTCGCAGGTTCGGGCGATGCGTTGCAATCGCGGTTGCGTGACGCGTGACGACGGCCGCATGCAGGCGCGTTGCCGCCCGCTCCACAATCCGGCACGCGTCGCGCGTCGGGCGTGTTGATATCGGGCGGGCCGTCGGCCGATAATCGTCCGGCATTGCTGTCCCAGTCCCACTGTCCAATCGAGATCGGAAAACGCCATGTCCTACGACGACAACAACCCGTTCGCCAAAATCCTGCGTGGCGAACTGCCGTGCGTGAAGGTCGCCGAAGACGACGCGACGCTCGCCATCATGGATCTGATGCCGCAGGCCGACGGTCACGTGCTCGTGATCCCGAAGGAGCCGGCCGCGCAGATTTTCGAGCTGTCCGGCGATGCGGCCGCGGCCGGCATCCGCATGACGCAGCGTGTCGCGGCGGCGGTGCGCGCGGCGCTCGAGCCGGACGGCGTGTTCATCGGCCAGTTCAACGGCGCGGCAGCCGGCCAGACGGTCCCGCATGTGCATTTCCACGTGATTCCGCGCTGGGAAGGCGCGGAGCTGCGGATGCACGCGCGCGACATCGCCGACGCCGCGACGCTCGAAGCGCTCGCGCAGCGCATTCGTGCCCGCTTCGTGTAACAACCCCGTCCGCCCCCGGCGCAGCGGCCGCCCACCGGCCGGCCGCTGCGCCGCCAGAACCTGTTTCTGCGGTCACACCAGGTAACACGTGTAACCGCCCGGGAAACTCGGCCGGGCGGGCCCGGCGCTAGACTCCGCGCATTGTTTCATCGAGCGACAGGAGGGGCGGATCGCCTCTTCGTGCCGGCTGTCGCGTGGTGCGGCGACACGCGGCGGCGCGGCCTTCGCGAGATGCCATTCGTCTTTCGCGCCGGGAACCGAGCCATGTCCAGACTTCTCATCACGCTTGCCCTGATCGGCGGCCTGTCCGGCTGCTACGTCGCGCCGCCGTACGGCTACGCGCCCGCGCCGGCCTACTACGGGTATGCGCCCGCGTATTACGCGCCACCCGTCACCGTCGGCATCGGCGGCCACTTCCACATCCGCTGAGCTGTCGCAGCACGCCGGCCGCGGCCATACCGGCCCGGTCGGCTGCCGTCGGCAGGACGAGGCACGCGCGTTCGCGCGCCGCATGACGGTGCTGCACGGCACTCGGGGTGCGCAGTTCCTATACTTCACAGGAATGCGTATCCCCGCGAGGCCGTCATGACAGCCACCCCCAAGGTCATCGTTCTGTCGAGCCTGTCCACGCTCGTCTATCTCGGGCTCGCCGTGCTCGGCATCGGCGGGTTCGCTGCATTCTTCTCGCATCCACAGCTGACCGTCGTCGCGCTCGCGACGCTCGCGATGGCCGTCACCGCGCTGTTCACCGAAGGCAACCTGAGCAGCGGAGAGCGCGAGAGTCGCGACAACCGCTGGGTGCTCGCGGCGTTCGCGGTGAGCGGCTTCCTGCTCGCGTACCTGCCCGCGCTGACCGACCGGCTCGACGTCTGGACGTTCGGCGGCGACACGGTGCGCTGGATCGGCGTCGTGCTGTACCTCGCGGGCGGCGTGCTGCGGATGTGGCCCGTGTTCGTGCTCGGCAAGCGCTTCAGCGGGCTCGTCGCGATCCAGCCGGGCCATACGCTCGTGACCGGCGGTATCTACAGCCGTATCCGCAATCCGAGCTATCTGGGCCTGGTCGTCAATTCGTTCGGCTGGGCGCTGGCGTTCCGTTCGGGCGTCGGCGTGCTGCTGGTCGTGCTGACGCTGGTGCCGCTCGTCGCGCGAATTCGCTCGGAGGAGGCATTGTTGCGTTCGCAATTCGGCGCCGAGTACGACGCGTACTGCGCGCGGACGTGGCGGTTGCTGCCCGGCGTGTACTGACCCTCGGCATCTTCCCCCCGGACCCTCGTTCGGAGACCCGCTCTCGACATGTGCAGATGTGTTGCCACGTGTGTCTCGAATGTACGGCCGCCTGCATGACCGGCTTGTCGCGAGGCAGGGCCGGACCCTTGCCAAAGCCAATACCGGCAAGGGTTTCAGCCGGATTCGGCGCGCTCGTTCATCGTCTGTTATTCGTAAACAACTTGTTACCACAATGTCCACGGCAGGAATGCGGGACCGGTGCTATTCTTCGCCGCAAGCTCGTTGAAATGAATTGGTCCGCGGTACGGCACAATGCCTGGCCCGATGTCGATCGATTCAGATCGTCGTACCGGGCGGACCTCGATAACCAGAATTGCGAACAAGGAAGAATACGGGAATGTGGAAGAAAATCGCCCCCGCTCTCGTCGTCGCCGCGTTGACCGGCGCGACTGCACTGCCGGCAATGGCCGGTGACTTGAACAACGCGCTCGGCGGCGCGCTCGGCGGGGTTGCCGGCGCAGCGGTCGGCGGCGCGGTTGGCGGCAGCACGGGCTCCGTCATCGGCGGCGCGATCGGCGGTGGCGCCGGCGGCGCGGTGACGTCGAACCGTCGCGAGCGCACCGGCGCGATCATCGGCGGCGCCCTCGGCGGCGGCGCAGGTACCGCCGCAGGCAACGCGATGGGCGGCCGCACGGGCGGCCTGCTGGGCGCGGCCGTCGGCGGCGGCGCCGGCGCGGCGCTCGGCGGCAACATGTCGCGCAGCTCGTACGATCGCGATCACGGGGACCGCGGCTACCATCGCCGCAAGCATCGTCACCACCGCGACTGGGACTGATCGCCGCTGGCGCGACCCGGTGCGCGACCCGCGCACCGGCGCGCCGACGGCGTCGGCATCCCGACGCGAGATTCAGCCCGGCACGCTGCCGGGCCGCTTCGCCGGCCAGACCGGCGATTCTCCTCCGGCTCCATCAGCCGCTGCCATGTGCCCGATCGACGGGCCGGTCATTCTCCTTCCGCTGTTTTCTCCGTTTCTCGACGACATCAGTTGCCGCGTCCGAATGTGCCCGGGACAGGGGCGGCCGAATGCCATCCGCTTTTCCTTCGACACGTCGGCTCGTTCTGACCTGACCGTATCCCGCGACCATGCCGCAGCGGTCAACTGCCGCGCACGTATCGGCTGCCTTCGGTTCTCGTAACGGGATGCATCGAGACGGGCGCTTGTACGCTGCGTTGTCGTGCACGGACCCATCGCGAGAGCACTCGCAACCGTCAGGATTTCCCCGATAGCCGGCGCGCCCCGCAGCGCCTCCCCGACCGCGCATCGCGGGCGCCGCTGGGTAGTGGGAAATCGAATGGATACCATCGCAACATTTAATTGGTCGATCGAGATCGACTTCGCTATCGTCGGCGATGCTCGCGTACCGAGTCGAGCCGTGCCGCCATCGCGCCTCGCTGCATGATCGCGAGGGCCGCGGCCCGACCGCCGGCCCGACCACCCGGGCCGCCGCGTTCGCCCGACGGACGGACCCGACGCGAAGCCTGGCCGACCGACCGAAGGCGCATGCGCTTTCAAGCCACCCCGGCAACGACGTCCCGCCGTCGCATGTGCGTTTCCCGCGCAGGCGAACCGCTCGATGCCGTTTGCGCCCGGGGCCGGACCAACCCATTGCCTGGATGCAATATGTCTAAGACAACGTATTACGCGCCGCACGGCGGCCACCCGCCGCAGACGGATCTGCTGACCGACCGCGCGATGTTCACCGAGGCGTACGCGGTGATCCCGAAGGGTGTGATGCGCGACATCGTCACGAGCTGGCTGCCGTTCTGGACCCACACGCGCCTGTGGGTGATCGCCCGCCCGCTGTCGGGTTTCGCGGAAACCTTCTCGCAGTACATCGTCGAAGTGAATCCGGGCGGCGGCAGCGACAAGCCCGAGCAGGACAAGCACGCCGAAGCCGTGCTGTTCGTCGTCGAAGGTGAGGCCGAGCTGACGCTGCAGGGCAAGCAGCACACGCTGAAGCCGGGCGGCTATGCGTTCATTCCGCCGGGCGCCGACTGGACGCTGCACAACGTCAGCGATGCCGCGGTGCGTTTCCACTGGATCCGCAAGCATTACCAGGCCGTCGACGGCATTCCGCTGCCGGAAGCGTTCGTGACCAACGAGCAGGATGTCGAGCCGATCCCGATGCCGGGCACCAACGGCGCATGGGTGACGACGCGCTTCGTCGACATGAGCGACATGCGTCACGACATGCACGTGAACATCGTGACGTTCGAGCCGGGCGGCGTGATTCCGTTCGCCGAAACGCACGTGATGGAGCATGGCCTGTACGTGCTGGAAGGCAAGGCCGTTTATCGGCTGAACCAGGACTGGGTCGAGGTCGAAGCCGGCGACTTCATGTGGTTGCGCGCGTTCTGCCCGCAGGCGTGCTATTCGGGCGGGCCTGGGCGGTTCCGTTATCTGCTGTACAAGGACGTGAACCGTCACATGAATCTGACGTTGAATCCGGCACGCTGAAGCGCGGCGCAGGTCGGATGTGAAAACCCGCCGGTGTAAGCCGGCGGTTTTTTTTCGGGTTCGGCGTAGGTTCAGAAAGTCAGCGGATAGGCTGTCCGACAAGCCGAGCCCACACCGCCCGAAGGCGTCGCGCGCGGTCTTCGAAGAGATATGAGGCCGCAAGCGCCAAGAGGCCCGAAATCGCCCCCGTCACGATGTGCTCGACATAGGGGATGCGGTAATGGCTCGTGTGCGAGTAGGCATCGCCCAACGTTGTCAGGACACCTACGACCACCGCATTGCCGTATCGATGCGCGTAGAGTTTCGAGACGGGCGTGAAAGTCAGAAGTACCGCCAGGAGCCCGGTCAGCAGACCCGTATGAAAGGCGATAGTCCAGTGGGTAACGCTCATGACGTTTCCCCAGCTCCCGGGCATGCAGGTCATGCACGCGCTGGTCGGCTGCCAGAAGCGCTGGACAAACAGTCGGACGCGGTGCTTCCACTCGGTTGACATGATGCGTTTCCGTCAATGCCGTCGCCACCACACGTAGGTGTGGTCGGCTGTGCGCCGTAGACGCCGGGCAATCACCTGGATATCGGGGAATACTACTCCACGATCGGACGGGCGCTGTTTCGAGCGAGGCCGGGATTAACGCTTGCGTCTATCGGTCCGGCACCGTCCGTGACGCGCATCGAACGATGCGCTTGCGCGGGAGGTCGACGGCTGGCATCGACCTTGAACAGCCAATCATCAGCGGACAGCGAACCACCGTTGTTCAATCATCTGCGGTCACACATGGCGACGCGCGCTCTTGAGCTAACCAGCACCTGCGCCCTGGCTGAACGTTTCCCCGAATTGAAAACCAATTGCTTACCGAGTTCCTTTGGCCTTGGGCGGCGGAGTCTCGGGCCAACTCCGCATCGCAATGCTGATCGTCTTATGTAACTCGTTGGTCGGCACACCGCTCGCGGCCTGAACGGAGATGCCTTGCGAAACAGTGCCGAAGAATCGCGCCAATGCTCCGATATCGGTATTCGGGGGCAACTCCCCACGCTTACGGGCGTCCTCCAGACACTTGCGGATCATCTCGACGCCCGACTCCCGGACTTCACACAGCACCTGAGCCACCCGTCGCGAGTCGTCGCTTCCGGTAAGCGCGCCCTGCACCAACAAGCAGCCCCGAGGTGTGCCTTTTGCACTCTGAAATGTTGCCAGGGCACGCAAGAACGCCTCTATTCCGCTACGCGCCGATGGCAGCGCCAACGATGGCGCCGCGAAGGCGCCGAGCCGCTCCTGGTAGCGGGCGAGGGCCTTGAAGAAAAGCTGTTCCTTTCCTCCAAAAGCAGCATAGAGACTCGGCTTATTGACGCCGATCGCCTCAGTCAGGTCCGTCAGCGACGTCCCCTCATAGCCCTTCTCCCAGAAGAGAGTCAGGGCTTGGTCCAACGCCTTGTCCGGGTCGAACGCCCGTGGCCTGCCGATTGCCATCCGTGCACCAGTCAATATTTTTACCGATCGGTATATTAAGTCCTTGACGGAGCGCTGTCCATCCGCAGATACTTACCGAGCGGTACAAAAGTAAACGCAAACCTAACGTTTAGAGAGAGTGAAATGAAAAGTCGTTTGAATGGAAAGGTGGCCTTGGTGACGGGCGGCAGTTCGGGTATCGGCCTCGCCGCGGCAACCCGTTTCGCTGTGGAAGGCGCAACCGTCTACATCACCGGACGCAAACAGGAGGCGCTTGACGCGGCCGTTGGCTCAATAGCCGGCAAGGTCACGGCTATCCGGGCCGACTCCAGCGTCGCTGCCGATCTCGAGCGGGTCTACGCCACGATTCGTGACACGAGCGGCAAGCTGGACGTGTTGTTCGCGAATGCCGGCATTGCTGCGTTTGTGCCGCTCTCGGCGATCACTGAAGCGCATTACGACAGCATCGTCGATACGAACCTGAAGGGCGTCGTGTTTACCGTCAAGTACGCGGTTCCTCTGCTTTCCGAAGGCGCCTCGATCATTCTCACTTCGTCGACAGCCGGCTATAGGGGGATGGAAGCATTCAGCGTGTACAGCGCGACGAAGGCGGCGGTCCGGCAACTGGCGCGCGGTTGGCTGCTGGATCTGAAGGCTCGGAAAATCCGCGTCAACGTCATCAGCCCCGGCATGGTCGATACGCCCGCCATCGACGGCCTGGTGGGCGATCCGAACGCGGCTTCCGGAATGAAGGCGCATGTGGCATCGCAAAATCCCCTGGGCCGTATCGCGCATCCCGATGATGTTGCCGCTGCCGCCTTGTTTCTGGCCTCCGACGAAGCCGCGTACATCAATGGCGTCGACTTACCCGTGGACGGCGGCGCCAGCCAGATCTAGTTCAGTTGCGGAAACGTCGCCGAAGCCCGGTTTGCCCCGATTTCCCGGCAGTGTCGACTTCGGCATTTCAGCATCATTCAGGAGCAACGTTCATGCGATACAAACTGTTTGGACAACATACGGGCCTGAGGGTCTCCGAACTGGTACTTGGTGCGGGGAATTTCGGAACGCGTTGGGGCCATGGTGCCGAGCCGGCGGAGGCGCGTCGCATCTTTGAAGCCTACGCGGAAGCCGGGGGCAATTTCATCGATACGGCCAACGGATATCAGTTCGGCGAGTCCGAGGAGATTCTCGGCGAACTGCTCGATGGTCACCGGGACGAATTTGTGCTGGCGTCGAAATTCACTTATCGCGCCACGCCTCAGGACGGCATTCTCACGACGGGCAACAGCCGCAAAGCCATGGTGGCGTCCGTGGAGGCCAGCTTGAAGCGACTCAAGACCGACCGTATCGACCTTTTGTGGGCGCACATGTCCGATGGTGTGACGCCGCTTGAAGAACTCATGCGAGGATTCGACGATCTCGTACGTGCCGGCAAGATCCTGTATGCGGGCCTGTCCGATTTCCCCGCCTGGCGGGTGGCTCGCGCGGCAACCATCGCCGAGTTGCGCGGTACGGTGCCTGTCGCGGGTCTTCAGTTGGAATACAGCCTTGTGGAACGTAGCAGCGAGCATGAGCTTCTTCCGGCCGGCAAGGCATTGGGGCTGGGGGTCGTCGGCTGGTCACCGTTGGGCGGCGGCATGCTCACAGGGAAGTACCGCAATGGTGAAACCGGGAGGCGGGAAGGTTTTGGCGGCAACGTGTTCCAGCCCGAAAATACCCCGCAACGTACGGCGATCCTCGACGCGTTGATTGCCGTTGCAGACGAAGCGGGCGTGACTCCCGGAGAAATCGCCATCGCGTGGGTTGCCGGAAAGGGCGTGCAGCCTATCATCGGGCCGCGCACGTTGGCGCAGCTCCAGAGCAATCTGGCCGCCATCCGGGTCACCCTTTCGGCAGAGCAGATCGGCCGCCTCGACATCGCGAGCGCGATTCCTCCCATCTTTCCGTACACGGTGATCGACGCACCCCAAACCCGCCAGGGCTATACGGGCGGCAAGGCCGACGAGTTCGATTCGCCTGCAGTGCCAGTCGCCTGAGGCATTGTTTCAATAGCAGGTCGCAAGCATGGCGTCCACGAGACGCCATGTATAGGTTTTTTTGCCGCAATTCAGCTACCCGAACTGATGCAAATGCTGCGGCGCGAGACGCGCGAACGGTGCCCCACGCGCTGCTCGACGCGGCCAACGCGGCGCGGGAGTGCAAACGAAGGAGATGCCAATGCTTGAAGCCGATTCAGTGACGCCGGCGGACTCGCAGGAACACTCGAAAGTACAGCCGCTCGAAACGATACGCAGCTATCACGCGCATATTTACTTTGACGGCCCGGAGCAACGACGGGTCGCCGAAGTCTTGCGGGAACACATCGCGCAACGCTTTCCGGTCGTTCTCGGTCGCTGGCACGATCAACCGATTGGCCCTCATGCAAAGCCGATGTATCAGGTCGCCTTTTCCCGACATGAAGTCGGCAGCTTCCTGCCTTGGCTCATGGTAAATCGTCGTGGACTGACTGTACTCGTTCATCCCAATACCGGCCGTCCACTCGCCGACCACCTCGACCATCCGGTCTGGATGGGGGAAGTGCTCGACATCCGCAACCGGCATCTGCTCGCCGTCCATGAAAGACCCGAGCCGGATTTCGTCGCCAACACTCAACCAACGGTGAAGCCATGAACGATATTCCCTACGGCAATGCGCTGCTCATCGGGGCGGGTTTCGGCATCAGCGCTGCCCTTACGCGTGCGCTGCGCTCCGCAGGTCTTCCTGTCGTCATCGCCTCGCGAAATCCCGATAGATTGGCACCGCTGGTGAGCGAGACGGGCGCCGTTGCGCTGCAGGTCGATGCCTCCGAAGCAGGTCAGGTGGCGCGCCTCTTCAAAGAAACCGCGGAGCGAATCGGGACGCCCGAGATAGTCATCTATAACGCCAGCGGCGCGGTCCGCGGTCCGATCGCCGAACTCGATCCGGTTCAGGTCGAACACGCAGTGTCCATCACCGCATTGGGTGCATTTCACGCAATACAGCAAGCCGCTAGACACATGATTCCTGCTGGAAGAGGCGCTGTCCTGTTGACCGGCGCGACCGCCGGCATCAAAGGATTTGCACGTTCTGCTCCTTTTGCGATGGGCAAGTTCGCGTTGCGGGGGCTGGCCCAGAGTGCTGCCCGCGAGCTTGCGCCTCAAGGCATCCACGTCGCTCATGTCATCGTGGACGGCAGTGTGCGAGCAAGCGGCCGCACGGACCCATCAGACGGCACACTGGATCCAGACGCCATCGCGCGATGCTATATCGATCTCTTGCGCCAACACAGGAGTGCCTGGTCGTGGGAAATCGAGGTGCGGCCTTGGGTAGAGAACTTTTGATCGTGCAGTCTCATCCACGAACGAAAACTGCGGGCCGATAGCCGACCGTGGAAACACGATATCGGCGCTCACGTCAAAATGCTTCGCACGAACACCAGTCAGGCACAAACTGCTCGAAGACGAAAAAGTCGTCGATGTATGTCAGCCCAAGCCGTTCCAATGACTTCGTGCACGCATCGGCCGCGTCGCCTCCGAAGAACGGGCCAAGCGACAAGAGGCTATCGGATTCGTCAAAATATTCCCGAAAATTGAATTCGACCATGACCGTGGATAGGTCGACATTCTTGGCTGCTAGCGCAGCCCGCCGGACAACGATTCCGAAATCTCTCGAAACTTTCATCGATATTGACCACAGGCTAGCCGGTACTGAAGATTGTCGGTGATCCAGTCCGTATGGTCGAACGTCTGAAGCTGACCGAATACCCGTGGTCTTCGCAGCGTTCCGGCAGAAATCCGCGGTGGGATGTTTTCACGGTCGATGCGTATCGCTACAGCCCGAGCGCACCCGCCGCGAGTTGCGCAACCTCCAACCGCGTATCGGCCGGCTGCTCGTCCTCCATCAACCACACCGCCGACAGCCCCGACCACGCAACGATCCACTGCAGCAAGCGTCGCCGGTCGAGCCGCGCCGCATCGGCCACGACCCCGACACGCCGCTCGAAACGCACCGGATCGACCGCGATGTCATGCGCAGGATTACAGAACAGGTTCGCGTAATCGAACGTGCGCTCGCCGCGCAGTCCTTTCGGGTCGATCGCGCGCCAGCCGCGATCGCCGAAATGAAGAATGTTGTCGTGGTGAATGTCGCCATGCAGCACGACTTCGTCGACCGAAGGCTCCGCCAGCAACTGACGAGCGACCGCCGCCGAACGGCGCAGCGCATCATTGTCGGCATCGTTCGACAGCAACGCATAGAACCAGTCGTGCAGCGGCACGACTGCAGGCACCTGCGGCGCACGATGCGCGTGCAGCCGCGCGACGACGTCGCACGCGATGCGCATCGTGTCGTCATCGTGGCCCGCCGCGGACAACGCGGCCAGTGTCGGCGCCGGCTGCGCGCGTTCGAGCAGGATCGCGTCGCCGTCGTGCTGCCACACCTGCGCGGCGCCTTGCCCGTTCCACCAGCTCATCAGCGCATTGCCGCGCCGCTCTTCGTCGCAAGTGGCGACTTTCAGCATCGCGGGCCGCGCATGCCAGACGACCGGCAGCAGGCCGCCGCTTGCGGTCAGGATCGGGCCGCCGTCGGGGACGAGGCCCCACAGGTCGAGGTATCGGTCGAACATCCGACGATGGTACAAGCGAACCGGTTCACGCGCCCGGCGCGCTCGGTCGCGACGACATGCCGCGGACCCGCATACACCGTATGAGCGGGCTCCAAAGCGCTTTCCTAAATAAAATTTAGCCAGCCAAACTTTGGCTAAAGAATGTTCCGGTTTCGCGCCATCCCTTCGACAATGCGCGCCTTTCGTGACTGATCGGTGCGTGTCTCGCGCCGGCCGTCGCGGCACTGAAGAAGGAGCCCGACATGACCGACCCCACCGCCAGCCCGCCGCCGCCCGCGCCGCCATCCGCACCGCCGCGCCGCCGTCGCGTATGGCGCACGCTGGCGGGCGCGCTGCTCGGCCTGACGCTCGCGTGCGCCGGCATCGGCGCCTGGACGATCGATCGCATCTGGACGCAGTTACCGTCCGTCGAGCACCTGGCCGTCTATCGTCCCGCGCTGCCGCTGCGGATCTTCTCGCGCGACGGCGACCTGCTGGCCGAATATGGCGTCGAGCGGCGCGAGTTCGTGCCGCTCGAACGCATTCCGCCGCTGATGCGGCACGCGCTGCTCGCGGCCGAGGACGCGAAGTTCTACGAGCATGGCCCGGTCGATGTCGGCGGCCTCGCGCGCGCGACGTTCGCGAACGTCGTGACCGGCCAGCCGGGGCAGGGCGGCAGCACGATCACGATGCAGGTCGCGCGCAACTTCTACCTGACGCGCGACAAGGTGCTGAGCCGCAAGCTCGCCGAGATCCTGATGGCGGCCAAGCTTGAACGCGCATACAGCAAGAACAAGCTGCTCGAGCTGTACATGAACGAGATCTATCTGGGCGAGCGCGCATACGGCTTCGCGGCCGCGGCGCACGTGTACTTCGGCAAGCCGCTCGACGCGCTGAGCGCGGGCGAGGCGGCCGTGCTCGCCGGGCTGCCGAAGGCGCCGTCCGCGTTCAACCCGGTCGTCAACCCGGCGCGCGCGACCGCGCGGCGCAACTACGTGCTCGGCCGGATGCATGCGCTTGGCCAGCTCGACGATGCAGCGTATCGCTCGGCCGTCGACGCGCCGATCGCATTGGCAACCACGCCGCCGCCCGGCATCATCGCGGCGCCGTACGTCGCCGAGCGGGCGCGCCGGATGATGGTCGAGCGGTTCCATGACGACGCGTACACGCTCGGCCTCGACGTGACGACGACGATCTCGGTGCGCGACCAGCGCGCGGCCGAGGCCGCGCTCGAGCGCACGCTGAATCGCCAGTCGAGCACGACGCGCGATGCGCGCAACGGCCTCGAAGGCGCGCTCGTGTCGCTCGACGCGGCCACCGGCGACATGCTCGCGCTGGTCGGCGGCGCGGATTTCAATCGCAACGTGTTCGACCATGCGCTGCAGGCGTATCGGCAGCCGGGGTCGGCCTTCAAGCCCTTCGTCTATTCGGCGGCGCTGGAGAAAGGCTACTTTCCCGGCGTGCTCGTCGACGATACGCAGCGCACGCTCACGCACGCGGAAACCGGGGCGCGGCCGTGGCGTCCGCGCAATTTCGGCAATCGCTACGAAGGCTTCATCCCGGTGCGGCGCGGGCTCGTGCGCTCGAAGAACCTGGTCGCGGTCAGCCTGATGCAGGCCACCGACGCGCGCTACGTACAGCAGCACGCGGTGCGTTTCGGTTTCGACGCGCAGCGCAATCCGGCGTCGCTGCCGCTCGCGCTCGGCGCGGGCGCCGTGACGCCGCTCGAACTCGCGAGCGCATACAGCGCGTTCGCGAACGGCGGCACGCGGATGGAGCCGCGCCTGATCCTGTCGGTGAAGCAGCGTCACGGCGGCGCGATGTACGAGGCGACCGTCCCGGCAGGCGAGCGGGTCGTGTCGGCGCGCAATGCGTTCGTGATGGACAGCATGCTGCGCGACGTCGTGCGCGCCGGCACCGCGCGCGGCGCGCTCGCGTTGCGGCGTGACGACGCGGCCGGCAAGACGGGCACGTCGAACGGGTCGAAGGACGTCTGGTTTGTCGGCTATTCGTCGGGCGTCGTCGCGGTCGCGTGGCTCGGCTACGATACGCCGCGCCCGATGGGGCGCGCGACCGGCGCGACGCTCGCGCTGCCGGTCTGGCTCGACTACATGAAGACGGCCGTCGACGGGCGCACGCCGGTCGATGCGACGCCGCCGCAGGACGTCGCGCTCGTCGACGGCGACTTCGTCTACGCCGAATACACGCGCGGCACGTGCACGGCCGACGTGCCGGCGTATATCCGCAGCCGCTTTGCGTGCGGCGGCGCGACGGCCATCGATGCGCCGGATGCATCTGATGCACCGGCCGGCGGCGGCCAGCGCGACGAACCGATGCCTGCCGCCGTCGATGCGGCCGAGCGCGAGCGCGTGCTCGACCTGTTCCGGACCGACGACTGACGCGCGCGATGCATACGCTCTATCTGATTGCGATCGTCGCGGAAGCGATGTCGGGGGCGCTGATGGGCATGCGCCGCGGGATGGACCGCTTCGGGCTCGCGCTCGTCGGCGCGGTGACGGCGCTCGGCGGCGGCACCGTGCGCGACGTGCTGCTCGGACACTATCCGCTCGGCTGGATCGCGCATCCCGAATACCTGGTGATCACGCTCGTCGCGGCGACCGTCGCGTCGTGGGCGGCACGGCACGTCTCAAGGATGAAGACGCTGTTCGTGACCGTCGACGCGATCGGCCTCGCGGCGTTCACGATCATCGGCTGCGACATCGGCGCATCGACCGGCTCGGCGCCGATCATCGTCGTGCTGGCCGGCGCGATCACGGGCGTGTGCGGCGGGATGCTGCGCGACCTGCTGTGCAACGAGATGCCGCTGATCCTGCGCGAGGAGCTGTATGCGAGCGTCGCGTTCGTCACGGGCGGGCTGTATGTCGGGATGCAGCATGTCGGCATCGATGCGGGGTTCGCGACGCTCGTCGCACTCGCGGCCGGCTTCTCGATGCGGATGCTCGCGGTGCGGCTCGGCTGGAAGATGCGGACCTTCGGCGCGGCGGACGTCGAGCATTGAGCGCACGTACCCATGCGTGCCGCGCCGGCATTCAATCCGGCTGCATCAACTGAAAGACGTTCCCTTCCGGATCGACGCCGTCGACCATCCGGTACGGGAAGCCGTCGTAGCGCTTGATAGCGTGCACGGTCACGCCATCACGGGCGAGCCGGTCGCGATGTGCGTCGAGATCGGCGTCGATCCTGAAAACGAGTTTCATGTTGCTGGTGGCTGCGGGTGCGTTCGTATTTGCGGATGCGGCCGCATCACGGAACGCCGGCCCGGAGAGGTGCAGCGCGAGCTCGATCGCGCCTGCATCGAGCACGACCCATTCGCCGTCGATTTCCTCGATGACGGGCAGCGCGAAATGTCGCCGATAGAACGCCTTCAGCAACGCGACGTCGCGGACGTACAGGATGATGCGGGTCATTGGAAGCGGCACGGAGGTTTCCTTGAAGGGGAGAGAAGAACGATCTCGAGCGAAGGCCGCCACCATCGGCAGCGCACGACGTCGAGCGACGCTACGATCAGGCGACACACGCACGCGCTACGCGGGCACCATCACCGGCGGCGTCCCGTCGCCGGTTTCCACCATCTTCACCGCGAACCCATAGCACCGCGCGATATGGGCGGGTGTCATCACGTCGCGCGGTGCGCCCCGCGCGACGATCGTGCCGTCGGCGAGCATCGCGATCGTATCCGCATGTCGCGCGGCGAGGTTCGGATCGTGGACGATCGCAAGCACGCCGAGTTGCCATTCGCGCGCGACGGCGCGCACGGTATCGAGCAGCCGGTGCTGGTGCGCGAGATCGAGCGCGGCGGTCGGTTCGTCGAGCAGCAGATAGCGCGGGCCGGTTTCCGGCGCGTCGTGGTCCGGCCACAGCTGCGCGAGGACGCGGGCGAACTGCACGCGCGCGAGCTCGCCGCCCGACAGCGTCGTGACGTCGCGGCCGACGAGCGCGTCGGCGCCCGCGCGTTCGAGCGCGCGCCAAGCGATGTCGCGATCGCGGTGCGCAATGACGTGGCGGGCGCCGCTGCGCCGCGCATGCGGATAGCGGCCGAGCAGCACGATTTCGTCGACGCTGAACGGGAACGCCGGCTGTGCGGCCTGCGGCAGCACCGCGCGCAGGCATGCGAGCCGCGGCGCGTCGATGCGCGCGAGCGGTTCGCCGTTCAGCGTGACGTCGCCCGTCACGCGCACGCCGTTCGGCGCGACGCCGCCGGTCAGCTCGCCGGCGAAGGTTTTCAGCAGCGTGCTCTTGCCCGCGCCGTTGCGGCCGAGCAGCGCGGTCACGCGGCCGGGTTCGATCGACAGCGACAGGTCGCGCAGGATCGTGTCGTGCCGGCGGGCGACGTCGAGGTGATGGGCAGTCAGCATGGTCGTCGTGAAGAAGGGATTAGCCGCCGAGCGCGCCGCGGTTCTTCCACAGCAGCGCGAGGAAGAACGGCGCGCCGAGCAGCGCGGTCAGCACGCCGAGCGGAATGTCGGCGGGCGCGGCGACCGTGCGCGCGGCGAGATCGGCCGCGAGCGTCAGCAACGCGCCGAGCAACGCGGCGCCGGGCAGCACGATGCGCTGGTCGGGGCCGCACGCAAGGCGCACGCAATGCGGCGCGACGAGCCCGATGAAGCCGATGATGCCCGCGCACGACACGAGCGCGCCGACCGCGAGCGCGACCGCGACGAGCACGCGCCGCTTCAGTTGCTGCACGGGCACGCCGAGATGCAGCGCTTCGGTTTCGCCGAGTTGCAGCGCGTTCAGCGCATCGCGTTCGCGCGCGAGCAGCACGCAGCCGAGCGCCACGCACGGCGCGACGGCCGCGAGCGTCGACCATTGCGCGCCGCCGAGGCTGCCGAGGCTCCAGAAGGTCAGCGAGCGCAACTGCGCGTCGTCGGCGACGAACGTGAGCAGCCCGATCGCCGCGCCGACCAGTGCATTGATCGCGATGCCGGCGAGCAGCAGCAACGGCAGCGCGAGCCGGCCGCGCGACGCGGCCAGCCGGTAGACGAGCGCCGCGACCGCGAGCCCGCCCGCGAACGCGGCGACCGGCAGCGCGGCCGCGCTCGCATGGGCGGCGAAGAGCGCCGGACCGAGCACGATCAGCGTGGTCGCGCCGAGCGCGGCGCCGCTCGACACGCCGACGAGCCCCGGATCGGCGAGCGGATTGCGGAACAGCGCCTGCATCGCGGCGCCGGTCGCGCCGAAGCCGCCGCCGACCAGCAGCGCGAGCACGACGCGCGGCGCGCGGATGTCGAGCAGCACCGCGCGCGCCTGCTGCGCGGCCGCGTCGCCGCTCAGCGCGGCCCAGGCTTCCGCCAGCGGAATGCGGTACGCGCCGACGCACAGCGCGACGACGGACATCGCGCCCACCAGAACGGCGAGCGCGGCGAGGACGAACGGCGCGAAGCGGCGCGACGTGCCGAGGCGTGCGGCGCCGGCGCGCGAGGCGGGCGACGGTGCGTTGAAGGGCGAAGCATGAGCGGGCATCGGATCGATCCGGAATCAGGCGAGCGCATCCGACAGGCGTCGATGCAGGGTCGTGACGGCGAGCGGCAGGCGTGGGCCGAAGCCGAGCAGGAACAGCGCGTCGAGCGACACGACGCGCCGCGCGCGGCCGGCCGGCGTCGCGCCGAAGCCGGGCGTCGCGAGCAGCGCGGCGTGACCGCCGACGGCCGCCAGCCCTTCGTCGGAGATCAGCACGACGTCGGGCGCGGCCGCCGCGAGCGCCTCGGTCGTCAGCGGCTTGTAGTGATCGAAGCCCTGCATCGCGTTGCGCGCGCCCGCGTAGCGGATCATCGCGTCGGCGGCCGTGTGCTGGCCGGCGACGAGCGCCTGGGCGCCGGTATGGTTCAGCACGAACAGCACGCGCGGCCGCTGCGCGCCGCCGGGCACGCGCGCGGCGACCGTGTCGCGCGCGGCCTGCCAGGCGCGATCGAAGCGTTGCAGCAGCGCGGCGCCGGCCTCGCGCACGTCGAGCGCCTGTGCGACGCCGGTGATCTTCGCGCGCACCGATTCGACGTCGTGGCGCTCGTCGAACGTCGTCACCGTGACGCCGGCGCCTTTCACCTGCGCGATTGCCGTCGGCGGGCCGGCTTCCGCGGAGGCCAGCACGAGATCGGGCCGCAGCGACAGCAGCCCTTCTGCCGACAGCGCGCGCTGGTAGCCGACCTTCGGCAGGCGCTTCGCGGCGTCGGGATAGGTGCAGGTCGTGTCGGCGCCGACGAGCCGGTAACGCGGCGTCTCGGCGCCGCCGAGCGCGAACGCGGTTTCCGCCAGCGCGCCGCCGATCACGATCACGCGTTTCGGCGCGGCGGCCGCGACCTGGGCGAGCACGCCGCCGGGCAGCGTGCCCGCGAGCGCACCGGCCGCCGCGCCGGCCAGCAGCGACCGGCGGCGCGGATCGAACGGCCGCGCGCTCACCGCGCGGCCCCGCGTGCGGCCGCCGGCAGCGACGCGACGAGCGAGCGCCAGTCGTCGCGCTCCACCTTGCCGGGCTTGCGCTCGCCGAACAGCAGCGCGACGTGGTCGCCCTGCCGGTCGAACAGCTCGAGCGACGTGACGATGCCGTCGCTCGTCGGCTTCTTCACGACCCATGCGGCGGCGATCAGGTCCTCGCGTACATGCAGGTTGAAGCCCGGATCGAGGACGTTGATCCACGCGCCGACCTCGCGCACGTTCGCGACGGGGCCCGTATGGATCTGGATCATGCCCGCGTTGCCGACGAACACCATGATCGGCTGGCCGCTTTTCGCGGCGTGTTCGAGCACGTGGCGCAACGCATGCGCGGTTTCGACCGGATACGCGTATTGCGGATCGGCGAGGCGCAGCGCCTGCATGCGGCTCACGCCGAAGCGCTGCGTGATGCCGAAGAACTGGTGCGTGTCGGTCATCGCTTCCCATGCGGCGCGAAAGCCCGCGACGTCGATCTCGCTATCGGCGCGCTCGGGCGTTTTCGGCGTAGCGGGCGCAACCTCGAGGCCCGGCTCCTGCGACGGCGCGCGCCAGCGTGCGACGAACGCGTCGTACGCGGCGTGATCGCTGTGCGCGCGCAGGTAGACCTTGTGGATCGCATGGCCCTGCGCATCGAAGAACTGCAGGCTCTTCAGCGGGCCGTGCGCGGTCTCGTCGCGCACCGCGAACGCCGACACCCAGTGACGATAGAAGATGCGCAAGTCGATGTCGCCGAGCGCGAGGCCGACAGGCCCGTCATGGCTCATTTGCGCATATTCGCCGTCCTTTTCGTGGACGGCCGTGTCGTTGCGCGTCAGCGCCATCACGCGGCCGAGGCGCGGCATCTCCTCGAACATCGCCGGAAAGCGCGCGTCGAGCCGCACGACGTGCTCGCCGACGAACGCGGCGAGCGCCTCGCCTTCGCTGACGCCGAGCGCCTGTGCGACGTCGCGGTTGCGTAGCTGGCGCTCGGTCTTGAGCTTGACGAATGCGTCGCGCAGCGCGGCGGCCGCGCGGGCCGGCGTGGCCGATTGACCGGGAAGGGCGGATTGCATCATGTCGGACTCCTTCGAGTAACGGTTGGGGTGGGCGCGCTGGCAACGCGCATCAGAAATCCACTTTCATGCTGACGGCGACCGTGCGACCGGGCGACGAATACGCGTCGAGCACCTGCGAATCGGCCGCGATGCCGCGCACGTCCGACCAGTTCCAGTACTTGCGGTCGAACAGGTTGCGGATGCCGATGGTGGCGCTCACGTGCTTGTTGAAGCGGTACCCGCCGCGCAGGTCGACGACGAACGACGACGGCGGCGTGAAGCACGCCTTGTTCGAACAGTCCGACTTGTCGACGTCCTTGCCGCGTTTGGCGGCCTGGAACAGCAAGTCGGTCTGCACGAACCAGCGTTCGCCCGGTTCATACCGCACGCCGAACACGGCCGAGAACGGGTTGACGGTGTTCAGCGGCTGGCTGGCCGCGCCGTCGTTTCGCGTCGAGCCCTTCGTGAACGCCATCGCCGTCTTCAGCGTGATGCCGTTCGGCATCACCCATTCGGCGCGGCCTTCGAGGCCGTGGATGCGCGCGTCGGCGAAGTTCACGTACTGAAACACGAACGGGTCGACCGGCCGGCCGCTGCCGGCGATCGTCGTGCGCGAGATGAAGTTGCGGTAGCGGCCGGTGAACGCGGCCGCGCTGTAGCGCACGACGCCGTAGCCGGTGCCGGCCTTGCCGCGCAGGCCGGCCTCGAACGTATCGCTGGTTTCGGGCTTCAGGTTCGGATTGCCGATCGACGTGTAGCCGTACACCGGGTTCGAGAAGCTGCTGTTCACTTGGTCGGGTGTCGGCGCGCGGAAGCCATGCGCGTACTGCACGTACGGAATGACGGCGGGCGTGATCTCGTAGAGCACGGCGACGCGCGGCGACAGCTCGTTCGCGCTCGTCGACACGGCCTTGCCGGTGAACAGCGGATCGTTCTCGGTCGGGCTCAGCCGGTACGTGTCGAAGCGCAGGCCCGGCGTGACGAGCAGGCGGCCGTAGCCGATCTGGTCCTGCACGAACGCGCCGAACAGCGTGTAGTCGGTGTCGGGGAACGCCTTGTTCGGGAACGCTTCGCCGACGCCCGGCACAGTGCCGTCGCGCATGTTCGTCACGCGCGACAGGCTGCCGTCCACGCCGTAGAGCAGCTTGTGCGCGAGCGGGCCGGTCGCGAAGCCGCTTTCGGCGAACGCGGCGCCGCCGAACGTGCGTTCCTTGTACTGATTGTCGCGCGAACGCGAGGGCTGCCTGCCGCGCGTCTCGAACGCGTACTGGTCCTGCTTCGCGTCCTGGTAGTAGAACTGCACGTGCGCGGTCTGGAACCAGCGGAACGCGTCGTCGCGGAAGTCGTAGTCGACGCTGAAGCGGTTGCGCTCGAGCCGGTCGTTCGTCGTGAGGCCGAGCGTGGCCGGCGCATTGATCGCCGACAGCACGTCGGTGCTCACGCGCCGCTGCACCGTTTCGGCGGTGAACTTGATCGTGTCGCGCGCGGTGGGCGTCAGCACGAGCTTGCCGAGCAGCGATTCCGAATAGACGTCCTGCGGGTTCGACGTCGTGCGCAGCGTGTTCGCCGAGTTGTTGCTGCCGCGCGTGTCGACCTCGTGGCCGCGCCGGCCGTCGGCGATGATCATCCCCTGGATGCGGTCGTTGCCGCCCGCGGCCGACACGGTCGCGCCGATGCTGCGATCGGTCGAGTCGTAGCTCGGCCGGAACGAGAAATAGTAGGGCTTTCCGTAGATCGACAGCAGGTCGCGCGGGTCCTTCGTGATGAAGTTCACCGCGCCGGTCAGGCCGTCGCTGCCGTAGAGCGCCGACGCCGGCCCGCGCAGGATCTCGATGCGCTTGAGCGTGTCGAGATCGGCGTAGTCGCCGCGTCCCGCTTCGAGCGGACCGAACGAAAACGCGTTCGGCAGGCGGATGCCGTCTTCCATCAGCAGCACGCGATTGCCTTCGAGGCCGCGGATGTTGATGCTCGAATCCCCGTCGCGGCCGCCGCCGAGCGCGGCGCTGCCGGGCCGGTACGCGGTGCGGCGCACCGTGATGCCCGGCTCGTAGCGCAGCGCGTCCTTGATGTTGGTGGCTTGCTGTTCTTCGAGATCCTCGTCGGTGATCACCGACACGGACGCCGCCGTGCGGCTCGCCGCGGTGGCGGTGCGGGTGGCCGTGACGGTGACGGGGTCGAGCAGCGCCGCATCGCCGCGCGCGGACACGGCGGCGGTGGTCAGGACGGCGGAAGGCGGGGTGGCGCCTTGCGGCGACGAATCGGCGTGAGCCGGGGCAGCGGACAGGCCGAACGCGCCGAACAGCGCGGCACAGATCGGCCGCCGCGCCAGCGTATAGCAATGCACAGGTGGTCTCCCATTGACGATAACAAGCCCGAAGGCTGGCTGGGCGACGCGTTCACCTGGCTGGCCCGTTTGCGCGCGACAGGCGGCAAACGGCGATTTGAAAGGCAACTGACAACCTTGTCAGTGTAAATGAGAATTATTATCAATACAAGAACGCAAAGCGGCTCATGCGAGTGAGCACTTGCATGCACGGCTCGGGTGAGCCGCGGCGCAAATTTGAGAGAAACAGGCGCTAAGCCAGCGCTTCGATGCGAATCAGCAGGTTGCGCGCATGCGCGATGAACGCGTCGTGCGTGGCGCGATCGCTGTGGCTTTCGATGCCGGCCTGTTCGGCGAACGCGATCTGTTCGGTGTAGAGCTCGACGAGCGCACGGCGTGTGTCAGGGGGAAGCGCGCGGATCATCGACACGATCAGCAATTCCTGCGCGCGGAGCATGCCGGACAGCGATTGAGCGTTCATGCTGGCCTCCTCGGACGATGCGGCGGCGGGCCGCTCTTTCCATACTAGGCGGTCGGCGTCCGCCGTGGAGGCGAGGTGCGCGTGTCGCGGCGCAGAGCACGCGATTCGACGGGAAGGCCGCGCGCACCGACGCTCGCCGCGGGCGGGCGGCAAGCGCGAATCGAAGCGTGCACGAATGCGAATGGAATCAGCCGGCGGCGGTGGCGGACTGCGCGTCGCGCACGACCTGCGCGACGCGTTCGACGAACGCGGCGTCGACGCTCGACAGCGCTTCGCGCTTGCCGTCGGGCATCTCGACCATCAGCCGATACGTGATGTCCTGGGTGGCCCACGCGAGATAGCCGACGACGACGAGCATCACGCCGACCACCAGCGCGGCGCTCGATGCGCCGATGCCGCCCGCGACGGCGATGGCCGCGCCGATCAGCGAGATCAGCGACGGCACGAGACGGTTCTTTGGAATCTTGACGACATCGACCTGGCGGATGTCACGCAGTGCGAATACCTGCCCGGCGGCCGACAGGCCGTTGCGCGTGACCATGACGCCACGTTCGTTGAATGCGTTTTCCATCGTGTGTGACGTGGACGAAAACGCGCAGCGTAGCAGGTTTCGTTGCCGCGTCAAACGAGACCGACTGCCGCACGATGCGTGCGGCGCGGCCGGCGGACGGGAAGCGGGGGAGCGTAAACGCGTTCAGAACTGCAGCCGGCCGTCGCCGTAAAGCCGGCCCGGCACGTGCGACGCGACGACCTCGGCGATCTCTTCGTCGGTCGATTCGGCCGGCACGATCTGGCGCCGCGCGGGTGCATCGAGATGCATCGTCCACTCGACGAGACGATACGGACGGCCCCAGGGGCGCTGCATTTCCACCGAGACGCGGCAGCTCTGGACCGGCAGCGAGTGTTGGCACGTCAGAATCGCGTGCAGATGGCTGAAAACGGTATCTTCGATCATCGTGGCCTCCGATCCTGTTTTGTGAGCAGTTGATGGCGGTGCCGTAGGGGTCTCAAAAAAAAAGCCGCCGATGCTCAGGCGGCCAACAGGGGGGGTGAGAGCATCGTCTCAGCCCAGAATTAAGCGAAACTTAAAAGCGCATAAAAAAGCGCCCCGCGTGGAGCGGGGCGCTGCGTGCCGTCCTGATCCGCGTGAGAAGCGGACAGTTAAGCGAATGCTTTAGAACTTGTGACGGATACCGACGCGAGCCGCCAGCTGGTTCGACGAACCGTTGCCCGACGTGTTGAAGTAGCTCGTGCTCGAACCGATCTGCGCCTGCACGTTGTTGCCCGATGCCTTCTGGTAGATGACGAGGCCGTACACGTCCGTACGCTTGCTCAGTGCGTAGTCGAGGCCCACGTTGCCCTGGTTCCAGTGCGCCGAGCTGCCGCTTTGCGTCGCGTTCGTGTACGTGTAGCCCGCTGCCGCCGACAGCGCCGGCGTGAACGCATACTTCACGCCTGCTTCGTATGCGTTGTAGAACGTGCCCGACGCGCCGGCCGCGATCGGGGTGAACTGCGTGCGCGTCCACAGCAGCCATGCCGTTGCCGGGCCGAACACATAGCGGCCGCCCACGCCATACGTGCGCAGGTCGCGGATGTTCGTCAGCGCGAGATTCGCGATCGACGTCGAGAAGGCCGGCGTCGACTGGCTCGGGAAGCGGATGTCCGTGTATGCGGCGCCGAGGGCGAACGGGCCGTTCGCGTAGTTCAGGCCGAAGCTGTATGCACGCGACGAACCGGGCGTCGTCGTGGTGCCCGTCGTCGTCGACGGTGCGCCGGCGAAGTCGGTCGAGTTCGAGAAGCCGTACAACGCGCCGAACGTGAAGCCGGCGTAGTTCGCGCTCTGGAACTTCACCGCGTTGTTGATGCGGCTAGACGTCAGCTGGTCGATGTCGTTCACGTGGTAAGCATAGTTACCCGCGACCGTGTTGCCGCCGGTCGAGTAGTTCGAGCCGAGGATGTCGGTCGAGAACGAGTACTGGCGGCCGAACGTGACCGTGCCGTATTGCGCCTGGCTCAGGCCGACGTAAGCCTGGCGACCGAAGATCGCGCCGCCTTGGCCGATCGTGCCGTTGCCGCTGTTGAAGCCGTTTTCGAGCACGAAGATCGCCTTCAGGCCGCCACCGAGGTCTTCGGTGCCGCGCAGGCCCCAACGGCTGCCCTGGGCCACGCCGTCGTCGTACTTGAACAGCTTGCTGCTGCCGCCATTGGCGGTCTTGCTGTGGTTCACGTAGCTGATACCGGCATCGATGACGCCGTACAGGGTCACGCTGCTTTGTGCGTGCGCCGTGCCGGCCGTTGCTGCCAGGGCGGCGATGGTCAACAGTTTCTTGTTCAAAGGATTCTCCGAGCGAATAAATGGCGTGTCCAGTTGCGGTTCCGGCGCTCTCTATGGAGCGCTTTCACGGACCGGCGCAACTTTATCGGCGGGCCACGTAATGAATATGACAGCGACTGTCATATGACGAATGTGTGGTGCCGATGCGACATTAGGGCCTGCTTGCATAGGGAACGTGCATGCGTTGCCACGAGAACGGCCACTCGCGAGGCGCGCGACGCCGCGAATACTCGCGTATTCGCAAGGAGCGCAACGTGGCGAGCGGCCGTTCTCGTGGCAACCCCAAACTAAAAATTCGATCCACGGGAATGCCTGAAATCGCCCGCATGGCGGCGTCGTTCGTCGCTTGTTTGGCGCGGCCAACGGCGCTCCTCACTCCTTGCCCTGCGAGCGATTTCAGGCATTCGCATGCACGTTCCCTATGCAAGCAGGCCCTAAATTCTGCCCGGTTGCACCGTCGGCGGTTATACCGAATTCGCCTGTCGTTCGATTCCGAACCGGAATATGCACATGAAATAAGCTTGGTTTGCGGCGTCCGCGCCGCGTGCCACGATCCGTCCTCCAACAAACGACACGGGACAAGAGGACACCCCATGCGACGTTCGATTCTGACCGGCCTCGGCGCACTCGCCGCCGCGCTGGCATTCGCCGCGCCCGGCGCGCACGCCGACTCCCAAACGCTGAAGATCGGCACGATGAGCGGCCCCGACGCGCAGATCTGGACCGAGGTGACGAAGGTCGCCGCGCGCGACGGCCTCGCGATCAAGGTCATCGAATTCAACGACTACGTGCAGCCGAACGCGGCGCTCGATTCCGGCGATCTCGATGCGAACGGCTTCCAGCACCAGCCGTTCCTCGACAGCCAGATCAAGCAGCGCGGCTACAAGATCGTCAACGTCGGGCTCACCTACACCGCGCCGATGGGCTTCTATTCGAAGAAGCTCAAGTCGCTGAAGGATTTGCCGGTCGGCGCGAAGGTCGGGATCCAGAACGATCCGTCGAACGGCAACCGCGCGCTGCTGCTGTTGCAGAAATACGGGGTGATCAAGCTGAAGGCCGGCGTCGGCGCGAACGGCGTGAACGCGACGCCGCTCGACATTGCCGAGAACCCGAAGAAAATCAAGATCGTCGAGCTTGATTCCGCGCAGTTGCCGCGCGCGCTGCCCGATCTCGACGCCGCGTCGATCAACACCGACTACGCGGTCAAGGCCGGGCTCACGCCGGTGAAGGATGCGATCGCGATCGAGGATCTGCGCGGGCCGTACGCGAACCTGATCGCGGTGCGCGCGCAGGACAAGGACAAGCCGTGGGTGAAGAAGCTCGTCGCGGCCTATGAATCGGACGACGTTCGCAAGTTCATCAACCAGAAGTTCGGCGGCGCGATCGTGCCGGCGTTCTGAACTTCCTTCGCGCGCAGCGGCCGGCGGCGCGGTATCGGCTGCCGACGCACGCTCCGGAAAGCAAATCGCCCGCGCAAGCGGGCGATTTCGTTTGATGCGGCCGATGGCGTGCGATGCGCGCCGCGGCCCGGCGCGCGGGCCGCGCGCGCAGGCTCAGGCCGACAGCAGCGAGCCGGTACGGATCGCGGTCGCGCCGGCGATGCGCGCGACTTCCATGCCGGCCGTCGCGAAGCGCACGATCTGGCGCGCGTACAGCACGCCCGACACGCTGCTCTTCAGCGTGACGACGCGATCGGTCAGCGGATCGACGATGTCGGCCACGGCCTGGCCGGCCTCGATCATCACGCCGACCGGCGTGCGGAACACGATTACACCCGACACGGGCGCGACGAGCGGATCGGTGCCCGCGAGCGGCGTGGCCGGATGCGCGAGCGGCGGCAGCGGCGCCGGCGTGCCTTCGACGATGCCGCGCTCGATCAGGTATTCGACGATCGCCTGCGCGTCCTTTTCCGCGAACTCGTACGACACGTCGCGTTCGCTGCGCAGTTCCACCGTGACGGAAATCGCGCCGTTCGGGATCGGGAAGCGGTTGCCGAAGCGGTTGCGCAGATCCGACCAGCAGAAGCTGTGGATTTCGTCGAACGGGTTGCCGACCGAATTCAGCGCGAGCAGCGACGCCTTGGCATCGAGATAGCGCGCCAGCGGCTCGACGTCCGGCCACAGATCGGGATTCGTGTAGAGGTGCATCACCGCATCGCTGTCGCAGTGCAGGTCGAGCACGATATCGGCGTCGAACGACAGCTTCTGCAGCGCAAGACGCTGCGAGTCGAGTTCGGTGCGCGGCTTCTGTTCGTCGAGCGCTTCGCGCATCGCGGTGCGTACGACGGCGAGATTGCGCTGCGCGTCGTTCGTGAGGCGGTCTTCGACACGCGGCAGCACGAGCGCGGCGAGATCGTAGAAATTGCGGTTGAAGTTCTGCATCGAGCCGAGCTCGAAGCGGCCGAGGTGATCGCCGAACACGTGTTGCGACAGGCCGATCGGATTGGGCACGGGCACGATGACGACTTCGCCTTGCAGCTTGCCGGCCGTCTCGAGCGCGGCGATCTTGCGGCGCAGCAGCGTGGCGACCAGCATGCCGGGCAGCTCGTCCGCGTGCAGCGACGACTGGATGTAGACCTTCTTGCCGCCGCGCGGGCCGTAGTGGAAGCTGGTGATCTGGCGTTCGGTGCCGACGGCGGGGGAAATCAGCGGATGGGTCTGCGTTTGCATGATGGGGGGAGTGCGGCGCAGCCGCGAATGATCCGTGTGCGTGGAAGATCGATTGTACGTTGCCTTCCTCGCCGCCATCAAACCGGTGCCGGAGCGTTCGGTTTTACGTTGAGAATCATCGGGTTGGCGCGGAAAAAATAACGTCGTCCGCGCCGCGTGCAAAAAAAACGGGCTCCTCGCGGAGCCCGTTCCCGTCGCGCCGGAATAGCGCGTCGTTCAGCCGGATTACTTGCCGTAGACGTCGAAATCGAAGTACTTCTTCGCGATCTTGTCGTACGTGCCGTCCTTGCGCATGCCGGCGATCGCGCCGTCGATCTTCGCCTTCAGGTCGGTGTCTTCCTTGCGCAGGCCGATACCGGCGCCGTTGCCGAGCGTCTTCGGATCGTCGAGGTCCTTGCCGGCGAAGTCGAAGTTCGCGCCGCGCGGCGTCTTCAGGAAGCCGATCTCGGCTTGCACCGCGTCCTGCAGCGCGCCGTCCAGACGGCCGGAGATCAGGTCGGCGTAGACCTGGTCCTGGTTCTGGTAAGGCACGACGTTCACGCCCTTCGACGCCCAGTACGTCTTCGCGTAGGTTTCCTGGATCGTGCCCTGCTCGACGCCGACCGACTTGCCCTTCAGCGATTCGGCCGTCGGCTGCAGGTTCGCGCCCTTCTTCGTGACGAGGCGCGTCGGCGTGTTGAACAGCTTCGACGAGAACGCGATCTGTTCGGCACGCGCCGGCGTCATCGACATCGACGACAGCACGCCGTCGAACTTGCGGGCCTTCAGCGCCGGGATCATCCCGTCGAAGTCGTTTTCGATCCACACGCACTTTGCGTTGATGCGGCGGCAGATCTCGTTGCCGAGATCCACGTCGAAGCCGACGACCTTGCCGTCGGCGCCTTTCGATTCGAAAGGCGGGTAGCTTGCGTCGACGCCGAACCGCACGGTCGACCAGTCCTTCGCGTATGCGCTGCCGGCCGATACGGCGAGCAGGGCCACGGTCACAGCCGCAAGAATCTTTTTCACTCGGTGACTCCTCGTTTTGTTCGATGGGTGCGCGGTTGTGCCGCGCCGTAAGCCTTCGGCCCGCCGCGGCTTCGCGTCGGACAGTCCGTTTCGCCCGCCCGATGGGGGCGCGCGACGTGCGGAAGATTATCAAGACAAAATACCGGCGGGGCGCCTAGGACAAGCCCCGATACCGGGCCCGGCGGCGGCGCGTCGGACACACCGCCGTTTCACACACAGGAACGATTCAGCCGAGCGTTTCGTTGACCGCGCGCTGCAGGCACGTGGCGAAGTGCGACACGGCGGGCGTGGGCAGCAGGTCGCGCCGCGCGATGATCGACAGGTCGAAGCGCGGCATGCTTTCGTCGAGTTCGGCCGTGCGGATGCCGAGCGGCGCGACCATCGCGGCGAGCGGGCGCGTGAAGCAGCCGATCACGTCCGAGCGCGCGACGAGCCCCAGCGTCACCGCGAACGACATCGGGGAGCGCAGCAAACGTTTCGGCAGCGGCAGCCCGTGCGCCTCGAACATCCCGACCATCACGCTGTGCGGAAACTGCTCGGCGCCGACGGTGACGATCCACTCGGCGTCGAGCAGTTCCTCTAACCGGCGCGCCTGCGCGAGCGGATGACCGTCGCGCATCACGATCGTGAATTCGGTCGACAGCAGCGGCAATTGCGTGAAATCGCGGTCGAGCGCGGGCACATGGTGCATCGCAGCGATGTCGAGCGTGCCGTTGCGCAACTGCGCGAGCGCGTCCGGCACCGTCACTTCCTCCAGATGCAGGCTGACGTTCGGCATCGACCGGCGGAACGCCGTCACCGCGTGCGGCAACGCGGTCAGCGCGATCGACGGCATCGTGCCGACCGCGACGCGGCCCGACATCTCGCCTTTCACCTGCTCGACGGCCTCGACCGTGCGGCGGACGTCGCCGAGCAACTGCTCGGCGCGCGGCAGCAGCGCTTCGCCGCAGGGGGTCAGCTCGACGCCGCGCACGCTGCGCACGAGCAGCTCCGTGTTGAGCGCCGTTTCGAGCTCGCGGATCGTGTGCGTGATCGCCGGCTGCGTGACGCCGAGCTCGCGCGCGGCGGCGCGCAGGCTCTTCAGGTGCGCGGCGGAGACGAACGCCTGGAGCTGCGCGATGTTCAGGGGGTTGCGGATGCGGGTCATCGGTCGGGTCCGGTTGGCGCGAAAGGGGGCGGCGGGTTCGGTTGGCGAGCCCGATGAAGGTCACGCATCGGCGCGTGCGCGGAACGCCTGCCGATAGCGCTGCGGCGACGTGCCGACGATGCGCGCGAAGCGCTCGCGAAACGCGGTGACCGAGCCGAACCCGGCTTCCGTCGCCACATGTTCGATCGACAGCTCGGTCACCTCCAGCAACTGCTGCGCATGCCGGACGCGCGCGGTCTGCAGCCATTGCCCCGGCGACGTGCCCGTCTGCTCCTGGAAGCGCCGCGTCAGCGTGCGCACGCTCGTCGACGCCTTGCGCGCGATCGCGTCGAGCGTCAGCGGCTGGCGCAGGTTCGCGTGCAGCCAGTCCATCAGGTCGTGCAGCCCGTCGCCGCCCGCCGGCCATTCGGGCGCGATGAACTGCGCCTGCCCGCCTTCGCGCACGCGCGGCGCCACCGCGCTGCGGGCCGCGTCGACGGCGACCGCCGCGCCGTAGTCGGTCTGGATCATGTGCAGGCACAGATCGAGGCCGGCCGCCGCGCCGGCCGAGGTCAGGATCTGGCCGTTGTCGACGAACAGCACGTTCGGGTCGACGTCGACGGTCGGATAGCGACGCGCGAGTTCGGCGGCCGCGAGCCAGTGCGTCGTCGCGCGCAGGCCGTCGAGCAGCCCGGCTTCCGCGAGCACGAACGCGCCGCTGCAGATCGACGCGATCCGGCATCCGCGCGCGGCCGCCGCGCGCAGCGCGTCGAGCACGCGGCGCGACGTGGGCGCGAGCGGCACCGACGTGCCGGGGACCATGATCGTATCGGCGTCGGCCAGCGCATCGAGGCGAAACGGCGGGCGCAGCTCGAACAGGTCGCCGCCGACGCGCGGCTGCTCGCTGCACACGCGTACGCGGTACGCGTGTTCGACATGGGGCGCGCGCACGCGCACGAACGTGTCGCAGGCGACGCCCAGATCGAACGGGACGACATCGGGCAACGCAAGAACGGCGACCGTGTGCATGGTGTGTGCGGCCGTGGCCAGAATCCGTTGAAAGATGTCATTCTAGCCAATGGCTCGGACCGGCACCTCACGCGACAATCGCGGCGGACCATCTGGAGCCCTGCCGATGAAACAAGACGATCGCAATGCGTTGCGGAACCTGCAATACCTGTCGCTGCTGGAGGCCACCACGCTCGTCGTGCTGGTGTGCGTGGCCGTGCCGCTCAAGCATCTGGCCGGCTATCCGTTGGCGGTGTCGATCATGGGCCCGGTTCACGGCATCGCGTTCGCGATGTACGGGTGGGCGGTGGTCGGCACCGCATCGAGCGGGCTGTGGAGCAAGGGCGAGGTCGCGCGGCTCGTGCTGTCGGCCGTCGTGCCGTTCGCGGGGCTGGCGAGCGCCGGCTGGATCGCGCGCAGGCGGCACGCGCCATGATCTACCTGGTGCTGAAGGCGGTGCATGTGGCCGCAGTCGTCACGTTCGTCGGCGGGTTGTTGTTGTCGTCCGTCGCAGTGCGTATTGCGAACCTCGCCGTGCATCGCGCGGTGCGGCGCTGGGATCGTACGGTGACGGCGCCCGCGCTCGCGATCGTCTGGATCGCCGGCATCGCGCTCGCGCTGAACGGTCACTGGTTCGGCGCCGCGTGGCTGTCGGCGAAGCTTGCGGTGGTCGTCGCGCTGTCGGTGCTGCACGGGATCCTGGCCGGCACGCTGCGGCGCATGGAGCGCGACGATCTCGTCGTCGTGCCGGCGCCGTGGCTCGGGCACGCGGCGGGCGCAGTGATCGTCGCGTTGGCGCTCGTCGTCGGGCTGGCCGTGATCAAGCCGTTCTGACGCGGCGCGTTCAGGCGAGCGCCATCTCGATCGCCGCCAGCGTGCGACGCCGGATCCAGCCGCTGCCCAGCCGGATCGCGAGCCAGTACGGTGTGAACAGCCAGCGCGTGCGCGCGCTCGGGCAATGGACGAAGGTTTCGGTGCGCAGGATGTGCGCGCCCGACGCGAGCCCGACGACCTCGAACCGGAGCACCAGCTTCGCATCGCGCGGGTCGTCGTGCCGGACGAACGCGTCGGCATCGGCGACGGGGCGCACGTCGGGTGTCGGGCGCCAGAAACGTCCGATGAGGCCGAGCGACAGCGACGTGTCGTCGCGATGCAGCGGCGTGAACGTGTCGAAGCCGAAGCGCGCGCGTTCGGGGCGGCCCGGCGCGTGGCGCAGCGCGCCGGCGACGGCTGCCGGGAATTCGCGCACCGTCAGCAGCGTGTCGATGACGGGATCGGCGCGCATGTCGAGCGATGCGACGACATCGATGATGCATGCGGGCGGCGCGTCGATCGGCTGCGATTCGTGCACTTCGTGGAAGCCGAACGACGGAATGAACGGCGGCTTGCGCGCCGAGGCCCGGGTGATCGATTCGGAGACGATGCCAAGCGGGTTCATCGCGACTCCTGAAGGGGCAAAACGGCATCGTAGCACCGCGCGCGAATGGGTGTCGCGCCGTTTTCGCGCAGCGCATCGCGTTGCGCCGCACCGATAAAAAAAGCCTGGAAACTCGCGTTCCCGGGCTTGAGGCCATCAACGACGATGGTGGAGGAGACGGAGCCGTCCCGATGCGCGCCGCCCTTCTGCAGGCGACGTCGCGCATGTGTCGCGCTCAGATGGCCCAGCCGCCGAGATAGAACGTGACGAGCACGGCCGCGATCAGCACGGTGCCGACGTTGAGCTTGCGGAATTCGCCGCTGGCGACGCGGCCGATCACGAGGGTCGAGAAGCCGAGCATGATGCCGGTCACGATGTTCGCGGTCAGCACGATGAACACCGCGCATACGAGGCCCGACATCGCGTCGACCATGTCGTCCATGTGCAGCTTGCTCACGCTGCCGAGCATCAGCAGGCCGACGTACATCAGCGCGGGCGCGGTCGCATACGACGGCACGAGGCCCGCGAGCGGCGAGAAGAACATCACGACGAGAAACAGCAGGCCGACCACGGCGGCCGCGAGGCCCGTCTTCGCGCCGGCGGCCACGCCGACGCTCGACTCGATGTAGGCCGCCGCCGGCGCACCGCCGAGGAAGCCGGAGAAGATCGAGCTGATCGAATCGGCGGTCAGCGCGCGGCCGCCGTTGATGATGCGGCCGTTCTCGTCGAGCTGGCCGGCTTGGCCGGCGACCGCGCGGATCGTGCCGGTCGCGTCGAACACGGCAGTCATCACCAGCGCGAGCACGCTCGGCAGCACGGCCATCGACAGCGCGCCCTTGATGTCCATCGCGCCGATCAGCGATGCGTGGCCCGGTGCGCTCAGCGACGGCAGCGCGAAGATGCCGCGGTATTTCACGCCCGGATCGAAGATCAGGCCGAATACCGAGATCGCGATCACGACGAGCAGGATGCCGCCCGGCACGCGACGCTTTTCGAGGCCGAAGATCGCGGCGAGCCCGACGACCGACATGATGACCGGGAACGCGGTGATCTGACCGAGCGACACCGGCAGGCCGGCGCCCGGGTTCTTGATCACGAGGCCGACGTCGTTCGACGCGATCAGCAGCAGGAACAGGCCGATGCCGATCCCCGTGCCGTGCGCGACGCCCGCGGGCAGGTTGCGCAGGATCCATGAACGCACGCCGGTGATCGAAATGCCGGTGAACACGAGGCCCATCAGGAACACGGCGCCGAGCGCGACCGTCGGAGGCAGCCCCTTGCCGAGCACGAGCCCGAACGCGGTGAACGCGGTCAGCGAGATCGCGCAGCCGATCGCGATCGGCAGCTTCGCCCACAGGCCCATCAGCAGCGAGCCGAACGCGGTGGTGAGACACACCGCGACGAACACGGCGCTCGTGTCGAAGCCGGCCTTGCCGAACATGCCGGGCACGACGAACACGGAATAGACCATCGCGAGGAAGGTGGTCGCGCCGGCAATGATCTCGCGGCGCTGCGTGCTGCCGCGCGACGAAATGCCGAAGTACCGGTCGATGGCGCCGTTGGCGCCAAAGCCGGTTTCTTCCGCGCCGACGCCGACCGTCGGCTGCACCGGGGTATCACTCATGAGCTTGCTCCTTTATCAGCATGCTGAAACGGCTCGCGGCGAACCGTCGTCAGGGTGTCTCGTATCTGGTTGGATTGATCGGCAACGTCGTGGGGACGCATGACGCGCGGTGCGTGTCGTTACGGGCGAATCGAAACGATCGCGAGGGTGTCGCGTCGGACGACGCGTGGTGTGGTCGACCCCGTCACGTGTGTTTTGCCGTAGCGAAGGTTAGGCGAGCGGCCCATCACGTCCCATCGGGGGAAGAGCATGCAGCGCATGTCGCAGCGCTTATATCGGCGTGCAACGGGGCTCCGTCGCGGCGACACGCGTGTATACGCCTAGTTCGAATCCGTTAAGACGACTATTTGAATGCAGGGTCGGCGGGCGGGGGTGCAAGCGGGCGGGGCACTCGATATTACGAATGACTTTCAGCGTGGCCCGGCAGGCCGGCGCGCATGCGCGGCGTTCGTCCCGGCACGGCACGGCGCTCAATCGTGTGCGAGATGCGCGAGATACGCGCAGAACATGTCGGCCATCGCGTCCGAGTACGCGTCGATTTCCGCGGGCGTGCGCACGGTTTCGGAGAATGCCTTGCCGCCCGTCGTGAGCGTCGTCAGGATCAGCTCGCACGCGAGCGCACGGGTGGCGTCGGGCACGTCGGGCAGCGCTTCGCGGATGAACGCGTGGAACGCCCGGTTGCCCTCGGCCTTCACTTCCTGCGCCTCGGGCGCGTCGCGATAGAGCGGGGCGGCGTCGTCAAGGGCGATGCGCATCGGCGCCTCGTCGCATTCCGAGCGGATGAACGCGTGAACGGCGGTGCGCAGCCGCTCGGGCGGCGTCTTTTTCGTGTCCTGCAGCATCCCGCACAGCATGTCGTGCGTCTGCCGCCACTCGTCGTGCTGGAGCCGGAACAGCACGGACGCCTTGTTCGGGAAGTACTGGTACAGCGAGCCGACGCTCACGCCGGCCCGCTCGGCAACGCGCGCCATCGTGAAGCGCTGCGCGCCTTCGGTCGCCAAAACCTGAATAGCCGCCTGCAGGACGTCCTCGACGAGACGGGTCGAGCGTGCCTGCCGAGGCTGCTTGCGCGTGGCGATCGGGGCGTTTCGGCGGTCGGTCATGAGCGGTTTGCCAATGCGAATAGTAAAACCTGAATAGTTCGTCATATTCTAGTCGGGTGCACTGACGCACTCAACCCGATACCGGAGATTCGCATGACCACCCTGATGCTCGACCCGCTGGCTTCGCTGCTGGCGCGCCTGTTCGACGAAGCCGACGCGTCGTCGCCCGCGACGAGCCCGGCCTTCGCGAACGTGTCGCGCGACGAGCAAGCGCGGCTGATGCGCAGCAAGACGGACTACGCCGATCTGTATGCGCGTCTGAAGGACTACCCGCTTCCCGTGTCGCGCGAGACGGGCACGCTGCTGTACATGCTCGCGCGCAGCGGCGGCGCGAAGGCAATCGTCGAATTCGGCACGTCGTTCGGCATTTCGACGCTGCATCTCGCGGCCGCGCTGCGCGACAACGGCGGCGGCCGGCTGATCACGAGCGAGTTCGAGCCGTCGAAGGTCGTGCGCGCGCAGGCCAACCTCGCAGCGGCCGGATTGGCCGATCTCGTCGAGATTCGCGAAGGCGATGCGCTGCGCACGCTGGCCGCCGAGCTTCCGGAGTCGGTCGACCTGCTGCTGCTCGACGGGGCGAAGGCGTTGTATCCGGAGATTCTCGCGCTGGTCGAGCCGCGGCTCAGGGCGGGCGCGTTCGTCGTGGCCGACAACGCGGAATACAGCCCCGACTATCTTGCTTACGTGCGCGCGCCTGAACACGGCTATCTGTCGGTGCCGTTCGGCGGCGACGTCGAATTGTCGATGCGGCTGCGCTGACGAGACGGAACGAGGGTGTCGACGATTTCACGCTCCCCCGCATAGAATATAGGAGCACTGATTAAATGGAAGCGTGGCGAGAGGCGACGGGATGACGCCCGTCGCTTGCGACGCCGTGCGCGTCACTTCAGGAACACATAGCGCGCGAAGTACGGGAAGCGGCCGACTGCATGCTCGGTCGTGCACGTCGCGGCTGGCGGCGTGCCGCCCGCCGTATCGAGCCGCTGCACGAAGCGCACGCCGGCGAGCGTGCCGGTTGCGGCCGGCGTTGCCGCGAGCAGCAGTTGTGGAACGCTGGCCGCGCTTGCGCTCGGCGCTTCCGCGAGCTTCTTGCCGGTAATGCGGCTGCCGTCGAGCGCTTCCCACGACGGCCCCGTACCGTGTCGGACGACGAGTGTGCCACGGGCATCGAACAGCAGCGCTTCGGGGTGCTGGAATGTCCACGCGAGCCGGTGTTCGGCATCGTATTCGCACGTGTAGACCTGCAAGCCGCTCGCGGTGGTCGACAGCACCGGCGTGGCCGGCTCGGGCGGCGCGAGGCCGGCAGCGTCGTCGGCATGCGCGGGCGCGATGCATGCCGCGAGGGAAAGACCGGCCGCAAGGGTCAGCAGCATGTCGCGTGTCGGGGAGCGGCTTGGCATGGCGGGGCGTCCTTTCAGGTCGGGTGACGGTCGCGTGGAGTCGACCCTGTCAACACTAGACGCCGATTGCGTGGGCCGCAACCCGGAAATGACAATCGCGGCGATAGTCGCCGCGATTGCCGAAGGGCGAATGCGCGATCAGCGGATCGCGACCGGGTTGATGTTGACCTGCGTGGAGCCGACGTACAGCGGCTGGCCGAGCACGAACAGGAATTCCCACGCATGGTCGCGCACCAGCGCACGGCTGTCGATCAGCTCCAGGTTGTAGATGCCGCGTTTCGCGAGCATGTACTGGTTGACCGGGAATTCGTCCTGCGTGTGCGGATTCGGATAAACCTCCGATGCCCACGTGTCGCCGCCGAACGCGACGATCCCCTGGTCGGCCAGCCATTTCGCGGCTTCCATGCCGATGCCGGGCTCGACGTCGAGGAACTGCCTGTCGTCCTTGCCGATCAGCTCCAGCCAGCCGGTGTTGAACAGCACGACGTCGCCCTTGCGCAGCGTCAGCCCCTGCTTCTTCAGCACGGCCTGGATATCGGCGACCGTGAACTCGGTGCCGCCCGGCACGACCGGCTTGCCGTAGTGGGCGGTCATGTCGAGCACGACGCCGCGCGTGACGATCGGCGGCACCTTCTCGACGCCGAGCTTCTTCACGCCGTCGACGGTCACGAAATCGGCCGCGCGGTTGCCGTTGTAGTACACGTTGTCGATGCCGATGTGGCCGATGCCGTTCAACTGCGTGCCGACGCCGGTCCATGCGTTCACGAGTTCGTCGTTGAACGTGAACTTGTTGGGGCCGAGGCTCTTGCCGGCCTGCTGGCCGACCTGCACGTTGTACAGCCGGAAGCTGCGATGGCGGAACGCCGGCAGGTGCTTGTCCACCGGCACGGCCAGCGGATAAGTCTTGCCGGCCTTCACGAGGCCGACCGCCTGCTTGACGACGTCGGGCGTCAGCAGGTTGGCCGCACCGATTTCGTCATCGGCGCCATAGACGGACGGATACCAGCCGGCCGCCGCCGCGGACGGCGCGGCGTGGGCGGCTTGCGCGGCCGCGAACGGCAGGATCGCGGCGAGCGCGAGCCGGGCGAGCGTCGCTTTCATTCGAGACTCCTGTCGATCGTCATGCCGCGGCTTGCGCGAGCGTCGGATAGTCGGTCAGGCCGTGGGCGCCGCCGCCGAACAGCGTATTGCGATCGTGCGGCGCGAGCGCGGCGCCGGTGCGCAGCCGCTCGGGGAGATCGGGGTTCGCGACGAACGGGCGGCCGAATGCGACGAGGTCGGCCCAGCCGGCGGCGATCGCCTCGCGGGCGCGCTCGGCGGTGTATGCGCCGGCATAGATCAGCACGCCCGGGAACGCGGCGCGCAATTGCTGCTTGAAGGCGACCGGCATCAGCGGCGCATCGTCCCAGTCGGCTTCCGCGATGTGCAGGTAGCCGACGCCGAGTTCGCCGAGCAGCTTCGCGGCGGCGAGGTAGGTCGTTTCCGGATCGTCGTCGACGCAGCCGTTCAGCGTCGTCAGCGGCGCGAGGCGGATGCCCACGCGCGATGCATCGCCGGTCCCGTCGATCAGCGCCTGCGTGACTTCGCGCAGGAAGCGCAGCCGGTTCTCCAGCGAGCCGCCGTAGGCGTCGGTGCGCGTGTTCGCGTTCGAATCGATGAACTGGTTCACGAGGTAGCCGTTCGCGCCGTGCAGCTCGACGCCGTCGAAGCCGGCTTCGATCGCGTGGCGGGCGGCGGTGCGGTACTGGTCGACGATCTCGCGGATCTCGTCGATCGACAGCGCGCGCGGCTCGGACGCCTGCACGAAGCCCGGCGTGCTGCCGTCCTCGCCGGCGATGAACACGTTCACGCCCTTCGCCTGGAGCGGCGACGACGACACGGGTTGCGCGCCGCCGAGCAGGCTCGTGTGGCTCAGCCGGCCGACGTGCCACAGCTGCGCGAAGATGCGGCCGTGCGCGGCATGCACGGCGTCCGTCACCTTGCGCCATCCGGCGACCTGCGACGGCGTGTGAATGCCGGGTGTCCATGCGTAGCCCTTGCCGAGCGGCGCGATGTAGGTGCCTTCGCTGACGATCAGGCCCGCACTCGCGCGCTGCGCGTAATACGCGGCCATCAGTTCGTTGGCTTCGTCGCCGGGCTGGCTCGCGCGCGAGCGCGTCATCGGCGGCATCACGATGCGGTTCGGCAGCGTCAGCGCGCCGAGTCGCAGCGGTTGGAAAAGCGGGTCCTGGGTCATGGTGGTGTCCTCTTCAGTGTCCGCGGCCGGCTGGCCGCGGGCGGTCGATCAAGAAAGCGGCGCTCAGTCCCACTTCGGCGCGAGACCGGCCGGATCGACTTCGCGGCCGTTGCGTTCGAGCGCGGCGATCTGCGCGATGTCTTCGTCGGTCAGGCGCAGCGTCTGCGCGAGCAGGTTGCTCGCGAGGTTTTCGCGCTTGGTCGACGACGGAATCACCGAGTAGCCGAGTTGCAGCGCCCATGCGAGCGCGACTTGCGCCGGCGTCGCGTGATGGCGCTGCGCGATCGCGCCGATCACCGGGTCGCCGAGCACCTTGCCGTACGCGAGCGTCATGTACGACGTCACGTGAATGCCTTCGGCGTTCAGGAATTCGACCAGCTTGCGGTTCTGCAGGTACGGGCTCAGTTCGATCTGGTTCGTCGCGATCGCGTCCTTGCCGACGGCCGCGATCGCTTCCTTCGTCAGTTCGATGTTGAAGTTCGAGATGCCGATCTGGCGCGTGAGGCCCTTCGCCTTCGCGTCCGCCAGCGCGGTCATGAACGCGTCGATCGACACGCCGTTGCCCGGCGCCGGCCAGTGGATCAGCGTCAGGTCGACGACGTCGGTGCGCAGCTTGCGCAGGCTTTCCTCGAGGCTGGCCGCCAGTTTTTCCGGCGCGTAGTTGTCGACCCAGATCTTCGTCGTGAGGAACAGGTCTTCGCGGCGCACGCCCGACGCGGCGATCGCTTCGCCGACTTCGGCTTCGTTGCCGTAGATCTGCGCGGTGTCGATCGCGCGGTAGCCGACTTCGAGGCCGTTGCGGACCGAGTCGATGACGACCTGGCCTTGCAGGCGGAACGTACCGAGGCCGAATGCGGGAATCTTGCTCATCATGTGCTCCTGAAAGAGGGGGAACGATTGCGGTATGGACGTCATTCTGGCGCGTGAGACTGATGAGATAAACGCCTTCATAAGTCAAAAATATTTGATTTAAAGTCAAATATCAGTCGTGCCGCGGGCGTCCGGACCGTGGTCGCCCTTATGCGGCGCGCGTCTGCGGCGTCGTGTTCGGATGGAATGCGGGCAGCACGTCCGATGCGATTTCGGCCATCGTCTCGTCGAGCGGCCGCCGGTTGCGGCGGAAATGCAGGCCGATGTGCTGCACGCCCGCATCGCGCATTGCCGCGAGTTCTTCCGTCAGCGCGATGCGCCCCGCGCGGGCGCCGAAGCGGTGCCGCTGCAGCGGTTCGTGCGGATCTTCCGCGAGGTCGAGGTGGATGAAGCTCACGTACGGCTTGTCGCCGGCCACCGCGTGCCAGTTCGCGGCGCGCTGCAGGTGATCGGCCGGCGTGCCCGGATACGCGAGGCAGCCGTCCATGTGCTCGCCGATCCATGCGGGCGTTTGCTGCGCGAGACCCGCGACGAGCAGCGGCACCGGCGAACGGGCGGCGGGCAGCACTTCCAGGCCGGGCGGCAAGTGCCCGCGCGCGCCGTCGCGCAGCAGCGCGATCTGGTCGCGGAAGTTCGCACCGCGCGTGGCGAAGTCGCGGCCGAACAGCGGATATTCGACCGGCCGGTCGCCGCTCGCGACGCCGAGCAGCAGGCGACCGCCGCTCAGTTCCTGGATCGTCGCGGCCGATTTCAGCGTCAGCAGCGGTTCGCGCAGCGGCAGCACGACGGCTGCGGTGCCGAGCAGGATGTCGTGCGTGATTCCGGCGAGGTAGCCGAGATACGAGAACGTTTCGAACACCTGCGCGGCATCGCCGAACGACGGGTCGTACACCGGCACGTCGCGCACCCAGAGCGCGCGAAAGCCGAGCGTGTCTGCCAGTTGCGCGAGCTCCGCGTGGATTTCGAGGCTGGGCACGCCGGCGTGGCGGCCGTCATGCCGGCGTTTCGCGTTGCCGGACGGCGTCCAGTCGTTGTCGAGCGGCAGTTCGATGCCGATGCTGAAGCCGCCGGAGACGAGCGTGTCGAGTGAAGTGGACATGGTCGGGCTCCGTTCAGACCGCGCGCAGGCTGCCGTCGAGCCGGTAGAAATCGAGCGACGGCGCGGTGAAGAACGAGCGCGACGTGCCCGCGGCGAAATCGTCGATATGCACGACGGTGGCGCGATCGGCTTCCTGCCACGAGATCGCGTAGGTGTCGCCGGCGATCGGCTGCCACGTGTATTCGACTTCGCCCTGCGCGCCCGCGTACGGGCCTTCGGTGATCTCGTAGCGCATGTGGAGGCCGTCTTCGTCGTACGCGTTGAGCGCGGTGAGGCCGTCGTAACGGACTTCGAAAGTCTTGCCGGCGAACGGCGGACGTTGGGTCGATGCGTTCATGCTGATGGCTCCTGCAAAAAGATGACGTTCAATGCGCGAGTTCGACGGGTTCGGCCGTGCGTTCCGGCAGGCCCTGACGGCCGTCGAGACGGCCGCTCAGCGCGGTGAGGGCAAACGCGCCGAGCGTGACGACGGCGGCGATCCACGGCGTGTGGCCGAGGCCGACGTTCGCGACGATCAGGCCGCCGAGCGACGATCCGCCGGCCACGCCGAGGTTGAAGGCGGCGATGTTGAAGCCCGACGCGACGTCGGTGGCGTCCGGCGCGAAGTGGCGCGCCTGCTTGACGACGTACACCTGCAGCCCCGGCACGTTGCCGAACGCCACGGCACCCCACGCGAGCATCGTCAGCACCGCGAGCCATTTCACATGGATCGTGAAGGTCAGCGCGAGCAGCACGATCGCGAGCAGCAGGAAGATCCGCTTGAGCGCCTTCACGGGGCCGACGGCGTCCGCGAGCTTGCCGCCCCATACGTTGCCGACCGCGACCGATACGCCGTAGCCGACGAGCACGAGGCTGACCTGCGACGGCGTGAAGCCGGCGATCTGTTCGAGCAGCGGCGCCATGTACGTGAACGCGATCAGCGAGCCGCCGTAGCCGACCGCCGTCATCGCATAGACGAGCAGCAGGCGCGGCTGGGCCAGCACGCGCAGTTGGCGGGCGAGCGGAGCGGGCGGCGTCTGCGGCAGCCCGCGCGGCACGAACGCGACCGCGCCGAGGAACGCGACGAGGCCGAACAGCGCGACGATCAGGAACGTCGCGCGCCAGCCGAAGTGCTGGCCGATGAAGGTGCCGAGCGGAATGCCCGCGACGAACGCGACGGTCATCCCGCTGAACATCGTCGCGATCGCGCTGGCGGCCTTGTCCTTCGGCACGAGCGTGGTCGCGATGATCGAGCCGACCGAGAAGAACACGCCGTGCGCGAGGCCGGTGAGCACGCGCGCGACGATCAGCGATTCGTAGCCCGGCGCCTGCCACGCGACGAGGTTGCCGACGGTGAAGAGCGCCATCAGCCCGGCGAGCAGCGCCTTGCGCGGCACGCGGCCGGTGAGCGCGGTGAGGAGCGGCGCGCCGATGGCCACGCTCAGCGCGTACAGGCTGACGAGCAGGCCGGCGGACGGCAGGCTGACGCCGAGGTCGGCGCCGATCGTCGGGATCAGCCCGACGATCACGAATTCGGTGGTGCCGATGGCAAAGGCGCTGATGGTCAGCGCAAGCAACGCGAGTGGCATGACAGGATCCGGGTTTCAGTAGGAATGGATCGCAGTGTGCCGGCTTTACTTTTGCGGAAAAACTGGTCTATAAACCAAATTGTTTTGATTTCAAATCAACAATGAAGATCACTCTCGATGAACTCCAGGCCTTTGCCGCCGTGGTCGACACCGGTTCGATCACCGCCGCCGCCCTGCAGCTCGACCTCACCGTGTCGGCGACGAGCCGCACGCTCGCGCGGCTCGAGGAAAAACTGAAGACCACGCTGCTGCGCCGGACCACGCGCCGGCTCGAACTGACGGAGGAAGGGCGCGCGTTCCTGCAGGATGCGCGCGCGATCATCGAATCGGTCGAGAACGCGGAAGAGCAGATGCTCGCGCGGCGCGAGATGCCGTCCGGGCGCCTGCGCGTCGACGCCGCGACGCCGTTCATGCTGCACGTGATCGTGCCGCTCGTGCGCGGCTACCGCGAACGCTTCCCGAAGGTCGAGCTGGAGCTGAACAGCAACGAGGGCATCATCGACCTGCTGGAGCGGCGCACCGACGTCGCGATCCGGATCGGCCGGCTGAAGGATTCGACGCTGCACAGCCGGCGCATCGGTAACAGCCGGGTGCGCATCCTGGCCAGCCCCGACTACATCGAAGCGCACGGGCAGCCGCGCAAGGTCGAGGATCTGCCGAAGCACACGCTGCTCGGCTTCACGCAGCCCGAATCGTTGAACGTATGGCCGATCCTCGGCACGGACGGCGAGCCCTGCCGCATCGAGCCCGACGTCTGGTCTTCGAGCGGCGAGACGCTGCGGCAACTCGCGCTGGCGGGCACGGGCGTCGTCTGCCTGTCGGATTTCGTGACCGCACAGGATCGCGAAGCGGGGCGGCTGGTGCAGGTGCTTGCGCGCCAGACGCTCGACGTCCGGCAGCCGATTCACGCGGTGTACTACCGCAATACCGCGATCTCGTCGCGGATCGCGTCGTTCGTCGATTACCTGATCGAGGTGCTGGGCGGCGGCAGCGGCGGCGATGCGCCGGCGCGGCGCAAGGCCGCGTGGATGGAGTCGCAGTAGCGACGCGGCGCTGCCCTGCGGGATCCGGCGTGCCGCGCGGCGGCACGCCGTCGTGCGGCGATTACGCCTCTTCAGCCCAGGACATCCCGTCGCGCGCGAGCAGCGCCGACGAAGCCGCGGGCCCGAACGTGCCGGCCGTGTACAGGCGCGGCCGGTCGCCGAGCTGCTTCCAGCCGTCGAGGATCGGCTCGACCCACGACCAGGCGGCTTCGAGTTCGTCGCGGCGCATGAAGTGCGTGAGGCGGCCGCGGATCACGTCGATCAGCAGCCGTTCGTACGCTTCCGCGCGCCGTTCCGGAATCGCCTGCTGCAGGTCGAGGTTCAGGCTCACCGGCACCATGTTCATCCCGCTGCCCGGTTCCTTCGCGAGCATCTGCAGCTGGATCGACTCTTCCGGCTGGAGCTGGATCACGAGACGGTTGCCGTAATTGCGCGGGCCGGTCGGGATGATCGAGAACGGCATGTCCGCGAACTCGATCACGATTTCCGACTGGCGGCGCTGCAGCCGCTTGCCGGTGCGCAGGAAGAACGGCACGTTCGCCCAGCGCCAGTTGTTGATGTGCGCGCGTAGCGCGACGAAGGTTTCCGCACGGCTGTCCGCCGGCACGTTGTCTTCCTCGAGATAGCCCTTGACCGGCTGGCCGTCGACGGCGCCGGCCGTGTACTGGCCGCGTACCGTGTCGCGCGCGACGTCCGACAGCGACATCGGCCGCAGCGAGCGCAGCACCTTCAGCTTCTCGTCGCGCACCGCGTCCGGGTCGAGCGACACGGGCGGCTCCATCGCGACGATGCACAGCAGTTGCAGCAGGTGGTTCTGCACCATGTCGCGCAGCGCGCCGGTATGGTCGTAGAAGCCCGCGCGGCTGCCGACGCCGACCGTTTCCGCGACCGTGATCTGCACGCTGCGGATGTTCGGCGCCTGCCACAGCGGCCCGAAGATCGGGTTGCCGAAGCGCAGCACCATCAGGTTCTGCACGGTTTCCTTGCCGAGATAGTGGTCGATCCGGTAGATCTGCGATTCCTCGAAGTGCTTGCCGACCGCGTCGTTGATCGCCTTCGCGGACGCGAGATCGTGCCCCAGCGGCTTTTCGAGGACGACGCGCGAGTGCGCGTCGACGAGGTGCGCGGCCGACAGGTTGTCGCAGATCGTCGTGAACAGCTCTGGCGACGTCGACAGGTAGAACACGCGGATCGCGTCGCCACGCGCCGCTTCGGCGAGCCGCAGGTAGTCGTCCGGCGCGTTCACGTCGATCAGCACGTACTTGAACAGGTCGAGGAAGCGGCTCCACGCGTCGGCGTCGAACGCCTTCTCGTCGATGAACGGGCGCGACTGCTCGTCCATGAACTTGCGATAGCCGTCGATGCCCCAGTCGCGGCGGCCGACGGCGATGATGCGCGTCTCGGGCGGAAGATTGCAGTGCAGGTGCGCCATGTACAGCGCGGGCAACAGCTTGCGGGCGGCCAGGTCGCCGCCGCCGCCGAAGATGATCATGTCGACGGGCCGGTCGGCCGCGGTTTGGGAAGGCTGATTCGTCATGGGAGGTTCGCGGTTTGAAACGGTGAACGTGAAACGAACGTCGAGGGCAATGAGGCGCCGGATGAGCGGGCGCCGGTACGGCAAAACGCAATAGTGCACCGTTTTGATGGTTTGCGTGCGCGTTCGTCCGGATGTAACAGGGCTTGCATTTCCGACGACGGTCCGATTATGATTGAGCGCTCACTCATTAAAGGAGTCGAACGTGGCCCGACCGCGCAGTCCCGACAAGCACGAAGCCATCCTCGCCGCGGCCGCGCGCGCGCTCGCCGAGGACGGCGCGACCGCGACGACCGCGCGTATTGCAAGGCTGGCCGGCGTGGCGGAAGGCACGGTGTTCACGTATTTCGAGACCAAGGATGCGTTGTTGAACGCGCTGTACGTGAGCCTGAAGGCCGACATGCGCGAAGCGATGATGACCGGGTTTCCGGAACATGCGCCGGCCGAGCAGGCGGTGCGGCATGCGTGGAACGGCTATGTGTCGTGGGGTGTCGCGAATCCGGACGGCCGGCGCGCGCTGCAGCAGCTCGGCGTGAGCGGGCGCATCGACGACGCGAATCGCGCGGCCGGCGCCGAGGGTTTCGGCGCGATTCGCGCGCTGCTGCGCGAACAGGTCGCCGCGTCGGGCGCGCTGAACCGCGACGAAGCCCATGCGTTCTGCTCGGCGGTGTTTACGTCGATCGCGGACATCGCGATGGAATCGATCGCACGCGATCCCGCGCGGGCCGATGCGTACCGGGAAGCCGGGTTTCGCGCGTTGTGGGCCGTGTTGCACACGGTATGAGTCAGGCATGGCCGTCGGGGCGGCGCGTGCCGCGACGACGGGCAGGGCGTTTCAGGCAGGGCGATGCAGGTCGGGAAGGATCGATTCATCGTCCATATTAATGAGTGAGTAATCATTCATTTTAATTGTTTCACCACGATCAAGGAGTGGAAAATGTCGAAAGTCTGGTTGGTAACAGGGGCCGCACGCGGCCTGGGACGCGCGATTTCGGAAGCCGTGCTGGCGGCGGGCGACCGACTGGTGGCCGGCGCACGCGATCCGGCGCAACTGGCCGATCTGGCCGAACGGTACGGCGACCGATTGCTGCCGGTCGCGCTCGACGTCACCGACGAAGCGGCGGCCGAGCAGGCTGTCTCGGCGGCATGCGCCGCGTTCGGCCGCATCGACGTGCTGGTGAACAACGCGGGCTACGGCCATACGGCGCCGTTCGAGCAGATGGGCGCCGACGTGTTCCGCGACCAGATCGAAACGAACCTGTTCGGCGTGATCAATCTGACGCGCGCGGTGCTGCCGACGATGCGCGCACAACGCGCGGGGCGCATCTTCCAGGTGTCGTCGGTCGGCGGGCGGACGTCGACACCCGGGTTGTCCGCGTATCAGGCCGCGAAGTGGGCGGTCGGCGGATTCAGCGACGTGCTCGCGAAGGAAGTCGCGCCGTTCGGCGTGCGCGTGTGCACGCTCGAACCGGGCGGGATGCGGACCGAATGGGCCGCGCGGGCGAAGCGCGGCATCGACGATCTGCTGCCCGACTATCAGCCGTCGGTCGGCAAGATCCTCGACCTGCTCGGTGCGTATGGCGGGCACGAGGTCGGCGATCCCGCGCGGATCGCGGCGCTGATCGTCGACCTGTCGCGCCGCGACGACGTGCCGCTGCGCCTGCTGCTCGGCGGCGATGCGCTGTTCGTCTGCGAGCAGGCGGAACGGCAGCGCGCGGAAGAGGCGGCGCGGTGGCGGGACGCCACGCTGTCCACGCAGTTTCCGGACGCGAAGCTGCCGGACGGGCTGCAGGCGCTCAAGGCGATCGAGTAAGGGTGGCCGTCGTCGCGGGCGGCGCATCGACGGCGTCGCTCGCGCAAGCCGGGTCGCATGCCGGCGCGATCGATTTCGCCGGCGGCCCGGCGCGCAAAAACGCCGCGTGGGTCCGCATCGCCCGCCGGCTCTCGCCCGACCATTCGCGAAACGAGAACGATCAATTCTCCTCAGCGGGGATTCTGTCGCAACCGCCGAGTTTCTAGACTTGCCTCAAGCGATGAGACCTGCTCGTCGCACCTTCCAAAGGGACACAGTCATGAAGCTCTACGTTCACCCGCTTTCCGGTCATTCGCACCGCGCACGCCTGCTCATCTCGCTGCTCGGCATCGAGCACGAACTGATTGAAGTCGACCTGGCCGCCGGCGCGCACAAGTCGCCTGAATTTCTGGCGCTGAACCGCTTCGGTCAGGTGCCGGTGCTGGTCGACGGGGACACCGTGATCGCCGATTCGAATGCCATCCTCGTGTATCTCGCCCGCACGTCGGGCAACAGCGACTTCCTCCCGCAATCGCCCGCGCAGGAAGCCGCCGTCCAGCGCTGGTTGTCCGTCGCGGCCGGCGAGATCGCCTTCGGCCCGGCCGCCGCGCGGCTCATCACGGTCTTCGGTGCGAAGTTCAACGCCGACGAAGTGATTGCCCGTGCGCATCGCATCCTCGCGCTCATCGACGCCGAACTCGCGGAGCGCGACTTCATCGTCGGGCCGAAGCCCACCATCGCCGACGTCGCGTTGTATGGCTACGTCGCGCGCGCCCCCGAAGGCAATGTGGACCTGTCGGGCTATTCGAACGTCGCGGCATGGCTGCGCCGCATCGAAGCGTTGCCGGGCTTCGTCGAGTTCGTGAAGACGCCGGTCGGGCTCGCGGCGGCTGCGTGAGCGACGCCGGGCGCGTCAAGGCGCGCCGAATGCGTCATGTGCAGAATCCGTCGAGGAGACACATCGTGAGCACGGTATCGAATGAAGCGAACTCGCCATGGCATCGGGGCGAACTCGAGCTGCAGGAAAAGACGGGCGTGATGCAGAAGATGGACAGCGTGGGACGACGCTTCGTCAGGGATCACATGCCCGACCAGCATCGCGCGTTCTTCGCGCAGTTGCCTTTCGTCGTCGTCGGCGCGGTGGCCGACGACGCAGACGTATGGGCGACCTTCGCATTCGGCCAGCCCGGCTTCATGCAGTCGCCGAACGACAAACGCCTGCGCATCGACACCGTATTCGATCCGAACGATCCGGCTGCCGGCGGCACGCACGACGGCGCGGCGATCGGCCTGCTCGGCATCGAACTGCATACGCGGCGTCGCAATCGCCTGAACGGCATGATCCGTCGCGGCGAGACGCGCGCATTCGATCTCGACGTCGTGCAGAGCTTCGGCAACTGCCCGCAATACATCCAGTTGCGCGATTTCGCGTTCGTCCGCGAACCCGATACGTTCTCGGGAATCGCACCGGAGGAAAGCGATCGTCTCGACGATCGCGCCCGCGCGATCATCGCGGCGGCCGACACGCTGTTCGTTGCATCCTACGTCGGCGACGGCGCCGAGCGTCAGGTCGACGTTTCGCATCGCGGCGGCAAGGCCGGGTTCGTGCGTATCGGCGACGACGGCGTGCTGACGATCCCGGATTTCGCCGGCAACCTGTTCTTCGCGACGCTCGGCAATTTTCGGGTCAATCCGCGCGCGGGCATCGTGTTCGCCGACTTCGAAACCGGCGACGTGTTGCAGATGACCGGCGAAGCCGAAGTCGACCTCGATTCGCCCGAGATCGCCGCATTTCAGGGCGCGGAGCGACTGTGGCGTTTCAAGCCGCGCCGCGTCGTTTATCGCGCCGGCGCATTGCCGTTGCGCTGGACGTTCCGGGCGGAAGGCTGGTCGCCCAACTCGCTGATGACGGGCAGCTGGGACGAGGCCGCGAGCCGCCTGAGGGCCGCCGAACTGGCACGGGCGTGGCGTCCGTTCAGGGTCGCGAAAATCACCGACGAGAGCACGCTGATTCGCTCGTTCCAGCTCGAGCCTGCGGACGGCGCCGGATTGGTGCCGCACCTGGCGGGCCAGCACGTGCCGATTCGCGTGAATCTGTCGGAGGGCGGCGATCCGCTCATTCGCACTTATACGGTGTCGAGCGCGCCGTCGGACGGTGTGTATCGCATCAGCGTGAAGCGGGAAGGGCGCGTGTCGTCGCATCTGCATGACGGGGTGCAGGTCGGTGACCGCATCGACGTCCGGGCACCCGCCGGGCAATTCACGATCGATGCGCTCGAGCGGCGTCCTGCCGTGTTGCTGGCGGCCGGTGTCGGGGTGACGCCGATGCTGGCGATGCTGCGTCACATCGTCTACGAAGGCGCGCGCAAGCGCGGCACGCGCAAGACCTGGTTCTTTCACGCCGCACGCTCCGTGAAGGAGCGCGCGTTCGGCGACGAGATCGGCGAGCTCGCGTCGGCGGCGAACGGCGCGGTGAACGTGGTGCGCGTCCTGTCGGACGCGACCGGCGCGCGCGAGGGCGACGAGTTCGACGTCGTCGGCCGCATCGATGCGAACCTGCTGCGCGCCACGCTGCCGTTCGACGACTACGACTTCTATCTGTGCGGACCGTCGGGCTTCATGCAAGCGGTCTATGACGGGCTTCGCGACCTGAACGTGGCGGACCACCGAATCCACGCGGAGTCGTTCGGTCCTTCCGGGCTCAAGCGTCGAGCCGATTCGGGCGCGAGTACCCCGCTGCGTGCGCCGGCGGATACGCCGACACCCGTCGCGTTCGTCAAGTCGGGCAAGGAAGCGCGCTGGCAGCCGGGCAGCGGCTCGCTGCTGGACCTGGCCGAGGCGCGCGGCCTGACGCCCGAATACGGGTGCCGAGGAGGCAGTTGCGGCACCTGCCGCACCCGGATCGTCGAAGGCGCTGTGACGTATCCGGTCGCGCCGGAATTCAAGGTACCGGACGACGAAGCGCTGATCTGCTGCGCGGTGCCCGCGCATCGCGAATCGGGCGGCGGCGACCGTCTGCTGCTCGACGTGTGATTCAGAACCCTCGTCGCCCGGCGACGATTCCCAACGAAAGGAGTTTGATCATGAAAGACGTCAACGTTGTTCGCCCGCCGGTTCCACCGTTCTCGCTGGAGACGGCGATCGAGAAAGTGCGGCTCGCGGAAGACGGGTGGAACACGCGCAATCCGGAGCAGGTTTCGCTCGCGTACAGCGTCGACAGCGTGTGGCGCAACCGCGCCGAATTCGCGACGGGCCGTCCGGCGATCGTTGCGCTGCTCACACGCAAGTGGCAGCGCGAACTCGACTACCGGCTCATCAAGGCGTTGTGGGCGTACGGCGGCAACCGGATTGCCGTACGCTTCGCCTACGAGTGGCATGACGACGCGCAGAACTGGTATCGCTCGTACGGCAACGAGAACTGGGAATTCGGTGACGATGGCCTCATGCATCACCGCCATGCGTGCATCAACGATCTGCCGATCGCCGAGGCCGACCGCAAGTTCTTCTGGCCGCTCGGGCGCAGGCCCGACGATCATCCGGGCCTGAGCGATCTCGGTCTGTAAGGCCTGCTTGCATACGGAACGCGACGCCCGATACGCGTGCCGGTCGGGACGGTTCCGCCGCTTGCGCCGTGCCGACTCGCCGGTGTCGGCTATGCAGACCACATCGGCGCCTGGGCTCTCAGCCTTTCGACGCAGAGATCGATGAACGCGCGCGCTTTCCGGTTCGCGTACCTGCCTTCGCGATGCACGACATGAACCGGAAGCGGCGCAAGTTCGTGTTCGGCCAGCAGCACGCACAGCGTGCCTTGCGCGAGTTCGTCGACCACCTGATAGGACAGCAGGCGCACGATGCCGAGACCAGCCGTTGCCGCGGCAATCGCGGAATCGTTCGTCGTGGTGAGCAGGCGCGGCTGGATGGGGACGGTGAGCGTCTTGTCCCGCGCGCGGAAGCGCCATTCGGGCGCGGGCGTGATTCCCGTCGCCTGAATCGTGACGTGAGCCGCGAGATCGTCCGGATGCTGCGGCGTGCCGTGCGCACCGAGATAAGCGGGGGAAGCGCACAGCACGCGGCGTACCTTGCCGACCGCGATCGCCTGCAGCGACGAGTTCGGCAGCTCGCCGATGCGCACGGCAACGTCGGCGCCTTCATCGACGAGATTGACGACGCGGTCCAGAAACCAGCAGTTGAGATTGACGAAAGGATGCTGCTCCAGATACTCGAGCGCGATCGGCGTCACGTAGCTCTTGCCGAACAGCACGGGCGCCGTGACGGTGAGCTGGCCGCGTGGCGTATTGCCGGTGCCGGTGGCGGAAAGCTCGGCCGCGTCGATGTCCGCCAGAATGCGCCGGCAGTCTTCGTAAAACGACGCGCCCGCATCGGTGATGCGGACCACGCGCGTCGTCCGCGTCAACAGCCGCACGCCCAGATATTCCTCGAGTTCCGTCATCACGCGGCTGATCACCGACGGCGATACGTTCAGCTTGCGCGCCGCCGATGCGAACCCTTCCGTCTCGACCACCGTGACGAAGGTGGTCATGGCCTGGAGCCTGTCCATGTATGAAAGATATCCGGGTGAAGTGAACGTGGCCTCGCGCGCATCGTGCGTCAGGATGAACGCGCTTCCGGCTCCGCGACTCTCGACGATCGCATGCGCCACTTCGCCGGCGTCATGCCTACCTGCCGTTTGAACACCCGCTGGAACGCGGCCTCGGATCGATATCCGACCGATTCGCCGATCTCGGCGACCGACATTGTCGTTTGCGCGAGCTTGCGCCCGGCAAGCGCCATGCGGATTTCAGTCAGGACATCGGTTGCCGAGCGGCTGATCGCCTCGTCGAAGTGGCGTGCGAACGTCGCGCGCGACATGTGGCAGCGCTCGGCCAGCCGGGCCAGCGTCCAGGGCTTTTCCGGCTCGTCGAACATGGCCGCGAGCGCCGGCTGCAGCCGATGACGTTGTGCCAGTGCAAGCAGCCCGCGCGGCGCTTGGCCTGCGTCGGACGCACTGCGCAGGGTCAACGCGAACAGCGCGCCGGACAGATGATCCACGACCGCGGCACTGCCGGCGCGTTGCTCCAGCGCTTCCTCGCGCATCAACTCGATGACCCGCGCGAGCCGCGTGGCTGCAAACGCGGCGTCGCGCATCTGTTCGTCCCCCGCCGTTACGCTGCTCACGAGCAGACGTCGAGGCAGATGGTCGCGCAGCAACTGCTGCGGGACGGCAGGCAGCACGAAGCGCCCGCACAGCACGTCGGTGTTCGCATTGGCGCTGCCGTTCGTCGCAACGGTCAGGCCGTTCCTGTGCCGCTCGCGCGCCGCGCGCGGCGCCTCGCCGCTGCCGTCGTGCAGCCGATGGGCGCTGCCGGACGGAAACACCACGATGTCGCCCGCCTTCATCCGGAGCGTCGGTTCGTCTTCTCCGTCCGGCTCGCACTCGACGACGGCCTCGCCGCGCAACAGGATGTGATAGGGGAGTTCCCACTCGCTCGACTCGGGATGGTCGATGCGCCACGGCGACCCGAAGTGGCACCGCACGTCAAGTCGCCCCGTGACCGGCATCATCGACAGCAATCGGTCGAGCATTTCCATATGAGACGTTTGAGCATGGAGTTGCGGCAGTATGGCATTAAAGAAACGGTCGCGCATCCCTACACTGACTCCCATGCCATACGACATGGCTAACCGTTCAACCATGAAGCAAGGAGTCGATCATGTCCCGTCTCACCACCATTCGCCCTGAAGAGGCAACCGGCGCGGCCGCTGAAGTGTTCGCGAAGATCAAGAAGGCCGTCGGCAAGGTGCCCAACGCATACGCAACCATCGGCACGCAAAGCCCCGAAGCGCTCGGCGCGGCGCTGGCGTTCGATGCGGCGGTCGCGGCGAGCACGCTCGGCAAGGCCGATATCGAAGCGATCAAGCTGGCGGTCAGCGAATACGCGGGATGTGATTACTGCGTCGCCGCTCACACGCTGATGGGCAAGCTGGCCGGCCTGACGAGCGATCAGATGAAGCAGGTGCGCGCGGGTGCGGCAACCGGCGACGCCGCGCGCGACGCGCTGGTCGCGTATGTCCGTACGCTCGTCGGTACGCACGGCACGGTCCCCGTCGCGGTCGTCGATGCGGTGCGCGCAGCGGGCTATACGGAACGCCAGCTCATCGAGATCAATCTCGCCATCGCGTCGATCACGTTCACGAACCTCGTCAATCGCGTGAACGATACGACGCTCGATTTTCCGGCCGTGGCGTAACGGCGCGGCAGATCGGGGCCGCCTTTACCGAACCTGCGGATCAACGGCGCAATCCGCATCCGCGAATGTCGGTAACGCCAGCGCGATGGGGCAGCAACTTGCTGCTGCACCATCGCGCTGGCGCCTGACGCTGCGTCACCGCGCAATTCGCCGCGCATGTATCGCGGACAGGAAGCCGCCGTCTGCGTCGATACGCTGACGCACTACCGGCCGTCGGGATCGGTCCTGTACCCGAGTTCGCCGCTGATCAGCCCGGCCTCGTGGCGCAGTGACGTCGCGACCGGCCCGTCGATCGATGCGTCGAAGCCGCCGGTCGCGCCCAACGCGGTGATCGCCGCGCACATATGTCCGTTCGCATCGAATAGCGGTGCCGACACGGCGCTGATGCCCTTCAGGTTGGTGTCGCAGACGGTCGCGAGGCCGGCCGCGCGAATCTCGCGCTGCAATTTACCGACCGGATCGCGCCGATCGAGCTGGGCGCGCAACTCGGCCGGCGCCGACGCGAGTTCGTCTTCCGCAAGCTGTCGCACACGCGGCTCGTCGAGCAGCGCGAGGAACAGCCGCCCGGTTGCGGACCATAGCAACGACATCACCGAGCCGGCGCGCACATTGACCGTGACCGGCAGGCCGGGCTCTTCGAAGCGCATGATCGTCGGCCCGCGGTTGCCCATGATCGCGACGAAGCACGTTACTTCCAGACGCTCGCGCAGGCGCACGAGCGACGGTTCGGCGAGCCGTATCGGATCGGCCATCCGGATCGCCGCGAGCCCGATCGAGATGCACTGGGGCCCGAGCACGTATTGCTGGGTGGCGCGCTCCTGCGTGACGAACGATTCCTCCATCAGGCTCGCCAGATAGCGGTGAACCTTCGCGGGATTCTCGTCGAGCCGCGCCGCGAGCGCGGTCAGCGTGGCGCGGCCGCCGCACGCGGCGAGTTCCTTCAGCACGAGCAGGCCGGTCGACGCGGACTGGACGCGCTGCCTGCGGTCGCGCTCGGGCGGCGCGGTCTTCTTCGTTCTGGCGATTTTTTCCATAAGCCCGATTCTAGCCGGACGACCGGCGGCGCCCGACCGCCAAGGTTTACCCCAGTCGTTTGATTACGCATTGCGTATTAGATTTACGCAAAATCATAGCACGGGAGCGAATCATGTCCGTCACGGAGCGCCACGCGTCATCGTCGAAATGTCCGTTTCATCCTGCGCCGGCCGCGGCGACCGCGCCGAACGGCTGTCCGGTGAGCGCCGCCGCAGCCGCGTTCGACCCGTTCGACGACGGCTACCAGCAGGATCCGCCCGAGTACGTGCGCTGGGCGCGCGAGCAGGAGCCCGTGTTCTACAGCCCCAAACTCGGCTACTGGGTCGTCACGCGCTACGACGACATCAAGGCGATCTTTCGCGACAACATCACGTTCAGCCCGTCGATCGCATTGGAGAAGATCACGCCCACCGGGCCCGACGCGAACGCGGTGCTCGCGTCGTACGGCTTTGCGTTGAACCGCACGCTCGTCAACGAGGACGAGCCCGCGCACATGCCGCGCCGCCGCGCGCTGCTCGACCCGTTCACGCCCGACGCGCTGAAGCATCACGAACCGATGGTGCGCCGGCTCGCGCGCGAATACGTGGACCGCTTCATCGACGACGGTCGAGCGGATCTGGTCGACCAGATGCTGTGGGAAGTGCCGCTCACGGTCGCGCTGCACTTTCTCGGCGTGCCCGAAGAGGACATGGACACGCTGCGCGAATACTCGATCGCGCACACGATCAACACGTGGGGGCGTCCGAAACCGGAGGAGCAGGTCGCGGTCGCGCATGCGGTCGGCAAGTTCTGGCAGTTCGCGGGCAAGGTGCTCGACAAGATGCGCGAGAATCCGTCCGGGCCCGGCTGGATGCAGTACGGGATCCGCAAGCAGAAGGAACTGCCGGACGTGATCACCGATTCGTATCTGCATTCGATGATGATGGCGGGCATCGTCGCCGCGCACGAGACGACCGCGAACGCGACGGCGAACGCGATGAAGCTGCTGCTGCAGCATCCCGACGCGTGGCGCGACATCTGCGAGGATCCGTCGCTGATCCCGAATGCGGTCGAGGAGTGCCTGCGGCACAACGGCTCGGTCGCCGCATGGCGACGGCTCGCGACGAAGGACGTGACGATCGGCGGCATCGACATTCCGGCGGGCTCGAAGCTGCTGATCGTCACGTCGTCCGCGAATCACGACGAAGCGCGCTTCGCGGACGCCGACCTGTTCGACATCCGCCGCGAGAACGCGAACGATCAGCTGACGTTCGGCTATGGATCGCATCAGTGCATGGGCAAGAATCTCGCCCGCATGGAGATGCAGGTCTTCCTCGACGAGTTCACGCGCCGCCTGCCGCACATGAAGCTTGCCGAGCAGCGCTTCACGTATGTGCCGAACACGTCGTTCCGCGGCCCCGAACACCTGTACGTCGAATGGGATCCTGCGCTGAATCCCGAGCGCCGCGATCCGTCGGTGCTGCGCCCGCGCGCGGCGGTGCGCATCGGCGAGCCGTCGTCGCACGCGGTGAGCCGCGCGGTCACGGTCGAACGCGTGTCGATGTGCGCGGATCGCATCGCCCACATCCGGCTCGTGTCCGCCGACGGCCGCCCGCTGCCGCGCTGGACGCCCGGCGCGCATATCGACGTGATCTGCGGCGATACCGGCATCACGCGCCAGTATTCGCTGTGCGGCGACCCGGCCGAGCGCGACGCGTATGAGATCGCGGTATTGCACGACGCGCAAAGCCGCGGCGGATCGGCGTGGGTGCATGCGAATCTGCGCGCCGGCGATGGGCTGAAGATTCGCGGTGCGCGCAATCACTTCCGCTTCGCCGCCGACGCCGACAAGGCCATCTTCGTCGCGGGCGGCATCGGCATCACGCCGATCAGTGCGATGGCGCGCGAAGCGAAGGCGCGCGGCATCGATTACGAAATCCACTACAGCGGTTCGCGACGCGCGTCGATGGCGATGCTCGACACGCTCGCCGCGCTGCATGGGGAGCGTCTGCACGTGTACGTGTCGGAAGAAGGCTCGCGTAACGACTTTCGCGCGCTGTTCGCGCAGCCGGCCGACGACACGCACATCTACGCGTGCGGCCCCGCACGGATGCTCGATGCACTCGAAGCGAGCTGCGCGCACTGGCCGCGCGATGCGCTGCGGGTCGAGCATTTCGTGTCGACGAAGGCGGCGCTCGATCCGTCGAAGGAGCGGCCGTTCGAAGTCGAACTGAAGGATTCGGGCATCACGCTGACGGTCTCGGCGAACCAGACCGTGCTCGACGCGTTGCAGCACGCGAACATCGACGTGCAGAGCGACTGCCGCGAAGGGCTGTGCGGATCGTGCGAAGTCCGCGTGCTGGCCGGTCGAGTCGATCATCGCGACAGCGTGCTCACGCGCGCGGAGCGCGACGCGCACGACCGGATGATGACCTGCTGTTCGCGCGCGTGCGGCGGCGAGCGGCTCGTTCTCGAGCTTTGAGCGCGTGGTGGCGCCGCGGCGCCGTTCGCCCCGCTATCAACCACAAAAAATACCGGAGACATGTGCGATGAAAAAGCGTGCCAACCTGATGTTCGCCTGCACCGTCGGCACCACGCTCGAGTGGTACGACTTCTTCGCGTTCGCCGCGTGTGCGGTGCTCGTGTTCGACAAGCAGTTCTTCGTCGTCGGCAATCCGCTCGCGGCCACGCTGCTCGCGCTCGCGACGTTCGCGGTCGGCTTCGTCGCGCGGCCGCTCGGCGGCATCGTGTTCGGGATGATCGGCGACCGCATCGGCCGCCGCAAGACGCTCGTCGTCAGTCTGCTGATGATGGGCATCAGCACGTTCTGCGTCGGCCTGCTGCCGACCTATGCGTCGATCGGCATCGCGGCGCCGCTGCTGCTCGTGCTGCTGCGGATCGTGCAGGGGATCGCGGTCGGCGGCGAGGCGACCGGTGCGATCCTGATGATCGCCGAATCGATGCCCGCCACGCAGCGCGGCTTCTGGACCAGCTTCACGATGTTCGCGGGCCCGCTCGCGAACGTGCTGACCGCGCTCGTGATCGGGCTGGTGCAGCGGTTCTACGGCGATGCCGCATTCGTCGACTGGGCGTGGCGGATCCCGTTCTTCGTCTCCGCGCTGCTCGTGATCGTCGGTTTCTGGACGCGTCGGCGCGTCGAGGAATCGGCGGCGTTCGCCGAGCTGGCCGCCGCGCATCGGACGGTCGAGCGCGCGTCGCTGCGCGAAACGTGTGCGGGCAACTGGCGGCAGATGGTGCGTGCGTTCTTCGTGAAGGCCGCGGAAAACACGTTCCTGTATCTGTTCTCGACGTTCGCACTCGGACTCGCGACCGGCTATCTGCACTTCAGCCGGCCGCAGGCGCTGTCCGCGCTGATGTGGGCGTCGGCGCTCGAGGTCGTCGTCATTCTGGTCGCCGCGCACGTGTCGGACCGGGTCGGACGGCGCCCGGTGCTGATCGCCGGCTTGCTCGGCGCGGCGGTCGCCGGTTGCTCGTTGTTCACGTTGTCGCCCGGCAGCGATTATGCGCATCTGCAACTCGCGTTGATCGCGTGCCTGGCCTGCCACGGCATCATTCTCGGACCGATGGCCGCGTACATGGCCGAATTGTTTCCGACGCGTGTGCGCTTTACCGCATTGTCGACCAGCTATCAGCTCGCATCGGTGCTCGGCGGGTCGATCGCCCCGATCGTCGGCACGCTGCTCGTCAGCTATACGGGCTCGGCGATCTTCGTCGCGGGTTACGCGATGCTGATGGCGCTCCCTGCGTTCGTCGCGGTGATCGCGTCGCGAGAATCGCGCGGCGAGGACTTCGAGTCACGGTCGATGTCCGCCGGCCATGCGGTTGTGCGGACGAACGACCGGCCGCGCTCGACGCATGCGTAAAGAACGGCGGCCGCGTCATGCGGGCGAAGAAGCGGGTTGCGCGCGTGCCGGCTCGACCGGTCCGTACTAGCCCTGTTACGGCTCGCCGAGTTGAACCCGGCCTTTGCCGAAGCGGCGATCAGGTGCCGTAGACGTTCTCGCAGAGCGCGACACTCGCGCCCAGCTTCCGCGATAGATCGGCGGCCGCATCCAGTTGCGGTCGATCCAGCTCGCCCGACTCGTGCGCGACGCTGAGGCGAGACGCAGGACCGGAAAGCGTCAGCGCCGCCATGAACTTGTCGCCGGCGCCGAAGACCGGCACCGCGAACGCCGCCGTGTGCACGTCGCGCGCACCCGCGGTGAAGAGGGGCAGTGCAGGCGGCTTGTCGTAGATCGGCTCGCCGAGCCCCCAGAAGCGGATCACGTGACTGATGGCCGTGTCGTCGAGCGGCAGCATCGTCCCGGCGAGCCGGGTTTCACGTAGACCTTCGGACGGCTCGACGCGAAACAGGCAGAGCCGCTGCCCGTGGTCGTGCACGTAGTACGATGCGCTTTCCTTCGTCAACGCGGCCAGCGCATGCAGCGCCGGTTCCACCACCGTGGACAGATGGAAGGACTGCTCGTACAGCTTGCCGAGGTACAGCACGCGATGTCCGAGCGAATAGTTGCCGGATTGCGCGCGCACGACATACCCCATTCGCTCCAGCGAATTCATCAGCCGATAGACCGTCGTCTTGTGCATGCCGGATGCCTGCGACAGCATCGCGAGCGACTGCGATTCGGCGCCGGGCTTGAAGCAGTCCAGCAGCGAAAGCGCCTTTTCCACGGCAACGACCCCGTCGTTTCCCATTCCTTCTCTCCCGTCGACATTCATTCGGAATTGTACAGAGTAAAACGATGGTTTACCACGTAAAAGGGTAAACGCCAGTGCCTTCGTGCGCGTCCTCTGGCTATAGTGATTTCACTGCGTACACCAGTGTTGTACAGAGTACAACGCATAACCCGAGGTCGAAACATGAGCAAGCCATCCGTCAGCACTTCTCCGATCAATCGCGACATCGAACGCGTGTCGCCCGAACTCGTTCAGGCGGCCGCGCGCTACCAGGCCGCGATCCTGGCCGACGTCGCGGGCCGCCGTGGCACGGTGCATGGCCGCGTGCGGCCGTTGTCGCCGAAGATGAAGGTCGCCGGCCCCGCGGTCACGGTCGAAGTCCGGCCGGGCGACAACCTTGCGATTCATGCGGCGCTCGCCGTCGCGAAGCCGGGCGACGTCGTCGTGGTCGACGGCAAGGGCGACATCTCGTGCGCGTTGCTCGGTGAAATCATGGCGGCGCAGGCGAAGGCGACCGGCATCGCCGGTATCGTCATCGACGGCGCGGTGCGCGACGCGCACGAACTGGCCAACGGCGACTATCCGATCTTCGCGGCCGGCCTCAATCCGTGCGGCCCGACCAAGAGCGTCGCGGGGCGCGTGAATGCGCCGATCTCGCTGGGCGGCACGACGGTGAATCCGGGCGATCTGGTGGTCGGCGACGCCGACGGCGTCGTCGTCATTGCGCGCGCCGACGTCGCGCGCATCGTCGATCTCGCGCAGAAAAAGCTCGACTTCGAAACCGCGCGTATCGCGGCGATCCACAAGGGCGACCTTCGCCCGGGCTGGATCGAGAAGGAGTTGCGCGCAGCCGGCATGCTGGCAGAAGGCGAGGCACTGTGATGCAGGCCGCTTCGCACAAGCCCGTGGTCCTCGTGACCGCCGCCGACCTGGCGCCGCAGGCGCTCGAGATGCTTGCGCAGTTCGACGTCGTGTTCGCCGGCAAGCAACCGACCGAAGACGACATCGTGGCGCTCTGCACCCGGCACAAGCCGATCGCGATCATCGTCCGGTACGGCAAGGTCAACGCCCGCATCATGGATGCGGCCGAAAATCTGCAGGTGATTTCGAAGCACGGCAGCGGGATCGACGTGATCGATCAGGCCGCCGCCGCCGCGCGCGGCATCGCGGTGCGCGCCGCGGTCGGCGCGAATGCGGCCGCCGTCGCCGAGCACACATGGGCGCTGCTGCTCGCGTGCGCGAAGTCGGTTCCGCAGCTCGATAGGCGCATGCGCGAAGGCCATTGGGACAAGTCGACGCACAAGTCCGTCGAACTCGACGGGCGCACGCTCGGCCTCGTCGGACTCGGCGCGATCGGCCGGCGCGTGGCCGCGATCGGCGCGGCGTTCGGCATGAAGGTGCTCGCGTTCGATCCGTTCGCGAAGGAAGCGCCGGCCGGTGTGACGCTGGTACCGCTCGACACGCTGTACGCGGAGTCGGACGTCGTGTCGCTGCATTGTCCGTTGACGGCCGACAACCGCCGGATGCTCGACCGAGACGCGCTCGCGCGTTTCAAGCGCGGCGCGATGCTCGTCAATACCGCACGCGGCGGCCTGATCGACGAAGCCGCGCTTGCCGAGGCACTGGCAAGCGGCCGGTTGAGCGCAGCCGGCCTCGACAGCTTCGACGTCGAGCCGATGACGGCGCCGCACCCGTTCCAGCAGATTCCCAACGTGATTCTGTCTCCGCATATCGGCGGCGTGAGCGATGCCGCGTACGTGAACATGGGCAAGGGTGCGGCCGCCAACGTTCTCGCGGTGCTGGACGAACGCGCGCACAGCGCGGCTTGAACCCCGAACATCGAGGTACGCATGTTTTATCTGACGAGTCCCGACGTGCGCGAAGCCGACGTGTTCACGCGCATGCCGGAGAAGTTTCGCAAGCCGGACGTCCGCACGGAATGGGCGCGCGCGAATCGCGGCGGCATGGTCACGGATTCCTTTCTCGAAGGGCCGGTGTGGGATCCGGACGGCTATCTGTTCGTCACCGACATTCCGCACGGGCGCATCTTCCGCATTTCGCCGTCGGGCGACTGGGATCTCGTCGTCGAATACGACGGCGAGCCCAACGGGATGAAGCGTTTCGACGCATCGCACCTGATCATCACCGACTACCGGAACGGCCTGATGCTGCTCGATATCGAGCGCGGTGAAGTTCGCCCTTATCTCGAGCGCCGCAACACCGAGCGCTTCAAGGGCGTGAACGATCTGACGTTCGACTCGGCCGGCAATATCTACTTCACCGATCAAGGGCAGACCGGGCTGCACGATCCGACGGGCCGTGTGTATCGGCTGTCGCCCGACGGCAAGCTCGACATGCTGCTCGGCACCTGCCCGAGCCCGAACGGCCTCGTGCTGTCGCGCGACGAGAAGGTGCTGTTCGTCGCGATGACGCGCGGCAATGCCGTGTGGCGCATGCCGCTGCAGACCGACGGATCGGTCACCAAGGTCAGCCAGTTCTTCACGTCCTACGGACCGAGCGGTCCCGACGGCCTCACCGTCGATCTCGAAGGCCGCCTGTTCGTCGCGAATCCGGGGCTCGGCCGCGTATGGGTGCTCAACCACTGCGCGGAGCCCGTCGAGATCCTGACCGGGCCGAAGGGGGCGTCGCTCACGAGCGTGTGCTTCGGCGGCCCGGACATGAAGACGCTCTTCATCACCGAATCGACATCCGGTTCCGTGCTGAAAGCGGACATGCGCATTGCCGGCCCGCTGCCGAAGCAGGCCGCGAAGCAGGACTGAGACCCACGAGCCGAGCCGGGAAGCCGCACGTCGGCCTCCCGCCCGTATGCCGAAAGATCGCGCCGCCAGCCGCGCGACGAAGGAGACAAGCATGACCATTTCGCACGCGCTGCATGCCGGCGACGACGTACCGCGCGCCGATGCGTCATCGGCGGAGCGCCTGGCCGCCGACGATTACGCGGCCAGCGAGCGCACGCTCGCGAAGGCGTTCCGGCGCATTCTGCCGTTCATCTTCGTCTGCTACGTGATCAGCTATCTCGACAGGACCAACGTCGGTTTTGCCGCGCTCACGATGAACAAGGATCTCGGTCTCACGGCCGAGCAGTTCGGCTTCGGCGCCGGCCTGTTCTTCATCGGCTATTTCCTGTTCGAGATTCCGAGCAACCTGATCATGCAGAAGGTCGGGGCGCGCGTGTGGATCGCGAGAATCATGATCACGTGGGGCGTGTTCTCGATGGCGACGGCGTTCGTCGTCGGCCCGAAGAGCTTTGCGGCCGCGCGTTTTCTGCTCGGGCTCGCCGAGGCAGGGTTCACGCCCGGCATCTACCTGTATTTCACGCACTGGTTTCCCGGCAAGTGGCGCGCGAAGGTGACGGCCGCCTTCCTCGTCGGCATCCCCGTCGCGAACATGATCGGCTCGCCGATTTCCGGTGCGCTGCTCGAACTCGGCGGCCTGCACGGGCTGCGCAGCTGGCAGTGGCTGCTGCTGATCGAAGGCGTACCGGCCGTCATGCTCGGCATCGCGTGCCTGTTCGTGCTGGCCGACCGTCCCGAGAAAGCCGCGTGGCTCAGTGACGAAGAGAAGGCGTCGCTCGCGAAGCGCCTCGCGTTCGAGCAGCGCGACATCGGCGCCAGGCACGGCAGCAAACTGCGCGACGCGATGACGAACTGGCGCGTGTTCGTGCTCGCGTTCGTCAACTTCTGCGGGATCGTCGGCTCGCTCGGCGTCGGATTGTGGATGCCGCAGATCATCAAGCAGTTCGGCGTCGAACACGCGGTGGTCGGCTGGCTGACGGCCATTCCGTATGCGCTCGGCGCCGGTGCGATGCTCTGGTGGGCGCGTCTCGCCAATCGCGCGGCCAACCGCATCCCGTATGTCGCCGGTGCACTGGCACTCGCCGCGGCGGCGTTGTGTGCGAGCGCCTTCATTCATGCGCCGGTTTTCAAGCTGATCGCACTGTGCGTCACGGTGAGCGGGATCCTCGCGTTCCAGGCGACTTACTGGGCCATCCCGTCGGGATTCCTCACCGGCCGGGCCGCCGCGGGCGGACTCGCGCTGATCGTGTCGGTCGGCAATCTCGGCGGCTTCGTCGGGCCGTCGCTGATCGGCGCGCTCCGGCAATTCTCCGGCGGCTTCACCGCGCCGCTCATCGCCGTGTCGGGTGTGCTGTTGCTCGGCGCGTTGACCATCGTGTGGCTCGGCGATCCGGGCTCGGGCGCCGGCGAAGCGCCTGCCGCCCGCGAGCCGTGAACTTTCTCTCGCCAGAAAACCCACCCACAAAAATCAGTTTGGAGACTCCATGTTGTCGAATCCGGCCACCCTGCATACCCGCCCGAAACCCCGCCTTGCGCTCGGGGCCGTCACCGTCGCGAGCGCGGCCTTGTGGTGCGGCGCCGCGCATGCGCAAGGCAGCGTCACGCTGTACGGCATTGCCGACGTCGGTATCGAGCACATCAACAACACGAGTACCGGCGGCGCGCAGACGCGCGAAGCGTCGGGCAATCTGTCCGGTTCGCGCTGGGGGCTGAAGGGCGTCGAGGATCTCGGCGGCGGCATGAAGGCCATGTTCCAGCTGGAAGACGGCTTCAACATCAACGACGGCACGACCGCGCAGTCGACGAAAGGCCTCGGCTCGAATGCCGCCACGACGTCGCGGATTTTCGGCCGGCAGGCGTGGGTCGGGCTGGCGTACCGGGGCCAGCAACTGACGTTTGGCCGCCAGAATTCGCTCTTCTACGAACAGGCCGTGGCCTTCGACCCGATGGGCGCGTCGTCGCGATACTCGGTGCTGTCGGTCGACTACGCGGCGGCCGCGCGTATCGACAATTCGGCGAAGTACACCGGCGTGTTCGGTCCGCTGACGGCGCAGGCCATGTATAGCACCCGCTACGACACCGGGTACGGCGCCGAAGTGCCGGGCGCGCAACTCACCGGCCGCTTCTTCAGCGGGGCGCTGACTTTCGCGCAAGGACCGCTCGCCGCGAGCGTGTCGTACGAGCAGCGCAACAGCAACACCGTCGCGACCAACACGGGCACCGAGCGTCGCGCGACGGCCGCCGCGTCGTATGCGATCGGACCGGTGAAGGGCTTCGCCGGTTATCGCTATCTCCATGCGTCGAACGCGTTCCTGCCGGCGAACCCGATCCATGTCGCGAATGGCGCCGAAGCCAGCGCGGCGAACTTGTACTGGGCCGGCGCGCAGTACGCGGTGTCGCCGGCGTTCGTGGTCACGGCCACGGCCTATTACCAGGACGTGCATTCGACGAGTGCCGATCCGTGGCTGGCCGTGCTCTGTGCGGACTATCTGCTGTCGAAGCGTACCGATATCTACGCGACGGCGGGTTTCGCGCGCAACAAGGGCGGCTCCGCGCTCGGCGTGAACGGCTATGGCACGGTCGCACCCGATCACAACCAGACGGGCGTGGTGATCGGCATGCGCCAGAAGTTCTGACGGTGAGTGCGATGCAGACCGTTCACGCGCCCCATCTGCCTGTCAGGCCCGAGTGGCTCGCATTGCGCGACGAGCCGGTGCTCGAACCCGCGCTTGCCATCGTCGACGCCCATCATCACCTGTGGGACCGCCAGACGGGCCGCTATCTCGCGGACGAGTTCGGCGCAGACGTGCGCAGCGGACATCGGGTCGTGTCGACGGTCTACGTGCAGTGTCGCTCGATGTTGCGTGCAAGCGGGCCGGACGCGTTCAAGCCGGTGGGCGAAGTGGAATTCGCGAATGGCGTCGCCGCGATGTTCGAAAGCGGCGCATACGGCCCCGTGCGGTGCTGCGCGGCCATCGTCGGCGGCGCCGATCTGTCGGTCGGCGCCGAACTCGATGGGGTGCTCGACACGATGCTCCAGGTGTCCGGCGGGCGATTGCGCGGGATCCGCAATCCGCTCGCGTGGCATGCGAGCCCCGACGTGCGATCGAGCCCGGTGACGCCGCCGCGCGACCGGATGTCGGATCCCGCTTTCCGGCAGGGCGTGACGACGCTCGCTCGCTATGGACTGTCGCTCGACGCCTGGGTCTATCACACGCAACTCGACGACCTGTACGAACTCGCGCGCGCATGCGAGGGCGTCACCATCGTCATCGACCATTTCGGCGGTCCGGTCGGCGTGGGTCCGCATGCCGGCCGGCGTGCGGAAGTGCATGCGCAATGGAAACGACAACTTGCGCGTCTCGCCGCGCTGCCGAACACGCGCATGAAGCTCGGCGGCGCGGGCATGACCGTATTCGGCTTCGACTTCGCCGCGCGCGACCTGCCGCCGTCGTCGCAGGCGTTGGCGGCGGCGTGGCAGCCGTATTTCGATACCTGCGTCGAATGCTTTGGCGTTGATCGCTGCATGTTCGAAAGCAACTTCCCCGTCGACAAGGGGATGTTCGGCTATCGCGTGCTGTGGAACGCCTTCAAACGACTCGCATCGTCGATGTCGGCCGATGAAAAGGCCGCGCTGTTCAGCCGGACGGCCGCCTCGACGTATCGCATCGCGAATCCCGGAGACAACCCATGAAGACGAGTGCAACCGTGGCGACGCAGGACGTGGAGTCCGCAGCCGCTGAAAAAGGGTTCACGCACGTGACCGGTATCGAGTGGCGTTCGCTGTCGCTCGCGGGGCTCGGCTGGACGTTCGAGAGCTACGACTCGTTCCTGCTGTCGCTGCTGCTGCCGACGCTCGCGCTGCAGTTCGGGCTGAGCAAGGCGCAGCTCGGCATGTTCACGAGCGTCACGGCGGCCGGACAGATCATCGGCGGCATTCTGTTCGGCTTCGTGTCGGACCGGATCGGACGCGTGCGTACCGCGCTGCTCTGCGTCGGCATCTACTCGCTGTTCTCCGGCCTGATCGCGTTTGCGCCCGACGCGCACTCGTTTGCCGCGCTGCGCTTTTTCGGCGCGCTCGGCATGGGCGGAACCTGGACCGCCGGCGCCGCGCTCATCGCGGAGACCTGGCACCCGAGCCGGCGCGGCAAAGGCGGCGCGCTGATGCAGATGGGCTTGCCGATCGGCGCGATCCTCGCGATCGTGATCTCGGGCATCGTCGGCGCGGTGCATGGCGGACTGGGCGGCGACAGCTGGCGTCTGCTGTTCCTGATCGGTGCGTCGCCGTTCTTCATCCTGTTCTGGGTCGCGCGCAAGACGCCGGAATCGCCGATCTGGCTCGAACGGCGGCACGCGAAGTCGCAGGCCCGCAAGCTCGACACCGCGAGTCACGAGAAGCTGAACGTGCGCGGCCTGCTTACCGCTTTCTGCTTCATCTTCTTTTTGCAATACCTGTACTGGGGCGTATTCACGTGGACGCCGACGTTCCTCATCACGGTGAAGCACCTCGATTTCGTGCATAGCCTGAAGTTCGTGCTGGCGCTGCAGTTCGGCGCGATCGCCGGATTCCTGCTGTTCTCGGCATGGGTCGACCGCATCGGCCGGCGTCCGATGTTCCTGGCCTACCTGCTGGTCGGTGCGCTGGCCGTCGGCGTGTACATCGTGTCGGCGAATCCGTTGCTGCTGACGACCGCCATCTTTCTGACCGGCTTCAGCGTGAACGGCATCTTCGCGGGCGCCGGCCCGTTCCTCGCGGAGATCATCGGCAACACGGCATCGCGCGGCTTCTTCATGGGCCTCGCATACAACGGCGGCCGGCTTGGCGGCTTCATCGCGCCGTTGATCATCGGTGCGCTGGCGTCGACGTCGGGCGGCTTCGTGCTCGGACTCGCGACGACGATCGTCGCGTTCCTCGCCGCGGCCGCGGTCGTGCTGTTCGCGCCCGAAACGCGCGGGAAGACGTTGTCATGAACGTCGCCACGCAAGCGGGGTGGGTGAGCCGGCTGTTTCCCGCGCTGACCGAGGCATCGCTGCGGCGCTATCTGAGCGGGCAGGTCGCGTCGGTGCTTGGCAGCTGGACGCAGAACGTCACGCTCAATCTGCTGATCTATCACCTGTCCGGCTCGGCGGCGATCCTCGCGCTGCTCAATTTCCTGCTGTACGGGCCGCAGTTGATCGTCGCGCCGGTGGCGGGCTCCCGCATCGGCTCGGCCAACGCGCGCCGCGTGACGCTATGCGTGCTGACCGCGTCGCTGCTGCTCACGGGCAGCCTCTTCACGTTGTCGCTGCTCGGGCTGCTCGGCGTGAAGCTGATCCTCGCGCATGCGCTGGCGATCGGCGTGTCGAGCGCGGTGGAAACGCCGGCGCGGCAGGTGCTGCTGCTGACGAGCCTGCAGGATGCGACGCACACCTCCAATGCGGTCGCGATGAACACGATGGTCTACAACGTCGGGCGCATGGTCGGCCCGACCATCGCGGGATTCGTTTATCCGACGCTCGGCCCCCGGACATCTTTTGCGATTTATGCGCTCGCGCTGTGCTTCATGGCGGCATGCGTGCGGTCGATCCGGGTTGCGTCGGTGGACCGCCCGTCGCGCGCGGAAAGCGGCCTGCGCGACGCGGTCGGCTATGTCCTGTCCGATGCGTTCTCGGCCCGCTATCTGCCGATTCTCGCGTGCATCGGCCTGTTCGCCGGCAGCTACCAGACGCTCGTGCCGCTGCTCGCGGACCAGGGCTTTCACGATGCGGCGCGCTTTACCGGCGTGTTCTTCGCGTGCGCCGGCGCCGGTTCGTTGAGCGCGGCGGTGTTGCTGTCGTCGGCGTTCGGGCCGCGCGCGTCGCGCCGGTTCATCGCGTATGCGCCGTGGACGGCGGTCGGCGCGCTGGCCGTGCTGGCCGCGACGACCGATGCGGCGGGATCGATCCCGGCGTTCTATGCGCTCGGCTTCAGCCTCACGTTCGCGGCCACGTCGACGAACGCGACGATTCAGCGGCAGTGTCCGGAACACGTGCGCGGCGGGCTCGTCGGGATGTACGGCATGGCCTACAACGGCACGATGCCGTTCGGTTATCTGCTCGTGGGCAGCGCATCCGAGGCGCTCGGCGTGCGACACACCTTCGCCGCCATGGCCGTCGTGCTCGCGTGCGGCATCGTGGCGGTCATCGCGTGGCAACGGTTCACCATTACGCGCGTAAGCGCACAATAAACGGAGACAACATGCAAACCGGTTTCATGGACGCGTCCGCGATCGAGCGCCGGACCATACGAAAGGTCGTCTGGCGACTCATTCCCTTTTTGATGATCTGCTACCTGCTTGCCTTCATCGATCGGGGCAACGTGGGGATGGCGTCGCTGCAGATGAACCATGACCTCGGGATGTCGGCGCAGGTCTTCGGTTTCGGCAGCAGCCTGTTCTTCATTTCGTACTTCTTTTGCGAAGTGCCGAGCAATCTCGCGCTGCAGAAATACGGCGCGCGAATCTGGATCGCGCGAATCATGATCACGTGGGGCATCGTGTCGGCGGCGACCGCGCTCGTGCACAACGCGACGACGTTCTACGTGCTGCGTTTCCTGCTGGGTGCGGCCGAGGCCGGCTTCTTCCCGGGTGTGCTGCTTTATCTGTCGTACTGGATTCCTACGCAGTATCGTGCGCGGATCGTCGCGACGTTCATGGTCGCGATTCCGGCCGCGAGCTTCATCGGCTCGCCGATCTCCGCGCTGCTGTTGCAGATGGACGGCCTCTGGGGCCTGCGCGGATGGCACTGGCTGTTCATCCTCGAAGGCATTCCGACCGTGCTGCTCGGCATCGCGTGCCTGTTCGTGCTGACGAACAAGCCGGACGACGCGAGGTGGCTCGACGACGACGAGCGCGCATGGCTCTCGAGCGCGCTGGCTGCCGGCCACAAGGCGCGCAAGAAGGTGCCGTCGCTGCCGCTCACGCAACTGTTCCGCAACCGCTACGTGCTGTGCCTCGCGCTCGTCGACACGTGTGCTTCCGCGGCAGGCAGCACGCTGTCCGTGTGGCAGCCGCAACTGCTCAAGTCGTTCGGCCTGACCGTCATGGAGACGGGCCTGCTGAATTCGGTGCCGTACGCAGTGGCTTCCGTCCTGATGGTGTACTGGGGCCGGCGCTCGGACCGTGTCGGCGAACGGCGCTGGCACACCGTCGTGCCGATGCTGCTGATCGGCGTGGGCCTGTTCGCGACGTCGCTGAGCGGATCGCTGCTGCCGACGGTCTGCATGCTCTGCGCAGTGCTGGTCGGCGCGTATTCGTTCAAGGGTCCGTTCTGGGCGCTCGCGACCGACATGCTGTCCAACAGCACCGTGGCGGCCGGGCTCGCGACGGTCAATGCGATCGCGAACCTGCTCGGCGGCGGGCTGATGGTGAACGTGTACGGGTGGGTGAAGGCGGCGACGGGCAGCTACGCGCTGGCGTTGATGCCGCTCGCGATCCTCACGCTCGTGAGCGTCGCGACGCTGCTGCTGCTCACGCGCAATCATGCGGCCGGCAAGCTGGTCGGCAAGACGGGGACCATCTGATCATGGCGCGCATCGCGAGACGCGAATTCCTCAGGATCGCCGGCGCGACGCTGGCTTCGACTGCATTGCCGAGGCTGGCCGCTGCCGACGAAACGTGGTCGAGCGGCACCGAGCGGCCGGCGTTCCGATTGCCCGAAGGGGCGATCGACTGTCACATGCACATCTACGACGACCGGTTTCCGGTCGCGCCGGGCACGACACTGCGCCCGCCGAATGCGACCGTCGCGCAATATCGGCGCGTGCAGACGCGTATCGGTGTGAAGCGCAACGTGGTCGTGACGCCGTCGACGTACGGGACGGACAACCGCTGCACGCTGGCGGCGCTCGCGCAGTTCGGCGACGACGCGCGCGGCGTGGCCGTCGTCGATGGCACCGTGAGCGACGACGAACTTCGGGCGCTCGATCGCGGCGGCATCCGCGCGATCCGGTTCAACCTGAGCTATCCGGGCGCGACGACGCTCGACATGCTGGCGCCGCTCGCCGCGCGTATCGCGGACCTCGGCTGGCATATCGAACTGGTGGTGCAGGGCGCGCGGCTGCCGGAGCTCGAGCGTCATCTTGCGGTGCTGCCTTGTCCGCTCGTCATCGACCATATCGCGCATGTGCCGCAGCCCGGCGGGCTGTCGTCGGCCGCGTTTCGCACCGCGCAACGCCTCGTCGAAAAGGGCCATACGTGGATCACGTTGTCGGGGCCGTACGTCGACAGCAAGACGGGCGCGCCTGCCTACGACGACGTCGCGCCGGTCGCGAAGGCGCTGATCGACATGGCACCGGAACGCATGCTGTGGGGCACCGACTGGCCGCACCCGACGCAGAAGACGGACAAGCCGGACGACGCAAGCATGCTGGACGCGATCGCCGGGTGGATCGGGCGTCCGGACTGGCAGCAGCGGATATTCGTCACCAACCCTGCGAAGTTGTACGGATTTGCATAGCGCGGGGAGGATGTCGCGCGACTCCTCCGCGAACAGGCGTCGTTTTTGAACCGGTGTCCAGAATCATTGCTTATTCGACATTGTGAGGGCGGCGAGCCGGATGCCAGAATCGGCTGGCGGCATCTGAACAGGCCGATGCCGCACGCGTTCGATCAATCACCCGGAATCCTGAATACCATGCCCTATCTGCAACTGGACGTGAACGACCACTATTCGGTGGAAACCAAGCAAGCGCTCGCCGCCAAAATGAGCGAGACCTATGCGCGGATGATGTCGGTCGATATTCGGCGTATCAGCGTCGCGATCCGCGAACTGGGGCAAGGCGCTGTCTGGCGTATTGCCGAGGCCGGCGAAGCGCCAGTCCCGGTCGCGGTGATGATGCTGGATATCCGACGGGGGCGCCCGCCCGAACAGCGCATGGAAGTGGCGCAGGCACTCTGTGCGCATTGCGTGGAGATTCTCGGCTTGCGTGAGGATCGGCTCAATGTCGAATTCACGCAGCATTCCGGCGATGAAATGTACCACCCGGCGCTTGGCGGCTATAGCCCGGAGTGGGCTCCCGGCGAGCAGTAGATTTTCCGCCTGGACAGCGCGCGGCTGGCAGCCTCGGCACGTCGTTGACGGGGCCCCACTCGTCATGCGCGATGGACGAAGCGAGCGCTCATGGTTTGAGCCAGCAAGACTGCGCGGTACCTGTCCGCCTGTTGGTTCAACAAGTCCTAATTCATGAGCGGCGCCACCCCGGAGGCTCGCTGTATGGTCTGCGGGGGTTGCCCAAACGCGCGCAGAAATGCCTGGCGCATGCGCTCGCGGTCGCCGAATCCGGTTTCTCTCGCAATGATTTCGATCGGGTGGCGCGTCGTTTCCATCATCAGGCGGGCGGCTTCGACGCGCAGCCGCTCAACCGCCTTGGCGGGGGATTGCCCCGTTTCCTCCCGGAACACGCGGCTGAATTGGCGCGGGCTCAAACGTGCCGCCTCTGCCAGGCGCTCCACCGACAGATCGCTCGCCAGGTTTTCGCTCGCGTAGGTCAGCGCCATTTGCACGCGGTCCGATCGCGCGTTCAGTTCCAGCAAGGTCGAGAATTGCGACTGGCCGCCGCCGCGCCGTTGGTACAGCACGAGCTTGCGCGCGACCATGCGCGCCGTTTCCAGCCCGAAGTCGCTTTCGACGATCGCCAGCGCCAGATCCACCCCGGCGCTCATGCCGGCCGAAGTCCAGACCTGACCGTCCACGACGAAGATGCGATCTTCGTCGAGCTGCACGTTCGGATATTGCTTCTTGAAGGCCCGCGCGTGATACCAGTGCGTCGTGGCACGTTTCCCGTCGAGGAGCCCGGCGGCCGCGAGGACGAAGGCCCCCGTACATATCGACGCAATGCGCCGCGAGCGGAAGGGCGCACGATGCAGGAAATCCACCAGCGTTGCCGACGGCAGCCGGCATTCGTTGTCGCCGGCGACGATCAACGTGTCATATCCCGCTTCGGCCAGCGGTTCGGTGTTGACCGAAAAGCCCTGCGACGACATGACCGCGCCGCCGTGCTCGGACGCGATCCGGAACTGGTACACCTCTTCGCCGCGCAGCAGATTCGCGTACTCGAACACGCTCGCCACTGCGAGCGCGAGCGACTGGAACTGGGGGTAAACAACAAGCCCGACGGTGTGCATGACGTCCGCCATGTGTGTGTCCTGATCAATTGAATCTAGCATAAAACGGACATCGTCACGGGCGGCGGCGGCGTGTCATCAGATGGCATGGCGCGCGGTCGCCTTCAGGAAGCAATGCGCCGAGCGGAGCCACCGACAACACCGATTTTGGGTAACCGGGCGCCTGTTTCAAAGGACGAATCTGCAAGGTTTCCGGTCAGCGTGCGGATGGCATGAATCATTGCATATATGACATTGAGGATGAGTTCGGTCGACGCCAGAATTCGTTCCACGAACCGACACCCGGTCGGCTCAATTCACGGAACGGAAAAATCATGACCACTTCCACGCAAGGCACCGCGCTGATCACCGGCGCATCGGCTGGCATCGGCGCCATTTACGCAGACCGCCTCGCGAAGCGCGGCTACGACCTCATCCTCGTGGCGCGTAACCAGGACCGTCTGAACACGCTTGCGCGCCGCCTCATGGCCGAAACCGGCCGCTCGGTCGAGACCGTCGCCGCCGATCTGAACGACAAGGCGGCGCTCGCGAAGATCGAACGCATCCTGCGCGAGAACAGCAACATCACGATGCTGGTGAACAACGCGGGAATCGGCTCGGTCGCGTCGATTCTCAACGGCGACGTCGACACGATGGAGTCGATGATCAACCTGAACATCACCGCGCTCACGCGCCTGACTTACGCCGTCGCACCGGTATTCGCCAGCAAGGGCACGGGCACCATCATCAACATCAGCTCGGTCGTCGGTATTGCGGTCGAACTGCTCAACGGCGTGTACAGCGCATCGAAGTCGTATGTGCTGAGCTTCGGTCACGCACTTCAGCGCGACCTGTCGGACAAGGGCGTGCGCGTGCAGACCGTGCTGCCTGCAGCGACGGCGACCGAGTTCTGGGATGTGGCCGGCTATGCGAAGCAGAAGGAGGCCGCCAGCACGATGACGGCCGACGACCTGGTGGATGCCGCGCTTGCGGGCCTCGATCAGGGCGAGCTCGTGACGATTCCGACGCTCCATGACGCCGATGGTTGGACGCAATGGGAAGCGGCCCGCCGCGCACTCACGCCCAAATTCGCCAACGCCAAGGCCGCTGCGCGCTACGTGGCGGATGCGAACACCGGCGCTTGAACCGGCCCACCCAATTTTTCAGAAGGTATTGATCATGAACATTCTCAAGATCGGTGCGGCCGTACTCGCAACGGCCACCGCGTTTGCATTGCCGGTGGGCGCGTCGGCGCAGTCGCGCGGCAAGGTGCTGGTTGTCATGTCGAGCGCTCACGAGCTCGATCTGCGCGACGGCAAGAAGTACTCGACGGGTTATTACCTCAACGAATTCGTCGTGCCGTACCGCAAGCTTGTCGAGGCCGGCTACGAGCCGGTGATCGCCAATCCGAACGGCGACATGCCGGTGATGGACGCGAACTCGAACAACAAGCTGTTTTTCGGCGGCGACGATGCAGCGCGCGCGGATGCACTGAAATACGCGCAAGGTATCGCGCAACTGAAGCATCCGAAGACGCTGGCCTCCGTCGTCTCGGAGGGGACCGGCGGTTATGTCGGCCTGTTTATCCCGGGCGGCCATGCGCCGATGGCCGACCTGCTCAAGGACCGGAATCTCGGCAAGATCCTGGTCAGCTTCCACGACAGCGGGCGTCCCACCGGGATCATCTGTCACGGGCCGATCGTGTTGCTGTCCACGCTGCGCGACCCGAATGCCTTCGTTGCATCGATGGTCGCCAACGACGGCAACGCGAATTCCCTCGCGGCTGGCTGGCCGTATGCCGGTTACCGGATGACTGTCTTCTCGACGGGCGAGGAGCAGCAGCTCGAAGGTCCGAGCGGGCTCGGCGGCAACGTGCAGTTCTATCCGGTGAACGCATTGGCCGAAGCCGGCGCTCACGTCGACACGGTGGCGAACTGGCACAGCAACGTGGTCGTCGATCGCGAACTGATCACGGGGCAGCAGCCAATGTCGGCGCCTGAATTCGGCGACGTCCTCGTGGCGAAACTGAAGGCCCGTACGAACTGAATTCGTCTGCGCTGGCGGCGGCCGCGCGTATCGCGAACCTCGGATCGCATATCGAGCGGGGGGCAGGGCACGCGGCTGCCGGCGCTGGAGCGTCATCTCGCGGCGCTGCGTTGCCCGCTCGTCACCGACCATATCGCGCGCGTACCGCAGCCCGGCGGGCTGGGATCGGCCGCATAGCGGCCGCATCTATCGGGTGGGCCATCGATATGGAGCGTGTGCGGCGAAACGGTGCAGGTTCGACCGATATCTTGGTATTAACCCTGATTAAAAACACTTATCACGGTGAAAAATTCCGCATCTTATTGAACCGATATCGGCTGGCTATAGTGGCTCGCTTCCCCGCACGCGCCACCGGCGCGCGCAGACAAACGCAGGAGCCCCTTGATGACCACCGATACCCGCTTCACCGAAGTCGAGGATCTGATGCCCGCCGCCGGCGGGCTGCGCGAGATCCGCCACCACATCCATCACCACCCCGAACTCGCGTACGAAGAGCACGACACGGCCGCGCTCGTCGCGGACAAGCTCGAGCAATGGGGCTGGCAGGTGACGCGCGGGGTCGGCAAGACGGGCGTGGTCGGCACGCTGCGGGTGGGTGACGGCGCGCGCAGCATCGGCATTCGCGCGGACATGGATGCGCTGCCGATCGTCGAGGCGACCGGCCTGCCGTATGCGAGCGGCACGCACGGCAAGATGCACGCATGCGGCCACGACGGCCACACGACGATGCTGCTCGGCGCCGCGCAGCATCTCGCGAAGACGCGCAACTTCTCGGGCACCGTCCACCTGTATTTCCAGCCGGCGGAAGAGCACGGCGTCGACAGCGGCGCGAAGAAGATGATCGACGACGGCCTGTTCGAGCGCTTCCCGTGCGATGCGGTGTTCGGCATGCACAACCATCCGGGCGCGGCGCCCGGCGTGTTCCTCACGCGGCGCGGCCCGTTCATGTCGGCGGGCGACAAGGCGATCATCACGATCGAAGGCGTCGGCGGCCACGCGGCGCGGCCGCACCTGACGGTCGATCCGGTCGTCGTCGCCGCGAGCATCGTGATGGCGCTGCAGACGATCGTCGCGCGCAACGTCGACCCGTCGCAGCCGGCGGTCGTCACGGTCGGCTCGATGCACGCGGGCACCGCGAACAACGTGATTCCGAACGGCGCGCGCCTCGAACTCAGCGTGCGTTCGTTCAGCCCCGAAGTGCGCGCGCTGCTCAAGCGCCGCATCACCGAGCTGGCCGAAACGCAGGCCGCGAGCTACGGCGCGAGCGCGAACGTCGAGTACATCGAGGGCTATCCGGTCGTCGTCAATACGGATGCCGAAACGGATTTCGCCGCGCAGGTCGCGCGCGAACTCGTCGGCGATGCGCACGTGGTCGAGCAGACCGACCTGCTGATGGGCAGCGAGGATTTCGCGTTCATGCTGCAGCAGCGGCCGGGCTCGTTCGTGCGGCTCGGCAACGGCGAAGGCGAGGACGGCTGCATGGTGCACAACCCGAAATACGACTTCAACGATCGCAACCTGCCGATCGGCGCGGCGTTCTGGACGCGCCTCGTCGAGCGTTACCTCGGGCAGTGATCGCGGCGGCGGCGCGCGGCCGCCGCTTCCGGCCGCATTGACAGAAGAGGATAGCGATGCAGAAAGACCATCTCGCGCTGCACCCCGCGCCGACGGGCGTGGCCGAAGCCGGCGCGCCGGGCGCACCTGCCGTCACGCGGCGCGGCGCGATCGCGGCGGCCGTGATCGGCAACTGGCTGGAATTCTTCGACTTCACCGTGTACGGCTTCTTCGCGGTGCTGATCGGCAAGCTGTTCTTCCCGTCGAGCGACCCGACCACGTCGCTGCTGCTGTCGGTCGCGACGTTCGCCGCCGGCTTCTTCACGCGGCCGCTCGGCAGCGTCGTGCTCGGCGTCTATGCGGACCGCAAGGGGCGCAAGGCCGCGCTGAACCTGACGATCATGCTGATGGCGCTCGGCACCGGCCTGATCGCGATCGCGCCGACCTATGCGCAGGTCGGCGTGGCCGCGCCGTTGCTCGTCGTGCTCGCGCGCCTGCTGCAGGGCTTCTCGCAGGGCGGCGAATTCGGCGCGGCGACATCGACGCTGCTGGAGCAGGGCGGCACGTCGCGCCGCGGGTTCCGCGCGAGCTGGCAGCTCGCGACGCAGGGCGGCGCCGCGCTGATGGGCTCGGGCTTCGCGGCGCTGCTGTCGAACACGATGACGAAGGACGCGCTCGAAGGCTGGGGCTGGCGGCTGCCGTTCCTCGTGGGCGTGCTGATCGCGCCGGTCGGCATGTATTTGCGTCGCCGGCTCGCGGACGACGCGCCCGGCGACCGCCATCACGGCATCGAGCGCGGCGTGCTGCACGAGCTGTTCTCGAAGCACACGCGCACGGTGGTGCTGCTGATGCTCACGGTGATGGGCGGCACGGTGTCGACCTACATCCTGACGTTCTACATGCCGACCTACGCGATCCATACGCTCGGCCTGCCGATGAAGCTGTCGATGTTCGTCGGCGTCGCGTCGGGCTGCGTGATGCTGGTCACGTGCCCGCTGTTCGGCTGGCTGTCGGACAGGCTCGGCAGTCGCCGCCTGCCGATCTTCGTCGGCCGCGGCGTGCTGGTCGCGCTGCTGTTCCCGGCGTTCTGGCTGATGAACCATCATCCGACGCTGTCGGTGATCCTGCCGCTGACCGCGCTGATGCTGCTGTTCTATTCGCTCGGTTCGGCGTCGGAAATGGCGCTGATGTGCGAGTCGCTGCCGCGCCACGTACGTGCGACGGGCATCTCGATCGCGTATGCGCTCGCGGTGACGATCTTCGGCGGCACGTCGCAGCTGATCGCGACCTGGCTCGTGAAGACGACCGGCAGCAAGCTCGCGCCGGCCGGCTACGTGGCCGCGTGCGTGGTGCTGTCGCTGATCGCGGTCGCGATGCTGCGCGAGACGGCGCGGGAATCGCTGGACTGACCCGGCGCGCAATGCGCGATGCGGGCGGCGGCACGGCCCTGCGCGCTTACCGCCCGCGCACCACCCTCAGATACGACGCGAGCATCGTCGCGAGTTCCTGCGCGGCCGGCGTCAGCGGCACGGCCGCGCGCTGCAGCAGGCACACGTCCTGTGCTTCGGCCGGTTCGCGCACCGGCACCTTCGCCAGCGCGCCGGCGAACGGCCCGTGCCGCGTGATCGCCTCGGTTTCGAGCGCGAGCGAATCGGTCTGCGTGACGATCTGCAGCGTCTCGAACATCCCTTCGACGGTCGCGAGAATCCTCGGCGGCGGCTGGCCGTGCGCGTCGAAGTACGCGAGCAGCCGGTTGACGACCGGATCGGCGCTCAGGTTCGGCGAGCGCGTCGACACCCATCCATAGTCGGCCAGCTCGGCGAGCGATTGCGCATGCATCGCCGGATGCCCGTTGCGGCACACGACCACCGGCGCTGACGTACGCAGCGGCGTGACCGCGAGATCGGTCGTGTCGGTCTGCTTCGCGACCAGCGCGATCGCGAAATCGACCGCGCTTTCGCGCAGCCAGCCGATCATCATCCGCGACGTGCCGGTGCGCAGGTGCACGTCCACCTTGTCGAAGCGCGCGCGAAACGCGGTCAGCACGGGGGCGAACGCGTCGATCAGCGGCTCGGTCACGAGGCCGAGCGTGACGGTGCCTTCGTAGGCGCCGCTCAACTGACGGATTTCCCGCTCGACCTGCTCGCATTCGCCGAGGATCGAGCCGGAGCGCGCGAGCAGCCGCTGGCCGACCGCCGTCGGCACGATCCCGCGATTGGTGCGCGTGAACAGCGTCGCGCCGAGCGTTGCTTCGAGGCCCTGCAGTTGCTGCGTGACGCCGCTTTGCGCGAGGTCGAGCGCGCGTGCGGCCGCGCGCAGGCTGCCGTGCTCGACGACGGCCTGGAAGATGCGGAGCTGGGACAGCGTGAACGCCATGGGAAGCAGCGAAGCCGGTGATCGGAAATGCCGATCATGATAAGTCAGCCGATGGTTCCGGCGCTGGCCCCGGGCTTCTACGATCGCAGGCAGTCCGGCTCATGCCGTGTGTCCCGCTTCCTGCCCATCGTCGACCATGAAACGTATCCTCGTCCCGCTCGTTTCCCTGTGCCTTGGCCTGGCGGCCACGTCCGCGTACGCGCTCGACGCGCACGTGGTGCGGCTCGGCATCGATCCGACTTATCCGCCGATGGATGCGAAAGCGCCCGACGGCAGCCTGAAGGGCTTCGACGTCGATCTCGGCAACGAAATCTGCCGCCGCGCGCAGTTGCGCTGCCAGTGGGTCGAGCTCGAATTCTCCGGGATGATCCCCGCGCTGCAGGCGCGCAAGATCGACGCGATCCTGTCGTCGATGGCGATCACCGCGAAGCGCGAGAAGCAGATCCTGTTCTCGTCGAAGCTGTTCCGCTTCAAGTCGCGGCTCGTCGCGCGGGCCGGCAGCGGGCTCGACGGCACGGCGGCGTCGCTGGCCGGCAAGCGCGTCGGCGTGCAGTCGGGCACGCAGTTCGAGTCGTGGGCGCTCGCGCACTGGGCGCCGGCCGGCGTCGGCGTGGTGCCGTACAAGAGCCAGGACGACGTGTTCGCCGATCTCGTGAACGGCCGCCTCGACGCGGCGCTGCTCGGGGCCGTGGAAGCCGACTACGGATTCCTGCGCCAGCCGCGCGGCAAGGGTTTCGCGTTTGTCGGCGCGCCGCTCGACATGGGCGATCGCGGCGTCGGTATCGGCATGCGGCAGTCGGATGCCGCGCTGAAGGCGTCGATCGACGGCGCGATCGCATCGATGCTGAAGGACGGTACGTACGAGCGGATCGCGAAGCAGTACTTCGATTTCAACCCGTACGGCGATTGAGCGCCGTGCCGGCCCGTTCTTCCGATTCCCCGTTTCCATCCGTTCGAGATCATCGATGCAGATTCGCACCACGCCGCTCCTGTCGCCGTCGATCGGCACGCAGCGCACGCTCACGAGCTTTCATTTCGGGCCTGCCGACAGCGGCCGCAAGATCTACCTGCAGGCCGCGCTGCACGCGGACGAGACGCCCGCGATGCTCGCGGCGGTCGTGCTGAAGCAGCGCCTCGCGCAGCTCGACGCGGAAGGCCGGCTCTCGGCCGGGATCGTGCTCGTGCCGGTGTCGAACCCGGTCGGCCTCAATCATCATCTGCTCGGGCAGTTCATCGGCCGTTTCGACCTCGCGAGCGGCCGCAACTTCAATCGCGGCTTCCTGCCGCTCGCGGAGATCGCCGCGCGTGCGCGCGACCGGCTGGGCGACGACGGCGCACGCAATCGCGCGATCGTGCGCGAATGCGTCGGGGCGGCGCTCGCGGAAATCGCGCCGCACACCGAATTCGATGCGCTGCAGCTTGCGCTGCTGAAGTTGTCGCACGATGCCGACGTCGTGATCGACCTGCATTGCTCGCTCGAAGCGGTGATGCACGTGTACACGAGCGACACCGCGTGGCCGGACGTCGAACCGCTCGCGCGGTATCTCGGTGCGCAGGTGTCGCTGCTCGCCGAGGATTCGGGCGGGCACGCGTTCGACGATGCGCATCACCTGCTGTGGTCGCGGTTGCGCGCGCATTTGCCGGACGGCACGCCGATGGCGGTCGGCACCGTGGCCGTGACGGTCGAGTGCCGCGGCCAGCGCGACGTGACGTACGAATACGCGCAACGCGACGCCGACGCGCTCGTCGACTATCTCGTGTGGTGCGGCGCGGTGCGCGGCGAACGGGCGCCGCTGCCGCCGCTGGCCGCGCCGGCCACGCCGCTCGCGGGCAGCGAGCAGTTCTACGCGCCGGTCAGCGGGATTCTCGTGCACCGCGCGGCGATCGGCGCGACGATCCGCGCGGGCGATCCGCTGTTCGACATCGTCGATCCGCTGACGGATGCGGTCACGACGATTTCGAGCGCGACCGACGGCGTGTTCTACATGCGCCGCGCGATCCGCTTCGTGACGGCCGGCGCGCCGCTCGGCCGCGTGACGGGCACGGTGCCGGTGCGCAAGGGGATGCTGCTGGGTGCGTGAGTGCCGGGACGGGCGCGTGTCCGAACGGCGCCACTCAATTTCGTTCTCGTCAAATTGACCGGGCGTTGCCGCGCCCCTAAATTGGGTGATGCGGAGCGCGCTCCGTGTTCCGTGAGAAGGACGTTGCAAGCAGAGTCAGAGAGTTGAGCGGGCGGCGAATGCCGCCCGTCTTTTTATCCGCGCGACCTGCGAATGCCCATCGTGCCGATCCCACGAGCGAAGTAACCGCTCACCCGCGCCGCGCCACCAGTTCCGACACCGTCTGTGCGGCCTGCTGCAGCGGCCCGAGAAACTCCTTCACCATCTGCTTCGCGGTATGCCGCTGCGCGTTGCCGCTGATGTTCATCGCGGCGATGATCTGCCCGCGCCGGTTGCGGATCGGCGCGGACAGCGACATCAGCCCCACTTCCAGTTCCTGGTCGACCACCGCCCAGCCTTGCTGGCGCGCCTGCGCGATCGCCGCCTTCAACTCGCCGATGTCTGTGATCGTGCGTGGCGTATGCGCGCGGATGCCGCTCTGCGCGAGCGTTTCGTCGAGCGCCGCGTCGTCGAGCGCGGACAGCAGCACGCGGCCCATCGACGTGCAGTATGCGGGCAGCCGGCTGCCGATCGACAGGTTGATCGTCATGATCTTGCGGGTCGGCACGCGCAGCACGTAGACGATCTCGGTGCGGTCGAGCACCGCGGCCGAGCAACTTTCGTGGATCTGCTCGGACAGCTGCTCCATTACCGGATCGGCGAGATTCCAGAACGGCATCGACGTGAGATACGCGAAGCCGAGCTCGAGGATCTTCGGCGTGAGCCGGAACAGCCGGCCGTCGGCCTCGACGTAGCCGAGCGTCTGCAGCGTGAGCAGGATCCGGCGTGCGCCCGCGCGCGTGAGGCCGGTGGCCGACGCGACCTCGGTGAGCGTCTGCTCCGGGCGCGTCGCGTCGAACGCGCGGATCACCGCGAGGCCGCGCGCGAACGACTGCACATAGGAGTCGCCGGGTTTCGTTTGAATATCGTCGGTTGTCATGAGCGCCTGGAATGTCGTGCAGCCGAGAAGATAGCGCATGGGGCCCGACACGCCAACCGCGCGGCGGACCGCGCGCTTGACAGGTCGTCCCTGCACTCCCTATGATGCGTTGAACGTTCGATACACGATCTTATGTTCGTATATAGAACATTTAAGCGCATCCCGGCGGGCAATGCAAGGGGCGCGCCCTGTTCATTTCCCAGCCTTCCATGGGACCGGAGACACTGATGACCGAAGCTTTTCTGTGTGATGCGATCCGTACGCCGATCGGGCGTTACGGCGGTGCACTGTCCGGCGTGCGCGCCGACGATCTGGGCGCGGTGCCGCTCAAGGCGCTCGTCGAGCGCAACCGTGACGTCGACTGGGCGGCGATCGACGACGTGATCTACGGCTGCGCGAACCAGGCCGGCGAGGACAACCGCAACGTCGCGCGCATGTCGGCGCTGCTCGCGGGTTTGCCGGAAAGCGTGCCGGGTTCGACGATCAACCGCCTGTGCGGTTCGGGGATGGATGCGGTCGGCGTGGCCGCGCGCGCGATCAAGTCGGGCGAAGCCGCGCTGATGGTGGCGGGCGGCGTCGAGAGCATGACGCGCGCGCCGTTCGTGATGGGCAAGGCCGCGAGCGCGTTCGCGCGCCAGGCCGACATCTACGACACGACGATCGGCTGGCGCTTCGTCAATCCGCTGATGAAACAACTGCACGGCGTCGATTCGATGCCGGAAACCGCCGAGAACGTCGCGGTCGATTACCACATCAGCCGCGCGGATCAGGACCTGTTCGCGCTGCGCAGCCAGCAGAAGGCCGCGCGCGCGCAGCAGGACGGCACGCTCGCCGAAGAAATCGTGTCGGTCACGATCGCGCAGAAGAAGGGCGATCCGGTGATCGTGTCGCGCGACGAGCATCCGCGTGAAACGTCGCTCGAGGCGCTCGCGAAGCTGAAGGGCGTCGTGCGCCCGGACGGCTCGGTCACGGCCGGCAACGCGTCGGGCGTGAACGACGGCGCCGCCGCGCTGCTGCTCGCGAACGAGGCAACCGCGAAGCGCTTCGGCCTGACGCCGCGCGCCCGCGTGCTGGGGATCGCGACGGCCGGCGTCGCGCCGCGCGTGATGGGCATCGGCCCGGCGCCCGCCACGCAGAAGCTGCTCGCGCGGCTCGGGATGACGATCGACCAGTTCGACGTGATCGAGTTGAACGAAGCGTTCGCGTCGCAGGGCCTCGCGGTGCTGCGCATGCTCGGCGTCGCCGACGACGATCCGCGCGTGAACCCGAACGGCGGCGCGATCGCGCTCGGCCACCCGCTCGGCGCATCGGGTGCGCGCCTCGTGACCACCGCGATGTATCAGTTGCATCGCACGAACGGCCGTTTTGCGCTGTGCACGATGTGCATCGGCGTCGGCCAGGGCATCGCGATCGCGATCGAACGCGTGTGAGCGGCGTGATGCGGTGAAGCGGCCGGATACGCACCGCTTCACCGTTGCGCCGTGTCCCCCCACGCTGGGCGGCACGAGGTGTCTCGTGCCGCCCAGCGTCGTTAACCGGCCCGCGACAATTGCCGGAGACGTGCATCGAGCGCATCGATCTCGGTGTCCGCGAACACCTCGATGCCGTGCTCGCGCAGCAGCGCGGCCGTGACGCCGGCGCCCGCGTGCCGCCGGCTCTCGAAACTTCCGTCGTAAATGAACGTGCTGCCGCACGACGGGCTGCCGTCGGCGAGAATCGCGAAGCGGCAGTCGTGTGCTTGCGCGACGGCCAGCGCGGTCCGCGCGCCGGCAATGAACGGCGCCGTCACGTCGACGCCGTTCACGTCGACGATGCGTGCGTGCCCGGCCAGCACCTGCTGCCCCGATGCGCCGCCGGCGATCTCGGCAGGCGGGCGCGGCACGCTGAGGCCACCGGCGAGTTCCGGGCAGATCGCCACGAGACGCCCTTCGCGCCGCCACCGTTCGAGCGCCGTGTGCGCGGCGGTCTTCGCCGAGCCGTTGTAACGGACCGGATGCCCGGCCACGCACATGCTGACGAGGATCTTCGGCGTGGCAGGCGGTGGCGGGTCGTCGTTCAATATCGTGCTCCGTGTCGTGGCGGCCGTGGCGGAGCGGAAAATTCCACGCTCGATCCGCGTGCCGGCCGTCAGGCCGTCGGCCCTTCCAGATGAATGTCCTCGGGCTCGAGCGCGTAAAGCTCGGGATCGGGCGACGCGCTGACCGTGAAGCCGAGCCGCAGATAGAAATCGATCGTGCGCTGCGACGGCGTGGCCGACACGTAAAGCCGCTCGGCGCCCATCGCGCGCGCCTGCGCGCGGGCCGTGCGGTAGAGCTGTTCGCCGAGCCCGCAGCCGCGCCAGTCGTGGCTTACGTGCAGGAACTTCAGTTGCAGCATGTCGCGTTGCGGGCCGAGCGGCCGGCTGTCGACGACCGCTGCCGCGACGAGCCGCGCGCCGTCGAACCTGCCGAGAAACCAGCCGCCGCGGTCGTGGCAATCGAGCAGGATCGGCGTGTAGTGATCGGCTTCGCCGTCGGGCCAGCCGGCCACGTCGTAGAACTCGGGCACGAGATGCAGCGTGCGGTCGCGCAGCACGTACAGGTGTTCGATGATTTCGCGCCGGTCGATGGTCCATACGAGCGGGATGTCGTCGCGCGCAAGCGGGCGGGCCGACAGCGCGTCGCGTTCGGCGGCCGTGCGGCGCGTCATGCGGCCCTCCGGTGCGCGGCGATCGTACCCGTCAGCGGCAGGCGCGGCATGCCGTCAGGCGGCGCCATCCGATAGCCGTCCGGTTCGCGTTGTCCCGGAAACCGCGTGGCGCCGCCATTCCGGAAAAACGCGGCCTGAGCGCGTTGACGACGCTCATGCGCGGCCGTCGCGGTATTCCGGGACAGCCGATTCAGCTCATGCAATGCCTTTTTCATCGAATTCGAATTCCAGTGGAATGGCGCAGGATAGGTCAATCGTTTCGCTGCGCGCAACGGCCGCCGGCATTGTCAATGCCATGCGGCGCTCCGTGACGGCCAGATAACGTGCGCGGTAATTATCGCCGGATTATTTGATCCAAATCATGGTAATGGCCGGGTTGCCCGTTTTATCCGCATCGGAATTAAGGTTTGCCGGTGAACTGCCGACAGTAAGGACGAGAGTGTCGTAAAGCGAACAACCGTTTTTCGGCTACTGAGCGCGATTTCAGCGCGGCGCGGACGACAGATCCGCCTTTCGGAGCCTTGCATGCGCAACAACCAGCCCGTTACCCAACAGGAATTCGATTTTCCCGACGACGTCACGCTGATGTCGACGACCGATGCCGATAGCATCATCACCTACGCCAACACGACGTTCGCGCAGGTGAGCGGCTTCTCGAACGAGGAGCTCGTCGGCCAGCCGCACAACGTGGTGCGCCATCCGGACATGCCGAAGGAGGCGTTCGCCGACATGTGGGCGACGCTGCGGCGCGGCGAGCCGTGGACCGCGCTCGTGAAGAACCGCCGCAAGAACGGCGACCACTACTGGGTGCGCGCGAACGCGATTCCGGTAATGCGCGACGGCGCGCCGCAGGGCTACATGTCGGTGCGCACGAAGGCGCCGCGCGACGAGAGCACAGCCGCGGACGCGCTGTATCGCGCGTTTCGGGACGGCAAGGCCGGCCGGCGCCGATTCCACAAGGGGCTCGTGATCCGCACCGGGCTGTTGCGGATCGCTTCGCTGCCGCAGACGATGTCGGTGCGCGCGCGCGTGCATGCGGCAGTGTGCGTGCTGGCGCCGGCCGTCGTCGGCACGGGGTGGGCCTGCGGGCTCACCGGCGGCGGGCTCGCGGCGTTTGCCGGCGTGACGGTCGGCGTGGCGGCCGCGGCCGGGCTGTGGCTCGACGCGCAGATCGTGCAACCGCTGAAGCGGCTGCACGAGCAGGCGCTGAACGTCGCGACCGGCGAGAGCCGGCGCGGCGTGCGGATGAACCGCGTCGACGAGATCGGCATGACGCTGCGCACGATCAACCAGCTCGGGCTGATGTTCCGCTGGCTCGTGGACGACGTCAGCGAGCAGGTGCACAACGTGCAGCGCGCGAGCAACGAGATCGCGCAGGGCAACAGCGACCTGAGCGCGCGCACCGAACAGGCCGCGTCGAGCGTGCAGCAGACGGCCGCGTCGATGGCCGAGATGACGGCGACCGTGTCGAGCAACGCGGAGACGGCGCGGCAGGCGAATCAGCTGTCCGTTTCCGCGAGCGGCGCGGCCGAGCGCGGCGGACAGGCGGTGAACGAAGTCGTCGCGACGATGAACGACATCACCGACAGCTCGCGCAAGATCTCGGACATCATCGGCGTGATCGACGGCATCGCGTTCCAGACCAACATCCTCGCGCTGAACGCGGCGGTCGAGGCCGCGCGTGCGGGCGAACAGGGGCGCGGTTTCGCGGTGGTGGCCGGCGAAGTGCGCGCGCTCGCGCAGCGCAGCGCGAACGCGGCGAAGGAGATCAAGACGCTGATCGGCGCGAGCGTCGAGCGGGTCGAGTCGGGCGCGCGGATCGTCGATGGCGCGGGGAAGACGATGGAAGACATCGTCACGCAGGTGAAGCGCGTGTCGGACCTGATCGCGGAGATCAGCTCGTCGACGGCCGAACAGAGCACGGGGGTCGCGCAGGTCGATCAGGCGGTCGTACACCTGGACAACATCACGCAGCAGAACGCGGCGCTCGTCGAGCAGAGCACGGCGGCGTCGGAAAGCCTGAAGCAGCAGGCGACGCGGCTCGTGGATGCGGTGAACGTGTTCAGGTGAAGGGTGGCAAGCGTGCGCGACGTGCGGATTCGATCGATGAATCCGGCATGTCGCGCACGGCACATGTCCGGATTGGCGAATTCAATCGAATGACGCCAAACGCGAAATATTCGTATTTACGACTTTATCGTTGTGCGTTAAATCGGGCCGAGCACATTACGTTGAACGATCGGGCGAGTGGCCGTCAGGCCGTTGTCCGGTCACCCATTCCGGTTTATCCATAAATAAATCATTCGGCAAAAACACGTTCATGCATCTTTAATGCATATTTACCCGAATACGGCATCATGTTTTCGCCGAATTTGCCGAAAGCGCAGGAGTCGACTCACACGCAGGCGAATCGATCGCCATGCGTGGAGTCTCGAATCAATCGACGAACGGACGCAAGATCCGTCACCCGGAGCTCCACACCATGCGCAACAACCAGCCTGTCACGCAACGCGAATTCGAATTTGCCGATGATGCGACGCTGATGTCGACGACAGACGTCGACAGCCACATCACGTACGCGAACGCGGCGTTCATCCAGGTCAGCGGCTTTTCTCCCGAGGAGATCGAAGGCCAGCCGCACAACGTGGTGCGGCATCCGGACATGCCGAAGGAAGCGTTCGCCGACATGTGGGCGACGCTCAAGGGCGGCGAGCCGTGGACCGCGCTCGTGAAGAACCGCCGCAAGAACGGCGATCACTACTGGGTGCGCGCGAACGCGATTCCGGTGATGCGCAACGGGCAGCCGAAGGGCTACATGTCGGTGCGCACGAAGGCGACGCGCGACGAGATCGCGGCCGCCGAGGCGCTGTATCGCGATTTCCGCGAAGGCAAGGCCGGCAGCCGCCGGTTCCACAAGGGACTGATCGTCCGCACGGGCGCGATGCGCGTCGCGTCGCTGTTCCAGACGATGTCGGTGCGGGCCCGGCTGGTGTCGACGCTGTGCGTGCTTTCCCCGGCCGTCATCGGCGCCGGCTGGGCGGCCGGGTTGACCGGCGGCGGGCTCGCGGCGTTTGCCGGTGCGGCGGTCGGCGTGACGGCGGCGGCCGGGCTATGGCTCGACGCGCAGATCGTGCGGCCGCTGCGGCAACTGCGCGACGAGGCGTTGCGGGTGGCGACCGGCGAAAGCCGCAGCGGCGTGCGGATGAACCGCGTCGACGAGATCGGCATGACGCTGCGCACGATCAACCAGCTCGGGCTGATGTTCCGCTGGCTCGTGGACGACGTCAGCGAGCAGGTGCTGAACGTGCAGCGCGCGAGCAACGAGATCGCGCAAGGCAACAACGATCTGAGCGCGCGTACCGAACAGGCGTCGACGAGCGTGCAGCAGACGGCCGCGTCGATGGCCGAGATGACGGCGACCGTGTCGAGCAACGCGGAGACGGCGCTGCAGGCGAATCAGTTGTCGGTGTCCGCGAGCGAGGCGGCCGAGCGCGGCGGACAGGCGGTGAACGAAGTCGTCGCGACGATGAACGACATCACCGACAGCTCGCGCAAGATCGCCGACATCATCGGCGTGATCGACGGCATCGCGTTCCAGACCAACATTCTCGCGTTGAACGCGGCGGTCGAGGCGGCGCGCGCGGGCGATCAGGGGCGCGGTTTCGCGGTGGTGGCCGGCGAAGTGCGCGCGCTCGCGCAGCGCAGCGCGAACGCGGCGAAGGAGATCAAGACGCTGATCGGCGCGAGCGTCGAGCGGGTCGAGTCGGGCGCGCGGATCGTCGATGGCGCCGGGAAGACGATGGAGGACATCGTCACGCAGGTGAAGCGCGTGTCGGACCTGATCGCGGAGATCAGCTCGTCGACGGCCGAACAGAGCACGGGGGTCGCGCAGGTCGACCAGGCGGTCGTACACCTGGACAACATCACGCAGCAGAACGCGGCGTTGGTCGAGCAGAGCACGGCGGCGTCGGAAAGCCTGAAGCAGCAGGCGACGCGGTTGGTCGAGGCGGTGAACGTATTCCGCTGATCGCGGGAGGGGGAAGGTGACGCGGGCGCGACGGAGAGGGGTACCGGCCCGCGTCGGGCCACCCGGTTCCAGCCGGGCGGCCAGGGCCTGTCGCCGAGGCGGCAGGCCCCGAACCGTCAGACGGCGAGGCAGAGGTACTTGATCACGACGTAGTCGTCGATGCCGTAGTGCGAGCCTTCGCGGCCGAGGCCCGACTGCTTGACGCCGCCGAACGGCGCGACTTCGTTCGAGATCAGGCCCGTGTTCACGCCGACCATCCCGTATTCGAGCGCTTCGGCCAGCTTCCACACGCGGCCGATGTCGCGGCTGTAGAAGTACGCGGCGAGGCCGAACTCGGTGTCGTTCGCGAGGCGGATCACTTCGTCGTCGCTGCCGAACCTGAACAGCGGCGCGAGCGGCCCGAACGTCTCTTCCTTCGCGACCTTCATCGCCGGCGTGACGCCCGTCAGCACGGTCGGCTCGAAGAAGCCGTGGCCGAGCGCGTGGCGCTTGCCGCCCGTCACGACGGTCGCGCCCTTCGCGAGCGCGTCCTCGATGTGCGCCTCGACCTTCAGCACGGCCGCCTCGTTGATCAGCGGGCCCTGCGTGACGCCCGGCTCCGTGCCGCGGCCGACCTTCAACTGGCCGACGGCCGCCGCGAGCTTCTGCGCGAACTGGTCGTACACGGCTTCATGCACGTAGAAGCGGTTCGTGCACACGCACGTCTGCCCGCTGTTGCGGTACTTCGACGCGATCGCGCCCTGCACGGCCGCATCGAGATCGGCATCGTCGAACACGATGAACGGCGCGTTGCCGCCGAGCTCCAGCGACACCTTCTTGACCGTCGCCGCGCATTGCGACATCAGCAGGCGGCCGACCGGCGTCGAGCCCGTGAACGACAGCTTGCGCACGATCGGGTTCGACGTCAGTTCGCCGCCGATCGCCTTCGGGTCGCCCGTGACGACGCTGAACACGCCGGCCGGCACACCCGCGCGCTCGGCCAGCACGGCCATCGCGAGCGCCGAGAACGGCGTCGCTTCGGCCGGCTTCACGACGATCGGGCAGCCTGCCGCGAGCGCCGGGCCGACCTTGCGGGTGATCATCGCCGCCGGGAAGTTCCACGGCGTGATCGCCGCGCACACGCCGATCGCTTCCTTCGTCACGACGATGCGCTTGTCGCTCGCCGGCGTCGGGATCGTGTCGCCGTACACGCGCTTGCCTTCTTCCGCGAACCACTCGAGGAACGACGCCGCGTAGCCGATCTCGCCCTTCGCTTCGGCCAGCGACTTGCCCTGCTCGGTCGTCAGGATCAGCGCGAGGTCGTCGGCGTTTTCCATCATCAGGTCGTGCCACTTGCGCAGGATCGCCGCGCGTTCCTTCGCGGTCTTCTTGCGCCACGCCGGCCAGGCGGCGTTCGCGGCTTCGATCGCGTGACGGGTCTCGGCCGCGCCCATCGCCGGCACGGTGCCGAGCAGGCCGCCGGTGGCCGGGTTGCGGACGTCGAACGACTCGCCGTTCGACGCGCGTTGCCATTCGCCGTTGATGTACGCCTGCTGGCGGAACAGCGACGGATCTTTCAGTGCCAGGGTTTCCTGAACGGTGCTCATATGAATCGCCTGCTATGAAAAGGACGGATGAAAACGGCCGCCGCCGTCGTGACGACGGCGGCGGCGCATTCAGTTGAAGCGGACGGGCACTCAGGCCGGCACGCCAACCGTTTCCTTCAGCACTTCCTCGAGGATCGCGAGCGCTTCGTCGAACACGGCTTGCGGGATCGTCAGCGGGAACAGGAAGCGCACGACGTTCGAGTACACGCCGCACACGAGCAGCAGCAGGCCGCGCTCGAGCGCACGCGCCTGCACGCGCTTCGTGAATTCGGCATCCGGCTCGCCCGAACCCGGCTTCAGGAACTCGACCGCGATCATCGCGCCCGGGCCGCGCACGTCGGCGATCTGCGGCACGTCGGCCTGCAGCGCATTCAGCTTCGCCTTCAGCACGTCGCCGAGCTGCGTCGCGCGCTCGCACAGCTTTTCTTCGTCGATGATCTCGAGCACCGCGTGCGCCGATGCGACGGCCAGCGGGTTGCCCGCGTAGGTGCCGCCGAGGCCGCCGGGCGCGGCCGCGTCCATCACGTCCGCACGGCCGACGACGCCCGACAGCGGCATGCCGCCCGCGAGGCTCTTCGCCATCGTGATCAGGTCGGCCAGCACGTCGTAGTGCTGCATCGCGAACAGCTTGCCGGTACGCGCGAAGCCCGTCTGCACTTCGTCGGCGATCAGCAGGATGCCGTGTTCGTTACAGATCTTGCGCAGCGCGCGCACGAATTCGGCCGGCGCCGGGTTGAAGCCGCCTTCGCCCTGGACCGGTTCGAAGATGATCGCGGCGACGCGCTTCGGATCGATGTCGGCCTTGAACAGCATTTCGATCGCCTTGATCGAGTCGGCCGTCGTCACGCCGTGCACGGCGTTCGGGTACGGCGCGTGGAACACGTCGCCCGGGAACGGGCCGAAGTTCAGCTTGTACGGCGCGACCTTGCCGGTCAGCGCCATGCCCATCATCGTGCGGCCGTGGAAACCGCCGGAGAACGCGATCACGCCCGGACGGCCGGTTGCCGCACGCGCGATCTTGATCGCGTTCTCGACGGCTTCGGCGCCGGTCGTGAAGAACGCCGTCTTCTTCGGGAAGTCGCCCGGCGCGCGCTCGTTGATCTTCTCCGCCAGCTCGACGTACGACGCGTACGGGACGATCTGGTAGGCGGTGTGCGTGAAGCTGTTCAGCTGATCCGCGATCGCCTTGACGATCTTCGGGTGGCGGTGGCCGGTGTTCAGCACCGCGATGCCGGCGGCGAAATCGATGAAGCGGCGGCCTTCGACGTCCCACAGCTCCGCGTTCTCGGCGCGGGCTGCGTAGAAATCGCACATCACGCCGACGCCGCGCGGGGTGGCGGCGTTCTTGCGGGCCTGCAGGTCGGCATTCTTCACGGTCATCTCCTTGATGTTCTGTCCGGTGAGGTAGAAATCGGCCGCGTTGGCAGCCCATGGAGGCGACTATAATCACATTTGGCTCTGGCAATCAGAGCCATTTCAATAAATATTCAGGAGCCAATCATGCGCGCAAGCGTGTTGTCGGACTGGCTGGCGCAGCGCCTCGTGCGCGGCGGCGCGCAGCCGATCTACCGGCAGCTGCATCGCCTGCTGCAACAGGCGATCCTGTCGCGCGAACTGCCGGCCGGCACGCGCGTGCCGTCGTCGCGGCTGCTGGCCGCCGAGCTCGGGATCGCGCGCAACACGGTCACGCAGGTTTACGAGCAGCTTGCGCTCGAAGGCTATGTGAACTCGGCCACGGGCCGCGGCACGTTCGTCGCCGACAGCGCGCCGGACGAGATCGTCGGCGCACCGTCCGACGCGGCGGCCGGCCCGGCCGTCGCGACGCCGTCCGCGCGGCGGCTGTCCGCGCGCGGCACGCGGCTCGTCGAAGGGGCCGGCGTGTCGAAGCGCCAGGGCGGTGCGTTCATGCCGGGCGTGCCCGATGTGTCGCGCTTTCCGGCGCGGGTGTGGACGCGGCTGCATAACAAGTACTGGCGGCGCCTGCGCCCGGACCTGCTGACCTACGCGCCCGGCGGCGGGCTCGCGCTGCTGCGCGAGGCGCTGGCCGACTACCTGCGCACGTCGCGCTCGGTGCGCTGCACGCCGGAGCAGATCGTGATCACGACCGGCATCCACCAGTCGATCGACCTCGCGGTGCGCCTGCTGACCGACCCGGGCGACGCGATCTGGACCGAAGATCCGTGCTACTGGGGCGTGCGCAGCGTGCTGAACGTGTCGGGGCTGACCACGCGGCCGATTCCGGTCGACGACGAAGGCATCGCGCCGTCGGCCGCCGATCTGGCCGAGCCGCCGAAGCTGATGCTCGTCACGCCGTCGCACCAGTATCCGCTCGGGATGGTGATGAGCCTCGCGCGGCGGCGCATGCTGCTCGAATACGCGCGCCAGCACGGGTGCTGGATCATCGAGGACGACTACGACAGCGAATTCCGCTACGGCAGCCGGCCGCTCGCGTCGCTGCAGGGCCTCGACACGGCCGGGCAGGTGATCTACGTCGGCAGTTTCGGCAAGACGCTGTTCCCGGGGCTGCGGGTCGGTTACCTCGTCGCGCCGGAGCCGCTCGCGGAGAGTTTCGCGACCGCGAGCGCCGAGCTGTATCGCGAAGGGCAGTTGCTGCAGCAGGCGGTGCTCGCCGAATTCATCGCGGAAGGGCATTTCGTGTCGCATATCCGCAAGATGCGCACGCTGTACGGGCAGCGCCGCGAGGTGTTGCTCGACGCGGTCGCGCGCCGCTACGGCGATACGCTGCACGCGCTCGGCAGCGATGCGGGGCTGCATCTGGTCACGCAATTGCCGGCGGGCGTCGACGATCGCGGGGTCGCGCAGGCGGCGCTCGAGCGCAACATCGTCGTGCGGCCGCTGTCCGGGTATTACGCGGATCGCTCGCGCGCCGCATCGGGATTGCTGCTCGGCTATGCGTGCGTGCCGGAAGACGAGATCGGGACCGCGTTCGCGACGCTCGCCGAGGCGATCGACGAGCGGGCGTTCGGCGGGGCCGTTGCGCTGGCTTGACGCGGGCGCATGGCCATATCGACTCGTCGCGAATCCGTCAAAGGCGATCGAAGCGCGATTCTCTGCGCAACGTGGACTGCGTATCGGGCGCGCTCGCGCGGAATTGTCGATAATAGAACGTTGTTATTCACCGGATGCCGACGATGACCGAAGCCACCCAAGCCCAGCCTGCCGTTCCGCGCCTCACGAGCCTGTCGCACGGGGGCGGCTGCGGCTGCAAGATCGCGCCGGGCGTGCTGTCCGAGCTGCTCAAGCGCGCGACGCCGCCCGCGCTGTTCCCCGATCTGCTGGTCGGCACCGAAACGTCCGACGACGCGGCCGTCTACCGGCTCAACGACGAGCAGGCGATCGTCGCCACCACCGATTTCTTCATGCCGATCGTCGACGATCCGTTCGACTTCGGCCGTATCGCGGCCACCAATGCGTTGTCCGACGTCTATGCGATGGGCGGCAAGCCGATCCTCGCGCTCGCGCTGGTCGGCATGCCGATCAACGTGCTGCCGCACGAGACGATCGCGGCCGTGCTGCGCGGCGGCGAGTCGGTGTGCGCGGATGCCGGCATTCCGGTCGCGGGCGGCCATTCGATCGATTCGGTCGAGCCGATCTACGGGCTCGCGGCGATCGGCGTCGTGCATCCGTCGCGCGTGAAGCGCAACGCGGCCGCGCGCGCGGGCGACGTGCTCGTGCTCGGCAAGCCGCTCGGCGTCGGCGTGCTGTCGGCCGCGCTGAAGAAGAACCAGCTCGATGCCGACGGTTACGCGCAGATGGTTGCGACCACCACCAAGCTCAACCGGCCGGGCGCCGAACTCGCCGCGCTGCCGGGCGTCCATGCGCTGACCGACGTCACGGGCTTCGGGCTGCTCGGCCATACGCTCGAACTGGCGCGCGGCGCGAATCTCACCGCGCGCGTGCACTATGCGTCGCTGCCGTGGCTTGCGGGCGTCGAGACGTTCGTTGCCGACGGCGTGTTCACCGGCGCGTCGGGCCGCAACTGGGCCGCGTACGGCACTGACGTGCGGCTCGCCGACGGGCTGCCGCCCGTCGCGCAGGCGCTGCTGACCGATCCGCAGACGTCGGGCGGGTTGCTGGTCGCGTGTGCGCCGGAAGCGGTCGACGACGTGCTCGCCTGCTTCCGCGCCGACGGTTTCGACCGCGCGGCCGTGATCGGCGAGATGGTGGACGGGCCGGCACGCGTCGACGTCGCCTGACGCAGTTTTTCACGCTGGCGTGCCGTCGGTCGATAGAATCGATGCCTTCCGTTGAAGGTCTCGACGACCGATGAACGACTTCCTGTTCGGGCTCGTGATCGCGCTGTCGGTCGGGCCCGTCGCGCTGATGATCGCGAACTACGGCATGCGCGCCGGCACCGCGACCGGCGTGCGCGCGGCGATCGGCGTGGCCGCTGCCGACGGCTGCTATGCGGTCGTCGCGTTTACGATCGGTGCGATGCTCGCGAGCACGCTCGCGTCGCATCTGCCGCTGTTCCGCGTCGTCGGTGCGCTCGTGTTGCTCGCGATGGGTGCGCGGATGCTGTGGCAGTCGCTGCGCGACCGGCGCCGCACGCTCGATGGCGACGTACCGACGCCGCCGGGCGATCGCCCGTTCATGTCGATGTTCTTCGTCACGCTCGCGAACCCGCTGACCATCCTGCTGTTCTACGGCTATGCGACCGCTGCCGCCGGGGCGCACCGACACTGGCTGGTCGGCGCCGCGTGCGTGTTTGCGGGCAGTCTCGCGGGGCAGCTCGTGTTCGCGTTCGGCGGCAGTGCGATCGGGCGCTTCGTGAAATCGCCGGGGTGGCTCGCCGCGAGCCATGTGGTCGCCGCACTCGTCGTGCTCGGTTATGGCGTCGCGGGACTGATGCGCGTGTAGTGCGGCGAGAAACGGTCGATGTCGCGAGTGACGGCGAACCAAATAGCATTCCTGATGTTTGCAACACCGCGCCGAACGCGCGATTTTCGGACACGCAACACGCATTCGTCCGCACGAAACACGGGCAGCCGTTTCGTAGTCGGGTTCCGCATCGCGCACGCCCGTTCTATACTCGTCGCGCAGTCTCCGACAGCCGTTCTCACCCAACATCATCGAAACAAGGAACGCCGATGCTGACTCGCTCCATCCTTTCCGCCGCTGCATTCTCGCTCGCCGCCTGTGCGACCGCGCCGTCGATCGCGCAGGACAACCAGGGCAACGATGCGGGCAACGCCGCATTCGCCGAGACCGGCTCGCATGGCCGCCCGGTCAAGGTCATGATCATCACGATGTTCGGCCCGGAAGGCCAGGCGTGGCTCGACCGGCTCGGCCCGTGGCGCGACATCACCGTGCCCGGCCTGTCGCCCGACTATCCGGCCGTCCACTGCAACAAGCAGGACGTATGCGTGGTGACGACCGGCATGGGCTATGCGAACGCGTCGGCGACGATCATGGCGCTCACGTTCTCGCAGCGCTTCGATCTGCGCCGCACGTATTTCCTGGTCTCGGGCATCGCGGGCGTCGACCCTGCACAGGGCACGGTCGGATCGGCCGCGTGGTCGAAATACCTCGTCGATTTCAGCCTGCAGTGGGAGCTCGATGCGCGCGAGATTCCGGCCGGGTGGAACACCGGCTTCCTCGGCATCAACACGAAGAGCCCGAACGACAAGCCGCCGCTCGACTATCGCACCGAAGTGTTCCAGCTCAACCCGCAGCTGACCGACGCCGCCTACGCGCTGTCGCGCAACGTCGTGCTCGCCGATAGCGCACAGGCGCAGGCCGCGCGCGCGAAGTTCACGTACGCGCCGGCGAACCGGCCGCCGACGGTGATCCAGTGCGATACGTCATCGGGCAACACGTGGTTCTCGGGCACGCTGATCGGCGAGCGCGCGCGCCAGTGGACCAAGATCCTGACGGACGGCAAGGGCACCTACTGCATGACCGCGCAGGAAGACAACGCGACGTTCGAAGCGCTCAAGCGCGCGGCGAGCGTGAAGCGGGTCGACCTGTCGCGCGTGGCCGTGCTGCGCACGGGGTCCGATTTCGACCGACCGTACGCGGGGCAGACGAGCGCCGACAACCTGCTGAACTACGCGGATCAAGGCGGCTTCGCGCCGGCGACCGAAAACCTGTATCGCGCGGGTAATCCGCTGGTGCAGGACATCGTCACGCACTGGGGCGAATGGCGTGATGGGGTGCCGCGCCGCTAAGCTGATGGCAAGACGCGCGGGCTAATCGGAGCCTGCGCGTAGAGTCGGGCTCCGGGCGATTGACGATCGCCCGGAGCAATCTTCACGGCTGCGGCGCTGCGAGCTTGAGTTCGATTCGTGTGTATTCGGGCCCCAACAACTTGATGGTCCCCGTCTGACCTTGCTCGTCCGTCATGCCGACATACTGCATTGCGCTGGTGCTGATCCGATAGCAGATGTGCGCCAGCGGCTTCTTGCGGTCATTTCTCAGAAACAGGGTTTGATTTCGCGTGCGTTCGGTCCAGCGTTCAGTCGTCACGAACCGCGCGGGTGTCGGTTCCCGGCTGTCGCCGCACGTAAATCGAGCGGAGTCGGCCCGGGGCCCCGGCGTGCGCGGTGTCAGCGCATAGCTGACTACGCCCGATGTACGCGGGGAGTTGCAGAGGCTCTGACATCCGGCTGGCGGGCATTTGGGAGCGAACTGAACCCATAGCTGTTTCGCGTCGTCGCGATCGAGCTTGCCGTTCGTGCGCGAGATGATTCGCTCGCTGACGTAGACGTCGTCGGGAGCCATGCCGAGTTGCACAAGAAAGGACTTCATCTGCGTGCCGCGTTGGCGAGCCAGTTGCATGGGCCGGTTTTCCCAATCGTAGGCCGCCGCGTCGACCGATGCCATCGTGCCTTCGAGCGTCCACTCCTTGGCGGTCAGGTAGTGTCTGACGACGGAGAGCCTGTCGGCGTTGCTGATTTCGATTGAGTTCAGCGGCAATTGCATGCTGTCGGTCAGCATGATCTTGCACGCATCGGCCTGTATCGGAAGGGTGAGGAGGGCGATCAGTATCGCGAAGAAGGCTCGTCGCATGAATTTCCCCGATCTACCGCGCCAGAATGAACCACGCGATGTTGTCCGCATTGTTGATGGCTCTATCCGGGTGACGTCTTGCAAACTGGACACACGCGGCGCGCCCGTACGCCCCGGAATGATCATGTGCGTTGAATGTGTCCGCGAGGTGCGCGCATTCGTGCACGATCGTCAGTTGCTGCGACGAGAGATTACCGGCCGATCGCTCGGGTAGTGAGCAAAAAGGGAGATTGATGGCGATGATATGGGCGGACGTGTCCGTGCGACAGACGTGCGCGGCTTCCGCGTCACGATGACTCATGTTCGGCAGGCATCCTGTGGCGCGATCGGCCTCGGAATCGATGCGGACAAAGTTCCGTGGGCCGAGCGCGCCCATCACGCTGGCAAGGGCGCCCAGTCCTCGAATCAGCGTGCGCGTCGTATCGACACGCGCTGAACCGAACCATTCGATGACCCGCGCTTCAATGGCGGGACTCCATCGCATCAAATCCCGGCGGCGCTGCTCGGTGATCGCCACCGCTTCGCCTCGCAATTCGAGCATCCGCCTCTTGAACGTCGAATCGCTCATGTTCGGACATATCGGCGGTCCGTCGAGCGATACGCTGAATTCTTGTGGTGCTGTCATCGGTACGCTCCATATGGGCATCGTTGAGGGTGCTGATGCTAGACATATGAAGTCGACGAGCCATGCGTCAAATTGCAGGTGGCGAGGTGAGCGAGTGTGGGGAAATGTGAATAGACGGTGCGTCAGGCTCCTGTTTCTTTCGGAGAAGAATGATCGTCGGCAAGTTCAACCGGTATGAGGGCGGCGATCCGGGCTGTCCGGACATACGATTTGCATTCACCGGATCCCGAAGGATCGCGGCGAACGCGATCTGACAGACGAATCTGTCCGTGTCAATTGATGTGTCGAGCGTGCGGCCGACTCAGCTGGACGAATTTTCCTCGGGTAACGTCACGAATCGTGTCACTTCGACGTGCGCTCAATGACGATATCCATTGCCTGTCGGCCCCCCGGCGACCGAAAACCTGTATCGCGCGGGCAATCCGCTGGTGCAGGACATCGTCACGCACTGGGGCGAATGGCGCGATGGGGCGCCGCGCCGCTGATCGCCGCAGGACGGTGTCAGCGACGCGTCGACGCGAACCTTAATGCGATTGCGGCCCGGAACGGAACGGCGTCCACACCGGCGTGGTGTCGTCCCAGTGATCGAGCGGCGAAGGAAGTTGGTCGTTCATCATGTGCTCCTGCAACTAACTGGCTCATCAAATCGTCGATAAGATCGTTCGAGACGCCGCGCACGGGGCAACCCGCTGCGCGGCGCCGCGCGTTTACCGGCCCCCGCCGGCGAGCTGGTTGCCTTCCGGGATCGGGCGATACGGGCCTTGCGCGAGTTCGAGCCCCTGCGGATACGAAGTCGCCTTGCGCAGGTACGCGAGCGTGCCGTCCTTGCGCGCTTGCTCGACTTCCGCGCTCACTTCGGCGCGCGTACGCGGGCCATTGTGTTGCGCGTACCACGACGCGTTGGCGTAGTCGCCGGCGTGCGGGGTGCCCGAATCGGCGAACGCCGGTGCGGAGACGGCGAGCGCGAGCGCGAGGGCCGAGAGAAGATGGCGGCGGTTCATGGCGTAACTCCTAGAGATGTCGGAGCTGGCGCCGAGCGCTGACTCCGGTCCCGCCAGGCGGGATCTGTTCGATGCGCAACGAGGTGCGCGACAGGGTTTACTCTAGGTATCCGTTCCGTCGCGATAAATGCGGCAGACGCGAATTGAATTGTCGTGTCAGTGGAACAATCGCCATCCGCACGGTCGACAGGGTTATGCGCAAACGGCCGGCAGCCCCGTGGCATGGGCTTCGCGCGGGTGCGGCGACGACGCGCGACGACGCACGTGGCCGATTGCCGCGGGCGACGCAAAGGTTTACTGCCGTTTCAGGAAGGATCGAGGGCGCTGCGCTTGAAGGGCGTGCCGGCGCGGCGCCGAGGCGGGACGACGCGCGGGCGCCACGGCCCGCGCGCGTTGTTCAGAGGATTACGCAACCCACTCGTTGATCACCGGCGTATCGAGCACCGGCGCGCGCTCGGCCTCCTCGAACGTGCGCTTGCTGCACGTCGCGTCGAGGCTGCCCTTGCCGCTCAGCAGCGGGCAGCGGTCGAACACTTCTGCAATCCAGTCGACGAACACGCGCACCTTCGGCGACAGATGGCGGCTGTGCGGATACACGACCGAGATCGGCATGGGCAGCGGCTTGACGCCGGGCAGCACTTCCTTGAGCCGGCCTTCGCGCAGGTGCGGCAGCACCATGAACAGCGGCGGCTGGATCAGCCCGAAGCCCTCGATCCCGCACGTCACGTACGCGTCCGCGTCGTTCACCGACACGATGCCCTCCATCTTCATCTCGACTTCCTTGCCTTCGATCAGGAACGTCCAGTCGATCGTGCGGCCCGTGCGGCTCGAGAAGTAGTTGACGGCCTTGTGCTGGCTCAGGTCGTCGATCGTCTGCGGCTCGCCGTGGTGCTCGAGATAGTCGGGCGACGCGACCGTCACGCATTCGAACAGGCCGACGCGGCGCGCGACGAGCGACGAGTCCTGCAGCGCGCCGACGCGGATCACGCAGTCGACGCCCTCCTGCAGCAGGTCGACCGGCCGGTCGGACAGGCCGAGTTGCAGGTCGATGTCCGGATAGCGCGTATGGAATTCGCACAGCGACGGAATCACGAGCAGCCGCCCGATCGAGCCCGGCATGTCGATACGCAACTTTCCGTGCGGCTTCCGGTTGTTGGCCTGGAAGCTTGCTTCGGTTTCCTCGACGTCCGCGAGGATCCGCACGCATCGTTCGTAGTACGCGGCGCCGTCCGGCGTGAGCGACAGCCGGCGCGTGGTCCGGTGCATCAGCCGCACGCCGAGGAAGGCTTCGAGATTCTGGATGATCGTCGTGACGGACGCCCGCGGCAAGCCGAGCGTTTCTGCTGCCTTGGTGAAGCTGCTTGTATCGACGACGCGAGTAAATACCTGCATGGCCTGAAGCCGGTCCATCACAACCTCCGCAATCTAATGAGCCTCCTGAACGACAAGGCTGCGCTACCTCGTGGGTAAACGCAGCCTCGGATTGTTCGGGGGCGTTGAATTGTGTTGCCGGATTATAGGCATTTATCCCAATGTCTGCCGGACTCAGAATTCGTTCCATCTCGAAATGGACGCTGCATCGTCATGGACGCTTCTGAATTCAGCAAATTCCTGAAAGCCGCGCTGCCCGCGCAAGCCATAGCCGGCGCGGCGCTGACGGTTGCCGAAGTGGAAATTCCCGGCTACGCACAGGACATCGTGCTGCGCCTCTACCGCCGTCCGGACAAGACCGGGTTGCCAGTAGTGCTTTATTTCCACGGCGGTGGCTTCGTCCGCGGTTCGCTCGAAGACGCTGATTTCGCCGCGCGCTTTTTAGCAGAACGCTTACCAGCTCTCGTAGTGTCGGTCGATTATTCGCTCGCGCCGGCCTTTCCTTTTCCGGCCGCGCCGGAGGATGCGTATCGCGCCGCCGTGTGGGCCGCGACGCGCGCCCGCGCGTTTGGCGGCAACCCGAAGAAGATCGGCGTGGCGGGGCACGACGCGGGCGGCCAGCTCGCGAACTGCCTGGCCTTCATCGCCCGCGACCGCGGCGAGGTGTCGATCGCCGCGCAGGCGCTGTTCGGGCCGATGCTCGACCCGAGCATGACGCGCATCGGCGACGCCGAGCGCCTTGCGTCCGACATCACCGCGCGCGAATGCGCGGCCTGCTACCGCGCATATCTGCCGCAGGCGGCGCAGCGCATGCACCCGTACGCGGCGCCGATCGAATCGGTGCGCCTCGCGGGGCTGCCGCCGACGCTCGTCGTTACCGCGCAGAACGACGTGCTGCACGTCGAGGCGGAGAAATATGCGGGCTGCCTGATCTCGTCGGGCGTGCTCACGCAGGTGATCCGCTATCCGGACATCACGCACGCCGCGCTCGCCACGCACGAAGCCGCATTCGAGGAAGCCGTGCGCTTCTTCCAGTGCCGCTTCCAGGCGCGCCAGCCGAACCGTTCCGAATAACCAGAACCAATCCACGCTTACCGGAGATCCACATGGCCATCCTACGCACCTCCCGTTCCCGAATCGCGACCGCGGCGATCGTCACGCTCGCCGTCGTCGGCCTCGGCACGTTCGGCGCGATGCGCGTGAACGCGAACGCCCCCGAGAAAGCGGCGGCGCCGCTGCCCGAAGTCGACGTGGCGACCGTCGTGCCGCAGACCGTCACCGACTGGCAAAGCTATTCGGGCCGCCTCGAAGCGGTCGAAAAAGTCGACGTGCGCCCGCAGGTGTCGGGCACGATCGTCGCGGTGAATTTCAAGGACGGCGCGCTCGTGAAGAAGGGCGACGTGCTGTTCGTGATCGACCCGCGCCCGTACCAGGCTGAAGTCGACCGCGCCGCCGCGCAGCTCGCGGCCGCGCAGGCACGCAACGGCTATGCGCAGACCGACTGGCAGCGCGCACAGCGGCTGATCGGCGACAACGCGATCGCGAAGCGCGACTACGACGAGAAGCAGAACGCGGCGCGTGAAGCGAACGCGAACCTGAAGGCCGCCGAAGCCGCGCTGGAAACGGCGCGCATCAACCTTGGCTATACGCGCATCACCGCCCCGGTATCGGGCCGCGTGTCGCGCGCGGAAATCACGCTCGGCAACGTCGTGTCGGCCGGCGCGTCGGCCGCGCCGCTGACGACGCTGGTGTCGGTGTCGCCGATCTACGCGTCGTTCGACGCGGACGAGCAGACCTACCTGCAATACATCAACGGCGCGCGCAGCGGCCGCAAGGTGCCGGTCGAGCTCGGCCTCGCGAACGAAACCGGCTACTCGCGCAGCGGCGAGATCGATTCGGTCGACAACCGGCTCGACACGTCGTCCGGCACGATCCGCGTGCGCGCACGCTTCGACAACGCGGACGGCACGCTCGTCCCGGGCCTCTACGCACGCGTGAAGGTGGGCGGCAGCGCGCCGCACGAGGCGCTGCTCGTCGACGACGCGGCGATCAACACCGACCAGGACAAGAAGTTCGTGTTCGTCGTCGATCAGCAGGGCCGCGTGTCGTACCGCGAAGTGCAGCCGGGGATGCAGCACGGCAACCGGCGCGTGATCGTGAGCGGCCTTGCCGCCGGTGATCGCGTGGTCGTGAACGGCACGCAGCGCGTGCGCCCCGGCGCGCAGGTGAAGCCGCACATGGTCCCGATGACGGGCGGCGACGAGCCGTCCGCGCCGCTCGCGGATAACGCGAAGCCGGCCGCACCGGCGAAGGCGGATTCGTAAGCGGCGCGCCGCTTCGCATCCGCGTTCAACCAGACAGAGCAACCCATGAACATTTCCAAATTCTTTATCGACCGGCCGATCTTCGCAGGAGTCCTATCGGTGATCATCCTGCTGGGCGGGGTGATCGCGATGTTCCTGCTGCCGATTTCGGAGTATCCGGAAGTCGTGCCGCCTTCCGTGATCGTGAAGGCGCAGTACCCGGGCGCGAACCCGAAAGTGATCGCCGAGACGGTCGCGTCGCCGCTGGAAGAGCAGATCAACGGCGTCGAGGACATGCTCTACATGCAGTCGCAGGCGAACAGCGACGGCAACATGACGATCACCGTCACGTTCAAGCTCGGCACCGATCCGGACAAGGCCACGCAGCTCGTGCAGAACCGCGTGAACCAGGCGTTGCCGCGCCTGCCGGAAGACGTGCAGCGGCTCGGCATCACGACGGTGAAGAGCTCGCCGACGCTGACGATGGTGGTCCACCTGATCTCGCCGGACAACCGTTACGACATGACCTACCTGCGCAACTACGCGCTGATCAACGTGAAGGATCGCCTGTCGCGGATCCAGGGCGTCGGCCAGGTGCAGCTGTGGGGTTCGGGCGACTACGCGATGCGCGTGTGGCTCGATCCGCAGAAGGTCGCGCAGCGCGGGCTGTCGGCCGAGGACGTCGTGCAGGCGATCCGCGAGCAGAACGTGCAGGTCGCGGCCGGCGTGATCGGCGCATCGCCGTCGCTGCCCGGCACGCCGCTGCAGTTGTCGGTGAACGCGCGCGGCCGTTTGCAGACGGAAGACGAATTCGGCGACATCGTCGTGAAGACGACGCCGGACGGCGGCGTCACGCACCTGCGCGACATCGCGCGGATCCAGCTCGACGCGTCCGAATACGGTCTGCGCTCGCTGCTCGACAACAAGCCGGCCGTCGCGATGGCGATCAACCAGTCGCCGGGCGCGAACTCGCTGCAGATCTCGGACGAAGTGCGCAAGACGATGGCCGAGCTGAAGCAGGACATGCCGGCGGGCGTCGACTACAAGATCGTCTATGACCCGACGCAGTTCGTGCGCTCGTCGATCAAGGCCGTCGTGCACACGCTGCTCGAAGCGATCGCGCTGGTCGTGATCGTCGTGATCGTGTTCCTGCAGACCTGGCGCGCGTCGCTGATTCCGCTGATCGCGGTGCCGGTGTCGATCATCGGCACGTTCTCGCTGCTGCTGGCGTTCGGGTATTCGATCAACGCGTTGTCATTGTTCGGGATGGTGCTTGCGATCGGTATCGTGGTCGACGATGCGATCGTGGTCGTCGAGAACGTCGAGCGCAACATCGAGAGCGGGATGAACGCGCGGGCGGCGACCTACAAGGCGATGCAGGAAGTGAGCGGGCCGATCATCGCGATCGCGCTGACGCTCGTCGCCGTGTTCGTGCCGCTCGCGTTCATGTCGGGCCTGACCGGCCAGTTCTACAAGCAGTTCGCGATGACCATCGCGATCTCGACGGTGATTTCGGCGTTCAACTCGCTGACGCTGTCGCCGGCGCTGTCCGCGATCCTGCTGAAGGGCCATGGCGACAAGGAAGACTGGCTCACGCGCGTGATGAACCGCGTGCTCGGCGGCTTCTTCCGCGGCTTCAACAAGGTGTTCCATCGCGGCGCGGAGAACTACGGCCGCGGCGTGCGCGGCGTGCTGTCGCGCAAGACGCTGATGCTCGGCGTGTACCTCGTGCTGGTGGGCGCGACGGTGCTCGTGTCGAAGGTCGTGCCGGGCGGCTTCGTGCCCGCGCAGGACAAGGAATACCTGATCGCGTTCGCGCAGTTGCCGAACGGTGCATCGCTCGACCGCACCGAGAAGGTGATCCGCGACATGGGTTCGATCGCGCTGAAGCAGCCGGGCGTCGAGAGCGCGGTCGCGTTCCCGGGGCTGTCGGTGAACGGCTTCACGAACAGCTCGAGCGCGGGCATCGTGTTCGTCACGCTGAAGCCGTTCTCGGAACGGCACGGCAAGGCGCTGTCGGCCGGCGCGATCGCGGGTGCGCTGAACCAGCAATACAGCGCGATGAAGGATTCGTTCGTCGCCGTGTTCCCGCCGCCGCCGGTGCTCGGGCTCGGTACGCTCGGCGGGTTCAAGATGCAGATCGAGGATCGCGGCGCGGTCGGTTACGCGAAGCTGTCGGATGCGACCAACGACTTCATCAAGCGCGCGCAGCAGGCGCCTGAACTCGGCCCGTTGTTCACGAGCTACCAGATCAACGTGCCGCAGCTCAACGTCGATCTCGATCGCGTGAAGGCGAAGCAGCTCGGCGTGCCGGTGACCGACGTGTTCAACACGATGCAGGTGTATCTCGGTTCGCTGTACGTGAACGACTTCAACCGCTTCGGTCGCGTGTACCAGGTGCGCGTGCAGGCCGATGCGCCGTTCCGCCAGCGCGCGGACGACATCCTGCAACTGAAGACGCGCAACGACAAGGGCGAGATGGTGCCGCTGTCGTCGCTCGTCACGGTGACGCCGACGTTCGGCCCCGAAATGGTCGTGCGCTACAACGGCTACACGGCGGCCGACATCAACGGCGGCCCGGCGCCCGGCTTCTCGTCGGGTCAGGCGCAGGCCGCGGTCGAGCGCATCGCGCACGAAACGCTGCCGCGCGGCGTGCGGTTCGAATGGACGGACCTCACGTACCAGCAGATCCTCGCGGGCGATTCCGCGATGTACGTGTTCCCGATCAGCGTGCTGCTCGTGTTCCTCGTGCTCGCCGCGCTGTATGAAAGCCTGACGCTGCCGCTCGCGGTGATCCTGATCGTGCCGATGAGCATTCTGTCGGCGCTGACGGGCGTGTGGCTCACGCAGGGCGACAACAACATCTTCACGCAGATCGGCCTGATGGTGCTGGTGGGGCTTTCCGCGAAAAACGCGATCCTGATCGTCGAATTCGCGCGCGAGCTCGAACACGACGGCAGGACGCCGCTCGAGGCCGCGATCGAGGCGAGCCGGCTGCGGCTGCGCCCGATCCTGATGACGTCGATCGCGTTCATCATGGGTGTGGTGCCGCTCGTCACGTCGACCGGCGCCGGTTCGGAAATGCGCCATGCGATGGGTGTCGCGGTGTTCTTCGGGATGCTCGGCGTGACGCTGTTCGGGCTGATGCTGACGCCGGTGTTCTACGTCGTGCTGCGTACGCTCGCGGGCGGCAAGATCCACGTCGCCGGTAAGGATTCGGCGGGGTACGGCGTGCCGGCGCCCGATGCTTGAGGACCAGAAAATGAATAACTTGCACAACACGAACGGCTTGATGCGCTTCGCGAAGGTGGCGGCCGCGAGCACCCTGCTCGCGACGCTGCTCGCCGCGTGCGCGGTGGGCCCCGACTACAAGCGTCCGGACGCGGCGGCGCCCGCCGCGTTCAAGGAAGCGCCGACTCTCGCCGCCGGCGAGCAGGCCGGCACGTGGAAGACGGCCGAGCCGTCGGACAGCGAACATCGCGGCGAATGGTGGAAGGTGTTCGGCGACCCGGTGCTCGATTCGCTCGAGACGCAGGCGCTCGCCGCGAACCAGAACCTGAAGGCCGCGGCCGCACGGGTCGAGGAAGCGCGTGCGGCGACCCGTTCCGCGCGCTCGCAATGGTTCCCGCAGATCGGCGCCGGGTTCGGGCCGACGCGCGAGGGGCTGTCGTCGGCGTCGCAGTTCCAGCCGCAGGGCACCGGCCCGACCAACGCGACGCTGTGGCGCGCGCAGGGCACGGTATCGTACGAGGCCGACCTATTCGGCCGCGTCGGTCGCAACGTCGAGGCGTCGCGTGCCGACCAGGCGCAGAGCGAAGCGCTGTTCCGCTCGGTGCAGCTCGCGCTGCAGGCCGACGTCGCGCAGAACTACTTCGAACTGCGCCAGCTCGATTCGGATCAGGACCTGTACCGCCGCACGGTGGAGTTGCGCGAGCAGGCGCTGAAGCTCGTGCAGCGTCGCTTCAACGAAGGCGACATCAGCGAGCTCGACGTGTCGCGCGCGAAGAACGAACTGGCGAGCGCGCAGGCCGATGCGGTCGGCGTCGCGCGCCGGCGCGCGGCGTCCGAGCATGCGCTGGCCATTCTGCTCGGCAAGGCTCCGGCCGATTTCGCGTTCAAGGAAACGCCGATCGTGCCGGTCGCGGTGAAGATTCCGCCGGGCCTGCCGTCCGCGCTGCTCGAACGGCGCCCGGACGTGGCGGCGGCCGAGCGCGCGATGGCGGCCGCGAACGCACGGATCGGGCTCGCGAAGTCGGCGTATTTCCCGAAGCTCGATATCACCGGGGCGTTCGGGTATGAAGCGTCGACGCTCGGCAACCTGTTCCTGTGGTCGAGCCGCACGTTCCTGCTCGGGCCGTTCGCCGGCACCGCGCTGACGCTGCCGCTGTTCGACGGCGGGCGACGTGCCGCCGGTGTGCAGCAGGCGCGCGCGCAGTACGACGAGCAGGTCGCGAACTACCGGCAGCAGGTGCTCGTCGCGTTCCGCGAGGTCGAGGACAATCTTGCCGACCTGCGCCTGCTCGATGACCAGATCCGCGCGCAGGATGCGGCCGTCAACGCGTCGCGTCGGGCGGCGACGTTGTCGCGGACGCAGTATCAGGAAGGCGAGGTCGCGTATCTCGACGTGATCGACAGCGAGCGGTCGGTGTTGCAGTCGCAACTGCAGGCGAACCAGTTGACGGGGGCGCAGGCGGTGTCGACCGTCAACCTCATTCGCGCGCTCGGCGGCGGTTGGGGCCCGGCGCCGACGGCGGTCGGCGATGCGGGGGCCGTCAGGGCTGACATGGCTGCGCGGTGAGTGCGCACGGCGGGCGATGCGTCGCTCGCCGGCAGTGAAGCGAAGAACCCCGGCATGCAGGCTCAGGTCTGCATGCCGGGGTTTTTTATGGCGTCAGGCGTTTTCGTTCATCGTCAGGATGATCTTGCCGACGTTCACGGCCGACTCCATCCGTCGATGAGCCGCCGCGGCATTTGCGAGCGGAAACACGCTGTCGACAACCGGCTCGAGGCCCGCGCCACCCGCGAAGCGCTCCAGCCAATGCTCGCGAAATCGCCGAACCATCGCGTGTTTCTCGCGCGGGTCGCGCGACTTCATCACCGTGCCGATGATTTGCAGATGGCGGTACAGAATCTGATCGAGCGCAACGCTCACGTCGCCGCCGCCGCCGAGTATGCCGACCTGCACCAGCCGGCCGCCGTTGGCCAATGACGCGACATTCCGCGAAAAATACGGCGCGCCCACGAAGTCGATAACGATGTCGACCCCGCGTTTGCCTGTCCTGCTTGCGACGACTTCCGAAAAATCCTGCGCGTTGTAGTCGATCGCATGGTCCACGCCGAGTTGAACGATCCGTTCCAGTTTCGAGGCGTCGGCGGTCGCGAATATCGTCGCGCCGGTTGCGTAGGCGAGCTGGACCGCTGCGGAACCGACCCCGCCCGCCGCCGCGTGAATCAGCACCGAATCGCCGCGCTGCAAGCGGCCCAGATGCAACAACGCTTCGTGTGCGGTGACGAAGACTTCCGGTATGGCAGCCGCGTGCACGTAGTCGATCTGTGCGGGAATGGGCATCGCCATTCTCCAGTCGATGCGCGCCAGTTCCGCATAGGCCCCGCCGCCCACGACGCCCATTACACGATCCCCCACCTTGTAGCCCTGCACGGCGCTTCCGGTCTCGATCACCTCGCCGGCGATTTCGAGCCCCATGAGGGTGGAGTCGCCGAAATTCGGCTGGCCGTATCCGCCTCGCCGATGGGTCAGATCCGCGCGATTCACGCCCGCGGCATGCACGCGTACCAGCAGATCGTCGGGGCGAACCTCGGGTGCCTGGACTTCGGCCAGCTGGAGAACTTCGGCCTCGCCGAATTCCTTGAATGTGATGGCTTTCATTTCATGCCTTCCTGCGTCGTAGCTGAATTACCGGCGAGATCGTCGGACCGGGGTTGCGCGCCCAGCGTTGCCTGCGCCACGGCGGACGCGGAGATTGCCGCGGGAAACCCGGCATAGAACGCGAGGTGAGTGATTGCCGCGGAGAGCGCTTCGCGGGTGACGCCGTTCGCCAACGCGCGCCGCAGGTGCGCCGGCAATTCGTCGAGATGGCCCCCCGCGATCAGGGCGGCGACGGTCACGAGGCTGCGGTCGCGCGGCGCGAGCGCCGGATCGCTCCAGATGCGCGGATAGAGCGTGTCGTCGACGAATGCCGCGAGCGTCGGCGTGAAGGCCCGCGCGGCCTCGCGCGGACTGTCGAAATGCGTATGAGACATGGCGATACTCCTTCAAGCCTGGCTGATGAACTTGTGCGTGAGGTAGTACTCGATGCCCTCGGTGCCGCCTTCCGAGCCGTGGCCGCTTTCCTTCATGCCGCCAAACGGCAGTTCGGTCGACACGATGCGGTACTGGTTGATGCCGATCATGCCGGCTTCGAGACCGTCTGCGACATCAATGGCCGTGCGCGCGCTGCGCGTGAACGCATAGGCGGAGAGCCCGTAGGGCAACCGGTTCGCTTCGGCGAGCCCGTCGGCGAGGGCGTCGAAGCGCAGCAGCAGCGCGATCGGGCCGAACGGTTCTTCGTGCATCACGCGCGCATCCTTCGGTACGTCGGCGAGGATGGTGGGTTCGAAGAAATATCCTTCGCCCTCGATGCGCTTTCCGCCGGCGAGGACCGTTGCGCCGCGTTCCACCGCATCGGCGATGAGTTCTTCCATCTTGGCAAGCTGGCGCGGATTGGCCAGCGGCCCGACCTGCGTGCCGGCGTCCAGGCCATTCCCGACCTTGAGGGCCAGGGTCGCGCGCACGAAGTGCCCGACGAACGTGTCGTAGACTTCGCGCTGGATCAGGAAGCGCGTCGACGAGATGCAGACCTGGCCCGTGCCGCGAAAGCGATTCGCCGCACCGTCGACCGCGGCCTTCTCGACATCCGCATCGTTGAATACGAGGACGGGCCCGTGGCCGCCCAGCTCCAGCGTGATGGGTTTGACGCCTTCGGCGGCGCGTGCCGACAGCAGGCGGCCGATCGGCACCGAGCCCGTGAACGTCACCTTCCGGATGACCGGGGAAGCGATCAGATGCTTCGACACCTGGTCGGGCACGCCGAATACGACTTGAAGCACGCCCTTCGGCAAACCGGCGTCATCCAGTGCGCGTGCCAGCGCGAGCGCCGTTGCGGGGCTTTCCTCGCCGGGTTTGATGATGACGCTGCATCCGGCGGCGAGTGCGGCGGAGAGCTTGCGCGCCGGGGTGATCGCGGGAAAATTCCACGGCGTGAATGCGGCGACCGGCCCGATCGCCTGTTTCTTCACGAGCTGTTGCACGCCCGGGCGGTTGGATGGCACCACGCGGCCGTCGATACGGCGCGCCTCTTCGGCGAACCATTCGAAATAGTCGGCGGCGCGCAGGACTTCGTCGCGGCTTTCTGCCAGTGGTTTGCCTTCCTCGAGCGTCATGACGGTAGCGATGTGCTCGGCGCGCTCGCGCATCAGTTCCGCCCCACGCTTCAGGATGCGTGCGCGTTCGGCTGGCACGGTGTTGCGCCAGACGTCAAAAGCCGATGCGGTGGCCTGCAGCGCGCGATCCAGATCGGCTGCCGTCGCCAGTGGGACGCGCCCGATCTCGATTTGCGTGGCCGGGTTGATCACCGGCGCCGTTTCGCGTTCGCTCGCAGCGATCCATTCGCCGTTGATGAAAAGATGAAGTGCGTCGTAATGGATGTCCATGGTAGTCACCTTTATGATTAGGATTGCGATTCAATGTGTGTTCGCCTCGAGCCCGACAGGGAAACCTGCGCCACGCCGTCTCTGGATGATTCGCCGTGGCGGGCCAAGCTCGGGTTCGATACGTCCGCGTTCTGATTGCCTGACTTCGGGACCCAGTCTAGGCGTGAAGCGGCCCGCAACTTAGAGGGGCCGGAAAGAATGAATCTTGTCTCGGGAGAGAAAATCCCCGGCCAATGTGAAAGCGTGTTGAAAGGATGCGCAAAAACGACAGAGGATTGCGCGCTGCCTGCGCGAAACGAGCGCGGGCCCTATGATCAACGGGCTCGCGAGGGCCGATACGCGGCGATGCGGCGATCAATTCAAAACCAGGGTGCGTAATGGACAAGGTTCACACCATGTCGGTGTTTGCGAAGGTGGTCGAGATGGGCAGTTTCACGGCTGTCGCAAACCACCTCGATACGACGGTCGGCAACATTTCCCGAGCGGTCTCGGTACTCGAGGACAATCTCAACACCCGGTTGCTGCAGCGTTCGACGCGACGGCTCGTCGTCACCGATGCGGGGCGACGGTTTTACGAGCGCAGCGTGGCGATCCTCTCGGACATCGAACGGGCAGAAGCGGAAGCGCGCGATGCGCTGCTGGAGCCGCGTGGCGTATTGCGCGTGCATGCGGTGCCGGGATTGGGCCGTCAGCTCGTTTCGCAAGCCGTGCTGGCCTATCGGAACGCATATCCGGAAGTATCGGTCGATCTCATGCTGTCGCAGCGGATGCCGAACCTGCTCGAAGAGCAACTCGACGTGGCGATCGTGATTGCGCGCACGCTGCCGGACTCGGCGTATGTGAGCCAGAAGATCGGCGTCAGCCATTGCATTCTGGCGGCGTCGCCCGATTATCTGGCACGTCGTCCGGCTCCCGCGTGTGTGGAAGACCTCGTCGATCACACATGTGTGCGCCTGAGCACGGTCGATTACGCGCCGGACGAATGGCGTCTGCAAGGCAGGGCCGGCGAGGCGGTGTATCGTCCAGCGGGGTCGCACTTCAGCGTCAACGACATGGATGCGATGTCCACGGTGCTGCGCGAGGGCGCGGGGATCGGGCTGATCGCCGCCTTCTCGGCAATCGACGATTTGCGTCAAGGCTCGCTCGTTCGCGTCCTGCCCGAATTTCACACCGCTCAGCGCAACGTTTATGCGGTGTATTCGTCCCGTCAGTTCGTCGACGCGAAGATCAAACGGTTCATCGATGTCCTGAAGGTGCGGGTAGGCGACCGGTTGGCGGCGTATGCGGAGGAACTCGCTATCACGGTCGTATGATCCGTCTCATGGTCGGGCAGGTCTAGGGATCGACCGGGAATGCGTTTCTGGCGCCGAACGTGCGCGGCGGCCCGGTGATCGCAACTAACGGTCAATCCGTCGCGTGTTGACGGACGGTGCGGCGACGCCATCGCCGCACCGCTCAATGCGGACCGTCTTCAGCCCGCAGCGCCCGCACGAGTTCCCCGGCGGCCTTGCCGAGTCCCGTATATTTCGGCCGCCGCAAATACACAGGTAGCGGCAGCCCGTTGCGAATGTTCGCGAACACGAGCGGCGCGAGTTCGCCGTCGGCCACATACCGGCCGATGATCGATTCCGGCAAGTTCGCCCAGCCATGCCCGGCCTTCACGAGCGCGATCACGGTCGCCATGTCGGTCACCTTCCACGTGCGGTTGCCGATCAGCGGCCGCACGTCGGTGAGCGGCCGCTCCGGATCGGCGATCACGATCTGCCGGAACCCCGACAACCGCTCGATCGCCTCCGGATGCGCGGCCTCGGCAATCGCAGGATGATCGGGCGCGGCGACCGCGATCAACGTCTCGGTCCACAGCGCGTGAATCCGTTCCTGAGGATGAAGATCGAGCCCGCCGTACGCGACGCAAAGATCGACGGCGCCGCGATGCAGCGCATCGACGATCGCATCCTGCGGCGCGGTGACGACGCTGACCGCGAGTGCCGGATATTTCGCGGCGACGGCGGTCAGCGCGCGGGCAATCGGCGCGCCGTCGATTTCGGCCGCGAGCCCGAGCCGCAGCGTGTCCTCGACCCCTTCTGACAAGTGCTGCGCATGCGCACGCAGCGCATGCAGCCGTTCGGCGATCGCGCGCGCGTCGGGCAGCAGCGCGGCCATCGCGGCGGTCGGCGTCGGCTCGCGCGAGCCGCGATCGAACAGCACGAGGTCGAGTTCGGCCTCGAGGTTCGCGATCGCCATGCTGACCGCCGACGGCGTGCGGCCGAGCGCACGCGCGGCCGCCGAGAACGAGCCTTTGTCGATGACCGTCAGCAGCATGTCGATGTGGTCGCTGGTCAGCATGGTCCGCCGCCTCCTGTCAGAAAAATTGAAAGGTCCTGACTTTTGCGGACGCAGTGCCCGCTGTAGTCTCGCCACCTTGTTCGAAACGAAGGTGGTCGGTCATGCAAGGATGGAAGAGACGCATAGTCTACGTCGTGCTGTTCGAGGTACTCGGCATCCTCGTCGCATCGTCGGTGCTCGGCATGCTGAGCGGCGCGAGCGCGGCGGCGAGCGGTCTGCTCGGCGTGATGATCTCGACGACGGGCGTCACCGTCAATTTTCTGTACAACCTCGGGTTCGAGGCGTGGGAGCGGCGGCGCACCGAAACGACGCGCACCGTCGGGCGACGTGTCGTGCATGCGATCGGGTTTCAGGTCGCGCTCGTGACGTTCCTGATCCCGCTGATCGCGTGGTGGCTCGACGTGTCGTTATGGCAGGCTTTCCTGTACGACGCGGTGCTGATCGTGTTCTTCCCGATCTTCACGTTCACGTACAACTGGGCGTTCGACAGCGTGTTCGGGTTGCCGGACGCGGTGACGCGCAAGGCAGCGTCGGGGGCGTGACGCAGCGGGATGCGAAACGACGCGGACCGCCCGCGCCGTTTCGCTTCTGCAAGAGAGAGGAAGACGGGTGGCGCGCATGCCGCCCGCTCGCGTTACGCGGCGACGAACTCGTGCACGTAACGGTTGAACACCGCGGGGCTCGCCGCATTCATCCCGTGCGATGCACCGGCGACGGTTTGCCGCTGCGCATTGCCGATCCACTGCGACAGCGTATCGACGTTGTGGCGGAACATCTTCGGGCTGCGCTGGCCGTCGATCAGCAGCGTGCGGCACGCGATATCGCCGGCCGTGTGCTGCGAATACGCGGGCAGCGGGTCGCGCAGCTGCTTCGGCAGCGTGCTTGCATTGTCGATCGCCATCGTGCGGAAGCGCGACGTGCTCTTCTTCCATGCGCCGGGGAGGCTCACGGAATCGACGAACATCTCGAGGCCGGCTTCCACTTCGCCTCGATCGATCAGGTTCACGGCCGTCGTGCGCAGCGCGAGTGCGGCGGCCGGCAGCGCGGCTTCGCGTACGCCCGGCTGCTGGAGCGGGCCGCCCGGATCGGCGAGCGTCAGCGATTCGACGAGGTGCGGATGCTGCCGCGCGACGTTGAACGCGACGCTGCCGCCGCGCGAATGGCCGACCAGATGCACGGGGCCAAGATCGAGCGCGTCGATGAATTCGGCGAGCTCGTCGACGTGGTTCTGCCAGCTGAACTCGTCCTGGATGCCCGCTTCGACGGCCGGCCAGTAGTGGCTCAGGCTCGGCGCGATGCAGCGGTAGTGGGCCGACAGCGCCGCGAGTTGCGGATCCCAGTAGCGGTAGTCGCACAGCGAGCCGTGCACGAACACCATCGGCGCACCGCTGCCCCGCTCGACATACGGCAGGCTGATGCCTGACGAAAGCGTCGCAAATTGCAGGTCGGGGTTCGCGAGCACGGACGGCTCGATTCGCATGTTCATGACTGAAAGACTCAAAGGTGCGTCAACACGACGCAACTATGCATCACGGCGACCTGCAAGGAAAACGCATAATTTTCATCGTGACGATCAATTTTATTGATGGCTGCGCCGGAAACCCTTGTCGGAGCGTGGTCATGCGCCCAAGCCTTCAATCGTCTGACGATTGAGTGCGACGTGGAAAGGGCATGCGGCGGCGTGCGCGCACGCGTCTTTACGTAGAGAAAGGGAAGGGGGCGCGTCAGCGCACCGCCAGCGCGGGCGCGGTCCGAAGCTCGACGGGCAGATCGTTGTCGGCCGCGAACTGCATCGCGAACTCGAACGCATCCGCACACACGGCCCGCAATTCGTCGGACACGAACAGGCATTTGACGCTGCCGTCGACGACCGGCATCGCGAGCCGCGACAGCGCGCACGGATAGCCGGACCGCCGTTCGCCGACGAACAGCGTGATGACGCCCGCGAGCCGCTCGGGCCAGTCGCTCGGGCGGAAGGTTTTCTGCGCGCGCGTGACGCCGCGGATCAGGTGGCCGGCGATACGACCGTGTTCGGTGATGTCGATGCGATCCATGCTGTGGTGCGTGTCCTCGTGCGCGTCATTCGCCGCCGTCGGCCGCCGCGTCGCCGCGCGCGGGAATCCGCAGGTTGCGCAGCTTGTGATAGAGCGTTTTCTTCGGCATGCCGAGCGCGTCGCTCGCGTCCGCGACGTTGCCGTTGTGACGCCGCAGCATGTCCTCGATCAGCATCCGTTCGAAATACGCGAGCTGTTCCGCGAGCGTGCTGCCGGCCGTCGGCGCGCCGCCGGACGACAGCAGGCTGTCGCCGGTCAGCCCGAGCACGAAGCGGTCGGCCACGTTCTGCAGTTCGCGCACGTTGCCGGGCCACGCATGCGTCATCAGTTCGGATACCTGCGCGGCGGTGACGACCGGCGCAGGCTGCCCGAAGCGCCGCGCGGCCGCGAGCACGAAATGCTCGAACAGCAGCGGCACGTCCTCGCGCCGCTCGCGCAGCGGCGGCAGCTCGATCTGCGCGACGTTGAGGCGATACAGCAAGTCCGCACGGAAACGTCCGTCGACCGCGAGTTCGGCGAGATCGGCCTTCGACGCGGCCACCACGCGGCAGTCGACCGGAATCAGGTCGTTCGCGCCGAGCCGTTCGACCACGCGCTCCTGCAGCACGCGCAGCATCTTGACCTGCAGCGCGATCGGCATCGTCTCGATCTCGTCGAGGAACAACGTGCCGCCGTCCGCCCATTCGATCTTGCCGATCCGCTTCTTGATCGCGCCGGTGAACGCGCCGGCCTCGTGGCCGAACAGCTCGCTTTCGAACACCTGCTCGGGCAGGCCGCCGCAGTTCAGCGCGACGAAATGCGCGTCGCGCCGGCTGCCGAAGTCGTGCAGGCTGCGCGCGATCAGCTCCTTGCCGGTGCCGGTCTCGCCGGTGATCAGCACCGACACCGACGTATCGGCGAGGCGCAGGATCTTCTTGCGCACGTCGGCCATCGCGGGCGACTTGCCGAGCACGAACGCCTCGATGCCCTGCCAGTTGTTCAGCGCGGCGCGCAAGCCCTGTACCTCGAGCGTCAGGCGACGCTTCTCGACCGCGCGCGCGACGCGGCCGGCGATCACGTCCGACGAAAACGGCTTCTCGATGAAGTCGTACGCGCCGACCTGCATCGCGCCGACGGCCGTCGAGATGTCCGCATGGCCGCTGATCAGCACGACCGGGATCTGCGCGTCGATGGCCATCACGCGGTCGAGCAGCTGCAGCCCGTCGATGCCCGGCATCCGCACGTCCGACACGATCACCACCGGCGCGCCGGGCGCGACGTGCGCGAGCGCGTCGGCGGCCGACGCGAACGCGTCGACCGGGAACCCGGCGAGCGCGACGGCCTGCTCGACGCCGATCCGGACGTTCTCATCGTCCTCGACGACCAGCACGCGAATCTCATCTTCCATGCTCTGTCCTTTGTTGCGGCATCGCCGCCGCGAATTCGATGGTGAACTGCGCGCCGCCTTCGTCGCGGTTCGTCGCGGCGATCTTCGCGCCGAACGCCTCGACGATGCGCGACGTGATCGCGAGGCCGAGCCCGAGGCCCTGGCCGCGCGGCTTGGTCGTGACGAACGGCTCGAACAGGTGCGGCAGCACGTCGGGCGCGATGCCGGCGCCGCTGTCGGCCACCGTGAAGCGCACGCGGCCGTCGTCGTCCGGGCCGGCCGCGTCGATGACGATGCGGCGCACCGGCGCGTCGTGCACCGCGTCGAGCGCGTTGCCGAGCAGGTTCACGATCACCTGCTGCAACTGGCTCGATTCGGCCGAGACCGTCGTGCCGGGCGCGATGTTCACGTCGAGCCGCACGCCTTCGTCGCGAATTCGCGCATCGTAGATGAGCCGCGCATGCGCGACGGCCTCGTTCAGCGACACGGCGACGCGCTCGACGTCGGGCTTGCGCGCGAAGGTCTTCAGCTCTCCGGTGAGCACGGCCATGCCGTCGACCAGCTTGCCGACCCGTTCGAGGTTCGCGAGCGCCGGCGCCGGCTGGCCGCGTTCGAAGAACGTGCGTGCGTTGTCGCACAACGTGCGGATCGCGACGAGCGGCTGGTTCAGTTCGTGCGTGAGGCCGGCGGCCATCTGCCCGAGCACCGCGAGCTTGCCCGCGTGCACGACTTCCTGCTGCGAATCGCGCAGCCGCTGCTCGGTGCGCTCGCGCTCGACGATCTCGCGCTGCATCCGCTCGTTCGCGGCGGTCAGCGCGGCCGTGCGCTGCGCGACCGTCAGTTCGAGCCGGTCGTTCGCGCGGCGCAGCGCGTCCTGCGCGCTCAGCCGCGCGAGGATCGCCCGGCGGCGCTGGATCGCATAGCCGACCAGCAGCGCGACGATCAGGAACGCGCCGGTGACGAACACGAACGCCGTCTGCTGCTGGCGCCGCGCGCCGGCGATGTCGAGCAGCACCATCAACGAATCGCCGCCCTGCGGCGCGGGGCGCGACATCACGAGATAGCGCGTGGTGCGGCCGGCGTGGCGCGGATCGGGGAAGGTGCCGAACCACGCGGCCGAACTGCGGTCGCCGATGCGGCGATAGAGCAGCGCGTCGACGGTGCGGCCCGCGTACTGGCGCGACGCCTGGATGTCGCGCTGCTGCTGCGCGGTGATCGGGCGCAGCGCGGTGAATTTCCACGCGGGCTCGGTCGAGATCACGACCACGCCGTTGCCGTCGACGACCAGCGCGGCGACGCCCGGCGCGCGCCACGCCGATTCGAGCGGGTCGACGCTGATCTTCACGGCGGCCACGCCGATCGGCGCGCCGTCGCTGCGCACCGCGCTCGCGAAGTAGACGCCCGGCACGCCGGTGTTGGTCCCGATGCCGAAGAAGCGGCCGCTGCCGCGCGCGAGCGCGTCCTTGAAGTACGGTCGGTACGACACGTTGGTGCCGACGAAGCTGATCGTCTCGTTCCAGTTGCTCGCGGCGATCACGTCGCCTTGCAGATCGATCACGTCGACCGCGCCGCTGCCCGCGTCGCGATTCACGGCTTCGAGGTAGGTGTTCACCGCATGCACGAGCGCGGGGGCATCGTTCGGCGCGGCTTTCAGCATCGCGCGCACGCCGTCCTGCCGCGCGACCAGGCCGGGCAGAATCTCGAAGCGGCCGAGCTCGCTTTTCAGGCTCGACGCGTACAGGTCGAGCCGGTGCGCGCCGGCTTCCTCGAGCGCGTCGATCGCGCGTTCCCATGCGAAATCGACGGCCGCGCCGGCCACGCCGACATACAGCACCGCGGCCGATGCCCAGCCCCACCACGGGATTCCCTTGAAGCTCTTCTGCACGTTCGCCCTCATCGAAGCCGCAACCGGCCGTCCGCAACCGGCCGTCCGCAACCGGCCGTCCGCAATCGCCCGCCCGCAATCGCCCGCCCGGAACGACGCGCGCCGCGCGCCGGCAGGGCCGGCGGCGGCGCGTGCGAAGCAGCCGGCGCGACGGTGCGCGCGGCCGCGCGTTATCCGAAGTGCGCGACCAGGATCAGCGTCACCGTGACGACGATCGCGCCGCCGATGCGGGTGGCGATCTGCGCGAACGGCATCAGCTGCATCCGGTTCGCGGCGGTCAGGATCGCGACGTCGCCGGTGCCGCCTTGCCCGCTGTGGCAGGCGTTCACGATTGCGGTGTCGATAGGGTACATCTTCAGCAGGCGGCCGACCACGAAACCGGTGCCCATCAGCGTCGCGACGGTCGACACGATCGTGACCACGTTGACGATCGTGAACGCGGCGGTCAGCTTGTCCCACGGCGTCATCGCGACGCCGATCGCGAACAGCAGCGGATACGTGACGGCGGTCGAGAAGAACTTGTAGACGACGAACGCGCCTTCCTGCAGCGGCGGCGACACCGCGCGCGCGAGCTTCACCAGCACCGCGAGGAACAGCATCGCGACCGGCGCGGGAAGGCCGAACAGCTTGTGCGCCATCAGGCCGATGAGATACAGCGTGATCGCGGTGATGCCGGCGCCCGCGATGTGCGTGACGTCGACGTGGCCGCGGATCTCCTCGCTTTGCGGCGCCATGTCGCCGCTTTCGCCGACCTGCAGGCGGCCGTTGCCGGTCAGGTGCGGCAGGCGCTTGCCGAGCATGTCGAGCGCGCCCGACAGGATGATCGCGGTCAGGCTGCCGAGCATCACCGGCGGCAGCACCATCGCGAACATCTCGCCTTGCGGCAGGTGCATCAGTTCCGAATAGCCGATCGACAGCGGAATCGCGCCTTCGCCGACGCCGCCCGCCATGATCGGCACGACGATGTACAGCAGCGTGTGGCGCGCGCCGAGGCCGAGCGCGGTGCCGACCGCCGTGCCGACGATCGCCGCGGCGACCGAACCGGCCGCGAGCGGAATGAAGATCTTCACGAAGCCCTGGATCAGCACGCGGCGGTCCATGCTCAGGATGCTGCCGACGATGATCGACGCGATGAACAGGTACAGGAAGTTGGTCGACTTCGTGAATTCGACCGTCAGGTTCAGCACCGGCTTCGGCAGCACGTGGTAGTACGTGAGCGCCGACGGCACGAAGGTCGCGAAGATCGCCGCCGCGCCGATGTTGCGCAGGAGCGGCAGGCGCTTGCCGAGTTCGGCGCAGGTGAAGCCGAAGAACGCGAGCACGGCGATCGCCATCGAGATTTCGCCGGGCACCTTGCCCGTCACCGCGAAGCCGACGATCAGCCCGAACAGGATCACGTAGACAGGCAGCGGGATGATGCCGATGCGGATTTCCATCAGCTTCCACCAGCCTTCCGGCCAGAAGCGTTCGCGCGTGGCGGGACCGGCTGCGGCAATCGGCTCGGGATGGGACGGGGTATGGATAGAGGTCTGCAAGACGTGTCTCCTGATGTTTGGAATGCCTGCATCGCTTCGCGGCATCGTGTGCCGTCTATTACGCAACCCCCGTGCCAGAATTCCGGCCTGCCGGAGTATTTCCAATCCATTGATTCGTAAGGGATTTGTTTCGTCTGCGGAAAGGGTTTTCCACGCGGGCTGGCCGAAATTTCGGAATTCCCGCGGCCATGAGGCCGAGATTTCGGCCTCGTGGCGGCCCGGGCGCCTGCCATGCCAGCCGCCCGCCGTACCGCCCGCCATATCGCCGCGCGCGATTTTCTTCGCACAATCGCTTCGTAGACCGCCTTCCCGCCGCTCTCTATCATCGGCTGATCTTTTTCCGATGCGACGACGACTGTCCGGAGAACGCCCGCGCGTTCGCCGCGGCTTCGCTCATCCGTCGATACCGTCTTTGGACAGGAGAGTGGTTCCCATGCTGCATCCCGTGTTTTCCGCCCGCTTTTCCGCCGGCCGAGTGGCCCGCCTCGCCCGCCTGCTGACGGCCGCGCTGCTCGGCGTCGTGCTGCTGAACGGCGCGCGCGCCGACACCGCGCCGCTGAAGGTCGGCATCTCGACCAGCCCGCAGATCGAGGCGCTGAAGATCGCCGCGAAGGAGGCGAAGGAGCAGGGCCTCGACGTGAAGATCGTCGAATTCACCGACTGGAATACGCCGAACGCGGCGCTCGCGAACAAGGACATCGACGTCAACTACTTCCAGCACATCCCGTTTCTCGAAAACGCGAAGAAGCAGGGCGGCTACAACTTCATCTCGATCGCGCCCGGCACGATCATGAAGATCGGCCTCTATTCGAAGAAGGTGAAAAGCTTCGCCGAGCTGAAGGATGGCGCGCGCGTCGCGATCGCGAACGATCCGGTCAACGGCGGGCGCGGGCTGTTGCTGCTGCAGCGCGCGGGGCTCATCACGCTGAAGCCGGGCGCAGACTACCGCGCGACGACGCACGACATCGTCGCCAACCCGAAGCACCTGAAGATCATCCCGCTCGAAGCGTCGCAGCTCGCGCGCTCGCTCGACGACGTCGATCTCGCGCAGGGTTATCCGAGCTTCATCAAGCTGGCCGGCACGACCGACCCGAACAGCGCGCTGCTGTTCGACGGCACCGAGAACAAGAACTTCGCGATCCAGTGGGTCGTGCGACCGGAGAGCGCGAACGATCCGCGCATCCGCAAGTTCATCTCGATCTACCAGCATTCGCCGGCGGTGCGCCGTGCGCTCGACAACGCGTTCGGCTCGCTGTACGCGATCGCGTGGTGACGGAGGCGGCATGACGACGGCGAACCGCAAGAAGATCCTGCTCAACGCGTTCAACATGAACTGCGTCGGGCACATCAACCACGGGCTGTGGACGCATCCGCGCGACCGCTCCGCGCACTACACCGACCTCGACTACTGGGCCGATCTCGCGAAGACGCTCGAACGCGGCAAGTTCGACGGGATCTTTCTCGCGGACATCGTCGGCGTGTACGACGTGTTCGGCGGCGGGCCCGAGGCCGCACTGCGCGAATCGGTGCAGGTGCCCGTCAACGATCCGCTGCTGCTCGTGCCCGCGATGGCGCAGGTTACGCGGCATCTCGGCTTCGGTGTGACCGCGAACCTGACCTACGAGCCGCCGTACCTGTTCGCGCGCCGCATGTCGACGCTCGATCATCTGACGAAAGGGCGCGTGGGCTGGAACATCGTCACCGGCTACCTCGACAGCGCCGCGCGCGGGATGGGCCTCGCGCAGCAGATCGGCCACGACGACCGCTACGAGCGCGCCGACGATTACATGGACGTCGTCTACAAGCTGTGGGAACAGAGCTGGGACGACGACGCGGTGATCCGCGACACGCAGGCGCGCGTGTTCGCGCAGCCGGGCAAGGTGCGGCGCGTGAAGCACGACGGGCCGTTCTATTCGATCGATGCGATCCATCTGAGCGAACCGTCGCTGCAACGCACGCCGGTGCTGTACCAGGCCGGCTCGTCCGCGCGCGGCGTCGAGTTCGCGGGCCGTCACGCGGAATGCGTGTTCGTGAACGGGCAGAGCAAGGCCGCGGCGCGCGCGGCGGCGCTCGACATCCGCGCGGCCGCCGCGCGGCAGGGGCGCGACCCGGCGTCGATCAAGATCTTTGCCGGTGTGAGCGTCGTGACGGCCGAGACCGAATTGCTCGCCCGCGAGAAGTTCGACGAGTACCGGCGCTATGCAAGCCCCGAAGCCGGCCTCGCGCATTTCGCGAGCTCGACCGGCATCGATTTCGCGAAGTACGGCCTCGACGAGCCGATCTCGTATGTGAAGACCGATTCGATCCAGTCGGCCGTCGACGCGATCTCGCGCAAGAGCACGACCGGCACGTGGACCGTGCGCCGGATGCTCGAACAGATGTCGCTGGGCGGCCGCTATGCGCCGATCGTCGGTTCGCCGTCGCAGGTCGCGGACGAACTGCAGGCATGGATCGACGAGACCGGCATCGACGGCTTCAACCTGACGCGCACCGTGATGCCCGAGTCGTTCGAGGATTTCGTCGACTGGGTCGTGCCCGAGCTGCAGAACCGCGGCGTCTACAAGGAAGACTACGATCCCGCGCCGACGCTGCGCGAGAAGCTGTTCGGCGCAGGCCCGCGCCTGCCCGCCTGGCACACCGGCGCGCAGCACCGGCCGGCGGCCGCCGCCGAACCTGCGCATCCCGCGCATGCCTGAACGTGACGGAGCGAAGCGATGACGCAATTGTTCGATACGCTGGGTTTCATCGAGGCATCGGCCGTGCGCGCCGGCGCCGGCGTCGATGCAACCGCGCATGAGGGAACGGCCGTGCCGGCCGGCGGCGCGGCCGTGTCGCTGGAGCAGGTCGGCAAGGTATTCGCGACGCCGCGCGGCCACGCCGCCGCGCTGCGCGACGTGACGCTCGACGTGCGGCGCGGCGAGGTGTTCGGCATCATCGGCCGCAGCGGCGCCGGCAAGTCGACGCTGCTACGGCTCCTGAACGGCCTCGAACGGCCGAGTTCGGGCCGCGTGCGCGTGCAGGGCGTCGACGTCGGCGCGCTCGACGAGGATGGCCTCGTCGCGTTGCGGCGCCGCACCGGCATGGTGTTCCAGCATTTCAACCTGCTGTCCGCGAAGACGGTGTTCGAGAACGTCGCGCTGCCGCTGAAGATCGCCGGCGTGCCGAAGGCCGAGCGCGTGCGCAAGGTCGAGGCGCTGCTCGATCTCGTCGGGCTCGCCGCGAAGCGCGACGCGTATCCGGCGAGCCTGTCGGGCGGGCAGAAGCAGCGCGTTGGCATCGCGCGGGCCCTCGTGCACGATCCGGAGGTGCTGCTGTGCGACGAAGCGACGTCGGCGCTCGATCCGGAAACCACGCAATCGATCCTCGCGCTGCTCGCGGACATCAACCGTCGTCTCGGGCTGACGATCGTGCTGATCACGCACGAGATGGAAGTGATCCGCGCGGTGTGCGACACGGTCGCGGTGATCGAACAGGGCGAAGTCGTCGAAGCCGGCCCGGTGTGGCGCGTGTTCGGCGATCCGCGCCACGGCGCGACGCGCGCGCTGCTGAGTACGCTGCAGCACGATCTGCCGGCCGAACTGGCCGCGCGCGTGCGGCCGCTGCCCGAGCAGGCCGCGCTGCCCGACGGCGCGCAGATCGTGCTCGACGTCCGCTACACGGGCGAGAGCGGCGGCGAGCCGGACGTCGGCGCGCTTGCGGCGGCGCTCGGCGGCTCCGTGCGGTTCCTGCACGGCGGCATCGAGAGCATCCAGGGGCATGCGCAGGGGCGGCTCGTGATCGCCGCGACGCCGCGTGCGGATGACGCCGGCCCGGTCGCCGCGCTGCTCGAACGCGCGCGCCGCCATGCGAATCACGCGGAGGTGCTCGGCTATGTTTGAGCTCTGGTGGCCCGAATTGCTCGACGCGATCCGCGACACGCTGTCGATGGTCGCCGCGTCGGCCGCGATTGCGGCGCTGATCGGCATCCCGCTCGCGGTGATCCTCGTGACCACCGCGCCCGGCGGCATCTACGCGCGGCGCGGCGTAAACGCGGTGCTCGGCGCGCTCGTCAACGTGTTCCGCTCGACGCCGTTCATCATCCTGCTCGTCGCGCTGCTGCCGTTCACGCGCATCCTGATCGGCACGACGATCGGCGTGTGGGCGGCCGTCGTGCCGCTGTCGATCGCCGCGATCCCGTTCTTCGCGCGCATCGCCGAAGTGAGCCTGCGCGAAGTCGATCGCGGGCTGATCGAGGCCGCGCTCGCGATGGGCGCGAAACGCCGCCACATCGTGTGGCACGTGCTGCTGCCCGAAGCGCTGCCCGGCATGCTCGGCGGCTTCACGATCACCGTCGTCGCGCTGATCGGCTCGACCGCGATGGCGGGCGCCGTCGGCGCGGGCGGCCTCGGCGATCTCGCGATCCGCTATGGCTATCAACGTTTCGACACGACCGTCATGGCGACCGTGATCGTAATCCTGATCGCACTCGTTTCGGCCGTGCAAATCACGGGCGACCGCCTGGTCCGACGCGTGACCCGGCGAACCTGAGCGACGCCACGAGCGTCCGCTCGCTTCATTCCTGATCCTGAGAGAAAAACCATGACCTTGCCCATCGGCGCGCCACGCGAATGGAACGGACAATTCGAGGAAACGCTGTTTCTGGAGGTGGCGCGACGCCATCGTCCGGACTTCCCCGACAAAGCGGCGACGCCGCCGCGCGAGCCGCGCAACGGCGACGAGCTGGCCGCCGTCGCCGACTACTACACGAAGATGGCGTCGCACGACCTGTTCATCGTGCAGGTCGTCGCGAAGGCGATCGACACGCTGTTCCGCGACGATCCGCATTTCCAGCTGATCCTGTCGCGCCAGCTCGGCGACGACGGCGCGCACGCGGTGATCGGCCGTGAGCGCGTGACCGAACTGACGGGGCGCGATCCGCTGCCGGAAGTCGACCGGCTCGTCGCCGCGCACTGGGCGCGCATCGGCGATATCGCGGTGCGCGACGTCGCGGGCTTTCTCGCGTTCGAATGGCATTACGAGCTGCACATCCTCGCGAAGCTGTGGATTCAGCGCAAGACCGGCCGCATCGGCGACGGCGCGATGCGCGAGCACGGCGAGAACCGGATTCGCCCGGACGAGGAATGGCATCGCGTGCAGATCGTCCAGTGGTGGTTCGACACGCTGCAGGCGCTGCCGGCGGCCGAGCGCGACGCGCTGATCGATCGCGTGATCGCGGCCGACGAGGAAACCCAGGCGCGACTCGACGGCTATCTGCACGACGAGTACGCACATACCGCACTGGTATTCGGCGCGGATATCGCCGAATATCGTGCGATCTACGACGACTGGCGGCGCGAGATCCTGTCGCGGCTGACCGGCCGCCAGCTTGGCGCGCTCGTACCGCTGTCGGGCGAAACCGTTGAACAGGAAGCTGTCGCATGAACGATCCACGCGGCCCGGCGACGCTGGCGCCGGATACCGATACACCGGCCGTCGACCGCCCCGCGCTCGCGCGCGCGATCGATGCGCTGCGCGTGAGCGCCGCCGAGCGCGACCGCGCCGGTGGTCACGCCGGGCAGGAGAAGCAGTGGCTCGCCGACGCGGGCCTGCTGACGCTCGCGGTGCCGCGTGCGTTCGGCGGGCAGGAAGCGGCGTGGCCCGCGATCTACGACGTCATCCGGCAGGTCGCGCGGGTCGACAGCGCGCTCGCGCATCTCGTCGGCTTCCAGTGCCTGCAGGTGGTGAGCGTCGACGTGTGGGGCAGCGCCGCGCAGCGCGAGCGCTATCTGCGCGGCACGGTCGACGGGCGCTGGTGGTGGGGCAACGCGGTCAATCCGCTCGACACGCGGCTCGTCGCCACGGCGACGCCCGACGGCGGCTACCGGCTCGACGGCGTGAAGGGTTTCTGTTCCGGCACGCGCGGCTCGCAGCGGATGACTGTGTCCGCGCACGATCCGGCGATCGGCCGCACCGTGTTCGGCGTGGTGCCGACCGATCGGGCCGGAATCACGGTCAACGACGACTGGGATCCGGTCGGCCAGCGTCAGACCGACAGCGGCAGCGTGCGTTTCGACGGCGTGACGCTCGCGCCGGACGAAGTGCTGCACCGTTCCGAGACTGCTCCGACGCCGCGCGCGACGCTGCGCACGCTCGTGTCGCAGCTCGTGCTGACGAACCTGTTCGTCGGCCTGGCGGAAGGCGCGCTGGCCGAGGCGCGCGACTACGTGCGGCAGCATGGCCGCCCGTGGATTCACTCGGGCGTCGAGCGGGCCGAGGACGATCCGTACACGCTGCAGCGCTTCGGCGACATGCGCGTGCGCGCGATCGCCGCGGCGGCGCTGGCCGATCGCGCGGCCAGCGCGTTGCAGTACGCGTGGGCACGGCAGGATGCGCTGACGGCCGACGAACGCGCCGAAGTCGCGCTCGCGGTATCGGAAGCGAAGATCGTCGCGCAGCGCGCGGCACTCGACAACGGCGAGGCGCTGTTCGACGCATGCGGCGCACGCGCGACGGCCGCGTCGCTGGGCCTCGACCGCTTCTGGCGGAACGCGCGCACGCATACGCTGCATGACCCGCTCGACTACCGGCTGCGCGACGTGGGCCGGTTCGCGCTGACCGCGGAATTGCCGCCGGCGTCGCTCTATACGTAAATACGCAGCAGGGCGGTGCCGGCTCGGCGCCGCGCGCTGGGACGAGCGCGTCGGCGATGCACGGCAGGAACTCGTGCTGATCGGCATGGACATGGACGAGCCGGCGTTGCGCGCGCGCTTCGACGCGTGTCTGCTGACTGACGCCGAAATGGCCGCCGTCCCCCAACACTGGACCACGTGGGACAACCCGTTTCGCGACGGGGCCTGACGTGAACGCGCGCTGCCTGCATCGATCCGGATGGCGTTCCTCGACACCTAGATCGGCAGCCGCACCGTCTGCTTGATGCGCTTCAGCGGGATCTCGGTTTCGACGTTGCGTACGCCTTCGATCTGCGTGAGCGTCTCCATCTGGAAGCGCTGATAGTCGTCGAGATCCTTCGCGATCACGCGCAGCAGATAGTCGTAGCTGCCGGCCATCAGGTGGCATTCGAGTACTTCGGGGGCCTGCTCCATCTCCCGCGCGAAGCGTTCGACCGTCGTCTTGTCCTGTCGCTCCAGCGTGACGCGGACGAATGCCGTGAAGCGCAACTCGACGGCTGCGGGATTCAGCAGCGCGACGTACGCATCGATCACGCCCTGTTCCTCGAGCAGGTGAACGCGGCGCAGGCATGGCGTGGGCGAGAGCCCGGCCTGTTGCGCGATGTCGGCGTTCGTCTGGTTCGAGTTCTGCTGCAACGCACGGAGGATGCGTCGATCGATCGCGTCCAGTTTGATTGGCATTTTTGGCTATCAATGAAGTTGATATTGGATAATAACGCCAAATTTGACGCTGGAAATAGCCGGGTTTGCATCCAATCTCCACGGGAAATTCCCGATAATCTGACGACTACCCCGGCCCGCAAGCGCGCGATTCCCGCCCGCCGCGGCGCCGCCCTCAGGAGATTCCCGATGCCGCACGTCGCCTGGTTGCCGTTCATGGCCACCTCCCTTCTGATCATCCTGACGCCCGGCCAGGACATGGTGCTCGTGATGTCGCGCACGCTGTCCGGCGGCACGCGCGCAGGCCTCGTGACCGCCGCGGGCGTCAGCGTCGGGCTGCTCGTCCACACGATGCTCGCGACGCTGGGGCTGGGCGCGCTTCTTCAGGCATCCGAATGGCTGTTCACCGCACTGAAGATGATCGGCGCGTTGTACCTGCTGTATCTCGGCATCACGCTGTTGCGTTCGTCGGGCGAATTGACGCTCGCGGGCAGCGGCGCCGCGCCGGAATCGCGGCTCCGGACGTTCGCGCAAGGCGCGCTGTCCAACGTGTCGAATCCGAAGGTCGCGCTTTTCTACCTGGCGTTTCTGCCGCAATTCGTTCCGGCGGGCGCCGCGCACCCGATGTTGTCGCTGTTCGTGCTGGGCGCGACGTTTGCCGGCCTGACGTTTCTCGTCAAGGGGCCGGTTGCGCTGTTCGCCGGCCTGCTGTCGGCGTCGATTCGTCGCAACCCGCGCATCCTGACGCGCATGCATCGCGTCAGCGGCGTGGTCCTGCTGGCGCTCGGCGTGAAGCTCGCGCTCGAACGCCGCTGATCGCGGCCACCGTGCCGGCACGCCTGCCGGCTCTACTCCGCCGGCAACGCCTCCGCCAGCGCCCGCATCGCCTCCACCGTTTCCGGGTTCGCCGGAAAGAACGCCTCGATCGCGAGTTCCGACAGCGTCACGTCGACCGGCGTACCGAATACCGTCGTCGTACTGAAGAACGTCAGCTCGCCGCTCGCCGTGCGTAGCCGCAGCGGCACGGCGATATCCGCGAAATCGGTGCGCGCGTGCGAATCGTCGGGCTGCTCGGTGGGCGCCGGATACGCGGCCAGTTCGTCGCGCAGCGCATGCAGCGTGCGGTCGCCGCTCGCGTCGATCTGCCGCTGCAGCCGATGCAGGATATGCGCGCGCCATTCGTGCCAGTTGACGATCTGCGACGCGAGACCGTCCGGATGCAGGCTCAGCCGCAGCACGTTGACGGGCGGCTGCAGCAGCGCCGGATCGGCCTGCGCGACCAGCGCGCCGAGCATCCGGTTCGCCGCGAGCAGCGTCCAGTGGCGGTCCACCGCGAGCGCCGGATAGGGCTCGTGCCCGCGCAGCACGGCTTCGACCGCATGACGCGCGGCATCCAGTTGCGGGTCGGAAAACGGCCGTTCGCGAAACAGCGGTGCGAAGCCGGCCGCGACGAGCAGCGCATTGCGTTCGCGCAGCGGCACGTCGAGGCGCTCGGCGAGATGCAGCACCATCTCGCGGCTCGGCTGCGCGCGGCCCGATTCGACGAAGCTCAGGTGGCGCGCGGACACTTCCGCGTCGAGCGCGAGCGCCATCTGGCTCAGGCGCCGGCGTTGCCGCCACGTGCGCAGCAGCGGGCCGATGCCGGACGCGCGGCCGGCGGACGGAGAGAGCGAATGGAGGGGGGCGGTCGGGTTCATGGCGCAGATGATAGGCAATCCCGCGCGTTTTCGGCATTACCTGCGAGGTAAGCATCGCGCCGCGCCGGTCGCGCGCAGCCGCTGCGTTACCATAGCCCCCGTGCCACCTGAGAGGCGGCGCCGGACTCGCGACGACAACGCATGGGCCGGCCGCCGCGCACATCGACAACAAGGCATTCCAGGGGAATCCAACAATGAAAAAACTTGCCGTCCGGCTCGCCTGCGTGGCGACGCTCGCACTCGCCGCGACCAGCGGCCACGCGCAGACCGAAGCTGCGCAGGTCGAAATGAGGGCCGCCGCCGCGGCCGCCAACGAAGCGGTCGTGAAGGGGCCGACCGACATCGACGTCAAACACGAAGCCGTGCTGAAGCTGAAGGCCGGCGAGTCGTTCGTGCCGGCCGCCGAAGCCGGCCGCTACCTGCGCTCGATGGGCAACGCGATCGACGAATCGAAACTGGTCGGCCTCGTGCTGCCCGACGATCCGGACGCCGACTGGATCTCGGTCGTGTCGTTCGAGCCGAGCGGCTACATCCGCGACGACGACGCGAAGGACTGGAAGCCCGACGAACTGCTGAAAAGCCTGCAGGCCGGCACCGAGGAAAGCAACCCGGCGCGCAAGGAGCGCGGCCTGCCCGAAACCGAGGTGGTCGGCTGGGCGAAGGCGCCCGCGTACGACGCGGCCACGCACCGGCTCGTGTGGTCGGCGATCATCCGCGACAAGGGCGCGGCGCCGAATGCCGCGAACGACGGCGTGAACTACCGGACGCTCGTGCTCGGCCGCGACGGCTACCTGTCGCTGACGATGGCGTCGACGCTCGCCGACCTGCCGAAGTACAAGGCCTCGGCCGACGAACTGCTGTCGAACATCCGCTTCAACGACGGCAAGCGCTATGCCGACTTCAACCAATCGACCGACCACGTCGCCGAGTACGGGCTCGCGGCGCTGATCGTCGGCGTCGGCGCGAAAAAGCTCGGCCTGCTCGCGCTGATCGGCGCGTTCGCGGTGAAGTTCTTCAAGATCGGCGCGGTCGCGCTGCTGGCCGGCGGCGCGGCGCTCAAGCGCTTCTTCGGGCGCAAGCCGAAGGCGGCCGGGGTGCCGGCCGTCGCCGACGCATCCGACGCGGTCGCCACGGAGCGCAAGGAATGACGAAGCTGCTGCTGCTGATCTTCGGCGGCCTGAAGCTCGGCAAGGTGCTCGTATCGGCGGGCACGATGCTCGCGTCGATCGCGGTCTATGCGCTGTTCTACGGCTGGCGTTTCGCGGCCGGTTTCGTCGCCTTGCTGCTGGTGCACGAAGCCGGCCACTACGTCGCCGCGCAGCGGCGCGGGCTCGACGTCGGGCTGCCGACCTTCATCCCGTTCGTCGGCGCGTGGATCCAGTTGAAGGAAATGCCGCACGACGCGGAAACGGAAGCGTACGTCGGGCTCGCCGGGCCGTTCGTCGGCACGCTGGGCGCGCTGGCCTGCTATGCGGCCGCGCGGCACACCGACAGCAACCTGTTGCTTGCGCTGTCGTACACGGGTTTCTTTCTCAACCTGTTCAACATGATTCCGCTGTCGCCGTTCGACGGCGGGCGGATCACCGCGGTGCTGTCGCCGCGCATCTGGTTCGCGGGCGTGCCGGTGCTGATCGCGCTGTTCGCGTATCGGCCGAGCCCGCTGCTGATCGTGATGGCGATCCTCGCGCTGCCTCAGTTGAAGCGTGCGTGGCGCTACGATCCCGACGCGCCGGAGAACCGCGTGTACTACGCGACGTCGATCGAGACGAAGACGACCTACGCGCTCTGCTACGTCGGCCTGCTCGCGTTCCTCGCGCTGATGACGTCCGGCGTGCACGACATGCTGCGCGTCGTGCACGCGTCGACCTGACGTCGATCCGATGCAAAAAACGGCGGCCGCTGTTGCGCGGCCGCCGTTCCTTGCGACACATCGAACGTCACGCGTCGCGATGACGCAGTTCGACGCGCTTGATGTCCTTCACGATCACGAGATAGCTGAACACGGTGACGAGCGCGTTCAGCCCGACGAATACCAGTGCGCCGTTGAACGAGCCGCTCGCGCCGACGAGGTAGCCGATCGCGATCGGCGCGACGATGCCCGCCGTGTTGCCGAACATGTTGAACAGGCTGCCCGACAGGCCGATCGCTTCCTTCGGCGCGGTATCCGCGACGACGGCCCAGCCGAGCGAGCCGATCCCCTTGCCGAAGAACGACACGGCCATCAGCATGATGACCAGCGCTTCGCTGTCGACGTAGTTGCAGCCGATGATCGTCATCGACAGCAGCATCCCGCCGACGATCGGAATCTTGCGCGCGAACGTCAGCGATACGCCGCGGCGGATCAGCGCGTCCGACAGCATTCCGCCGAGCACGCCGCCGAGGAACCCGCAGATTGCCGGCAGCGACGTCATGAAGCCGGCCTTCAGCAGCGACATGCCGCGCGCCTGGACGAGGTAGATCGGGAACCACGTGAGGAAGAAGTAGGTGAGCACGTTCACGCAGTACTGGCCGAGGTACACGCCGATCAGCATCCGGTTCGACAGCAGCTGGCGCACGTAGTACCAGCCGGCCACGCGGCTGCCCTCGGAAGCGCCGCCGCCGCTGCCGCTGCCGCGCGCCCCGCCCGTCGACCGCACCAGGCCGCCACCCTGCTCGATATGGTCGAGTTCCGCGCGGTTCACGGCCGGATGGTCGGCCGGGTCCTTCACGACGCGCAGCCACAGGAACGCGAGCGCGATGCCGGCCAGGCCGAGCCACAGATACACCTGATGCCAGCCGTACGCATGCGTGAGCCAGGCCATCAGCGGCGAGAACACCACGGCCGCGAAGTACTGCGCGGCGTTGAAGATCGCCGACGCGGTGCCGCGCTCGGCGGTCGGGAACCAGCTCGCGACGACCTTCGCGTTCGCCGGAAACGCCGGCGCCTCCGCGATGCCGACCGCGAAGCGCATCGCGAACAGCGCGGCCACCGCGAACGCGGCGCTGCCGCCGACGCCGATCGTGCTCTGCAGCAGCGTGAACGCCGACCACAGGAAGATGCTCGCCGCATACACGCGCCGCGCGCCGAAGCGGTCGAGCAGCCAGCCGCTCGGCAGTTGCGCGAGCACGTACGCCCAACTGAACGCCGAGAAGATGTAGCCCATCGTCACCGGGTCGATGCCGAACGCCTTGCGGATCGGCGTGCCGGTGATCGACAGCGTCGCGCGGTCCGCATAGTTGAGCGTCGTGACGACGAACAGCATCGCCAGGATCCAGTAGCGCACCGCGGTTCGGCGCGCGGTGCGCGCGAGATCGAGCGGAAGATCGCGAGGGGAGGACTGATTGCTCATTTTAAACATACGTCGTCGTATGACATGGGCGAAAGTGTATTGACAATGCCCGGACTCAGAAACCTCGGGTTTTCCCTTTGAGGTCGGCCTCACAATATGGGAACGTCGGGATTTGCTGGCCCGGACAACGCTTGCCGGTGTATCGTCCGCGCCCTCGCAGACGGCGAGAATGACCCCATGCCGTCGGCAGACATCGTATCTGTTGCGTTACAATGAGCCATCCATTCCCGAACCACGGAGCACACCCCATGCAACTGACAGGAGAGATGCTGATCGGCGCCGAAGCGGTGGCCGGCTCGGCAGGCACCTTGCACGCATTCGATCCGACGAAGGGCGCGCCGATCGAGGCCCCGGCGTTCGGCGTCGCGACGCAGGCCGACGTCGATCGCGCGTGCGAACTCGCCCGCGACGCGTTCGATGCGTACCGCACGCAACCGCTCGCGGCCCGCGCGGCGTTCCTCGAAGCGATTGCCGATGAGATCGTCGCGCTCGGCGATGCGCTGATCGACCGCGCGCACGCCGAAACGGGGCTGCCCGTCGCGCGGCTGCAGGGCGAGCGCGGCCGCACCGTCGGCCAGCTCCGGTTGTTCGCGCGCGTGGTGCGCGACGGGCGCTTCCTCGCCGCGTCGATCGATCCCGCGCAGCCGGCGCGCACGCCGCTGCCGCGTTCCGACCTGCGGCTGCAGAAAGTCGCGCTCGGGCCCGTCGCCGTGTTCGGCGCAAGCAATTTCCCGCTCGCGTTCTCGGTGGCCGGCGGCGATACCGCGTCGGCGCTCGCGGCCGGTTGCCCGGTGATCGTGAAGGCGCACGAGGCGCACCTCGGCACGTCCGAACTGGTCGGCCGCGCGATTCGCGCCGCGGTCGAGAAAACCGGCATGCCGGCCGGCGTGTTCTCGCTGCTGGTCGGCCCCGGCCGCGTGACCGGCGCGGCGCTGGTCAGCCATCCGGCGATCCAGGCCGTCGGCTTCACCGGTTCGCGGCAGGGCGGGATGGCGCTCGTGCAACTCGCGAACGCGCGCCCGCAGCCGATTCCCGTCTATGCGGAAATGAGCAGCATCAACCCCGTCGTGCTGTTCCCGGCCGCGCTGGCCGCGCGTGGCGACGCGATCGCGACGGGCTTCGTCGATTCGCTGACGCTCGGCGTCGGCCAGTTCTGTACCAATCCGGGCCTCGTGCTCGCGATCGACGGCCCCGATCTCGACCGTTTCGAAACGGTCGCCGCGCAGGCGCTCGCGAAGAAGCCGGCCGGCGTGATGCTCACGCCCGGCATCGCCGATGCGTACCGCAATGGCCGCGGCAAGCTGGCCGAACTGCCGGGCGTGCGCGAAATCGGCGCGGGCGAGGCCGCGCAGACCGACTGCCAGGCGGGCGGCGCGCTGTACGAAGTCGGCGCGCAGGCATTCCTGGGCGAGCCGGCGTTCAGCCACGAGGTATTCGGGCCGGCGTCGCTGATCGTGCGCTGCCGCGATCTCGACGAAGTCGCGCGCGTGCTCGACGCGCTCGAAGGCCAGTTGACGGCCACGCTGCAAATCGACGCCGACGACAAGCCGCTCGCGCGCCGGCTGCTGCCGATCCTCGAGCGCAAGGCCGGGCGGCTGCTGGTCAACGGTTACCCGACCGGCGTCGAGGTGTGCGATGCGATGGTGCACGGCGGGCCGTTCCCCGCGACGTCGAACCCGGCCGTCACGTCGGTCGGCGCGACCGCGATCGAGCGCTTCCTGCGGCCGGTGTGCTATCAGGATTTCCCGGACGACCTGCTGCCCGAAGGGCTGAGGGAAGGCAATCCGCTCGCGATTCCGCGGCTGCGGGACGGCAAGGCGGAGTGACGTGGCGGCGGCCCGGCGGCGAGCGCCGGGCTGCTTGCCGGATGGGCGAAAGCGGAGGCGGCCGGTGGCCGTCTCCGCTTTTTTTCGCGGTGGCTTTCCTGTTGCCCGCGTTTCTCCTACAGTAGCGAAGCCGCGGGCCGTCCGGCCCGCAGGCGAGCCTGAGAGATCACAAGACCAACAAGGAACCATCCGATGACTATCAGCAAGCGTGGCGACCACCTGTTCGCGGCCGGGTTGTGGAAAGCGATCGGCGACGTCGCGAAATCGGTCCGTACCCAGATCGGCGAAACCAGCGAAGGGCGTGTGCTGGCCGACGCGCTGTTCGCGCTGCAGCGCGAGCTGGGCGGCAGCGAATTCGATGTGACGATCAACCAGGGGCGGCCCGTCGCGGGCTCCGATCCGCATTCGTTGATCTTCGGCAGGGCCGTCGAGCGCTTCAAGTACGACATGGAGGCGGTGGTGTTCGCGCTGAAGCATCGCCGCAGCATCGACGGGCCGAACGGCGCGCAGCGCGCCGACGCGCTCACGCAGGCCAACACGCATCTCGCGACCGCGAAGCAGTACGCGATGTTTACCGTCGGGCGCTTCTTCGATGCGGTCGTCGATCGCGACGTGCTGGAACAGATCGTGGGCGCCGAGTCGCCGGCGCGCGGCCGGCCGCTCGCGGCGCGCAAGGGGATCGACGAGACGCAGCGCACGCTCGCGAGCGTGCGGCAGCGGATCATCGGCGCGATCGCGCAGATGTAATGCGATGGCCGCGCCGGCTCGTCGAGCCGCGCGGCCATCGCGTGATACGGATACGGACGTCGTGGGCAGCCGGCGCGCCGTGCCGATGAAGGCGCCGCGCCGCCGGCGAACCCGGCTTACTGCGGGCCCATCTTCTTGATCAGCACGTCGAGCTCCGCCGCTTCTTCGTCGGTCAGGTCGACGAGCGGTGCGCGCACCGGGCCCGCGTCGTGGCCGACGAGCTTCGCGCCCGCCTTCACGATGCTGACCGCGTAGCCGGCGCGGCGATTGCGGATCTTCAGGTACGGCAGGAAGAACTCGTCGATCAGGCGGCCGACCGTCGCGTGGTCGTCCTTCGCGATCGCTTCGTAGAATGCCATCGCCGTCTTCGGGATGAAGTTGAACACGGCCGACGAGTACACCGGCACGCCGAGCGCCTTGTACGCGGCCGCATAGACTTCAGCCGTCGGCAGGCCGCCGAGGTACGCGAAGCGATCGCCGAGGCGGCGGCGGATCGTGACCATGCTTTCGATCTCACCGACGCCGTCCTTGAAGCCGATCAGGTTCGGGCAACGGTCGGCGAGGCGCTCGAGCATGTCCGCATTCAGCTTCGAATTCGCGCGGTTGTACACCACGACGCCGATCTTCAGCGCGCGGCACACCTGCTCGACGTGCTCGGCGATCCCTTCCTGGCTCGCTTCGGTCAGGTAGTGCGGCATCAGCAGCACGCCGCTCGCGCCGAGGCGCTCGGCTTCCTGCGCATATTCGATCGCGACGCGCGTCGCGCCGCCCGCGCCGGCGAGGATCGGCACCTTGCCCTTGCAGGTTTCCGTCGCGACGCGGATCACGTCCGAATACTCGCGCTGCGTGAGCGAGAAGAATTCGCCGGTGCCGCCGGCCGCGAACAATGCGCTCGCGCCATACGGCGCCAGCCATTCGAGGCGCTCGGCGTAGGTGGTCGGACGGAAGCTGCCGTCCGCGTCGAAATCCGTCAGCGGAAACGACAGCAGGCCGTGGGAGATGATCTGTTTGAGTTCTTGCGGTGAAGTCATGGTTGAGGTCGTCCGTCTAGCGCGAGTGCTGGTTCGTCGGGAACGGCATACGAGCCGAATTGGCGATGTCGTTGTATGTCATCGTACAACGCAAGCATGAGCGGCGCAAGCGGTTTGCTGGCGGGTCAAGGATAGGGTCTTTCCGGATAAGGGTTTACGTAGCATCATCAATTGAGGTTGAATGTCGTATGATGACTAACGATATCGCAGACAGGCTCCAGGAATTCCGATGACTGCTTCCCCGCTCTACATCCGCGTGCATCCGGACGACAACGTCGCGATCGTCGTCAACGACGGCGGTTTGCCCGAAGGCGCGACGTTCGCCGACGGGCTGACGCTGTGCGAAGGCGTGCCGCAGGGGCACAAGGTCGCGCTCGTCGATCTCGCGGCCGGCGATCCGGTCATTCGCTACAACGTGGTGATCGGCTATGCGCTGACCGACCTGCGGCGCGGCAGCTGGGTCAACGAGCGCACGATGCGCATGCCCGAGCCGCCGGGGCTCGACGACCTGCCGCTCGCCACGCGCGCCGCGCCGCCGCTCGAGCCGCTCGACGGCTATACGTTCGAGGGCTTCCGCAATGCGGACGGCTCGGTCGGCACGCGCAACATCCTCGCGATCACGACGACCGTGCAGTGCGTGTCGGGCGTCGTCGAGCACGCGGTGAAGCGGATCAAGGACGAGCTGCTGCCGCGCTACCCGAACGTCGACGACGTGGTCGGGCTCGAACATACGTACGGCTGCGGGGTCGCGATCGATGCGCCCGACGCCGATATCCCGATCCGCACGCTGCGCAACATCAGCCTGAATCCGAACTTCGGCGGCGAGGTGATGACCGTGAGCCTCGGCTGCGAGAAGCTGCAGCCCGAGCGCCTGCTGCCGCCGGGCGCGATTCCGGTGGCGGCCGACGGCGCGACCGGCAACGGCGGCGTCGTGTGCCTGCAGGACGCCGCGCACGTCGGCTTCAATTCGATGATCGACTCGATCATGAAGATGGCCGAATCGCATCTGGAGCGGCTCAACCGCCGCCGCCGCGAGACGTGCCCCGCGTCGGATCTCGTCGTCGGCGTGCAGTGCGGCGGCAGCGACGCGTTCTCGGGGCTCACCGCGAACCCGGCCGTCGGCTTCGCGGCCGACCTGCTCGTGCGCGCGGGCGCGACGATCATGTTCTCCGAGGTGACCGAAGTGCGCGACGGCGTCGCGCAGCTCACGTCGCGTGCGGCGAACGAAGAAGTGGCCCGCGAGATCATCCGCGAGATGGACTGGTACGACCGCTACCTGCAGCGCGGCCGCGTCGACCGCAGTGCGAACACGACGCCCGGCAACAAGAAGGGCGGCCTGTCGAACATCGTCGAGAAGGCGATGGGGTCGATCGTGAAGTCGGGCAGCGCGCCGATCGCCGGCGTCGTGCGCCCCGGCGATCGCGCGCGGCAGAAGGGGCTGCTGTACGCGGCGACACCCGCGAGCGATTTCATCTGCGGCACGCTACAGCTCGCGGCGGGGATGAACCTGCATATTTTCACGACCGGCCGCGGCACGCCGTACGGGCTCGCGCAGGTGCCGGTGATCAAGGTCGCGACGCGCAGCGATCTCGCGCGCCGCTGGCATGACCTGATGGATCTCGATGCGGGGCAGATCGCGACCGGCGCGGCGACGATCGAGGACACGGGCTGGGCGCTGTTCCGGCTGATGCTCGACGTCGCGAGCGGCAAGCGCCGCACGTGGGCCGAGCAATGGAAGCTCGCGAATGCGCTGACGCTGTTCAATCCGGCGCCGGTGACCTGACGCGTGCGGTGGTTGCGGCAAGACGATGCGGGCGCCTTCGGGCGCCCGTTTTCTTGTGGGATGGCGCACGCGATTTTCTTACCTCGTACGTAATCGACCGCCCGCGCGGCCCCGGCGACGATAGCGACACGCGGACCCGAAACGTCCGCGACATCGTCCACCGACACAAGGAGCCTCGCCATGAACACCGCTCAATCCGCTTCGTCCGTTCACGCCGACCTGATCGACCGCTACTTCGACGCCTGGAACGAATCCGACGCCGCGCGCCGCCGCGAACTGATCGATGCGACGTACGCAAGCGACGCAGCCTATCGCGATCCGCTGATGACCGGCGACGGCCACGCGGGCATCGACACGATGATCGCGGCCGTGCAGCAACGCTTTCCCGCCTACCGCTTTCGCCGCACGACCGACGTCGACGGGTTCGGCCCGCACCTGCGGTTCTCGTGGGCGCTCGTGTCGCCCGACGGCGCGGCGATCGTGAAGGGCTCGGACTTCGGCATCGTCGACGCGTCGGGCCGCCTCGCGTCGGTCACGGGCTTCATCGACGAAATGCCGGCCGCGGCGTCGTGACGCGAACGATGCATGCACCACGGCCGCCGGGATCGGGTAACGTTATGCGATTCGTTCCCCACCCCGGAGACCCACCGACATGCTGAAGAACCTCGACCCGCTGCTGCACGCCGACATCCTGCACACGCTGCGCGCGATGGGCCACGGTGACGAAATCGCGATCTGCGATGCGAACTTCCCCGCGGAATCCGTCGCGGAGCACACGGTGGTCGGCCGCGCACTGCGCGTCGACGGCGCCGATTCGGCGCGCGTCGTGCGCGCGGTGCTGTCGGTGCTGCCGCTCGACACGTTCGTTGACACACCCGCGTGGCGGATGGAAGTCGTCGGCGACGCGGCGGCGGTGCCGCCCGTGCAGCGCGAAGTGCAGGCCGAGATCGACCGCGCGGAAGGGCGCCCGGTGCCGCTGACCGGCGTCGAACGTTTCGCGTTCTACGAGCGCGCGCAGCAGACGTATGCGGTGATCGTCACCGGCGAAACGCGCGGTTACGGCTGCTTCATCTTCAAGAAAGGCGTGCTGTTGAGCGACGCGGGCTAAACGCGTTTTTCAGCGCGCCGGGCCGCCGGCGCGGCCGCCGCAGTGTAAAGATTTGCTACAACCTTTTTCTTGGACACCGCGGAAAGACCCTCTATGCTGGCCCATTTGCCGCGCGCCCTTCCGGGCCGCGCGGCGCCGAACCGCCCGGGCGCGCCCCGCGCGGGCGGCCGAATTGCATACGAGGAGAGAGGCATGACGCGTACCGTCGATTCCGGCGTCATTTTTTTCGCACGCCTGGCGCTGGCGGCGTTGTTCTTGTGGGGCGGCATCATGAAGCTGCTCGGCTACAGCGATTTCGTCGCGTATCTGCACGGAATGAACGTGCCCTATCAACAGGTCGTCGCGCCGATCGTCGTCGCGATCGAGGGGCTGGGCGGCCTGCTGCTGATCGTCGGCTACAAGGTGCGGCCGCTCGCGTTGCTGATGGCGGTCTATACGATCGCGACCGCGATGGTCGGGCACAATTTCTGGGACGCGACGAACGCCGCCGTCCAGCACGACATGGTGATTCACTTCTGGAAGAACGTCGCGATCGCCGGCGGGTTCCTGCTGCTGTTCGTCACGGGCGCCGGCGGCGCGAGCATCGACGCGCTGCGCCGGCCGAGTTCGTCGTACGGCGTGCTGCGTTGAGCTAAGCCAATTCGCGGCGCTACGCCGACGCAAGACAAAAGGGCCGAATCCCGCACGCCGCGGGATTCGGCCCTTCGTTCATCCGGCCGGCGCGTGCGCGCCGACATTCAACGTGCGTCCTTCGCGTCCTTCGCATCCTTCGAGAACTGCACGGCGATCGCGCCGAGCACGCAGATCGCCGCGACGTACACGACCGGCGCGAGCGGATTCGACTTCATCATCAGCGACACGATCACCGGCGTGAGCCCGCCGAAGATCGCATACGCGACGTTGTACGAGAACGAGATGCCCGAGAAGCGCACGACGGCCGGGAAGCTCTTGACCATCACGAACGGCACCGCGCCGATCGTGCCGACCATGAAGCCCGCGATCCCGTAGTAGAGCGGCAGCGTCGACGCATCGGCCGCGACCTGCACGAACAGCAGGTAGTAGCACGCGGCCAGCCCGATACCGCCGATGCCGAGCACGCGCTTCGCGCCGATCCAGCCCGCGAGCGAGCCCGCGGTGATGCAGCCGGCCGTCAGGCACAGCGTCGCGACGCTGTTCGCGAACAGCGTCGTCGCGGGCGTCAGGTGAAACTGTTTCTGCAGCAGCGCGGGCGTCATCAGGATCACGACGACGATCGCGGCCGACAGCATCCACGTGAGCAGCATCGACACGATTACCGCGCGGCCGTGGTCGCGCAGCACGGCCTTCAGCGGAATCTCGGCCGCGAGCGCCTTCTTCGCCTTCATCTCGGCGAACACCGGCGTTTCATGCAGCCAGCGGCGCAGGTACACGGAGAACAGCCCGAACACGCCGCCGAGCAGGAACGGGATGCGCCATGCGAACGCCCCGACTTCGGCCGTCGAGTAGCGGCTGTTGATGCCGGCCGCGACGAGCGAGCCGAGCAGGATGCCGGCCGTGAGGCCCGCGGTCAGCGTGCCGCAGGCATAGCCGATGTGGCGCGACGGCACGTGCTCGGACACGAACACCCATGCGCCCGGCACTTCGCCGCCGACCGCCGCGCCTTGCAGCACGCGGAACAGCAGCAGCAACACCGGCGCGAGGATGCCGATCGTGTCGTAGGTCGGCAGCAGGCCCATCAGCAGCGTCGGCACCGACATCATCAGCACGCTCAGCGTGAACATCCGCTTGCGGCCGAACAGGTCGCCGAAGTGCGCCATGATCACGCCGCCGAGCGGGCGCGCGAGATAGCCGGCCGCGAAGATGCCGAACGTCTGCAACTGGCGCAGCCAGTCCGGAATGTCGTGCGGGAAGAAGAGCTGCCCTATCGCCGGCGCGAAGAACACGAAGATGATGAAGTCGTAGAACTCGAGGGCGCCGCCGAGTGCGGCGAGGCCAAGGGTCTTGTAGTCGCTGCGCGTGAGCGCGCGTTCGGCGGCGCGAGGCACGCCGCTCAATTCGGAAGCTTGCATGGTCAGGACGATCGGTTTTCGAATGTAGTTGTCGGTGCTGCGTCTCCAGGGCCCGCTTTTCGGCATGGACTGACAAGGCGCGGCTTGCGTCGTCGAAGCGCGCCGCGTGCCGGGTGAGGCACGCAACACGCGCCGCCGCACCGGGATGGGGCACGGCGGAGACGAAGCGTCGAAGCGGGTGGGGGGATTCTACAGGAGCGCGAAATGCCTGCGCGCGGGCGCGCGCCGGGAGCGGCTTCGGACCATGCAGCCGATGCGCGCGACGCGGGCGGCCGGTGAGCCGGGGGCGCGCCGCGCGGGGCCGCGGCCGCGTATCGGTTATCAGTTGCCGGCGATCGTGTCGACCGGTTTGAACGCGCCGCGCTCGACCTTGTAGATCGTCACCGGCGCATCCTTCAGGTCGCCCTTTGCGTCGTACGCGATGCTGGGCGCCGACACGCCCTTGATCGACACCTTGCCGAGATACGGCGTGTACACCTTCGGATCGGTCGAGTTCGCGTCCTTCATCGCGGTGAGCAGCGCGATCGTGCCGTCGTACGAATACGGCGAGTACGTGATCACGTCTTCGTTGAAGCGCGCCTTGTAGCGTGCCGCGTAGCCGGAGAAGCCCGGCATCTTTTCCTTCGGCAGCCCGCCCATGTAGACGATCGCGCCTTCGGCCGCGTCGCCGCCGACCTTCAGGAACGTCGGCGAGCGCGACATCTCGCCCGTCACGAATGCCGACTTCATCCCGAGCTGGCGCATCTTGCGGATCATCGGCGACGATTGCGCGTCGCCGCCGCCGTAGAAGACCGCGTCCGGATTCACGCCCTTCAGGTTGGTCAGGATCGCGGAGAAATCGAGCGCCTTGTCGTTCGTGAAGTCGCGCTTGACGATCGTGCCGCCGGCCGCTTCGACGGCCTTCGCGAATTCGTCGGCGATGCCCTGGCCGTAGGCCGTGCGGTCGTCGATGATCGCGATGCGCTTGAAGCGCAGCGTCTTCACCGCGTACGTGCCGACGATGCGGCCCGCCTGCGCGTCGCTCGTCAGCAACCGGTAGGTCGTCTTGTAGCCGCGCGCCGTGTATTGCGGCGACGTTGCCATCGAGATCTGCGGCAGCCCCGCGCGATCGTACAGGTCGGACGCGGGAATGCTGGTGCCCGAGTTGAAATGGCCGATGATCCCGCGGACGTTGTCGTCGATCAGCCGCTGCGCGACGGTCGTGCCGGTGCGCGGGTCGGCCTGGTCGTCCTGCGCGTCGAGCTGGAACGTGACGGGCTTGCCGCCGATCGTCGGATGCGTCGCGTTGAAATCGGCGATCGCGAGCTGCACGCCCTTCTGCATGTCCGTGCCGTAATTCGACTGCGGGCCGGTCAGCGGTGCGGCGAAACCGATCTTGACGACGTCGGCGGCGACGGCGTGCGCGCCCGACAGTGCGCAGGCGGCGGCCAGCGCGACGTGCGATACCTTCAGCTTCACTTTCACTTCCCCTTGATGGCGTGGTTGGGGCGCCGCGCGCATGCGGGCGGCGCCGGTAAACCGGGCGAGACGGTTCGGTCGGCAGGCCGATGCGCAGGCCATGCACGCGCGTCGCATGCCGCGCGCGCTGTGCCGGAATCGGCGTGTGCGACAGCGGATGCGGCGGGCCGTGCGTGCCGATTGCGGCAGCGACGGGAGGTCGTCTCGTGACCGTGAAACGAAGTCTAGTTAGCGAAAATGCGTGCGTCTTGCGCGTTCGGTGCGCGGCCGGCGACGATATCGGCATATCGTCGATTACCCTGATATATGCCGAAATCGTCATGGCGAATGCGCAAACCCGCCAAGACGCGGGCCGTCGGCATTTTTAGGATGACGGATTCGGGTGGGTGGTGCCGGCATGCGACGCGCTGCGCCGGCTGCGACGAAAGCGAACGGCTGCTGGCCCGCACGTCATTGCATTGGTTGCGTGCACAACCAGCGTCGCCCGCGATCGGGGCGCGCGATGCCGCCGGCCACCGTCTTGCCCGCCCCGCATTCGATGCGACGCGATCGAAGGGGCGCTCCTATAATCGACGCCATCTGCCACTCGCTTCGCGGTTGCCGGGATGACGACCTTGCTTGCCGTACCGCCCATGAGCCTGTCCGACACGTTGCGCTACCAGCCCGACAACGCCGATTTCGGCGCGATGCTCGCGCATTTTCGCCTGCTCGAACCGGTGTTCGATGCGCTGCCGGACGTCGCGTTCTTCGTGAAGGATGCGAGTGGCCGCTACGCGATCGTCAATCGCACGCTGGCGATGCGCTGCGGCTACAAGGACAAGGGCGACCTGCTCGGCAAGACGGCCGACGAGGTGTTTCCGCGCCGCTTCGGCCGCAGCTATTTCGAGCAGGACATGGCGACGATCAACGCCGGCCAGCAGTTGATGGACCAGCTCGAGCTGCACCTGTATCCGGGCCGCCAGCCGGGCTGGTGCCTGACCTGCAAGGAGCCGCTGCGCGACGCCGCGGGCCGGGTGGTCGGTCTCGCGGGCATCTCGCGCGACCTGAAGGCGCACGAGGGATCGCACCCGGCGTACAGCCGCCTCGCCGACGTGGTCCAGCACATCCAGGATCACTACGTGCAGCCGCTGAACCTGAAGCACCTCGCGCAGATGGCGGGGATGTCGGTCGCGCAACTCGAGCGCTACTTCCACAAGGTGTTTCACCTGACGCCGCGCCAGGTGCTGCTGAAGACGCGGCTCGACGCGGCCACCGCGCTGCTCGTCACGCACGACAAGGTGACCGACGTCGCCGCGCTATGCGGCTACACGGATCACAGTGCGTTCACGCGCCAGTTCAAGGCGACGGTCGGCGTGACGCCGACGGAATACCGGTTGATGCTGCAGGAGCGGGCAGGGTGACGCAACTCGCCGGCATGGCCGGCGCGTCGCTGGGATCAGGGTCGGGCGGGGGAAACGGGAAAGGGTGAAGCGGCGGCTCAGCGGTAGCCGAGCCCTTTCAGGACGGCCGTGCCGTCTTCGGTCAGCCGGAAGCTCGGGGACGTATCGGGGTCGAGCTTGACCATTTCGACGAGGCCGGCTTCCTGCAGCGCGGGCAATTCGGGTTTGGCGTTCGCGCCGATCGGTGCATGCAGCAGCACGAGCAACGTCGCGATTTCATGATGACTGAGCAGGCGGCGCAGCATCGTCTTCTTTGCAGGGGGCGCGGCCGGGCGGCCCGCGGGTGCTTCTACGGCGCTCATCGCTTTCCTCCTTTTCGAGATAACCATCGGGTACTGGTTGCGGATGGTGCCGTCGAAGACTTAAGCGATTCTTAAAACCGGGGCGGGCGGCGCAATGCTGCGCCGCGGTACGGGTTACGGGATGTAACGGCGGACGGCGCGCGGGTTCCGGCATGGCCGCGGCCGACCGCGCGGGCCGGTACTTGGCTGCCCGATCGGCGACGATGGCGCGGCGAGATCGCGCGGTCCAATCGATCGCCGAATCGATCGCCGAATCGCGAGCGCGATCCGGCCCCGGACTTCTCTCCTCCTTATTTCCGCCGCTGCGCCTGCGCGGCGAGCCGTACGGCCGCATTCGCCGCGCCATAGCCGTCATACCCGCCGCGCCGCTCGACGATCTCGAGCGAGAAGCGGTTGTCGACCAGTTCCGTATAGGCATGCAGGAATTCGCCGCCGTGCTCGTCGCGGTCGTAGAGCAGGTGATGCGCGCTCAGCGTGTCGATCAGTTCGTCCGGCAGCGCGTAGCGCGCCGCGAGATCGTCGTAGTAATTGGCCGGAATGCGCAGGAACGGGACGCCGTCGGCCGCGAACGCGGCGACCGTCTTCACGATGTCGTCGGTGCGGAACGCGACGTGGTTCAGCCCCGTGCCGTGGTAGCGGTCGAGCGATTCGGCGACGGCCGTATGACGGTCGACCGACGCGTTCAGCGCGATCCGCACCGAGCCGTCGGCGCTGCGCACCGCGCGGCTGCGCATCAGCCCGTACGGGTCGGGCACGAGCCAGCTGCGCTCGGCCTCGAAGCCGAACGCCGTCTTGAAGAACAGGATCCACGTGTCGAGCGCGTCGGCCGGCAGCGCGAGGCACACATGGTCGATGCCCGTCAGCGGGCCGACTTCGGTCGGCCCGTCGATGTCGGTCAGCACGAAGTCCGATTCATACAGCGTCGGCGCATCCGGCGCTTCGTCGACGAAATATTCGAGGCTGCCGTCCGGCGCCTTCACGCTCGGCAGCACGCGTTCGTTCGGCCCGACGCGGCCGGAGAACGGCGCATAGCCGAAGCCGGCCGCGCGTTCGAACGCCACTTTGGCGTCGTCGACGCGGAACGCCGACGCGCACAGCGACAGCCCGTGCTGCTGGAAGAACGCATCGGCGAACGAGTCGCGCTCGGCGTTCAGCACGATCGATGCGGCGCCGTGCTGGAACAGCGTCACGTCCTTCGAGCGATGCCGGCCGGCGAGCCGGAAGCGCATCCGGCCGAGCCATTCGCCGACGGTCGCCGCCGCCTGCGCGTCGACCGCGAATTCGATGAACTGGAACCCGACGTGCGCGGGCGGCGCGGGCGGCGCGAACAGCGGCTGGCTGGCGGCCGGCGCGCGGCCCTCCTTGGCGAGCCGCGCGCGCGTCAGGTCTTCCAGATAGAGCAGCGAGCGATGGCCGTCGGCAGCCGTGAGCGCGGTCGGCGCCGCGCGGAAGCCGTCGTTGAAGATCTCCAGCGACAACGGCCCCGTATAGCCCGACTCGATCACGCGCGCGGTGAAGCGCGCCAGGTCGAAGTCGCCCTGGCCCGGGAACGAGCGGTAGTGGCGGCTCCATTCGATCACGTCCATCACGAGCTTCGGCGCGTCGGCGATCTGCACGAAGGCGATCCGGTCGCCGGGGATATCGGCGATTCCGTCCGGCGAATCGTCGAGCGACAGCGTGTGGAAGCTGTCGAGCGCGAGGCCGAGGTGCGGGCTGTTCACCGCATTCACGAGCTTCCACGCGTGGCCGTACCGCTTCACGACGCGGCCCCACGCGAGCGCTTCGTACGCGGCCACCACGCCGGCCTGCCGCGCGGCTTCGGCCAGCACGCCGAGCTGGTCGACGAGCAACCCGTCGTCGGCGATCGTATCGGCCGCCACACTGCTGCAGACGAGGATGCGGTCCGTGCCGAGCGCATGCATCACGTCGAACTTGCGCTTGATGCGATCGAGATTGCGCGCAAGCTGGGCCGCGCTCACGCCCTCGAAGTCGCGAAACGGCTGGAACAGCACGATGTCGAGGCCGAGATCGGCGGCCATGCGCCGGACGTCGGCCGGCGATCCGTCGAAATAGACAAGGTCGTTTTCGAAGATTTCGACGCCGTCGAAGCCCGCGGCCTGGACGGCGGCGAGCTTCTCGGCGAGCGTGCCGGACAGTGACACGGTGGCAATCGAGCGCTGCATGGGGCGATTCCTGCGGATGAGCGGGGCATGACGCCGGTCTAACCGACCGTGTCGAACCGACCCTGAATGAACCAGTCGTTGAGTTCGGCGCGGGCGCCATATCCCGAATTTACTGGGCTAGTCATCCGTATTGTACAAACTAACTAGATGGTACAAATTAGCGAAAACCCGAAAAGACAGCCCGCTTGCACGGGCGCACACTAGCGCCAAATTCCGATGTCTTCGGGGCGGCGCCGATCGTGGTCCGCCCCTGTTTCAGGAGCAGAAACACGATGAGCAAGCACAAGGTACTGGTGCTGAACGGCCCGAACCTGAATCTGTTGGGCACGCGCGAGCCCCATATCTACGGCGCGGAAACGCTCGCCGACCTCGAGCAGCGCTGCCGCACGGCGGGGGAAGGGCTCGGCCTGGAAATCGACTTTCGCCAGTCGAATGCCGAGCACCAGCTGATCGACTGGCTGCACGCCGCGCGTCACGACACGCACGGCATCGTGATCAACCCGGCCGCCTACACGCATACGTCGGTGGCGCTGGCCGACGCGCTTTCCGCGATCGCGAAGCCGGTGATCGAAGTGCATATCTCGAACGTCCATCGCCGCGAGGCGTTCCGCCACCATTCGTATGTGTCGGCGCTGGCCGAAGCGGTGATCTGCGGCTGCGGCACCGAAGGCTACGTGTTCGCGCTGCAGCGCCTGGCGACGGTATTCGCGAAGGGAGCCGCACGATGAGCCGCCCGTCGTTCCTGATCGGCCTGATCGGCCAGGGCATCGGCGGTTCGCTGTCGCCCGCGATGCACGAGGAAGAGGGATTCCGCCAGGGCTTCGGCTACGTGTACCGGCGCATCGATCTCGACGTGCTCGGCGTGACCGCCGACGCGCTGCCGGAACTGCTCGACGCCGCGCAGCGGATGGGCTACAACGGGCTGAACATCACGCACCCGTGCAAGCAGCGCGTGATCGAGCACCTCGACGCGCTGTCGGACGACGCGCGAGCACTCGGCGCGGTGAACACCGTGCTGTTCAAGGACGGCAAGCGGATCGGCCACAACACCGACTGGTCGGGCTTCGCGAAATCGTTTAGCCGTGGGTTGCCCGGCGCGTCGCTCGAACGCGTCGTCCAGCTCGGCGCGGGCGGCGCGGGCGCGGCCGTCGCGCACGCGGCGCTGCAGATGGGCGCGGCCGAACTGACGATTTTCGACGTCGACGGCACGCGCGCCACCGCGCTGGCGGGCGAATTACAGCAGCGCTTCCCCGCCGCCCGCGTCACGCCGGGCAGCGATCTCGCCGCCGCGATGCGCGCGGCGACCGGCCTGATCCACTGCACGCCGACCGGCATGGCCAAGCATCCGGGCCTGCCGCTGCCGGCCGAGCTGCTGCATGCGGGCATGTGGGTGGCCGACATCGTGTATTTCCCGCTCGAAACCGAACTGATCCGCGCCGCGCGCGCGGCCGGCTGCGCGACGCTGCCGGGCGGCGGGATGGCCGTGTACCAGGCCGTCGACGCGTTCGAGCTCTTCACCGGGCGCACGCCCGACGCCGAGCGGATGTTCGATCACTTTCAGTCGCTCGTCGCGCGCTGACCCCCTTACAGACACAGAAAGAGACCAGGAGACGACCATGCAGCACACCACCCACACGAGCGCCGCGCCGGCGCAGGCGGCCGGCACGGTCCGGCGCACGTCGGCGCGCTACAAGATCCTCGCGCTGCTCGCGATCGGCACGATGATCAACTACCTCGACCGAACCGTGCTGGGCGTGGCTGCGCCGCAGCTCACCAAGGAGCTCGGCATCAACGCGGCCGTGATGGGCATCATGTTCTCCGCGTTTTCGTGGACGTACGTGGCGATGCAGGTGCCCGGCGGCCTGTTCCTCGACCGCTTCGGCAGCAAGATCACCTATTACTGGTCGATGACGCTGTGGTCGCTGTGCACGTTCCTGCAAGGCTTCGTGCCGGGCGTCGCGACGTTGCTCGCGTGCCGGCTGGGCCTCGGTGTGACGGAAGCGCCATGCTTCCCGACCAACAGCCGCGTCGTCGCGACGTGGTTCCCGCAGAACGAACGCGCGATGGCGACCGGCACCTATACCGTCGGCGAATATATCGGCCTCGCGTTCTTCAGCCCCGTGCTGTTCGCGCTGATGGGCGCATTCGGCTGGCGCTCGCTGTTCTGGGTCGTGGGCGCGGTCGGCATTGCATTCGGCCTCGTCTGGTGGAAGTTCTACCACGAGCCGCGCAACCATCCGGGCGCGAACTCGGAGGAACTCGCGTACATCGAAGCGGGCGGCGGCCTCGTGCACGGCGTGCGCAAGACCGACGACAAGAGCGGCAAGGCCGCGCAGCCGAAGTTCAGCTGGTCGATGGTCGGCCGACTGGTGAAGAAGCGCCAGCTCGCGGGCATCTGCCTCGGCCAGTTCGCCGGCAACTCGACGCTCGTGTTCTTCCTGACGTGGTTCCCGACCTATCTGGCAACCGAGCGCCACATGGGCTGGCTGAAGATCGGCTTCTTCGCGGTGATGCCGTTCATCGCCGCGTCGGTCGGCGTGATGTTCGGCGGAATCTTCTCCGATTGGCTGCTGCGCCGCGGCAAGTCCGCGAACCTCGCACGCAAGCTGCCGATCATCGCGGGCCTGCTGCTCGCGTCGACGATCATTCTCGCGAACTACGTGCAGAGCAACGAAGCGGTAATCGCGATCATGTCGGTCGCATTCTTCGCGCAGGGGATGGCCGCGCTCGGCTGGACGCTCGTGTCGGATATCGCACCGGACGGCCTGCTCGGCGTGACGGGCGGCATCTTCAACTTCGCGGCGAACCTCGCCGGCATCATCACCCCGCTCGTCGTCGGCTTCATCGTCGCGTCGACCGGCTCGTTCGTCGGCGCGCTCGTATTCATCGGCGTGATCGCGCTGGTCGGTGCGCTGTCGTACATCTTCGTCGTCGGCGACATCAAGCGGATCGAGCTGTAAGCACCCGTTCCCCGCACACACGGTGCGTTCGCCCGGCGGCCAATCGGCCGCCGGGCTTTTTTGTTCGCGGGCGCCGGCGGGCGGGCCGGCATGTACGCCACTTCATGCGTGCTGCATCGCGATGCCGAGCGATTCGACCGCGGCCGCGATCGCCGCGACCGCGCGCCGGATATCGCCCGCATCGATCGCGCCGATGCAGCCGACGCGGAACGTCTCGAGCCGCGTGAGCTTGCCCGGATACAGGATGAAGCCCGCGTCGCGCACCGCGTCGTAGAAGCGGCGGAAATCGTAGGCCGGATGGTCGGGCGCGTGAAACGTGACGATCACCGGCGCCTGCACGCCCGCGTCGAGGAACGGCGCGAAGCCGAGCGCACGCATCGATTCGACGAGCGTCCGGCAGTTCTCCGCATAACGTGCCCCGCGCGCCGGCTGGCCGCCTTCGGCGAGGTACTGGTCGAGCGCGGCGCGCAGCGCGGCAATCACGTGCGTCGGCGGCGTGAAGCGCCATTGCCCCGTCTTGCGCAGATACGCGTACTGATCGTGGAGATCGAGCGCGAGCGACCGCGCGTTGCCTTCGCTCGCGTCGAGCGCGTCGCGCCGCACGATCGCGAACCCCATTCCCGGCACGCCTTCGAGGCATTTGCCGCTGGCCGAGATCAGCGCGTCGATGCCGCTGTCCGCCAGCGCGATCGGCAGCGCGCCGAACGAACTCATCGCATCGACGATCAGCCGCTTGCCGTGCCGCCGGCATGCGGCCGCGATCGCATCGAGCGGATTCAGGATCCCCGCGCTCGTTTCCAGGTGCACGAGCGCGACGTGCGTGATGCGCGGCTCGCGCGCGAACGCGGCCTCCACGGCCGCCGCGTCGACGGCCGCGTCCTCGCCGAACGGCAACGCGATCGCGTCGACGCCGAGCCGGCCGAGGATCTTCAGGATCCGCGCGCAATATGCGCCGTTGTCAGGCACCAGCACGACGCCGTCGCGCGGCACCAGCGTGCCGAGCGCGGCTTCGACCGAGAACGTGCCGCTGCCCTGCATCGGCACGCACACGTACGCGTCGCCGCCCTGCGCGATGGCGACGAGATCCGCGCAGACGCTGGCCGTCAGTTGATTGAAAGCGGCGTCCCACGACCCCCAGTCATGTTGCATTGCGTGGCGTGTTGTGGCGGACGTGGTGAGCGGGCCGGGCGTGAGCAGGATCGGGTCGGGCATGGCTTTTATCTCCAGCAAAGGGCGAGCGAAACGCCGGGCGGCATTTCCGGATGACTTGCATGATAGTGGCAAAATGTGTCATTTTTTGGAAATTGTGGCATTCGTCACGGCTTTGTCATCGAACGCTGTGATCCTTCGGTTGCCGCGCGACACCCAGCCGAGCGCGGCAACACGGCGGTCGTTCAGCGGCCTGCCCCCAGATAACAGGAGAGCCGGATCGTGCCCCGGCCGTTTGGTGTTCCGCCTACGGAGAAGTGAGATGACACTGCAGAAACCCTCGCGCGCCGCCGCCGGCGCATTCCGCAAGCTCGCGCTGGCCGCCTGCGCCGCCGGTCTGCTGCAAGGCGCCGCGATGTCGGCGCATGCGGCGAATGCGGTCGTGCTGTACACGGCGGACGGCCTCGAGAACCTCTATCGCGATGTGCTGCCGGCTTTCGAGAAGAAGGAAGGCGTGAAGGTCAACATCGTGACGGCGGGCAGTGGCGAGGTGGTGAACCGCGCGAACATCGAGAAGCATTCCCCGAAGGCCGACGTGATCGTCACGCTGCCGCCGTTCATCCAGCAAGCCGGCCAGATGGGCCTGCTGCAGCCGTACCAGAGCGTGAACTACAAGAACGTGCCGGCCATCGCGAAGGCCGAGGACGGCACGTGGGCGACCTTCGTCAACAACTACTTCTCGTTCGCGATCAACCCGGACGTCGTGAAGAACCAGCCGAAGACGTTCGCCGACCTGCTCGCGCCGGCCTACGCCGGCAAGGTCGCGTACTCGAACCCGGCCACGGCCGGTGACGGGATGGCCGTGCTGATCCTGACGACGTCGCTGATGGGCGAGGACAAGGCGTTCGACTACCTCGCGAAGCTGTCGCAGAGCGTGAAGTTCCACACCAAGGGCACGGGCTACCTGAACGTGCTGCTGTCGCGCAACGAGATCAGCGTCGCGAATGGCGATCTGCAGATGGATCTCGACGACGCCGAACATGGCGCGCTGTCGGTCAAGCCGATCTTCCTGGCCGCGAAGGACGGCGACCGGCCGACCACGTTCCAGCTGCCGTACGGTATCGGCCTGATCAAGAGCGGCCCGAACCAGGACGCCGGCAGGAAGCTGATCGACTACCTGATGTCGACGGAAGTGCAGTCGAAGGTGCCGGACATGTACGGCATCCCGGGCCGCACCGACGTGCCGCTGGCGGGCAAGAACGGCGAAGCGGTCAAGAAGGCGATCGCGGGCGTGAATCTGATCCCGGTCGACTGGACCCAGGTGATGGCGAAGAAACCGGAATGGATCGAGCGCTGGAAGAAGGACGTGATCGGCAGCTCGGGCAAGCAGCTCGACGTCGTCAAGCCGAAATGACCGGCGCACGCCGCCCGTATCAGCGAGCAAGAGGATGAACCCGGTGGACACCGCCCTGACCCATCCCGGCGCATTCGGCGCCGCCGAACCGCACGCGACGCTGCGGTCCGGCGCGCCGGGCGGCGTGCAGATCCAGCACCTGAGCGTGCGCTACGGCGCGCGCACGGTGCTCGAAGATCTGTCGCTGTCGATCGGCGCCGGCGAATTTCTGACCGTGCTCGGCAAGAGCGGCTGCGGCAAGACCACGCTGCTGCGCTTCATCGCCGGGTTCGTGAAGGCCGATGGCCTGACCGGCACGCTGACCGTGGCCGGCCGCGACCTGACCTATGCGCCGCCGCACAAGCGCAACCTCGGTCTGCTGTTCCAGAATTACGCGCTGTTCCCGCACCTGTCGGTATTCGAGAACGTCGCATTCGGGCTGCGCGCCCGCGGGATGGCGTCGTCGGAAGTGACGCGCCGCGTCGCCGACGCGCTGAAGCTCGTGCAGCTCGGCGACGCCGGCCATCATCTGCCCGCGCAGCTGTCTGGCGGGATGCAGCAGCGCGTCGCGCTGGCCCGCGCGCTCGTGATCGAGCCGGACGTGCTGCTGCTCGACGAGCCGCTGTCGGCGCTCGACGCCAACCTGCGCGCGTCGGTGCGCAGCGAACTGAAGGCGCTGCACGAGCGCCTGCCGAACCTGACCGTCGTCTGCGTGACGCACGACCGCGACGACGCGCTCGTGCTGTCCGACCGCGCGCTGCTGATGCGCGACGGCCGCATCGCGCAGCTCGGCACGCCGCAGCAGCTGTACGACGCGCCGCAGGACGGCTACGTCGCGCGCTATCTCGGCCCGGCGAACCTGCTGCCGCCGCACGTGATCTTCCCGCTCGGCGATCCGCGCCACGAGATACGCGGCAAGGTCGCCTGCGTGCGCCCCGAGCGCCTCACCGTGATGGCGCCCGCGGCCGGCGGTCTGCACGGCACCGTGTCGTCGGTCGAATGGCAGGGCGCGGACCTGTCGATCGCGGTCGTGATCGACGCAGCGCCCGACGAGCCCGTGCGCGTCACGATGCAGCGCGGCCGCGGCGCGGCTCCCGAGCGCGGCGCACGCGTGTCCCTGCATTGCGAGGCAGACGATGTCGTCCTTATCGAGCCCTGAAGCCGGCCTGCCGCCGCACGTGCTCGCGTCGGCCGCCGCGCATGCCGCCGCCGCGCGACGCCGCAGGCGAATGGGCGACCTGCACCTGGCCGCGCTCGCGATCGTCGTGCTCGGCCCGCTCGTCGTCTACCCGCTGGTGCGGCTCGTGCTGCTGAGCGTGTCGGGCGATCACGGGCTCGGTTTCGCCGCGTACCGGACTTTCTTCGGCAATCCCGACACGCGCAACGTGCTGCTGACGACGCTCGGCGTGCTGTTCGCGAGCGCCGGCACCGCGTCGGTGCTCGGTGTGCTGCTGGCCGCGCTGCTGTTCTTCAGGCCGTTCCCGGGTGCGTCGCTCGTCACGCGCTTCCTGGAGCTGTACGTCGCGTTTCCGTCGTTCCTCGTCGCGTTCACGCTGATCTTCCTGTACGGCTCGCAGGGCTCGATCAGCATCGCGCTGCAGCACCTGTTCCATCTGGAGAACCCGCCGCTCGATTTCCTGTTCGGCATCGGCGGCGTGATTCTCGCGCAGACCGTGTTCTACACGCCGTTCGTCGTCCGGCCGACGCTTGCATCGTTCGCGACGCTCGACTTGCGGCTGATCGAAGCCGCGCGCAGCCTCGGCGCGCCCGGCTGGATGCTCGCGCGCCGCGTCGTGCTGCCGATCGCGTGGCCGGGCATCGCCGCCGGCACCGTGCTGTGCTTCCTGCTGACGCTCAACGAGTTCGGCATCCTGCTCGTGCTCGGCAGCGCGCGGCTCGTCACGCTGCCGGTTGCGATCTACAGCAGCGCGACCGTCGATCTCGACCTGCCGACCGCATCGGCCGGCGCGGTCGTGATGTTGTCGCTGTCACTGGCGCTGTATGCGGTTTATCGCCGGGTGAACCGGCGTGCGACGGGAGGGAACGATGTCCGCTGAATTCCGTATCGGGCAGGCCGTGCCGCGCCACCGGATCGGCTGGAGCGACACGCTGCTCAAGCATGCGTCGCGCGCCGCGCTCGCTCTGGCCGCGTTCGCGTGCTTCTGGCTGTTCGTGCTGCCGGTGATCGTCGTCGCGCTGTCGAGCGTGTCGACGCAGTGGTCGGGGACGATTTTGCCGGCCGGCTACAGCCTGCGCTGGTTCGAGCGGCTTGGTTCGCCGGAATACGATGCGCTGCTGACGAGCCTCGAAATCGGCTTCGGCGTGTCGGTTCTCGGCACGACCCTCGGGCTGTGGCTGGCGCTCGCGCTCGAAGGGCGTGACCGGCGCGGCCTCGGCGCGGTCGTCGACGCGCTCGTGATGGTGCCGAACGGCGTGCCGAGCGTCGTACTCGGGCTCGCGGTGCTGATCGCGTATCACCAGAAGCCGCTGGACCTGTCGAGCTCGGCGGCGATCGTCGTGCTCGTGCAGCTCGCGCTGATTCTGCCGTTCTGCTATCGCTGCGCGGCCGCCGCGCTGCGCCCGGAACTGACCGTGCTGCGCGAAGCCGCCGCGAGCCTTGGTGCGCCGCCCGCGATGGTGCTGCGCCGCGTGCTGCTGCCGCAGCTCGTGCCGGCGCTGCGCGCGAGCCTCGCGCTCGGCTTCGCGTTGTCGCTCGGCGAGCTCGGCGCGACGCTGACGGTGTATCCGCCGGGCTTCGCGACCGTGCCGATCGTCGTGATCGGGCAAGTGGAGCGCGGTTATTACCTGCCGGCATCGGCGCTGTCGCTGGTGATGCTCGGCGCATCGCTCGCGGCGCTGCTGCTGATCGCCGCGCGCGTGCCGCGCGGCACGCGGGCGGCATCATGAACGCCGCGTTCGCGTTGTGGCGCCCCGGCGAGCAAGCGGCCGCCGGCAACGGGTCGACGAATCGCGCGGGACGCTCGATCGACGTCAACGGCCGATGCTACCGGCTGCCGGTCGAGCCGACCGTCGTCGTTTGCGTCGACGGTTGCGAATACGACTATCTCGAACGCGCGGTGGAAGCGGGTGTCGCGCCGTTCATCGGCCGGATGATCGAGCACGGCACCGCGTGGCGTGCCGATTGCGTCGTGCCGACCTTCACCAACCCGAACAACCTGTCGATCGTCTGCGGCGTGCCGCCGTCGGTCCACGGCATCTGCGGCAACTATTTCTGGGACCCGGCCGCCGACGGTGGGCGCGGCGCCGAAGTCATGATGAACGACCCGGCCTACCTGCGCGCCGGCACGCTGCTCGCGGCGGCGGCCGACGCCGGCACGCGGGTGGCCGTCGTGACCGCGAAGGACAAGTTGCGCCGGCTGCTCGGCTGGCGGTTGAAGGGTATCTGCTTTTCGGCCGAGAAGGCGGCGCAGGCCAATCTCGCGGAAAACGGGATCGTCGACGTGCTCGACTGGGTCGGCCTGCCGTCGCCGGACGTATACAGCGCGGCGTTGTCCGAATTCGTGTTCGCGGCCGGCGTGCGGCTCGCACAGACGCGGCAGGTGGACCTGATGTATCTGTCGACCACCGACTACGTGCAGCACAAGTGCGAGCCGGGGAGTGCCGGCGCGAACGCGTTCTACGCGATGATGGACGGCTACCTCGCGCAGCTCGACGCGCTTGGCTGGGCGATCGGCCTCACGGCCGACCACGGGATGAACGCGAAGCACGATCCGGCGACGGGCCGACCGAACGTGATCTATCTGCAGGATGCGTTCGACGGCTGGTACGGCGCGCAGGCTGCGCGCGTGATCCTGCCGATTACCGATCCGTACGTCGTGCATCACGGTGCGCTCGGTTCGTTCGCGACGATCTACCTGGCGCCGGGTGTCGACCGGGCCGAGGCGATGTGGCGCGTCGGCGGCCTCGACGGCGTCGAGCTCGTGCTCGACAACGCGGAAGCCGCCGCACGTTTCGAACTGCCGGCCGACCGGATCGGCGATCTCGTCGTGATCGGCCGCCGCGACATGACGCTCGGCACCCGCGAGCGCGAACACGACCTGTCGGGCCTCACGGTGCCGCTGCGTTCGCATGGCGGCGTGTCCGAGCAGGAAGTGCCGCTGCTGTTCAATCGCCGTATCGAGCGCGACGATCCCAGCCGGCGGCCGCGCAACTTCGACGTGTTCGATTTCGTGTTGAACCGGATCGCGACATGATGGCTCATCCGCGGCAGGATCATCCGTCGTTTCGTGCCGAAGCATTGCGCTGGTGCGGCACGCGCGCGATGCGCGAGCGCACGCTCGACGTCACCGATCCGTACACGGGCACACGCGTCGGCACCGTGCCGCTCGCCAGCGTCGACGACGTGCGCGCGGCGTTCGATTACGCGATGGCCTACCGGCCGACGCTTACGCGCTACGTACGTTCGCAGATTCTCGAACGTGCGGCTGCGTTGCTGCGCGAGCGCACCGAGGAAGCGTCCGATCTGATCACGCTCGAGTCGGGGCTGTCGAAACAGGATTCGCGCTACGAGATCGGCCGTGTGGCCGACGTGCTGAAGTTCGCGGCGCTCGAGGCGCTGCGCGACGACGCGCAGAGTTTCTCATGCGACCTGACGCCCCACGGCAAGACGCGGCGCGTGTTCTCGCAGCGCCAGCCGCTCGACGGCGTGATCGTCGCGATCACGCCGTTCAATCATCCGATGAACCAGGTCGCGCACAAGATCGCGCCGGCGATCGCGACCAACAACCGCGTGATCGTGAAGCCGTCGGAGAAGGTGCCGCTGTCGGCGTTCTATCTGGCCGATCTGCTCTATGAAGCCGGGCTGCCGGAGCCGATGCTGCAGGTGCTGACTGGCAGCCCGGTCGAAATCGCGGACGAACTCGTCACGCATCCGCATGCGTCGCTGATTACCTTCACGGGCGGCGTCGCGATCGGCAAGGCGATTGCCGCGCGGGCCGGCTACCGTCGCATCGTGCTGGAGCTGGGCGGCAACGATCCGCTGATCGTCCTCGCCGATGCCGATCTCGACCGTGCGGCATCGCTGGCGGTGCTGGGCTCGTACCGGAATTCGGGTCAGCGCTGCACGGCCGTCAAGCGGATGCTGGTGCAGCGCTCGATCGCGCCCGCATTCACCGAATTGCTCGTCGAGAAGACGCGCGCATGGAAATACGGCGATCCGTTCGATTCCGCGAACGAAATGGGCACGGTGATCGACGAGGCGGCGGCGCGACTGTTCGAGGCGCGCGTGAACGAGGCGGTTGCGCAGGGCGCGCGTCTGCTGACCGGCAACGTGCGGCGCGGCGCGCTGTATGCGCCGACCGTGCTCGACAACGTCGATCCGTCGATGACGATCGTGCGCGAGGAGACCTTCGGGCCCGTGTCGCCCGTCATCGCGTTCGACACGATCGACGACGCGATCCGGATCAGCAATGGCACGGCATTCGGGTTGTCGTCGGGCGTCTGTACGGATAGTACGGCGGCGGTCGTGCGGTTCGTGAACGAACTGAACGTCGGCACGGTGAACGTATGGGAAGTGCCCGGATACCGGATCGAGCTGTCGCCGTTCGGCGGAATCAAGGATTCGGGGCTCGGTTACAAGGAAGGCGTTCAGGAGGCGATGAAGAGCTTCACGAACCTGAAGACGTTTTCGCTGCCGTGGGAGTAAACGAATGGCGCTGACGGTGGAAGAGATTTACGGGCTGTATCGCGAGCATGGCCATGTGGCCTATAGCGGCGAACCGGTCACGCAGCTCGAACATGCGCTGCAGAGTGGATGGCTGGCGGAGGAATCCGGGGCGGGCGAAGCGCTGGTCGCGGCGGCATTCCTGCACGATCTCGGCCATCTGCTGAATCGTCAGGGCGAAACGCCGAGCGCGCGCGGGATCGACGATCTGCATCAGTATTACGTGCTGCCGTTCCTGCGGCCGCTGTTTGCCGATGCGGTGTTGGAGCCGATTCGGCTGCACGTCGACGCGAAGCGCTGCCTGTGCCGCACGGACGCCGGCTACTTCGAGAGCCTGTCGCCGGACTCGGTGCGTAGTCTGTCGTTGCAGGGCGGCATTTTCAGTGAAGAGGAGACGGCGGCATTCCTGCAGCGCCCGTTCGCGGAGGACGCGCTGCGGCTGCGCCGCTGGGACGACATGGCGAAGGAGGAGGGCAAGGTGACGCCGGATCTCGATCACTATATGGAGATCGTCGCGCGCCAGGTGCGCGGGGTCTCCTGACGGTTCGGTTGCGTCCATATAAGGCGCCGCACGCGACGGCGTGCGGCGCCTTATATTTTTCGCGAAACCCCTTGTGCGATTGCCGGAGGATGCTTAGAATCACGCCTCTTTCGCGCTAACGGAAACGCGGCGCGGGAGGAAGGGAAGCGGTGTTGTCGGGTTCGGGATGTAGCGAGCCGTGGCGGCGCAGGAAGATGGCCCGGCGGTCGCAACGATGTAGTGTAAAAAGTTGTTGACGAACTGCGGAACACGGTTCATAATCTCGCTTCTCTGCTGCTGAAAACGCAGCGCTGCCGGGAAACACGAAGTTCCTCGCAGAATGCTCTTTAAAAATTAACAGCCGATAAGTGTGGGCGCTTGATGGTAGCGAGCTGATCCTCGGATCAGAAAAGCGAAAGTATCAAGAGTCTCACACTAAAGTAAGTCAGGTTTATGAAGTGATTCATATTCCTGTCAGCTTTGAGTGAGCGACCGGTTCGAAAGAACCGAAAACAGTAACAGGTTTGAACTGAAGAGTTT
>NZ_NKFE01000025.1:0-422 GCF_002223195.1 Burkholderia sp. AU28863 | reverse complement strand
AGAGTTCGAATCATCTTGAGATACATCGATACAATCACAACCCGGATAGTTTCCACGTCCATCTCAAGACGCTTTCGCTATCCAAATTACTTACTTCTTCCAGATTGTTAAAGAACGACAGCCGATACTTTCGTACCGCTCTGACTGGCTCAATCGCCAATGAGAAAAACTCGAACCAAACTTCATTCGAATGTTTGTCATTGAGGATTATCAAAAGCGGCCGGTATTATAACCGATTAAACCGCTAATAGACAGTCTTTCTGTCTTAATCAACAGCCGATAAGCGTGAACGCTCAACTTGTGCGAGATAGCTCTGGAAAGGAGGTGATCCAGCCGCACCTTCCGATACGGCTACCTTGTTACGACTTCACCCCAGTCATGAATCCTACCGTGGTGACCGTCCTCCTTGCGGTTAGACTAGC
>NZ_NKFE01000024.1:0-584 GCF_002223195.1 Burkholderia sp. AU28863 | reverse complement strand
GCCGACGAGATCAACAAGGCAGGCGGCAAGGCGATCGGCGTCGCGATGGACGTGACCAACGAGGACGCCGTGAACAGCGGCATCGACAAGGTGGCCGAGGCGTTCGGCTCGGTCGACATCCTCGTGTCGAACGCGGGCATCCAGATCGTCAACCCGATCGAGAACTATTCGTTCTCCGACTGGAAGAAGATGCAGGCGATCCATGTGGACGGCGCGTTCCTGACGACGAAGGCCGCGCTCAAGCACATGTACAAGGACGATCGCGGCGGCGTCGTGATCTACATGGGCTCGGTGCACTCGCACGAGGCGTCGCCGCTGAAGTCCGCGTATGTGACGGCCAAGCACGGGTTGCTGGGTCTCGCGCGCGTGCTGGCGAAGGAAGGCGCGAAGCACAACGTGCGCTCGCACGTCGTGTGTCCGGGCTTCGTGCGCACGCCGCTGGTCGACAAGCAGATTCCGGAGCAGGCGAAGGAGCTCGGCATCAGCGAAGAGGACGTGATCAAGAAGGTGATGCTCGGCAACACGGTCGACGGCGTGTTCACGACGGTGCAGGACGTCGCGCAGACGGTGCTGTTCCTGTCGGC
>NZ_NKFE01000023.1:0-665 GCF_002223195.1 Burkholderia sp. AU28863 | reverse complement strand
TCGAAGCGACGCTGCTGCGCGTGCTCGTTGCGCTCCAGCGCCGCGATCTGCTGGTCGTACGTGCCGCGTGCGGCAAGCCCGTCCGACACTTCGCGGAACGCCGACTGGATCGCCTTCTCGTAGTTCGCGATCTCGATGCGCTTCTGCACGTTCGCGAGGTCCAGGTTCGCGATGTTCTGCCCGCCCTCGAAGATCGGCAGTGCGATGTTCGGCGCGAACGACCACGCCGCCGTGCCGGCCTTGAACAGGCCGCCCAGCGTCGGGCTCGCGGTGCCGAACGCGGCTGTCAGCGAGATCTTCGGGAAGAATGCCGCACGCGCCGCGCCGATGTTCGCGTTCGCGGCCAGCAGCGTCTGCTCGGCCTGCATCACGTCCGGACGACGCGTGAGCAAGTCCGACGGCAGGCCAGCCGGCACGTCCGTCAGCAGGTTCTGCGCGTCGAGCGGCATGCCCGCCGGCAGGTCGTCCGGCAGCGGCTCGCCGATCAGCAGCACCAGCGCGTTCAGCGCCTGCGCGCGAGCACGTGCCTGCGCCTGCTGGTTCGCAAGCGCCGTCTCGACCACCGTCTGCGCCTGACGCAGCTCGAGCTCGGAACCCGTCCCGTTGTCGAATTGCAGCTTGGTCAGGTCGTACGACGCCTGCGCGGTCTTCAGCGTGTCCTCCGT
>NZ_NKFE01000022.1:0-740 GCF_002223195.1 Burkholderia sp. AU28863 | reverse complement strand
GCCATCGTGATCAGGTCCGGCTCGAAGCCGAAGTGCTGGTGCGCGAACCATTCGCCGGTGCGCCCGAACCCGCCGATCACTTCGTCCGCGACGAGCAGGATGTCGTACTTGCGGCAGATCCGCTGGATTTCCGGCCAGTACGTCGACGGCGGGAAGATCACGCCGCCCGCGCCCTGGAACGGCTCGCCGATGAACGCCGCGACGTTGTCCGCGCCGAGCTCGAGGATCTTCGCTTCGAGCTGCTGCGCACGTGCGAGACCGAACGCTTCGGGCGTCTCGCCTGGCTGCGCTTCGCCGAAGAAATACGGCTGGTCGATGTGCACGATGTGCTCGACCTTCGACGGCATCTGCTCGTGCATGTAGCCCATCCCGCCGAGCGTGCCGCCCGCGATCGTCGAGCCGTGATAGCCGTTCTTGCGCGAGATCACGTACTTCTTCTGCGGCTTGCCCTGCACGCGCCAGTACTGGTGCACGAGTCGCAGCACGGTGTCGTTGCCTTCCGAGCCGCTGTTGCAATAGAAGAAGTGGTTGAAACCGGCGGGCGTCACCTCGGCGAGCATCGCCGACAGCTCGATGATCGGTGGATGCGTGGTCTTGAAGAACGTGTTGTAGAACGGCAGTTCCTGGATCTGGCGATACGCGGCGTCGGCGAGTTCCTTGCGGCCGTAGCCGACGTTCACGCACCAGAGGCCGGCCATCCCGTCGATCACCTTGTTGCCGTCCGAGTCCCACAGGTAGAC
>NZ_NKFE01000021.1:0-762 GCF_002223195.1 Burkholderia sp. AU28863 | reverse complement strand
TACGGATCAAAGCTCGTTTGCCAGCTCCCCGTAGCTTTTCGCAGGCTACCGCGTCCTTCATCGCCTGTGATCGCCAAGGCATCCACCACATGCACTTGTTCGCTTGACCCTATAACGAGTCTGTCTCTCGACAGCCGCTACAGGTTGAGTTCTCGCGTTGTGCCGTATTCCAATTGAGTCGAACATAGAGTTCGAATCATCTTGAGATACATCGATACAATCACAACCCGGATAGTTTCCACGTCCATCTCAAGACGCTTCCGCTATCCAAATTACTTACTTCTTCCAGATTGTTAAAGAACGACAGCCGATATCTGTTGATATCCTCTGACTGGCTCAATCGCCAATGCAAAATTCTCGGTTCAGCGTCTGAACCAAGCCCTTAGCGTTGGTGATTGGTGGAGGCAGACGGGATCGAACCGACGACCCCCTGCTTGCAAAGCAGGTGCTCTCCCAGCTGAGCTATGCCCCCATGAGTACAGATGCCTCAGGTGTGTTACCGCCAGACAATGGTGGGTCTGGTTGGATTCGAACCAACGACCCCCGCCTTATCAAGACGGTGCTCTAACCGACTGAGCTACAGACCCCTGAGTCTGTCTTTAATTTACAGCCGATAAGCGTGAGCGCTCAACTTCGCGAGATAGCTCTGGAAAGGAGGTGATCCAGCCGCACCTTCCGATACGGCTACCTTGTTACGACTTCACCCCAGTCATGAATCCTACCGTGGTGACCGTCCTCCTTGCGGTTAGACTAGCCACTTCT
>NZ_NKFE01000020.1:0-902 GCF_002223195.1 Burkholderia sp. AU28863 | reverse complement strand
CTTAGAGGCCAGTTCAAATTCCCTGAGAGGGGGCTGTTTACTTCTTCGGCAATTTGTTAACCTTGGGCACCGGAACAACGGGAGTCCAAGGATGGAAGCGCCGATCATTTGACGACGAGCTGTGAAAACTGATCGAACCCTTGCTGCCTGTCGTGAAACCTCGCGCGAAGAGCGATCCGGGGCGTCCGCGTGTGCTGGATCGCGTGGCGCTCAACGGCATCCTGTTCGTGCTCAGGACAGGCATCCGTTGGAACCACTTGCCGACCCGGCTGGGATTCGGCTCGGGCGTGACTTGCCGGCGTCGACTAGACGACTGGCAAAAGACTGGCGCGTGGGATCGGCTGCACGAATTGTTGCGCGACAAGCTGCGTGCGACGGGCCAGTTCGACCTTTCATACGCTGCGGTCGATTCATCGTCGGTACGTGCGGTTGGGGCGGGCGAAAAACTGGCCCGAACCCCACGGATCGCGCACATCCGGACTCCAAGAATCACATCCTCGTAGACTCCAACGGAATTCCCGTCGTCGCAATCCTGATCGGCGCAAACGCCAACGACGTAACGCAACTGCTGCCGCGTATCGACTCGATTCCGTCGATTCGAGGCGTGCGTGGCCGAGCGCTTCAGAAACTCGGCGTCGTCTATGCCGATCGGGGCTACGACTCCAAGCGGCACCGGCGCGCGCTGTGCGAACGCGGCATCAGGCCCGTGATCGCACAGCGTCGAATCGAACACGGCAGCGGACTCGGCGCGTATCGGTGGGTCGTCGAACGTACTCACTCTTGGTTCCACTATTTCCGTCGTCTAGGCATTCGCTTCGATCGTCGCGCGGACATTCACGAAGCGTTCCTCAAACTCGGCTGCTCGCTCGTCTGTTGGAATATCGTCAGGCGGGTTGAGCAGG
>NZ_NKFE01000019.1:0-953 GCF_002223195.1 Burkholderia sp. AU28863 | reverse complement strand
GCGAACGCTTCGTTGATCTCCATCAGGTCCAGGTCGCCCGGCGTCCAGCCCGCGCGCTCCAGCGCACGGCGCGACGCCGGCACCGGCCCCATGCCCATCACGCTCGGATCCACGCCCGCGTTCGCATACGCCTTGATCCGCGCCAGCGGCGTCAGGCCCAGCGCCGCCGCCTTCTGCGCCGACATCACCAGCACCGCCGCCGCGCCGTCGTTCAACCCCGACGCGTTCGCCGCCGTCACCGAGCCGTCCTTCGCGAACGCCGGCTTCAGCCCGGCCAGCGACTCCGCCGTCACGCCGTGACGCACGAACTCGTCGGTCGCGAACTGCAGCGGCTCGCCCTTGCGTTGCGGGATCGACACCGGCACGATCTCGTCGTCGAAACGCCCGGCCTTCTGCGCGGCTTCCGCCTTGTTCTGCGACAGCGCCGCGAACGCGTCCTGCTCTTCGCGCGTGATCCCGTATTCCTTCGCGACGTTCTCCGCCGTGATGCCCATGTGGTACTGGTTGTACACGTCCCACAGCCCGTCGACGATCATCGTGTCGACCAGCTTCGCGTCGCCCATCCGGAACCCGTCGCGCGAGCCCGGCAGCACGTGCGGCGCCGCGCTCATGTTCTCCTGGCCGCCCGCGATCACGATCTCCGCGTCGCCCGCGACGATCGCGTTCGCCGCCAGCATCACGGCCTTCAGGCCCGAGCCGCACACCTTGTTGATCGTCATGCCCGGCACCGCGCTCGGCAGCCCCGCCTTGATCAGCGACTGCCGCGCCGGGTTCTGCCCCGAGCCGGCCGTCAGCACCTGGCCCATGATCACTTCGCTGACCTGGTCGGGCTTCACGCCCGCACGCTCCAGCACCGCGCGGATCACCGTCGCGCCCAGTTCCGGCGCCGCAATCTTCGCGAGCGAGCCGCCGAATTTGCCGACCGCGGTCCGCGCGGCCGATACGATCACTAC
>NZ_NKFE01000018.1:0-990 GCF_002223195.1 Burkholderia sp. AU28863 | reverse complement strand
CCCGCGTCGTCGCCGATCAGCGCGCCGCCCGGGAACACCGTCTTCGGCAGCGACAGCAGGCCGCCGGCCGTGATCGCGCGCGCGCCGTACGACACGCGCTTGCCGCCTTCGAGGAACGCGCGGATCGACGGATGCGTCTTGTAGCGCTGGAATTCCTCGAACGGCGACAGGTACGGGTTCGTGTAGCCCAGGCCCACCACGAAGCCGACCACGACCTGGTTGTTGTCCATGTGATACAGGAACGAGCCGCCGTACGTATCCGGTTTCAGCGGCCAGCCGGCCGTGTGGATCACCAGGCCCGGCTTGTGCTTCGCGGGATCGATTTCCCACAGTTCCTTGATGCCGATCCCGTACGCCTGCGGATCGGCGTTCGCGTCGAGCTTGTACTTCGCGATCAGTTGCCGCCCCAGATGGCCGCGGCAGCCTTCGGCGAACAGCGTGTACTTCGCGTGCAGCTCCATGCCGAGCTGGAAGTTCTCGGTCGGCTCGCCGTCCTTGCCCACGCCCATGTTGCCGGTGGCGACGCCTTTCACGGAGCCGTCGTCGTTGTAGAGAATCTCCGCAGCGGGGAAGCCGGGGAAGATTTCCACGCCGAGCGCCTCGGCCTGCTGGCCAAGCCAGCGGGTCACGTTGCCCAGCGAAATCACGTAGTTGCCGTGATTCTTGAAGTTGTCCGGCAGCGCCCAGTTCGGCGTGGTCACCGCGCTCTTCTCGGACAGGAACAGGAAGCGGTCTTCGCTCACCTCGACATCGAGCGGCGCGCCGCGCTCCTTCCAGTCGGGAAACAGCTCGGTGATCGCGCGCGGGTCCATCACCGCGCCCGACAGGATGTGCGCGCCGATCTCGGAACCCTTCTCGAGCACGCACACGCCGATCTCGGTGCCTTTCTCGGCGGCCAGCTGCTTGAGCCGGATCGCCGCCGACAGCCCGGCGGGGCCGCCGCCGACGATCACGACGTCGTATTCCATCGATTCGCGCGGGCCGTATTGC
>NZ_NKFE01000017.1:0-1006 GCF_002223195.1 Burkholderia sp. AU28863 | reverse complement strand
TGCTCGTGCTCGACGACGCGAACCTGTCGCTGCGCGAAGGCGAGATCGTCGGCCTGCTCGGCCGCTCGGGCTCGGGCAAGTCGACGCTGCTGCGGATCATCGCCGGGCTGATCGAGCCGACCGGCGGCGAGGTGACCTATCTCGGCAAGCCGCTGCGCGGCCCGGCCGAAGGCGTCGCGATGGTGTTCCAGACTTTCGCGCTGTTCCCGTGGCTCACCGTGTTGCAGAACGTGGAAGCCGGGCTCGAAGCACTCGGCGTCGGCGCGCGCGAGCGGCGCGAGCGTGCGCTCGCCGCGATCGACCTGATCGGTCTCGACGGCTTCGAGAACGCGTACCCGCGGGAGCTGTCGGGCGGGATGCGCCAGCGCGTCGGGTTTGCGCGCGCGCTCGTCGTCGATCCGACCATTCTGCTGATGGACGAGCCGTTCTCCGCGCTCGACGTGCTGACGGCCGAGACGCTGCGTACCGACCTGCTCGATCTGTGGACGCAGGGCCGCATGCCGATCAAGTCGGTGCTGATCGTCACGCACAACATCGAGGAAGCGGTGTTCATGTGCGACCGGATCCTCGTGCTGTCGTCGAACCCGGGCCGCGTGATTGCCGAGATCAAGGTGCCGTTCAAGCACCCGCGCAATCGTCTGGACCCGGCGTTCCGCAAGCTCGTCGACGACATCTACGCGAAGATGACCGCACGCCAGACCGGCGAAGCGACGAAGAAGGGGCTGGAGCTCGGCAGCTGGCTGCCGCAGGTGTCGACCAACCTGATGGCCGGCCTGATCGAGACGCTCGCGATGGCGCCGTACCACGGTCGCGCCGACATGCCGGAAATCGCGCGCACGCTGCATCTGGAAGTCGACGACCTGTTCCCGATCGCGGAAGTGCTGCAGTACCTCGGCTTCGCGGACGTGCGCGAAGGCGACGTGTTCCTGACGCCGCCGGGGCGCGTGTTCGCGGAATTCGGCACGCAGGAACGCAAGCTGATGTTCGCGGATCACCTGCTGAAGCA
>NZ_NKFE01000027.1:0-1202 GCF_002223195.1 Burkholderia sp. AU28863 | reverse complement strand
CGCCTCGGCAACACGCGTTCGGCCGCCGCGCTCGAACTGTGGCGTCCGCATCTCGCGGGCAGCGTCGTCGTGATCGGCAACGCGCCGACCGCGCTGTTCCACCTGCTCGACATGATCGACGCCGGCGCGCCGCGCCCCGCGCTGATCGTCGGTTTCCCGGTCGGCTTCATCGGCGCGGCCGAATCGAAGGCGGCGCTCGACGCCGACAGCCGCGGCGTGCCGTACGTCACGCTGCTCGGCCGGCGCGGCGGCAGCGCGATGGCCGCCGCCGCGGTCAATGCGCTTGCGACGGAGGTCGAATGACGAGCGCGCGCGGACGGCTGTTCGGCGTCGGGGTCGGCCCCGGCGATCCCGAACTGATGACGATCAAGGCGCTACGCGTGCTGCAGGCGGCGCCCGTGGTCGCGTATTTCGTCGCGAAGGGCAAGAAAGGCAACGCGTACGGCATCGTCGAGGCGCACCTGCTCGACGCTCAGACGCAACTGCCGCTGGTCTACCCGGTTACGACCGAGGCGCTGCCCCCTCCGCTGTGCTACGAGACGGTGATCGCCGATTTCTACGACACCGCGGCCGAGATCGTCGCCGCGCACCTCGATGCAGGCCGCGACGTCGCGGTGATCTGCGAAGGCGACCCGTTCTTCTACGGCTCGTACATGTACCTGCACGACCGGCTCGCGCCGCGTTACGACGCCGAGGTGATTCCCGGCGTATGCGCGATGCTCGGCGGCACGGCCGTGCTCGGCCAGCCGCTCGTCTATCGCAACCAGAGCCTGTCGGTGCTGTCGGGCGTGCTGCCCGAGCACGAACTGCGCGAACGCCTCGCGCGGGCCGACGCGGCCGTCGTGATGAAGCTCGGCCGCAATTTCGACAAGGTGCGGCGCGTGCTCGACGAACTCGGGCTCGCGAAGCGCGCGCTGTACGTCGAGCGCGCGACGATGGCGAACCAGCGCATCGTGCCGCTCGACGAAGTCGATCCGATGGCGTCGCCGTATTTCTCGCTGCTCGTCGTGCCGGGGGAAAAATGGCAAGGATGACGACGCCGCCCGCGATCGTGATACTCGGCGCGGGCGCGCTCGATACCGCGCGACGTATCCAGGCGCGTTATCCAGGCGCCCTCGTGCACGGTCTCGCATCGCGCGTCGATGCCGACGTGCCGTTCGACGAACTCGGCGCGCACCTGCGCGAACTCTATGCGCGCGGCT
>NZ_NKFE01000028.1:0-1475 GCF_002223195.1 Burkholderia sp. AU28863 | reverse complement strand
TGTGGCAGCCATATCCTAATGTCGTGTTCTGGCTATTTACAGATGTCGTGTTTTTGACTGCTGGCATGCTGGACGGCTCGTTGAGCAAGCGCGGGAGCCGACCATGCAGCCAGCCGGATTGGTGACACTGACGATGCGAGAGCTTGATCGACTCAAGGTGATCCAGGCCGTGGTGGATATGGGTTTGAAGCCCGGGCGTGCAGCCGAACGGCTGGGCCTGAGCGTGCGCCAGGTAGAACGGCTGGTCATCCGGTATCGCGAGCACGGACCTGGCGGCGTCGCTTCGGGCCGTCGTGGCCGGCCAGGCAACCGCAAGCTCGACGACGGGCTCGCGTTACGCGCCTTGACCATTATTCGAGAGCGCTACGCCGATTTTGGGCCGACGCTGGCCTGCGAGAAGCTCTGGGAGTGTCACGGCATTCGGCTGGCCAAGGAGACGGTCAGGAAGCTGATGACAGACGCAGGTTTGTGGATTCCGCGCCGGCAGCGTCCGCCGAAGGTCTACCAGCCGCGAGCGCGCCGGGCGTGTCTGGGTGAACTGATCCAGATCGACGGCTGCGATCATCGGTGGTTCGAGGAACGAGCGCCGGCCTGCACGCTGCTGGTGTACGTGGACGACGCGACGAGCCGGCTGATGGTGCTGCACTTCACGCAGACCGAATCGACGTTCAGCTACTTCGAGGCCACGCGAATGTATCTGGAGCGCTACGGCAAGCCGGTGGCGTTCTACAGCGACAAGTACAGCGTGTTCCGCAATACGAGCGCCAGCAAGACCGGCCAGAGCGTGACGCACTTCGGCCGGGCGATGTACGAACTGAACATCGACACGTTCTGTGCGAACAGCAGCTCGGCCAAGGGGCGCGTCGAGCGGGCCCACCTGACGCTGCAGGATCGGCTGGTCAAGGAGATGCGACTGCGCGGCATCAACACGGTAGCGGATGCCAACGCTTATGCGCCCTCCTTCATCGCCACGTATAACGCGCGCTTCGCGAAGCCGCCGCGCAGCGGCTTTGATGCGCATCGGCCGCTGCGATCCGACGAGGATCTGGACCGGCTGCTGACCTGGCGTGAGACACGCCGGGTGACGAAGGCGTTGACGGTGCAGTACGACCGGGTGCTGTACCTGCTGGACGATACGCCAGGGAATCGAGCGTGGATACATCGCGACGTCGAGGTGTGGGAGTACCCGGATGGTCGGATTGAAATCCGAGCAGCCGGTCAGATACTGGCAGCTCAGTCCTATGACCGGCTGGCTGAGGTCGACCAAGGCGCAATCGTGGACCACAAGCGGCTGAGTCACGCGTTGCAGGTGGCGCAAGCGTTTCAGGCGCAGCGCGACAGCCGGCGGATCGGCACCGCGCCGTCGCGAACGCATCGCGGGCTGCCGGTGCGGGCAAATGAAGCGCAACCCGGCACGAAGAAACCCCGCCGGTTCACGGTGGCTGACATGGAAACGGCGATTCTGGAAGTTGCGT
>NZ_NKFE01000016.1:0-1547 GCF_002223195.1 Burkholderia sp. AU28863 | reverse complement strand
AGAGGTCGCTCCATGCGCGTCGAACGGGTTCCATACCGCTTAATCACTGTCGCGACGGCCGCCGTTTTCCTGGCCGCGTGCGGGAAGAAAGAATCGGCACCGCCGCCGCAAACGCCGGAAGTCGGCGTCGTCACCGTCCAGCCGCAAGCCGTACCGGTCTTCACCGACCTGCCGGGCCGCACCAGTGCATTCCTCGTCGCGCAGGTCCGTGCGCGGGTCGACGGCATCGTGCTGCGCCGTGAATTCACCGAAGGCACCGACGTCAAGGCCGGTCAACGCCTCTACAAGATCGATCCGGCGCCGTACATCGCCGCGCTGAACAGCGCGAAGGCGACGCTCGCGAAGGCGCAGGCGAATCTCGTCACGCAGAACGCACTGGTCGCGCGCTACAAGGTGCTGGTCGCCGCGAACGCGGTCAGCAAGCAGGACTACGACAACGCGGTCGCCACGCAGGGCCAGGCCGCGGCGGATGTCGCGGCCGGCAAGGCGGCGGTCGACACCGCGCAGATCAACCTCGGCTATACGGATGTCGTGTCGCCGATCAGCGGCCGCGTCGGCATCTCGCAGGTGACGCCGGGCGCGTACGTGCAGGCGAGCCAGGCGACGCTGATGTCGACGGTGCAGCAGCTCGATCCGGTGTACGTCGACCTCACGCAGTCGAGCCTCGAAGGGCTGAAGCTGCGTCAGGACGTGCAGAGCGGCCGTCTGAAGACGAGCGGTCCGGGCGCGGCGAAGGTGTCGCTGATCCTGGAAGACGGCAAGACCTATTCGGAAGCCGGCAAGCTGCAGTTCTCGGACGTGACGGTCGACCAGACCACCGGCTCGGTGACGATCCGCGCGGTGTTCCCGAACCCGGGCAAGGTGCTGCTGCCGGGGATGTTCGTGCGCGCGCGGATCGAGGAAGGCGTGAACGAGAACGCGTTCCTGGTGCCGCAGATCGGCGTCACGCACGACCAGAAGGGGCAGGCGATCGCGATGGTGGTGAACGCCAGCAACAAGGTCGAGCCGCGTCCGCTGAAGACGACCGGCATGCAAGGCCAGAACTGGATCGTCGAAGGCGGTCTGCAAGCGGGCGATCACGTGATCGTGCAAGGCGTCGACAAGGTGCGCCCGGGCGCGACCGTGAAGACGGTCCCCGCGCAGCTCGCACCGGCGGCCGATGCCGCCTCGGGTGCTGCTGCCCCCGCCGCGCCGGCCGCCGCCGGGTCCGGCGCCGCTGCCGCTTCCGGTGCCGCCGCATCGGGCGCCGCGCCGGCGAGTGCTGCCGCTGCCTCGAGCGCGAAATAACAGGGAGCCTGTTTCATGGCAAAGTTTTTTATCGATCGCCCGATCTTCGCGTGGGTGATCGCCATCATCCTGATGCTGGCCGGGGTTGCGGCGATCTTCACGCTGCCGATCTCGCAGTATCCGACGATCGCGCCGCCATCGATCCAGATCACCGCGAACTACCCGGGCGCTTCCGCGAAGACGGTGGAAGACACGGTGACGCAGGTGATCGAGCAGCAGATGAGCGGTCTCGACAACTTCCTGTACATGTCGTCGACGAG
>NZ_NKFE01000014.1:0-1677 GCF_002223195.1 Burkholderia sp. AU28863 | reverse complement strand
ATGTCAGATCGCCCAGCAAGAGCACCCGAACGCGCCCCAGAAGCCCTTCGCATCCGACGTCGGCAACGTGCTTGCCCATGCGCTCGCGTGCGCATGCTGGTGAAGGTTGCATTCATTCGCGCAGCCGCACATCGCGGCGGCCGCCGCGCGTTGCAGCGGCGCGCCGTTGCGCTGCGTCGCGCCCCAGCCGCCATAGCCGCCGAACTCGCGCACCGGCGACCAGTCGGGCATCGCCGGCGGAATCGGCGCGTCGTGCGACGCGAACGGCCCCGCGCCCCACACGATCTTCCCGTCGACCACCGTCAGCAACGCGGTCGTGGCGGCGATGTCGTCCTCCGCGCATGCGAAGAAATCGCGATCCGGGACCACCAGGTCGGCAAGCTGCCCCACCGCGATGCGCCCCTTCTTGCCCTCCTCGTTCGAGAACCACGTCACGTACTCGGTCCACATCCGCAGCGCGGTTTCGCGATCGAGCAGGTTGCGCTGCGGATACATGCGCATGCCGCCGACCGTCTTGCCCGTCACGAGCCATGCGAGCGACACCCACGGGTTGTACGATGCGACGCGCGTCGCGTCGGTGCCGGCCGACACCTTCAGCCCCTTGGCAAGCATCTTCGCGACCGGCGGCGTCGCCTCCGCGGCTTGCGCGCCGTAGCGCTCGACGAAGTATTCGCCCTGGTACGCCATCCGGTGCTGCACCGCGATGCCGCCGCCGAGCGCGGCGATCCGGTCCATCGATTTCTCGGTGATCGTTTCCGCGTGATCGAAGAACCAGTTCAGCCCTTCGAGCGGGATGTCTTCGTTGACCTTCTCGAATACGTCGAGCGCGCGGCTGATCGTTTCGTCGTAGGTCGCGTGCATGCGCCACGGCCAGCGGTTTTCCGCGAGCACGCGCACGACGCCTTCGAGATCGTCCTCCATCTGCGCGGGCAGGTCCGGCCGCGCGACGCGGAAATCCTCGAAGTCGGCCGCGGAAAACGCCAGCATCTCGCCGGCGCCGTTATTGCGGAAGTAGTCAGTGCCGTCGTGGTACTTGACGCTCTTCGTCCAGTTCACGAAGTCTTCCTTTTCCGCGTTCGGCTTCTGCGTGAACAGGTTGTACGCGATCCGGATCGTCATCTCGCCCGCGTCGTGCAGCTTGCGGATCACTTCGTAATCGTCGGGATAATTCTGCGAACCGCCGCCCGCATCGATCACGCCCGTCACGCCCAGCCGGTTCAGCTCGCGCATGAAATGGCGCGTCGAGTTGTACTGATACTCGAACGGCAGCTTCGGCCCCTTCGCGAGCGTCGCGTAGAGGATTGTCGCGTTCGGGTTCGCGAGCAGCAGGCCGGTCGGGTTGCCCGCCGCATCGCGCAGGATCGTCCCGCCCGGCGGCTCCGGCGTGTCCTTCGTGTAGCCGACCACCCGCAGCGCCGCCGCGTTCAGCAACGCGCGATCGTACAGATGCAGGATGAACACGGGCGTGTCCGGCGCGACCGCATTGAGTTCGTCGATCGTCGGCAGCCGCTTCTCCACGAACTGGTGTTCGGTGAAGCCGCCGACCACGCGCACCCACTGCGGCGCGGGCGTGATCGCGACCTGCTGCTTGAGCATCTCCATCGCGAGCGCGAGCGACGGCACGCCGTCCCAGCGCAGTTCCATGTTGTAGTTCAGGCCGCCGCGAATCACGTGGCA
>NZ_NKFE01000029.1:0-1677 GCF_002223195.1 Burkholderia sp. AU28863 | reverse complement strand
CCGCCGCTGCCGCCGTTGTTGCTCGTGCCCGAGCCGCCCGACGAAGCGGGCGAGGGATTGTCGTCGCCGCCGCAAGCGGTCAGCGCGAGGCAGGTCAATGCAATCAGTGCAGCGGCTTTCATCGGGATCACCTTCCAAACGAACAGGACGAACGAAGCCCGTACGCGCGGATCACGCCGCACGCACCGACCATCACGAATCACGAATCAGGATCGGCCGGCGGCCCCCGCCGGCCCGGCGACGTCAGTTGACCTGCAGCTGGCCACCGCGGCCCAGCCCGCCCTTGACGTCCTGCGCCTTGTAGCTGCGCAGCGCCACGACCATCTTGTTCCACGCGTCGATGAACGCGACGACCGTCGCCTTGCCTTCCGGCGTCGTCGAGAAGCCGGCGAGCCCGCCGCCCACCCCGCCGCCGAGGCCGCCCAGCGCCGCGCCGTAGTTCGTCGCCGTCGAGCTGCCTTCCGACGCCGCGATCTGCACCGCCGAGCGCACGTCGAACAGCGTCAGCGTCACCACCGACGCCTTCGTCTGCAGGTGGCCCGCCACCGCCGCCACCGCGCTGTTGCCGATCAGCCCGCCGATCATGCTGCCGATCCCGCCGATCGGCGAATCGTTGATCACGATCTGCGGTTCCATGTAGTAGTCGGCCGCGACGCGCTGGCCCTTCTGCTGCTTCGAGCCCGCGCGGTATTCGCCCGAGTTGCGCTGCAGCTGCGTGATGCGCGACAGGCGCGCGTCGCTCTTCTGGTTGCCGATCGACGTGATCACGAAGCAGTTCGACTGCTGCACGGCCAGCCGCAGCAGCGGGTCGATGCTCGTCACCTTGGTCGCGCTGCCGAACGGGCCCCACCAGTCGGCGTTGCGGCCGTCGTCGACCGCGATCGTGCCCAGCGGCGACGCACAGCGCTGCAGTTGCGAATCGGCGCCGGCGCTCGCGCCGCCTGCCGCCGCGCCCGTCACGCCGGCGTTCTGCCCGCCGGGCGTCACCACGCCGCCGCAACCCGCGACGCACGCGCCAAGCGCTGCAACCAGCGCGCCTTGAGTGAGACGTTGGGAAAGGTTGGTCTTCATGTCGTTGTCGGTCGATTAGAGTCGTTGTTCGGCTTATGTGTTCGTGCGAACGTCGATAAGCCCCCCGGCGTGGCGCGCGATGGTGGTCTCCCCGCTGCTGCCCCGTTGCTCGATACCCGGTCAGTAGTACCAGTACGTCTGTTGCCAGACGCCGTAGTACGGATAGCCCGAGTACCAGTAGCCGTAATACGTGTCACGCCATTGCGTGCGCCACTTCCAGTCTTCTTCGTCTTCTTTCTTGGCCTTGCGCGCGAGTTCGAGCAGCTTTTTCGATTCCTTGTCGCCGCGGCCCGCCGCGATCGACAGCCACTTCTCCGCTTCGCGCGCATCCGAGCCCATTTCCTCGAGGCCGAACAGGTAGAAACCGCCGAGCGCCTTTTGCGCGTTCAGGTCGCCGCGTTCGGCGGCCTCGCGCATCCACTTGAGCGCCTGGTAGCTGTCCTGGCGCACGCCGTCGCCGCGGAAATAGCGCAGGCCAAGGTCGTAGGCGGCCTTCGGCTGGGTCTTCGCGGTTTGCTTGAGCGCGGCGATGCGTGGATCGTCGCGGTCTTGCGCATCGTCCCTTTTTTGATAGGAGACCTGATCTTTAGGGCGATCGGAACAACC
>NZ_NKFE01000013.1:0-1887 GCF_002223195.1 Burkholderia sp. AU28863 | reverse complement strand
CGCAGCAGGCGCCGCATGATCTTGCCCGAGCGCGTCTTCGGCAGGTTGTCGCCGAAGCGGATGTCCTTCGGCTTCGCGATCGGCCCGATCTGCTTGCCGACCCAGTCGCGCAGCGTCTTCGCGAGCGCCGCCGCTTCGTCGCCTTCCGGGCGCGAACGCTTGAGCACGACGAACGCCACGACCGCCTCGCCCGTCGTGTCGTCCGGACGGCCGACCACCGCCGCCTCGGCCACGAGCTCGTGCGACACCAGCGCCGACTCGATCTCCATCGTGCCCAGCCGGTGGCCCGACACGTTCAGCACGTCGTCGATCCGGCCCATGATCGTGAAGTAGCCGGTCTCCTTGTCGCGTACCGTGCCGTCGCCGGCCAGATACAGCGTGCCGCCGAGTTCTTCCGGGTAATAACTCTTCTTGAAGCGCTCCGGGTCGCCCCAGATCGTGCGGATCATCGCGGGCCACGGACGCTTGACCACGAGAATCCCGCCTTGCCCGTTCGGCACGTCCTGGCCCGTCTCGTCGACCACCGCGGCCATGATGCCCGGCAGCGGCAGCGTGCACGAGCCCGGCACGGTCGGCGTCGCGCCCGGCAGCGGCGTGATCATGTGGCCGCCGGTTTCGGTCTGCCACCACGTGTCGACGATCGGGCAGCGCTCGTGGCCGACGTGTTTGTGGTACCACATCCACGCTTCCGGATTGATCGGCTCGCCGACCGTGCCGATGATGCGCAGGCTCGACAGGTCATAGCGCTTCGGGTGGACCGTCTCGTCGGCTTCGGCCGCCTTGATCAGCGAACGGATCGCGGTCGGCGCGGTGTAGAACACGGTGACCTTGTGGTCGGCGATCATCTTCCAGAAGCGGCCGGCGTCCGGATAAGTCGGCACGCCCTCGAACACGACCTGCGTGCCGCCGCACGCGAGCGGCCCGTACGTGATGTACGTGTGGCCCGTGACCCAGCCGATGTCGGCCGTGCACCAGAACACGTCGTCGGGTTTCCAGTCGAAGGTCCACTTCATCGTCTGCGCGGCCCACAGCAGGTAGCCGCCGGTGCTGTGCTGCACGCCCTTCGGCTTGCCGGTCGAGCCCGACGTATACAGGATGAACAGCGGATGCTCGGCGCCGACCCAGGTCGGCTCGCACGTGTCGGACTCGCCGTCGGTCAGCTCGTGCATCCACAGGTCGCGCTCCGCATGCCAGTCGATCTTGCCGCCGGTGCGGCGATAGACGATCACGCTCTTGAGCGCGTCGCAGCCGCCCATCGCGATCGCCTCGTCGGCGATGCTCTTGAGCGGCAGCGTCTTGCCGCCGCGCGCCTGCTCGTCGGCGGTGATCAGCGCGACCGCGCCGACGTCGACGAGCCGCTCGTTCAGCGATTTCGCGGAGAAGCCGCCGAACACGACCGAGTGCGTCGCGCCGATACGCGCGCAGGCCTGCATCGCGACGATGCCTTCGATCGACATCGGAATATAGATGACGACGCGGTCGCCCTTGCCGATGCCGCGTTTCTTCAGCGCATTGGCGAAGCGCGACACGCGTGCGAGGAGATCCGCATAGGTGACGCGGGTGACGGTGCCGTCGTCGGCCTCGAAGATCACCGCGACGCGCTCGCCGTTGCCGGCTTCGACGTGGCGGTCGAGGCAGTTGTACGACGCGTTCAGCTCGCCGTCGTCGAACCACTTGTAGAACGGCGCGTTGCTCTCGTCCAGCACCTTGGTGAACGGCTTGTGCCACGTGAGGCCCTCGCGCGCGAGACGCGCCCAGAAGCCTTCGTAATCCTGCTCGGCCTCGGCGACGAGCGCGCGATAGGCCGGCATGCCGGAAATGGTCGCCGTCTTCTCGAGCGCCGCGGGCGGCGCGAACTGACGGGTTTCGTGAAGAACCGATTCGATC
>NZ_NKFE01000009.1:0-2915 GCF_002223195.1 Burkholderia sp. AU28863 | reverse complement strand
GAGACAGACTCGTTATAGGGTCAAGCGAACAAGTGCATGTGGTGGATGCCTTGGCGATCACAGGCGATGAAGGACGCGGTAGCCTGCGAAAAGCTACGGGGAGCTGGCAAACGAGCTTTGATCCGTAGATGTCCGAATGGGGAAACCCGGCCCTTTTGGGTCATCCTAGACTGAATACATAGGTCTAGTGAAGCGAACGCGGTGAACTGAAACATCTAAGTAACCGCAGGAAAAGAAATCAACCGAGATTCCCAAAGTAGTGGCGAGCGAAATGGGATGAGCCTTGCACTCTTTATTTGTATTGTTAGCCGAACGCTCTGGAAAGTGCGGCCATAGCAGGTGATAGCCCTGTAGGCGAAAACAGTATGAAAGAACTAGGTGTGCGACAAGTAGGGCGGGACACGTGAAATCCTGTCTGAAGATGGGGGGACCATCCTCCAAGGCTAAATACTCGTGATCGACCGATAGTGAACCAGTACCGTGAGGGAAAGGCGAAAAGAACCCCGGGAGGGGAGTGAAATAGATCCTGAAACCGCATGCATACAAACAGTCGGAGCCTCGCAAGGGGTGACGGCGTACCTTTTGTATAATGGGTCAGCGACTTACGTTCAGTAGCAAGCTTAACCGTATAGGGCAGGCGTAGCGAAAGCGAGTCCGAATAGGGCGTTCAGTTGCTGGGCGTAGACCCGAAACCAGGTGATCTATCCATGGCCAGGATGAAGGTGCGGTAACACGTACTGGAGGTCCGAACCCACTAACGTTGAAAAGTTAGGGGATGAGCTGTGGATAGGGGTGAAAGGCTAAACAAACCTGGAAATAGCTGGTTCTCTCCGAAAACTATTTAGGTAGTGCCTCGTGTCTCACCTTCGGGGGTAGAGCACTGTCATGGTTGGGGGGTCTATTGCAGATTACCCCGCCATAGCAAACTCCGAATACCGAAGAGTGCAATCACGGGAGACAGACATCGGGTGCTAACGTCCGGTGTCAAGAGGGAAACAACCCAGACCGCCAGCTAAGGTCCCCAAATATAGCTAAGTGGGAAACGAAGTGGGAAGGCTAAAACAGTCAGGAGGTTGGCTTAGAAGCAGCCACCCTTTAAAGAAAGCGTAATAGCTCACTGATCGAGTCGTCCTGCGCGGAAGATGTAACGGGGCTAAGCTATATACCGAAGCTGCGGATGCGTGCTTGCACGCATGGTAGGAGAGCGTTCCGTAAGCCTGCGAAGGTGCCTTGTAAAGGGTGCTGGAGGTATCGGAAGTGCGAATGCTGACATGAGTAGCGATAAAGGGGGTGAAAGGCCCCCTCGCCGTAAGCCCAAGGTTTCCTACGCAACGTTCATCGGCGTAGGGTGAGTCGGCCCCTAAGGCGAGGCAGAAATGCGTAGCTGATGGGAAGCAGGTCAATATTCCTGCACCATTGTTAGATGCGATGGGGGGACGGATCGCGGAAGGTTGTCCGGGTGTTGGACGTCCCGGTCGCTGCATTGGAGAAGGCGCTTAGGCAAATCCGGGCGCGTAATTCAAGGGTGTGGCGCGAGCTCCTTAGGGAGCGAAGCAATTGGAAGTGGTTCCAAGAAAAGCCTCTAAGCTTCAGTCTAACGATGACCGTACCGCAAACCGACACAGGTGGGCGAGATGAGTATTCTAAGGCGCTTGAGAGAACTCGGGAGAAGGAACTCGGCAAATTGGTACCGTAACTTCGGGATAAGGTACGCCCTTGTAGCTTGACTGGCCTGCGCCAGGAGGGTGAAGGGGTTGCAATAAACTGGTGGCTGCGACTGTTTAATAAAAACACAGCACTCTGCAAACACGAAAGTGGACGTATAGGGTGTGACGCCTGCCCGGTGCCGGAAGATTAAATGATGGGGTGCAAGCTCTTGATTGAAGTCCCGGTAAACGGCGGCCGTAACTATAACGGTCCTAAGGTAGCGAAATTCCTTGTCGGGTAAGTTCCGACCTGCACGAATGGCGTAACGATGGCCACACTGTCTCCTCCCGAGACTCAGCGAAGTTGAAGTGTTTGTGATGATGCAATCTACCCGCGGCTAGACGGAAAGACCCCATGAACCTTTACTGTAGCTTTGCATTGGACTTTGAACCGATCTGTGTAGGATAGGTGGGAGGCTATGAAACCGGAACGCTAGTTTCGGTGGAGCCGTCCTTGAAATACCACCCTGGTTTGTTTGAGGTTCTAACCTTGGCCCGTGATCCGGGTCGGGGACAGTGCATGGTAGGCAGTTTGACTGGGGCGGTCTCCTCCCAAAGCGTAACGGAGGAGTACGAAGGTACGCTAGGTACGGTCGGAAATCGTGCTGATAGTGCAATGGCATAAGCGTGCTTAACTGCGAGACCGACAAGTCGAGCAGGTGCGAAAGCAGGTCATAGTGATCCGGTGGTTCTGTATGGAAGGGCCATCGCTCAACGGATAAAAGGTACTCTGGGGATAACAGGCTGATACCGCCCAAGAGTTCATATCGACGGCGGTGTTTGGCACCTCGATGTCGGCTCATCTCATCCTGGGGCTGTAGCCGGTCCCAAGGGTATGGCTGTTCGCCATTTAAAGAGGTACGTGAGCTGGGTTTAAAACGTCGTGAGACAGTTTGGTCCCTATCTGCCGTGGGCGTTGGATATTTGAAGGGGGCTGCTCCTAGTACGAGAGGACCGGAGTGGACGAACCTCTGGTGTACCGGTTGTCACGCCAGTGGCATCGCCGGGTAGCTATGTTCGGAAGAGATAACCGCTGAAAGCATCTAAGCGGGAAACTCGCCTTAAGATGAGATATCCCTGGGGACTAGATCCCCTTGAAGGGTCGTTCGAGACCAGGACGTTGATAGGTCAGGTGTGTAAGCGCAGTAATGCGTTCAGCTAACTGATACTAATTGCCCGTAAGGCTTGATCCTATAACAAGTCTGCCTT
>NZ_NKFE01000012.1:0-3633 GCF_002223195.1 Burkholderia sp. AU28863 | reverse complement strand
GCATCGCGCGTCGAGATGCTCGAGAGCGCCGCGCAGCGCGCGGTCAACGAATTCGCCGACGAATTCGACAAGATGGCCGAGCTGCGCCGCCGCGCGACCAAGGCGCTCGGCCGCTGCACGCAGAAGGACAACATCCGCTTCGACGGGCTGTCGCGCGTGTCGCACGTGACGGACGCGACCGACTGGCGCGTCGAATACCCGTTCGTCGTGCTGACGCCGGACACCGAAGCCGAGATCGCCGCGCTGATCAAGGCGTGCTTCGAGCTCGGCCTGACCGTGATCCCGCGCGGCGGCGGCACCGGCTACACGGGCGGCGCGGTGCCGCTCACGCCGTTCTCCGCGGTGATCAACACCGAGAAGCTCGAACAGCTCGGCGCGGTCGAGCTGACCGAGCTGCCGGGCGTCGCGCACAAGGTGCCGACGATCTTCTCCGGCGCGGGCGTCGTCACGCGCCGCGTCACCGAGGCGGCCGAAGCGGCCGGCTACGTGTTCGCGGTCGATCCGACCTCGCTCGACGCGTCGTGCATCGGCGGCAACGTCGCGATGAACGCGGGCGGCAAGAAGGCCGTGCTGTGGGGCACCGCGCTCGACAACCTCGCATGGTGGCGAATGGTCGACCCGGACGGCAACTGGCTCGAAGTCACGCGCCACGAGCACAACCAGGGCAAGATCCACGACATCGCGGTCGCGCGCTTCGAGCTGAAGTGGTTCGACGGCGCGTACGCGCCCGGCGAGAAGCTGCTCAAGACGGAGATGCTCGAGATCGAGGGCCGCCGGTTCCGCAAGGAAGGGCTCGGCAAGGACGTGACCGACAAGTTCCTCGCCGGCCTGCCGGGCGTGCAGAAGGAAGGCTGCGACGGGCTTATCACGTCCGCGCGCTGGGTGCTGCACAAGATGCCCGCGCACACGCGCACCGTGTGCCTCGAATTCTTCGGCCAGGCGCGCGAGGCGATCCCGAGCATCGTCGAGATCAAGGACTACCTGTTCGAGACGTCGAAGCAGGGCGGCGCGATCCTCGCGGGCCTCGAGCACCTCGACGAGCGCTACCTGCGCGCGGTCGGCTACGCGACCAAGAGCAAGCGCAATGCCTTCCCGAAGATGGTGCTGATCGGCGACATCGTCGGCGACGATGCGGATGCGGTCGCGCACGCGACGTCCGAGGTGATCCGGATGGCGAACGGCAAGAGCGGCGAAGGCTTCGTCGCGGTCAGCGCGGAGGCGCGCAAGCGCTTCTGGCTCGACCGCAGCCGCACGGCGGCGATCGCCAAGCACACGAACGCGTTCAAGATCAACGAGGACGTGGTGATCCCGCTGAACCGGATGGGCGAGTACACCGACGGCATCGAGCGGATCAACATCGAGCTGTCGCTGAAGAACAAGCTGCAGCTGGTCGACGCGCTCGAAGCGTTCTTCAAGGGCGGCAACCTGCCGCTCGGCAAGACCGACGACGCGAACGAGATCCCGAGCGCCGAACTGCTGGAAGACCGCGTGCAGCAGGCGCTGGAGCTGCTCAAGCGCGTGCGGGCACGCTGGGAATTCGTGCGCGACCGGCTCGACCAGCCGCTGCGCGAGGCGCAGCACTACCTGGTGCAGCTCGGCTACGAGGCGCTTGCGGAGAAGTTCGCCGATCGCGCGGACGAGCAGCCGGGCGCGACCGTGTTCCACATCACGCAGGACCGCACGGTGCGGATTTCGTGGAAGCAGGAGATCCGCGCGGAGCTGCGCGCGATCTTCAACGGCGGCGCGTTCAAGCCGATCCTCGACGAAGCGCAGGCGATCCACAAGCGCGTGCTGCGCGGGCGCGTGTTCGTCGCGCTGCACATGCACGCGGGCGACGGCAACGTCCATACGAACATCCCGGTCAACTCCGACAACTACGAGATGCTGCAGGACGCGCACGCGTCGGTGGCCCGCATCATGACGCTGGCGCGCTCGCTCGACGGCGTGATTTCCGGCGAACACGGGATCGGCATCACGAAGCTCGAATTCCTGACCGAGGACGAGATCGCCGAATTCCGCGCGTACAAGCAGCGCGTGGACCCGAACGGCCGCTTCAACAAGGGCAAGCTGCTCGACGGCGCCGATCTGCGCAACGCGTACACGCCGAGCTTCGGGCTGATGGGCTACGAATCGCTGATCATGCAGCAGTCCGACATCGGGGCGATCGCCGATTCGGTGAAGGACTGCCTGCGCTGCGGCAAGTGCAAGCCGGTGTGCGCGACGCACGTGCCGCGCGCGAACCTGCTGTACAGCCCGCGCAACAAGATCCTGGCGACGTCGCTGCTGGTCGAGGCGTTCCTGTACGAGGAGCAGACGCACCGCGGCGTGTCGATCAAGCACTGGGACGAGTTCAACGACGTGGCCGACCACTGCACGGTGTGCCACAAGTGCGCGACGCCGTGCCCGGTGAAGATCGACTTCGGCGACGTGACGATGAACATGCGCAACCTGTTGCGCAAGATGGGCAAGAAGAAGTTCAACGCCGGCAATGCGGCGGGGATGTTCTTCCTGAACGCGACCAATCCGCAGACGATCAACCTCGCGCGCGGCGTGATGATGGGCGTGGGCTACAAGGTGCAGCGCTTCGCGAACGACATGCTGAAGAAGGTCGTGACGAAGCAGACGCAGCACCCGCCGGCGACGACGGGCAAGCCGCCGGCGGTCGAGCAGGTGATCCACTTCGTGAACAAGAAGATGCCGGGCAACCTGCCGAAGAAGACGGCGCGGGCGCTGCTGGACATCGAGGACAACAAGATCGTGCCGATCATCCGCAACCCGAAGTCGACGACGGTCGATTCGGAAGCGGTGTTCTACTTCCCGGGCTGCGGCTCGGAGCGGCTGTTCTCGCAGGTGGGGCTGGCGACGCAGGCGATGCTGTGGGAGGCGGGCGTGCAGACGGTGCTGCCGCCGGGCTACCTGTGCTGCGGCTATCCGCAGCGCGGCTCGGGGCAGTACGACAAGGCCGAGAAGATCGTGACGGACAACCGCGTGCTGTTCCACCGGGTCGCGAACACGCTGAACTACCTGGACATCAAGACGGTGGTGGTGTCGTGCGGCACCTGCTACGACCAGCTCGCGGGTTACGAATTCGACAAGATCTTCCCGGGCTGCCGGATCATCGACATCCACGAGTTCCTGCTCGAGAAGGGGATGAAGCTCGACGGGGTGACGGGCACGCGCTACATGTATCACGACCCGTGCCACACGCCGATCAAGACGATCGACCCGGTGAAGCTGGTCAACGAGCTGATGGGCGCGGAGAAAGACGGCTACAGGATCGAGAAGAACGATCGCTGCTGCGGCGAGTCGGGCACGCTGGCGGTCACGCGGCCGGACGTGTCGACGCAGGTGCGCTTCCGCAAGGAGGAGGAGATCCGCAAGGGGGCGGCGAAGCTGCGTGCGATTCCGGTGGTGGCGGGCGATGCGGCGGCGCCGGCGGCCGCGGGAGCGAACGGCCCGGACGTGAAGATCCTGACGAGCTGCCCGTCGTGCCTGCAGGGGCTGTCGCGCTACAACGAGGACGCGAACCTGGAGGCCGACTACATCGTGGTCGAGATCGCGCGTCAGGTGCTCGGCGAGAACTGGATGGCCGATTATGTCGCACGGGCCAACCATGGCGGGATCGAGCGCGTG
>NZ_NKFE01000011.1:0-3809 GCF_002223195.1 Burkholderia sp. AU28863 | reverse complement strand
GGTTCGCAAGCGCCGTCTCGACCACCGTCTGCGCCTGACGCAGCTCGAGCTCGGAACCCGTCCCGTTGTCGAATTGCAGCTTGGTCAGGTCGTACGACGCCTGCGCGGTCTTCAGCGTGTCCTCCGTGACCTTCAGCAGGTCATCGGTCGACAGCAGCGTCAGGTACTGATCCGCCACCTGCGACACCAGCGAGATCTCGGACGCCTGCCGTGCGTACGACGTCGACAGGTACTGCGCGAGCGCCTGGTCCTTCAGGCTCTGCACGCGACCGAACAGGTCGAGCTCCCACGACGCCGACAATCCGACGTTGTAGGTACGCGAAATCAGCGGCTGGCCTGTCTGCGATACGCCGGCCGGGAAACGCTGGATGCTGCCCGTGCCCGTACCGTCGAGCGTCGGGAACAGCCCCGCGCGCGTGATCTGGTACTGCGCACGCGCGGCCTCGATGTTCAGCACCGACACGCGCAGGTCGCGATTGTTTTTCAGCGCGATCTCGATCAGCCGCTGCAGGCGCGGATCGACGAAGAACTCGCGCCAGCCGATGGCAGTCGCCGCCTGGCCGTTCGCGCTGCGCGCGCCGGCCGCGCCGGGCTGCGTCGCGTAGACGCCGCCGGCCGGGTACGCCTGCGCGACGGGCGCGTCGGGCCGCTTGTAATGCGGCGCCATCGTGCAGCCCGTGGCAAAGAGCGCGACTGCGATTGCAGTCAAAGCGTGTTTTTGCATCATCACTGTCCCTTGTTGCCTTGGTCGCCGTTGCCCGGCTTCTCTTCGTGGTGCGAGTGCTCCTGAGCCAGGCGCAGCGCCTCGTCGGCATCTTCCTTCTCGCCGCTGAAGATCGCACGGATCTTCACGAAGAACATCGGGATCATGAAAATCGCGAGGAACGTCGCCGTGATCATCCCGCCGATCACGCCCGTGCCGATCGCATGCTGGCTGGCCGAACCCGCGCCGTTGCTGATCGCGAGCGGCAGCACGCCGAGAATGAACGCGAGCGACGTCATCAGGATCGGGCGCAGCCGCAGGCGCGCCGCTTCCAGCGCGGCCTCGATCGGCCCCATCTTCTCCGTCTGCTGCAGTTCGCGCGCGAATTCGACGATCAGGATCGCGTTCTTCGCGGACAAGCCCACGGTGGTCAGCAGGCCGACCTGGAAGAACACGTCGTTCTCGAGGCCACGCATCGTGGCCGCAAGCAGCGCACCGATCACGCCGAGCGGCACGACCATGATCACCGAGAACGGGATCGACCAGCTTTCATACAGCGCCGCGAGACACAGGAACACGACGAGGATCGAGATCGCGTACAGAATCGGCGCCTGCGAGCCCGACTGGATTTCCTGGAACGACAGGCCCGTCCACGAATAGCCGATACCGACCGGCAGTTTCTTCGCGAGCGTTTCCATCGCCGCCATCGCCTGACCGGTCGACTTGCCCGGTGCGGCCTGGCCCTGGATTTCCATCGCCGACACGCCGTTGTAGCGCTCGAGCTTCGGCGAACCGTACGTCCAGTGACCGGTCGCGAACGCGCTGAACGGCACCATCCCGCCCGACCCGTTGCGCACGTACCAGATGTTCATGTCTTCCGGCGTCATCCGGAACGGCGCGTCGGCCTGCACGTACACCTTCTTGATCCGGCCGTCGGTGTCGAGGAAGTTGTTCACGTACTTCGACGCCCACGCGATCGAGAACGTCTGGTCGATCGCATCCGCCGTCACGCCCAGTGCATTCGCCTTCTCGCGGTCGATGTCGACCTTGTACTGCGGCGTGTCGTTCAGGCCGTTCGGACGGACACCCTGCAGCGTCGGATCCTTCGACGCCATCCCGAGCAGCTGGTTACGCGCGGCCATCAGCGCGTCGTGGCCGAGGCCGGCGTTGTCCGTCAGCTCGAAGTCGAAGCCGGCAGCCGTACCGAGTTCCGGAATCGACGGCGGGTTGAACGGGATCACGAGCGCGTCCTTGTAGCTCCCGTAACGACCGAACATCCGGCCGATCAGCGCCTGCACCTTCTGGTTCGCATGCTGACGCTGCGAATAGTCCTTCAGGCGCACGAACACGAGACCGGAGTTCTGGCCGCGGCCCGCGAAGCTGAAGCCGTTGACCGTGAACGCCGATTCGACGATTTCCTTCTCGTCCTTCAGCAGGTAGTCGGAAATGTTCGCGAGCGTCTTCGCGGTCGTTTCCTGCGTCGAACCCGACGGCGTCTGCACGATCACGAACATCAGGCCCTGGTCTTCATCGGGCAGGAACGACTTCGGCAGGCGCACGAACAGCAGCCCGACCGCGACGATCACGACCAGATAGATGATGAGCCAGCGGCCCGAGCGCTTGATCACGTGGTGCACGCCGACGTGGTACTTGTCGCGGCTGGTGTTGAACGTGCGGTTGAACCAGCCGAAGAAGCCCTTCTTCTCTTCGTGATGCCCTTGCGGGATCGGCTTGAGGATCGTCGCGCACAGTGCCGGCGTCAGGATCAACGCGACCAGCACCGACAGCACCATCGCCGACACGATCGTCAGCGAGAACTGACGATAGATCGCGCCGACCGACCCGCCGGAGAACGCCACCGGCACGAACACCGCCGACAGCACGAGCGCCACGCCGACGAGTGCGCCGGTGATCTGGCCCATCGCCTTCCTGGTCGCCTCCTTCGGCGACAGCCCCTCTTCCGCCATCACGCGCTCGACGTTCTCGACCACCACGATCGCATCATCGACCAGCAGGCCGATCGCGAGCACGAGACCGAACATCGACAGCGTGTTGATCGAGAAGCCGACCATCGACATGATCGCGAACGTACCGAGCAGCACGACCGGCACCGCGATCGTCGGGATGATCGTCGCGCGCAGGTTCTGCAGGAACAGGTACATCACGAGGAACACGAGCACGATACCTTCGAGCAGCGTCTTGACCACTTCCTCGATCGACAGCTTCACGAACGGCGTCGTGTCGTACGGATACTTCACGACGAGGCCGTGCGGGAAGAACGGTGCGAGCTCGTCGATCTTCGCGCGCACGGCCTTCGCGGTCGCGAGCGCGTTCGCGTTGGTCGCGAGCTGGATACCGAGTGCCGCGGTCGGCTGACCGTTGTACTTCGTGTCGAAGTTGTAGTTTTCGCCGCCGAGGCCGATCTGCGCGACGTCCTTCAGGCGAACCTGCGAGCCGTCCTGGTTGACCTTCAGCAGGATGTTGCCGAACTGCTCGGGCGTCTGCAGCAGCGTCGATTCGGTGATCGTCGCCTGCAGCACGGTGCCCGGCTTCGCCGGCGTGCCGCCGATCTGGCCGCCCGCGATCTGCACGTTCTGCGCGGTGATCGCCGAGCTGACGTCGACCGGCGTGAGGCCGTAGTTGGTCAGGCGGTTCGGGTCGAGCCAGATCCGCATCGCGTACTGCGAGCCGAACAGCGTGACGGTACCGACGCCGTTCAACCGGCTGATCGGATCCTTCACGTGCGACGCCACGAAGTTCGCGAGGTCGTACTTGTTCATGCTGCCGTCTTCGGAGTTGAAGGCGAGCACCAGCAGGAAGCTGCTGCTCGACTTCGTGACCGACAGACCGAGCTGCTGCACGACCTGCGGCAGAACCGGCGTCGCGAGCGACAGCTTGTTCTGCACCTGGACCTGCGCGATGTCGGCGTTGGTGCCCGGCGCGAAGGTCAGCGTGATCGTCGCGTTGCCCGAGTCGTCACTCGTCGACGACATGTACAGGAAGTTGTCGAGACCGCTCATCTGCTGCTCGATCACCTGCGTCACCGTGTCTTCCACCGTCTTCGCGGAAGCGCCCGGGTAGTTCGCGGTGATCTGGATCGATGGCG
>NZ_NKFE01000010.1:0-5273 GCF_002223195.1 Burkholderia sp. AU28863 | reverse complement strand
TTTCACAGCTCGTCGTCAAATGATCGGCGCTTCCATCCTTGGACTCCCGTTGTTCCGGTGCCCAAGGTTAACAAATTGCCGAAGAAGTAAACAGCCCCCTCTCAGGGAATTTGAACTGGCCTCTAAGAAGTGGAGCCTGCATTATCACATGGAGCGCCTTGTGTCCTGTTCCACTGATTCGCTAACAAAGTCTGTGCAGCTTTTCAAGGTTGGAATCGGCTGAAGCAGACCAAACGAACGGTTTGCAGTTTTCGTTGTAGTGGGGAACGAATTGATCGAAACGGTTGATCAGTTGTTTGACCGATCTGAACGAGCCTCTGCGGATCGCTTTGCCAGTAATCAGCTCAAAGAAGCGCTCGCCCCTTTAAGCCACGAACTGTAGGAGGGAATGAATTGTATGTGTTAGCGGGGGCGGGCTGCCAGCCACGCCTTGACCTTCGGATGCTTGTGACTGACGCGATTGTCCACGATGCAGCGCACTTCGAGATCAGCCGGGACAGCCTTGTCGATTTCGCGCAGGAACGACTGGAATTCCTAATGTCGACGGCGCCGTTTGCAGATGGCAACCACCGCGCCGTTGAGCACGTTCAGTGTGGCAAACAGCGCAGTGGTTCCATGACGCAAAAAATCGTGCGTGGCGCCTTCGACAGTGCCGAAACCCATCGGCAGCCTGAGTTGCGTACGCTCGAGCGCCTGACACTGGCTCTTCTCGTCCACGCACAAGACCAGGGCGTTCTCCGGTGGACTCAGGTACAGGACGACCAGATCGCGCAATTTCTCGATGAAGGATTGGTCGGTCAAGAGCTTGAGGCTTTCGGTGCGATGCAGTTGCAGCCTCAACAGCTTGAAATACCGGTGCAAACTCGTCGGCGAGATGGCAGTTTCGGCTGCAATTGTGCGTACGCTTCAGTGCGTGGAGCCATCCGGGGGTTTGGTATGCAGGGTCTTGTGAATCAGCTGAGCCAGTTGCTCGTCGTCGATCGTGTGCAGCTTGCCGGAGCGTATTCGTCATAGAGCCTGTTGACGTTCGCATGCCACGCGAACATAGATCAGTTGACAACGGAACGGGACACTAGTCCAGAATCGCTACGATAGCATCAACCTCGACCAGAATCTCAGGAAGGGACAATGCAGCAACTCTAATCAGCGCGCTCGCTGGTGGGCTATCCGGGTTGACGTAACGGTCGCGAACAGCGCGAATCGTCGGCAACATCGAGGGTGCGTAATCGCGCACGTAGATCGTGACGCGCACCACCTGTTCGAATCCTCCCCCAGAGCGCACGTATATGCTCAGCGATTAGAGCCGAAGCGCAGCGGCGCGGACTGTTCGGGGGGGCGTCGCGCATCACGTGTCCGTTGCGTTCGCCGGATTCGACGAGCCAGTCGTGTCGGTCGCGTCTGCCGTGTCGGGCTTGTACACGTCGTACAGCGTGACCGGCAGCGGCTGCCGCCACGTGTCGAAGCGGCCGAGCGGTTCGGCATGCGCGAACGACACGCGCGTGAGCGTGCCGCCATGCGCGTCGCGCCACGCGGCGAGCGCGATCTCGCCCTGCAGCGTGACCGCGTTCGCGACCAGCCGTCCGCCGGGTTTCAGCGACGCCCAGCACGCGTCGAGCACGCCGGGCGCGGTCGCGCCGCCGCCGATGAAGATCGCGTCGGGCGCGGCGAGCCCCTTGAGCGCATCGGGCGCACGGCCCGCGACGAGCTGCAGGCCCGGCACGCCGAGCGTATCGCGGTTGTGTTCGATGAAGCGCTGCCGTTCCGCATGCGCTTCGATCGCGATCGCCAGGCATGACGGATGCGCGCGCATCCATTCGATGCCGATCGAGCCGCTGCCGGCGCCGACGTCCCACAGCAGTTCGCCGGCCGCAGGCGCGAGGCGCCCGAGCGTCATCGCGCGCAGGTCGCGCTTGGTGAGCTGGCCGTCGTGGTGGTACGCGTCGTCGGGCAGGCCGGGCGTGAGCGCGCGGCGCGGCGCGTCGGGGCCGGCCTGGCAGTCGAGCGCCACCAGATTGAGCGCGGCCGTTTCGTCGACGCGCCAGTCCTGCGCGAGGCCGTCGAGACGCCGCTCGAGCGGGCCGCCCAGATGCTCGAACACGCTGATGCGGGTCGGCCCGAAGCCGCGTGCGACGAGTTCGGCCGCGACGGCGGCCGGCGTCCGGCCGTCAGCGCTCAGCACGAACAGCCGGCGGCCCGACAGCAGGTGACGCGCGAGCATCGCGAGCGGACGGCCGACGAGCGAGACCGCGCCGACATCCTGCAGCGGCCAGCCGAGGCGTGCGGCCGCCAGCGACAGCGACGACAGCGCGGGCAGCACGCGCCATTCGTCCGGGGACAGCGTGCGCGCGAGCGTGGCGCCGACGCCGAACAGCATCGGGTCGCCGCTGGCGAGCACGCAGACGGGCGACGTGCGCCGCGCGAGCACGCCCGCGAGGTCGAACGGCGACGGCCACGCTTCGCGCGTGGCCGGCAGCCGTGCGGGCAGCATGTCGAGATGCCGCTTCGCGCCGACGACGAGCGTCGCGTCGAGTAGCGCGCGGCGCGCGCGGCGGCCGAGCCCCGCGTAACCGTCGTCGCCGATCCCCACTACCGTCAGCCACGCCGTCATGCACCCTTCCCCATCGTTCGATTCCATTCCGTGTGTTGCGATGCGCGGCTGCCGGGCAGACGCGCGTCGATTCGTTTCCCTGCCGTGCGCGTCGCCCGCCCGCTGGTGCGATACGGCCACGACGTCAGCCGAGCGGCACGCCGACGACGAACGTCAGCAAGGCCGGAACCATGCCGCCGACCGACGCGATCAGCAGCCAGCCGAGCAGCAGCCACATGAGCGGCCGCCGCCCGCTTTTCCGGTACAGGAACGTTCCACCCGCCACGATCGGCACGCCGAGGCCGGCGAGCCCGACATTCTTCGGCCACTCGGCCGACGGTGCAAGCGGGATCAGTATGCACGCGAGCAGCATCCATGCGGGGACGGCCAGTAGGCCAAGTGCGACGCCCATGCCGAACAGTTCCGTCCTGCCGAGTTTCATGGCGGATCACGGCGGTCGCCGATCTGATGTCGAGCCGCCAATGCTACCATTTGCGAGACGGCGCAAAACCGTCTGCGGCCATGCTGCGACGCGGTTGCGCGACGCACCGCCGATGCCGGATCGTCGCAAAAATCGGGTATCCTACGGCCGTTCGTTCGCCGGTGCCCTTCGGGGCCGAAGAGGGAACACAGGGCGCACCGCGCGCCGCTGTGGCTGCCCCCGCAACTGTAGACAGCGAGCCGATCTCCCCCTCATGCCACTGGTTTCACCGGGAAGGCCGGGAGGCGGCGCCGACCTGTCAGCCAGGAGACCTGCCGGCCAGAAAGTGCGTGCGTGCCAGTCGGCGTCGGGCGGGGTGTACCGATGCGTTGGCCGCGGCGCCACACTGCCCGGTATCCCGTTGAGTTCCGCTCCCGATTCGATTCCTGCGTCGTCCGTCGTGCGCCCGTCGGCCTGCCCGGGGCTCGTGCGCGTGGTCGCGGCCGCCGACGGCGGACTGTGCCGGATCAAGCTGCCGGGCGGCCGGCTCGACGCGCGCCAGGCGCGCGCGATCGCGGCCGCCGCGCGCCGGTACGGCTCCGGTGAGATCGATGCGACCAATCGTGCGAATCTCCAGTTGCGCGGCATTCGCGACGGCGCGGCCGATGCGCTGATTCACGCGCTGCTCGACGCAGGGCTCGGCCCGCGCGCAAGCGCCGAGAACGCCGCCGTCGATGCGGCCGCGCTCGCGGCGAGCGACGACGTTCGCAACCTGATGCTGAGCCCGCTCGCCGGGCACGACCCCACCGCGCTCGTCGATAGCCACGCGCTCGCCGGGCCGCTGCTCGACATGCTGGCGAGCGAGCCGCGTCGCGGCGAACTGTCGCCGAAATTCTCGATCCAGCTCGACGGCGGCGAAGCGGTCGCGGCGCTCGATCATCCGCACGACATCTGGCTGGCCGCATGGCGTCGCGGCGACGGCGCGGTACGTCTCGCGGCGGGGCTCGCCGGCTGTCCGCCGGTTGCGCACGGCGACCGGCACGCGTCGGTCGACGTGTCGATCGATCAGGGCGTCGCACTGGTTCGCGCGTTGCTGCTCGCGTTCCTCGATCTCGCGCCGGCCGACGTCACGCGGATGCGCACGTTGCTGGCGACGTGCGACGAACCCACGCTGCTCGAGCGCGCGCAGCACTATCTGCCCTTCCCGCTCGCGGCCGATCCGGCGCTTGCCGACTGGCGGCGCACGCGTGCCGACCCTGCGTTGCGTTTCGGCGCACACCCGTCGCGGGACGCCGCGCGTTGCAGCGTCGGCGCGCAATTCGCGCTCGGGCGGCTCGACGCGACGCAACTGGAACGGCTCGCCGCGCTGGCCGAAGCCGACGGCGACGGCACGCTGTCGATGACGCCGTGGCAAGGCATGTTCATGCACGGCGTGCCGAACGCACGTGCGGCGGCGATGCGCGAAGCCCTCGCGTCGCTCGGCCTCGTGTGCGCACCATCCGACCCGCTGGCGACGCTCGTCGCCTGCACCGGCAGCGCGGGCTGCGCGAAAGCGCACGCCGACACGAAACACGATGCGCTTGCGCTTGCCGCGCGCGTCGGCCATCCGCTTGACGTGCATCTGACCGGTTGCGCGCGCCGCTGCGCGCTGCCGCACCCCGCGGCCCACACGCTCGTCGCGGTGGCGCCTGCGCACTACGACCTTTACCGGCGCGACGCGGCCGCGGGCCTTGGCGCCCCGCTCGCGCGCCATCTGACAATTGACCAGGCCGCGGCCCGACTGACGGGCGCGCGGCACAACCAGGACACCACCGATGCTTGACTACATTCGCGACGGGCAGGAAATCTACTGCCAGTCGTTCGCGACGATCCGCGCCGAGGCCGACCTGTCGCAGGTTCCGCCCGACCTCGAGAAACTCGCGGTGCGCGTGATCCATGCGTGCGGGATGGTCGACGTCGTCTGCGACCTGCGCTTCTCGGTCGGTGCCGGCACGGCGGGCCGCACGGCGCTCGCGGCCGGCGCGCCGATCCTGTGCGACGCGAGGATGGTCGCCGAAGGCATCACGCGCGCGCGGCTGCCCGCGGCCAACCGCGTGATCTGCACGCTCGGCGAGCCGGCGGTGCCGGACCTCGCGCAACGCCTCGGCAACACGCGTTCGGCCGCCGCGCTCGAACTGTGGCGTCCGCATCTCGCGGGCAGCGTCGTCGTGATCGGCAACGCGCCGACCGCGCTGTTCCACCTGCTCGACATGATCGACGCCGGCG
>NZ_NKFE01000007.1:0-66738 GCF_002223195.1 Burkholderia sp. AU28863 | reverse complement strand
AAACTCTTCAGTTCAAACCTGTTACTGTTTTCGGTTCTTTCGAACCGGTCGCTCACTCAAAGCTGACAGGAATATGAATCACTTCATAAACCTGACTTACTTTAGTGTGAGACTCTTGATACTTTCGCTTTTCTGATCCGAGGATCAGCTCGCTACCATCAAGCGCCCACACTTATCGGCTGTTAATTTTTAAAGAGCATTCTGCGAGGAACTTCGCGTTTCCCGGCAGCGCTGCGTTTTCAGCAGCAGAGAAGCGAGATTATGAACCGTGTTTCGCAGTTCGTCAACAACATTCTGAACGACTTCGTTGCGACTGCCGGGCCATCTTCCTGCGCCGCCACGGCTCGCTACATCCCGAACCCCGACAGCACCGCTTCCCTTCCTCCCGCGCCGCGTTTCCGTTAGCGCGAAAGAGGCGTGATTCTAAGCACCTACCCCCATCCGCGCAAGCTCTTTGTGAAGAAAGTTTGAAAAAGCCTCCGTGCGCTGACGCGCACGGAGGCTTCTAGCTCGACGGGCCGTGAAACGCAACGCGCGCCGTCCTCCAAAGATATGACGAAGGCGTCTCTTTCCTTCTATATAAGAGAACGGAACGCGGAACGGGCATAGAAGCTGGCGCGGTCGAGTATCATGCCGCGACCGAACCACGCACTCATATTGATGATGGACAGCACGACTCAATCCGGCGACAGCGACCTTCGCGACGAATATGCGGCACTGCGCGAGCGCGCGATCCTGCTGGAAGAACGGGTGCCGCCGCTTCTGCAACGCATCTCGGACATGTTGCCGCGCATCAGCGGCGAATCCGAACTGGCGGACACGCATCGCGAGCGGCTCGTCGGCGCACGCAATGCGGCGCTGGTCTCGATCGAAAACTATCAGCAGGCCATTCCGTTCCTGCAGACGGCCGACTCGATCATCGAGCAGTTGGACAAGGCGTCCGAACGCGACGAAGACATCGAGTGGCGCGAATCGCTGCTCCAACGGCTGGACGAGCTGATCGACGTCGCGGTCGTGATGATCGACGATGCGGACAGCTACTTCGACCACGCGCAAGCCTGCGACCTGTCCAGCGTGCCGAAATCCATCCTCGAGGATTGAACAGGCCTACCCGGGATCGCGCGGTGCAGAAGCATCGCGCCACGCCCGCCGACAGTCGCTCGCTGACCTCTTCGTCGCCGGGCCTGCCGCCCCCCACCAAACGCCCTGCGATCGCCATCCCGCGCGGAGCGGCACGCCCCTCCTACGGCGAATCGAGCACGATCGTCTCGCTCATCATCGGCACACGGATGTATCCGCCCGCCGCATCGCCGTACGCGTGCGCGTTCCCGTCGATCACGTATTGCGCGGTCAACGCACACAGCGTCGCGTCGCGCGCATCGACGGAGCGCAGCGTCGATACGTCGATGCCCAGCCGCTCCAGCAAGTGCCGGCGCTGGTTGCGCTTCTGCTTCGCCGACGCCACGGCCTTGCCCAGCATCGCGCAAGTAATCGCATACGGATAGGTTTCGAAGCTCACGCGTCCGCCCGCGTAGCACGCGTCGGTCAGCAACGGATAGGCGTGGGCGAGCGCGCGGTAGACGCGCTCGCCCATGAACATCCAGTCGAAGAAGCCCGACGTGCTCGCGACGGCCTGCTCCCGCGACGGCGTCGGAAAGCACGAGATCCGTTCACGCGCGAGCGCCTGTTCGGCCGCGCGGCGGCCGCTCCCCGTCCACCACAGGCTCGGCGCGTCGACGCCGACGGCGACAACGTCATGAGCGAGACACAAAGCGGGCAGCGACTCGGGTGCGATCCGCTCCTCCCGGCAGACGACCGTCGATCCACACAGGATCACGAGATCGCACAACTTCCGGTCGCCGCCGACGTCGATACCCGCCACGGCAGCCGCTTGCCGCGCGGCGGATCGGGCCGATCGCATGCGCGTGCGTCAGCCCGCCGGCCGCGCGGCGTACGCGGTGTCGAAAATCGCCTCGAGACCGGGATGGACGCCGCGCATCGGATCGACGACCGACTTCGCCCAGTCGAAGTACGCCTGCTTGCGTTCGAGTGGCCAGTCCGCGGGCGGGTGCCGGGCGATGTCGCGCAGGTTGCAGATCTTGTCGGCCAGCTTCACGAGCTTCGCGCGCCGGCTGATGGTGGCCGCGTGCTCGACCTGCAGACGCTTGCGCTCCTCCTTAGGCAACGACCTGTCGTCGGTGACTTCCATCACGATGTCCGCCACGTCCTTGCCGAACAACCGCAGCAACTCCTGCTCGGTCGTCTCCGTATCCTCGACCGTGTCGTGCAACACCGCCGCGACGATCACGCGTTCGTCCTCGACGCCGGCCTCGTTGGCCAGCACGTCGGCGAGCGCGATCGGATGATTGATGTACGGCGACGCTTCTTCGTCCTTGCGCCGCTGATTGCGATGCTTGTCCGCCGCGAACGCAATCGCGGCTACCAGCTTCTTCATATTCCCCCCTCGTGTGGCCAGACCCGCGACCGTTGACCCGGCCGCATGCGTTTCGGAACTGCTCATACTACCTGTACGCGATGACCCTTCCCGCACGCCGGCGTACTCCGCATCACGCGCCGGCCGGCGCGCGCTGCAACTCGACCACGTTGACCCGCGCGCCGAATACGTCCCTCACGAGCGGCAGCAGGTGGTCGTGGTGCGTCAGGAACAGCACCTGGGTGCGCGTCGACAGATCGCGCAGCGCATCAAGCCCCGCCTTCGCGCGCGCGTCGTCGAAATTGATGAACAGGTCGTCGGCGACGAACGGCAGTGCGGTGCGGCTGCCGAGCTGCAACTCCAGCGCCGCGATCCGCAGCGCGAGGAACAGCTGATCGCGCGTCCCTTCGCTCAGCCCGGCGACCTCGACCGACGTGCCCCTCGTGCGCCTCGCATACAGCGCGGGCGGCGTCCGCTCGGTATCGACGGTCAGCTTCGCGAATTCGCCCAGCGTAAGCCCGGCGAAAATCTCGCCCGCCCGCCGGAGCATCGGCCCCTGCTTCTGGTCGCGGTAGCGGTCCGTCGCCCACTTCAGCAAGCGGCTCGCCGTGGCTGCCTCCAGATACTGTTCGGCCGCGTCGCCCATCGCCGCCAGCGCCTCCTGCCGTTTCGACTCGGCGACGGCCGCGTTCGCCTGGCCGTCGATCGCGCCGAACGCCTGGTCGGCCACGACCTGCTGCTGCGCCAGCTCGTTCAGCCGCTTGCCCACATCGCCGAGCGACTGCTTCACCGCTTCGAGATGCGCGGGCACGTCGGCAATGTCCTGTTCCGCCACCTCGGCCTCGACGGCGGACCGGGACAGCCCGTCGCCGTCGCGCACCAGCGCTTCGTGCGCGGCATCGACCGCCTGCCGAAGCTGGCGCTGCCGATCCGAGCGCTCGGCCAACGGCAGCGCCGCGTCGATCGACGCGACGCCGGCCAGTTGCAGCAGCGGCTGGATGCGCGCATCGGCGCCCGCCACCGCGGCGGCCGCGTCCGCGACCTTGGCGTCGGCCTGCCGCACGGCCTCGTCGGCACGATCGATCGCCCGCGCGACTTCCCTGGCGGCCGCAAGGCGCATCGTCAGCCGGCGCGCCACGTCCGGCCAGTCGCCGCTCGCCAGCCATTCCGGCGCGAGCGCTTCGGCAAGCCGCCGCGCGCCGGCCTCGAGCGCGCTCAGCTCCGCGCGGATCGCGGCGATCCGGTTGCGCGGCGCGTCGGCATCGGCCAGTTCGGCCGTCACCGTGTTCGCGAGCCCGAGCGCCCCTTCCGCCGCGGCCAGCGTCGTCGCGCTCGCGGACAGTTTCGCGTCGGCCAGCGCGTCGCGCCATTGCGCTTGCCACGCGTCGTAAGCGGCTTGCGCGTGGTCGACCCGCGATCGCGCGGTCGCGCATCCGCGTTCGGCTTCCCGCGCGCGATCGTCGAGGCTGTCCTTCTGCGCGGCCGCTTTCTCGGCCGACTGGACGAACGTCTCGGCGACGGCGACGAGCGTGGCCAGCCCGTCAGACTCGCCGCCCCGCGATACCGTCAGCAGCGCCGAACGCAGCGCGGTTTCCGCGCCGGCGCGGACAGCACGCATCGTGTCGAATTCGCGGCGCTGGCGATCGAGATCGGCCTGCGCGGCGAACACCGCGTCGCGCTTCGCCAGCCAGTCGCTCATCGCCGCGAGCGGCATGCCGGGCACCGCGGCCGCCGTCGCGAGCGCGGCCCAGGCGTCGCGATGCGCGGCGAGTTCGCGCTCGCGTTCGCCCAGCGCGGCCTGCCGGCGCGCCACGCCCGCGCGCGCGGATTCGACCTGCTGACGCAGCGACTGCAGCGTCGCCGCGGCCTGGGTCGCGCCGAGCTGCGCATCGACGAGCTCGTCGGCGAGACGAATCGCGTCGTCGACCGCCGGCGCGCCCGTCGCGAGATCCACGGCACCGCTGCGGACATCGCCCCATGCGCCGTCGCGACGCGCGCGCGCCGCCAGCACGTCGGCGGTCGTGACGACCTTGTGGTTCTCCGCGAAATGCTTTTCCTGCAACTCAAGCCGTTCGAGCTCTTCGAGCGCGCCGTCCCGCGCGTCGCGCGCGGCAGCGGCCGCGCTCGCGCGTTCGCTGTCTTCCTTGAGCAGCGCGGCGAGCCGCGCCGCCGACGGCACGTCGAGCGCACGCAGCGCATCGACCGGCATGCGCCATTGGCCGAGTGCGTCGAGCGCGCCGGACAGCGTGCGTTCGGCAGCCGCGATGTCGTGCGCGAGGGCTTGCTCGCGCGGGCCGCTGTTGCGAAAACCCTGCGCATCGGCCAGCGCCGCGCGCAACGCTTCCGGCACGTCGACGGTCGACAGGCGCGCCTGTTGTTCGCGGACCTGCGCCAGTTCGCGCGTGCGTTCGTCGAGCGATTCGCGCGCGCCGGCGAGCGCCTGGTGCAGCGCACCGTGCTCGCGCAGCAGGTTCGCGACCGTCTTCAGCGACAGCGCCGTCGGCAACGCGGCGCGCAGCGACGCCTCGTCCGTTGGCCAGCCGAGCTGCGCGGCCGTCGACGACGCGGCGGACAGGTGCCGCTCGACGTCCGCGCCGAGCAGCAGCAGATCCTGCGCGTGATTCATGCACGCGCCGCGCAGCCGATCGAGCGCCTCGATATCGGCTTCGAGCGCCAGCGTGTCGGCGTCCGCGACAATCGCATCGCGTGCCTGCCGCTTCGCGAGCAAGTCGGCGCGCCGTTCCTCGAGCACCTTCTGCTCGGCCGCGAGATCGCCCTGCGCCTTCAGCAGATCCGCATACGCGGTCGGCGGCAACTCGACGACCGCGCCCAATTCCGTCAGCGCCGCGTCCTTGACCGCCAGTTCCTTCAGGTACGGCGCGAGCCGCCGCACGCGTTCGAGCTTCGAGCGCAGCGCTTCGAGTCGGCGCTGTTCCGCGCGCGCCTGCTCGATCTGCTGCTCGACCGCTTCGCGCGCGTCCTTGCGATCGACCCAGTCGCGCGTGCGCACCTGGACCGTCTTCAGTTCGGCCACGGCTTCGTTGAACGCCGCCTCGGCCAGCGCAAACGCGCTGCCGCTGCGACGCGGCGCCCACAATTCGAGCGCGCGCGCGTCGAGCTCCTCGCGCACCGGCCCGAGGCTGCCGACTCCAGCAGCCGATTCGAACAGCACCTGACCGAGTTTGTCCGATGCGTCGAGAATGCTGCGGCCGCCATCGACCAGCCGCCCGTGATCGAGCCCGAACATCTGCTCGAAGAATTCGCGCGTCGCGCCATCCAGGACCGCCGCCAGATAGTCGTCGGGCAGCTTGTCGTCGGCAGGCGTGCGCAACGGACTGCGCCCGCGCGCACGGTGGAATGCGAGTTCGCCCGTGCCGCTCTCCAGCACGCCGCCGATCCGCAATTCGGGCGTGCTGTGCAGGAAGTCGAGCGGCGTCTGCAGCTTCATCCCGAACAGCAACTCGGACACGGCCGTGCGGATCGTCGACTTGCCGGCCTCGTTCGGCCCGACGATCACATGGAAATCCTCGCCGGCCGGCGGGAAACGCAGCGTCTCGTCGGTGAACTTGCCGTACTTGATCAGATCGAGCTGGCTGATGCGCATCGCTTACTCCCCCCTCGCCAGGCGCGCGAGCAACGCGGGCCCGACCTGCTCGACCAGCGCCGTCAGCTCGCCCGCGCGCGCCATCGTCAGCAACGGCACGTCCTCCTTCACGTCGCTGCGGACCTTGCCGACGAACGGCTTCAGGTCGCGTTCGAGCAGCGCGAGGAAATCCGGATCGTGCGCGGCATCGGCCAGGATCTGCTTCAGGTCCTCCAGCGCTTCGAGCGGTTCGCTTTCGCCCGGCTGCCGGTCGGCCGCGGACGTCGCGAGCCGGACCTTCTCGAGCCACAGCCGCTCGTTGCCGATGATGCCGATCTGGTTCAGCACCTCCGCACGCAACTGCGGCGCGCGGCCGAAAAAGAGGCCGTGCGCGGGCGTGCGCCCGTTGACGGTGACGCGCACCGCGCGCGGCACGTGGCCGTCCACGGTCAACAGCGCCTCCAGCGACTGGCCGATCTTTCGCGACAGATCGGCCACCGACAGGCAATCGGACGCATCGACCGACACGGCTTCCCAACGCAGCACGTCGAGATACAGCCGTTCGACCTGCGTGTTGCCTTGCTCGACCGTCACGAGCACCGCGCCGCGCCGGCCGGTCTCGCGGATATGACGCCCCTGCAGGTTGCCGGGAAACACGACGGTGGACGGGCCCGTCCATTGCTGGAATTCGTGCACGTGGCCGAGCGCCCAGTAGTCGTAGCCTTTCGCATGCAGTTCGGCCAGCGTGCACGGTGCATAGTTCGCGTGCGCCGCATACCCTTCGAGCGCCGTGTGCAGCACGCCGATGTTGTAGTACCCGGGCACCGGGTCCGGATAGCCGATCGCGAGATTGTCGACGACGGCCTTGTCCTTGAAGCTCTGCCCGTGCAGCGCGACGTCGAATTCCGGCAGCCTGAAGGTTTCCGGCTTGCGGTGGCCGAACACGGTGACGTTGTCGGGCAGCGTCAGCTTCTTCGTCATCTCGCTTTCGGCATCGTGGTTGCCGCCGAGGACGAACGCGCGAATGCCGGCCTTGCGCAGGCGCCCCATCTGCTGGCCGAAGAAGATGCCGGTGTTGTGATCCTTCCAGCCGCCGTCGTACAGGTCGCCCGCGATCACGAGGAACGCGACTTCCTCTTCGATCGCACGATCCACGAGTTGCCGCAACGCCTCGCGCGACGCGTTGCGCAACTGCGCGGCCGGCGCGTCGGGATACGCGCTCAGGCCGTGCAACGGGCTGTCAAGGTGAATGTCTGCCGCGTGGATGAACTTCACGAAGGTTCCTCTGTTTCATGGCGAAGGCGCGACGCCGCTCGCACGGGCCGGGCCGTCATGCGTCGCCGGTGGCCGCCGGGCTTGCCGCCGCACGTGCGACACGCGCCGGACCGGATCATGCTGCCCGCTGCAAGCGGGTCGGGATGGTACCTGAAAGCGGGTAACGACATGGCATTCTCCGTCGGTCCGGATGGCGGGGAAGCACGCGATACCGACGCGAACCGACATTGTGCCGCAGCACGAGCGAGCGACAGCGATACCGCGCCGCTGAAGAATGGGCAGCACTCGAAATGATGGCCGCGCGATCGTCCGATCGCGCGGATGGTCATGACGTGATGCCTCGGAATGTTATCGGACCGCGCCGGGCAGGCCGGAACGGCACTTTTGTATCGTCTGTCGTCACGGGTATCGATCGGACCTGCCGGCCCGTGCCGGCCGGCGCTGCCATCGCGGTGGCCGGCGGTCGGGGGCCCTGCTATTTAAGCATGGCGCAGGTGCATTGGGCAGGGGTCGCCCGTCGATCCGGGATTGATCGAGCGTGGCGTTTCGGTGATGTTTGCTGGAGGTATTTTTTTCACCGATGGACGCGTGGCCGCCGGGCGACCCTGCGCACGCGCACCGTCGAAGCCCGTCACTTCACAACCGCTCACGATCCGCGAACACGGTCGGCAGATACCGTTTCGATGCCGGCTCGACCCGCTCGACTTGGAAGACGGCAACGCATTGCTTTCGGGCGAAGCGGGAACCGGGACGGCGGCGGCCCGCCTTCCCGGCATCGACCATTCGACGAGGTCGGTCGTCGCGCCCCGGCGGCGCCGACTTCAGATCATCGTCTTGCGCCCGGTCGCACCGGCGAACTGCCGCTCATGCGGTGACCAGCCTTTCATGCGGCTGCTCGAGGAAACCGTCTTCGTAGAAGTAGTCGAAGAACGTGCGCAACCAGTCGTTGGCTGGACGCAGACTCGATGCGAGCACGTCGCCCGCGAGCCGCTTCAGTTGGGTGACGTCGATCGGAAGAATGCGCCCGACCGTCGGATCCGCAACGGGATTCAATTTTTTGAGCACCGGAATCAGCATCGAAAGCGGATGCGCCGGGTCCTGCCGAACATGCTCCGCCAATGCCGCGAGCCACGCGTCGTAGCTCATCCGTTCGATCGCGAAGCCTTCGTCTTCGATGAAATCGACCAGCGCGTCCAGCGAGTTCCAGCGCGGGTTGATCACATGCACGCCCTGCCCCGCGGCAGTCGGGTCGAGCGACGCGCGTACGATGATCCGGCTCACGACGTCGACGGGCAGGATGTTGTCGAACCCGACGTCGCGCGGCGCCTTTCCAAACAGGATGATGCCCTTGATCAACCGACAGAACAGATCGTCCAGGTTCATCCGCCCGCTCACCGCATGCCCGACGATCCGCGCCGGACGATAGACCGTGACGGGAACGCCGCGCGCGTGCGCCTGCGCGAGCAACTGCTCGGCGACCCATTTGCTCTGTTCATAGCCGCTCGTCAGGTGTTCGTGGAACGGCACCGCGAGCGTTTCCGGCAACGCATCCGAATAACGGTCGAGCGTGCCGACCGTGGACACGTAGTGAATCGGCGTCACGCGATGCAGGCTCGCCAGTCTGACGATGTCCTGGGTCGCCAGCACGTTGACCTGCTTCAGCGTCGCGTACGGATAAACGAAGTTGACCAGCGCGCCGTTGTGGTAGATCGCATCGATTTCACGTGCGAGCGCGTCGAATGCAGCCGCCGACAAGCCGAGGTTCGGTTCGGCAAGATCGCCCGGCACGGCAACGATCCGATCTCGGTGCTGTACATCCCATAAGCCGTGCGACTGCATCGCGGCCTCGATGCGTCGTACGCCTGCAGCCGGATCGTCGGCACGGACCACGCACATCACGCGTGCATCGGTCGTCGCGAGCAGCGTATGAAGCAGGTGCACGCCAAGGAATCCGGTCGCGCCCGTGAGCAATACCGTGCGGTAGGGGCGCCACGCATACGGTCGATGTGTCTCGATCGTCGGGTCGAGCCGCGCTTCCCCCGGCAAATCGACGGCCGGCGTATCGCGACGCACATTGCCATTCGCGACACTGGCGGCCAGGCCGGCAATCGTCGGCGCGGCCAGCAGCGTTTCCATGTCGATCGGGTGCTGAAGCCGCTCGCCGACCTGATACAGCATCACGGTGGCTTGCAGCGAATCCCCGCCGAGATCGAAGTAATTGTCGTGAATGCCGATGCGTGGCTGCTTGAGCAACACGCTCCAGATGTCGTGGATCGCCGTTTCCACCAGATCGCGAGGCGCCGCATGGCGACCATGCTGGCGAACCTCGACGTCACCGGAAAGCAGCCGGACGCGGTCGATCCTTCCTTTCGCGGAACGCGGCAGGGCGGCGAGCGCGACGATTGCGCCGGCGGACAGTGCCGGCATGCCGCGCTGCCCGGCCAGTCGGCGCACGATGTCCGCGGCGTCGGCCGTCGCGTCCTGATGGAACAGCGCATAGTCCCATTGTCCGCTTTCGGCGATCCGCTCCACGAGCGCGACCTCATCGACACCCGCCTGCCGTGCAACGTCGGCCTCGAAATCGAGCCAGTCCGCCGCCGTCTCGTCGGAACACGCGCTTCGGTCCGGCAGCCACGTATGACAGCCATGCTCCGTCCGCCACGCGTCCAGTGTCGTGCGCAACCACGTACCGTTGCGCGTGACGGTCAGGCTGTCCCGGTCCGGCTTGCCGTTGCGCAACATCAGATCGGGCACCGAGTGCCCCGACACGACGAGCGTACCGAGCGCGTCCCCACCCGCCGGGTTCAGATGGGCGTCGGCGACGAACACGGATTCATTTGCCGATACCACGCCCGATTCGACGCGATCGAATCCATCGGCCGACGAAACCGCATGCGGGAGCGACCACGCAGGCCAGCACAATTGCCGGAAGCGTTTCGCGCCGGGTGCAAGCTCGGCGAGTCTCGCGGCATCCTCACGCGTCAACGAGCGTGCATCGGCCATGACCCAGTCGGTGCGAAGCGCACCGGCCGACAGCATCGAGGAGGCGCGGATGATATGACGCGTCGCTTCCGGACTCAGGACGATACCGTGCCAGTGCGCATCCGGCGACGCCGCTCGCCGCAGAAACGCAGGATCGCCGGCGCACGCGATCTGGTGCAGCGACAGCCCGGCACCCAGTGCACCCAATACCGTCCACAACGCCGTATGCGACAGCGGCCCGTCGCCCAGCGCAACATCGCGCGATGCACCGGCCGGTAACGTCGCTCCGAACGCGCGCGCGGCTTCGACAAGCTGAGCATGCGTATAGCGCACGACATGCCAATCGCCGTCCACATCGCGCCGCAGCAACGAACAGGCGCCCAGCGCCGGATCCGAACGATCGTCGAGCGCGCCGTCGATTTGCCCGTACATCGGATCCTGCTCGTCGAATACGTAGCACATGACGCCCGTCAACGGCGTATGCTGCGCGGTCGTCACGCAACTTCGCAGCGGTTCCGGCGACCAACTGCCATCGACGAGCGCATCGAATGCGGACGACGGCAGATTCGGGTCGGTCATCACGCAATCGACGCCGTACGTCAGCCCGGACAGCAGCAACACCAGCCCGGAGACGGGGTCATCGCATGCAATCAGCACGCGCTCGCCCGGCCGATAACCGAAACGCCGCCATTGGTGAACGGCACGCTGCACGCGATCGGCAATCGTTCCATAGGTGACGCCGTGCGCGCCACCCGGCGATTCGCGCCCGTCCAGTCGGGAAAAGGCGATTCGATCCGGCGTGCGAGCGGCATGCGCGGCGATATCTGCCGACAACGTCGCGTCGCCCATCGATGCGTGTGCGGATGCGTCGGGCGCACCGCCGGCACCCGTCGACGATCGCGCGTCGAGCACGAGATCGCATACTTTTCGCGGGATCGCGTCGACCAGCACTTCGAGGAGTCTGCGGTATTGCGACGCCATGCGTTCAATGAATGCCTTGTCGAATCGGGCCGTGTCGTAGGTCAACTGAAACGTCAAGGTATCCGTCGGCAATACGACCAGCGCCAACGCATAACTCGTTTCCTCGACGGCGCGCGGGTCGTCGATCCGCCACCCGCAACTCGCCGCGAGCCGGTCGAACGCATCCCGGCCCGGATAGTTCTCGAATACGTAAAGCGTATCGAACAGCGATTGCTGGCGCGGCACTTCACTGCATTTCAATACGTCCGTGAGTGCGCTGTGCGCATGCTGTTCCAGCCTCTGCGTATCGGCTTGCAAGCGCCGCAACCAGTCGGCCGTATCGACCTCGCCGTCGAGCGTCGCGCGCCACGGCAGCGTGTTGATGAACAGGCCGGCCATGCGTTCGATGCCGTCCACTTCTGCCGCACGTCCCGATACGACGATGCCGCCGACGACGTCGGTGCAACCGCCGTAGCGCGCAAGCAGCACCGCCCATGCACCCTGGCACAGCGTATTGAGCGTCACCCGGGCGACGCGGCATGCGCGGCTGGCCGTTTCCATCCATCCGGCCGGCATCGTCTCGGCTCGAACCGACAACGTGCGGCGCGTGTCGGCGCCGCCTGCGGCATCGTTCGCCGGCGAAGGACATACCGACGGCGCGAATCCTGCCGGCCTGCGATAGCCGCGCAACAGATCGCGCCAATAGTCGAGCGAACTGTCGCCATCGCGTGTGCGCAGCCACGCAACGTAGTCGCGATAGTCCCGCGCGATTGCGGGAAGCGGCGCATCCGGGCGGGAATAACGCTGAAAAACCTCGCCGAGCAGCAACGGCATCGACCACCCGTCGAGGATCGCGTGGTGATAGGTCCACAGGAACCGGTGGCGCTCGTGACCGAGCTGGATCAGCGTGACGCGCATCAACGGCGCGACGCTGAAATCGAAGCCGCGTGCACGGTCGCTCGCCAGCAGATGTTCGAATCGATCGGCTTGCTCGTCGGCCGCTTGATCGCGCCAGTCGATCACCTCGAACGGCAATCCGACCGTATGCCGAACGACCTGCAGCGGATTCTCTTCGTGCAGGCGAATGAACAGCGTCTTGAGTGTGTCGTGGCGATGCACGACCGCTTCCCACGCGCCGCGGAATCGCTCGAGATCCAGCGGGCCATGCAACACGCAGGAAAATTGCTCGACGTAGATGCCGGAGGCTGGATCGAGTCGCGAATGGTGAAGCATGCCTCGCTGCAGAGGCGTGAGCGGGTAAATGGTGTCGACGTTTCGGGTCATCCTGGATTCCTGGTGCGGTCATGCGCGACGAACGCGCGGTATCGCGCGCCGTCGCGTTCAGCGCTCGAGTGCGTCGATTTCTTCCAGCAGCGCGTCAAGCGCGTCTTGATCGACATCGAGTTGAGGAACGTCGTCGGGTGTCAGACCGCCCACCCCGTCGGCGCTGCAATGGCGAATCAGCATCGTCAGCGCCTCTTCGACGCGGCACATGAGGCAGCCGATGCTTTCGTCGACGCCCGGCACCCCGAAGAAGCTGGACTCCACGGTCAGCCTGCCGCGCGACACGTACGCGACGACGTCCAACAGGTGCGTGCGCCGCTGGCGGGGGCTGCGGATGCCCGGCGCCGGTTCGGGCGGCCCGCCGTACAGCGGCGACGACGGCCCCGACAATTGCTCCAGTTGACCGAGATAGGTAAACAGGATCGGTGCGCGCGGAAACGACGTCAGCGCGTCGGCGCCGGCCTGCGATGTCGTGTCGAGATAGCGCAGAACGCCATAGCTCGCGCCCTTGCGCGGCACCTCGCGCAATCGGGCCTTGACCGACTTGATGAGCGCCGACGGATCCGCGGCGGTGACCGGCGTGTCGATCAAGACCGGATAGATCGACGTGAACCAGCCGACCGTGCGGCTCAGGTCGATCGCGTCGCCGAGCGCGTCCCGGCCGTGCCCCTCGACGTCCACCAGCAACGCATCGCTGCCGCTCCATGCATGGAAGCCCGCGTGCAACGCGGCGACGAGCAGGTCGTTCGCGTCGGTGCCATAGGCACGCGGCGCCGTGGTTCGAAACGCGTGCGTCAGATCCGCATCGAGCGTGATCGCGCAACTGAGCGACGATTCCTGATAAGCATGCTGGACGATCGAGGTCAGCCCGTGACGCATCAGCGCCACCCGTTTCGGCCCGCCCAGCACGTCGCGCACCCGTGCGTTCACGTTGCGCCAGTAAAGACGATCGTCGTCGAGCGCGTCGCCCTGCGCCAGCGCGAGCCACTGGTCGACCCAAGCCTTCACGGAGCTCGTCTTCAGCGGCAACGCCGCTGCCGTGCGGGCGCGCAACCGCAGATAGCAATCGGCCAGATCCTGCAGCAGGATGCTCCAGGACACACCATCGATCGCCATATGGTGAACGACGATCAACAGCCGGCTGCTCGACACGCTGGTGCTCTCGAGCCACCTGACCGCCATGAGCCGGCCGCCCTCGAGGTCGAGGCTGCTCTGTGCGGCGTCGATCGCGTCACGCCACATGCGTTCGCAATGCCGGCCGGCCGAGTCGATACACGGGACGATCGCAAAATCGACGGCGTCGGAACCGCCGTCGCCGGCAAACACGTGCCGCATTCCGTCGCCATGCGCGACGAAACGGGAGCGCAGCACGTCGTGATGACGCATGACGACGCGGATCGCCTCGGTCATGATGCTCGCATCGGGCGTCTCGCCGAGCGGAACGAGCAGCGCCTGGTTGAAGTGCGAACGATCGACGTCGACGCGCTCGACGAACCATTGCGCCGCCGGACCGAGCACCGCCTCGCCCTGCACCGGCGCTTGATCGACATCGAGACCCGGCGTCTCGCGCACCACCGTCGACAGGCTCGCCACGGTCGTATGCAGGAAGATGTCCTGCGGCTTCAAATACATGCCGTCGAGCGCGGCGCGCGATACGATGACCGCGGCGAGAATCGAATCGCCGCCCAATTCGAAGAAATCCTGATCGACGCCGACCGACGGCTGGCCGAGGACGTCGGCCCAGATCGCGGCGAGTTTGCGTTCGACGTCGGTCGACGCGCCACGGTCGGCCCGCTCGCTTGCGCGTGGCAGCGGGAGCCCGCCTGCGTCGAGTGCGCCGCTCGCGTCGAGCGGCAGCCGGTCGAGCACCATGATCGCGTCGGGGTGCATCGCGTCCGGCAACGCATGCTTCAGTGCCGAACGAACGGCGTTTTCGAGTGCATGCGCATCCACGTGACCGTCGTCCGCGACGAGATAGGCAACCAGCATTTCCTGCGACTCCCGAACGACGCACGCACAGGCAACGGCGGCCACACCGGGAATCGCGGAGATGGCCTGCTCGACCGTGCCGATCTCGATCGGCACGGGTCGGTGACGCGCGACCCGTGACGAAGGATCCGCGCACAGCAGGTCGCCGCCACGGCGGACGACCGACACGCCGGTGGGTATCAGCGTCCTGTCCGGGGGTGCGGTTTCGAGTGCAGCTCCCGCACCCGACGCGCTGATCGACGCGCCGTCGAAGAAATGCAGTTCTCCGGCCTGACGATCGTCGGCGAAAGTTCCGGACGATCCGAGCGCGAACGCAACGCGTCCCAGATACGACGGCGCCAGCAATGGCCAGCCCTCCGGCCCGGCTGTGAACGCACACAGCGCCGAGCCGGTGTCCGCGCGCTGCACCGGGACGAAGTACGCCGCAGCTGGTATCCGGTTGGCCGCGGCGAACGACTTCAACGTGTGCGGATGCTCGCCGTACGCGACAAGCGCGCGTGCCCGCCCCATGCCGGCGACATCGGCACGTTGCAACAGAAGGGACGGCAGGAGGAGCGACGGGCCGTCCGCGAGCAATCGGTCGAGTTCCGCGTACGCGATGGTCGCGATCGCCGGGTCGCCGGAAGCGAGCGCGCCGATGGCGGCCTGCTCGGACAGGCGAGCCGTGCCGCCGACGAGCACGACTTGGGCGAGTGCCGCTGCCGACAGCCAGTCATGCGCGCCGTGCGGAACGAGCGCCGTTGTGTTGGCGTCGAGATGGAGCAATTGACCGACATAGTCGAGCAGCGGCTCGACCGCCGACACCTTGCCGGCCGCAACGCCGTCGTTGCGCGCGGCGACATCGTGCGCACGCACGACGTCAATCGCGTCGATCTCCCAGCCGGACCAACCGTCGCTGCGACCGCGGCACACTGCGTCGGCCGTGTCGCCCGACACCGTATAGCACGCGCCGACGGCGCGGATCGCGAGCAACGCGACCGCGCGCTCGGCGACACTGTGCAGTCGGAGTTCGACACGTTTTCCGGCACCGATCCCGATGGCATCCAGTTGCGCACGGACGGCGCGAACCGCATCGCGGACCTCGCCGTCGCCGATCGCGCGATGGTCGAATTGCCAGACCACGCGCGAGACATCCCGCTGCATCTCGGATTCGGCATGGGACGCGCGTCGCACGAACGCGTCGGCCGCGGCAATGCGGCTTCGCGCATCGTCGATCGGTGCCGTCGCGAGTGTGTACCGGTGCAGAGAACGGCTGGTGTCAGCCACCACCTGCTCGACGAGATGCGCATACTGGCTCGCGAATCGCTCGATCGTTTCGTCGTCGAACAGATCCGTATTGAACGTCCAGGCGGTCAGATATTCGTCGCCGAGATCCTGTACGTTGAGCGTCAGGTCGTGTGTCGCGCCACGCGTACCGGTGCTCGATGCGGCGAGACGCTCACGATAGAACGGCACGCCGGTCCCGCCTTCGGCGGCGAAATCGCCGCGCGCCTGGTTCCAGTTGTACATCACCTGGTAGATCGGCGACCGGCTCGGATCGCGCGCCGGTCGCAGCGCATCGACCAGCAACGGGAACGGATAATCCTGATGGTCGAGCACGCGCAGCATCATTTCGCGCGTGCGCCGCAGCAGATCGTCGAACGAATCGTCCGGCCAGACTTCGCACGCGAGCACGACCGTGTTCACGAAATGACCGACCACGCGCTCGCTGCCCGGCGCATTGCGCCCGGACGTCGGTGCGCCGATCATCAAGCGCGCCTGCCCGGTGTGAAGGTGAAGATGCAATTGATAGACCGCGAGCAGCAGCATGTACGGGGTCACGCGCAGCAGCCGGGCCGTATCACGCACCTGCTGCGATAGCGTCGCGCCGAGCGACCGGTCGTACACGCGGCCATGCTCGGTTTTGCGCGGCGGGCGCACCCGGTCGGTCGCCAGGCTCAACACCGGAAATCCGTGTGCCAGCTCGCGCCGCCAGAACGCCGCGAGATGCTCGCCGTCCGCGCCGTCGAGCCGTGCGCGCTCGTGTTCGACGCAATCCTTGTACTGCACCGGCAGAGGCGGCAACTTCAGCGTCTCGCCAGCGCAGGCGAGACGGTAGAGCGTGCGAAGCTCGTTGAGCAGGATCTCGAGCGACCAGAAGTCGGCGGCGATGTGGTGGACGTTCAACAGCAGCACCGCGCGAATCGCGTCGGCGCCCTCCCGCTCGTTCAACAGTACCTTGAGCCGGATCGGCGATTGCGTCAGGTCGAACGGGCGATTCGACTCTTCATCGATCCACCGGCGGATCGCGGCTTCGTCGGCCGCGAACACGCGATCGACCGAGAACCGGGCGCGCGCTTGCGACCCTACCTGCTGACGCGGCTCGCCATCGATCACGCGGTACGCGGTGCGCAGGATCGGGTGGCGTGCGATCAGGTAATCGACGCAGCGGCGCAGCGTGGGTATGTCGACATCGTCGTCGATACGCGTCGCGTACGTCACGTTGTACGCCGCACTGTCGGGATTGAGCTGATGCAGCGACCAAAGCGATTTCTGCGCGAACGAAAGCGGGTAGGTGCCTGCCGTTCCCGCAAATTGCTCGAGCAGTGCGATGAGCGTCGCCTTGTGGGTCTTCAGCTCTTCGACGAGCGAAGGTGTCACCGCGCCCTTCGGCGCCTTGTATTGCAACTTGCCGTCCTGGGTCCAGAGCTCGATTCCGCGCCCCGCCAGTTCGTTGATGAATTCGATCGAGCTCACAGCTCTCCTCCTTCCATTTCGACGCCGAACGTCGCTTCCCCTGACACCACGTCGATCCGGTCCGCGGCGCGCGATGGCGGTGTTCCGTCGGGCGCCCGCGACTCGCTGCGGTCGAGCGTCGCCATGATCGTGCGCACGACGTCGTCGACGGTCGCGCCTTCGAGCAATCGCCCGAACGGAATATCGACGCCCAGCTCGCTGCGCAATGCATTGCGGAATTCCGCGGCCATCAGCGAATCGAGCCCGAGCTCGATCAGCGGGATATCCGGCGCGATCCGTTCGCTCGACGTATGCAGGGTCGCGGCGATTGCGTCGGTCAGCTGCCCACGCAGCAATTGCATGCGCTCGTCGTCCGGCAACCCCGCGATGCGCTCACGCAAACCAGGGCCGGTACCGGCCGGGCGATTCGCTGGCGGCGCTGACGGCACGAGTTCCGACAACAGCGCCGCCATCGCCCGGCTCGGGCTGCGCTTGATCAGCGTATCGACTTCCACGTTCCAGATCTGGGTCTGCCCGTCCGGTTCGGCGACCAGCGTGTCGAACACGCGCAGTGCGACGTCCGGCTCGATCGGCTTGAGACCGAACGATGCGATGCGGCGCAGTTGCCGCGCGTCGAGCTGATCGACCATCCCGTTGCCGCCCCACAGGCCCCAGTTCATCGTGTGTCCGGGCAAGCCGTCCTGGTTGCGCAACGCCGTCAGCGCGTCCACATAGGCGTTCGCGGCGGCGTATGCGCATTGGCCCGGAGAGCCGATGCAGGCCACGATCGACGAAAACGACACGAAGTGCCGCAGCGGCAGATGCGCGGTCGCACGATGCAAATTCGACGTTCCCGCGACCTTCGGCGCGAGCACCTTCAATACGTCGGTCATCGGCTGGGTCGCGAGCAGGCCGTCGTCAAGCGTGCCCGCCGCATGCAGGACGCCCACGAGCGGATGCGCGGAATCCGCTTCGAGCGCATGGACGAGCGCGTCGATGTCGGCGGCCGACGCGACATCGGCCGCCACGAATTCGACGATCGTGCCGTGCGCATCGGCGATCGATGCCAGGCGTGCGCGTTCGCTGTCGACCGGTACCTGGCGGCTGGCGGACACGATCTTCGGCACGCCATTCCGGATCAGCTGCTCGATCACCCGCGTACCGATTGCACCGCGCCCGCCCGTCACCAGATAGGCACCGTGCGCCAGCGATTGCGCCGCGCCGGCGTCGCGTGCGACGAGCCGCGGGACGTATACGGTGTCGCCATGCGACACGAACTGCGTCTCGCCGGTCGCCGCGGTGCCCGCCAGTGCGGTCAGCGCGCTCGCGCAAGACGTCGCATCGAGCGCCGGCAGATCGACCACACACACCGGAATGTCGCCGCTCTCGTGCATCAGGCTGCGGGCGACGCCCCAGGCGGCCGCCTGAAACGGCGACACGCGCACGTCGATGCCAGGCACGCGCTGCGCCGCCTGGGTCACGATGCAGACGGTCGGCATGCCCTGCGGCCAGCGGATCGACTGCACTTCGCGCCAGATGTTCGCGAAGCGCCGGTAAGCTGCGCCAACCGCGGCGAGTTCGTCTTTTGATTCCGCGTCGTCTATCGACGGCCACACGTAGAGCAGCACGGTACGTCGTGCATTCGGGCCGACGAGTGCGTCGTCGTCGAACGCAGCACGAATGCGCTGGGCACCTGCCTCGTCGTCGAACAGGTCGTCCACCGGCAGCGCCGCGCGCGCACACGCGTTGCCTGTCTCTTCACATGCGTGCGCCAGCATCGTGTCCGTCACGGAACCGTTGCCGATCAGCACGAAGTTCGCGCGTGCGTCGGTCGCTTCGTGTGTGGCCGCAAGCGGGCGCCAGACGAGCGTATTCAGTGCGACAGGCGGCGTGACCCGCTGAAATCGGCTCGGATCGATGGCCATCAGCCGCAATCCGGAGACGACGGCGACGCAGCCGCCCGCGTCGTCGTATAACCAGAGATCCGCGGTAGCAAGGCTGCGCTTCACCCGCGCCCGCACCGCGCACCACGCCGCACGCATGCCGCGCATCGGCATGCAAGCGATCCGTTCGATGCCGATCGGCACGAAGGCGGTGTTCAGCTCCGCATCCCACAGTGCGCCCGCGACGGTCTGAAACGCGTTGTCGAGCAGCGCCGGATGAACGATGCGGACGAGGTCATCCGTGCCGTCCGGCTCCATTTCGATTCGGGCCAGCGCCACGTCGCCGCCCCGCGACAGCACGCGAATCGAGCGAAATGCGCCGCCGTATTCGAGGCCCGTTGCCTGCAAGCGCTCGTAGAAACCGTCGACCGGCAACGCGTCGCCGCATTGCGCGCGCCATTCGTCGAGTGCCGGCGCGTCGGGAACACCGTGTACCGTCCCGATCCGCGCGGCGCACTGCAGCGTCCATTCGGGTTTGGAAGCAGCCGTGTCGTGACAGGCGTGAATGTCGATCCGTGCGCCTTCTTCTCCCGGACGCGAGGCGTCTCCCGCGTGCACGACCGTGCCGAACGTGACCGCGCTGCCGGGCTCCAGCGTGAGCGCGTTATCGAACGACACCGCATGCGCGACGAGCCAGCGGCCGTTCGCGGATTCCGCGTCGCCGCCATCGCGCCGCGATGCGGCATCGAGCAGCGCCTCGACGGATCCTGCCGCCGGGAAAACGAGTTGCCCGTGCACGCGATGCCCGCCCAGAAACGGCAGATGCCGATCGGATACCTCGCTCTCGTAGCGAAGGTGATCCAATGCCGGAATCGCGAGACGCCGGCCCAGCACGCCACGACCGGCGGTCCGACGCGCGCTGGTTGCGCTCGTCAGCACATTCGCCCTTTGTGCCGGCTCCCGCGCATTCACCCAGTAACGCCGCGCTTCGAGCGGATACGGCGGCAGCACGCCGCGGCGCGCGGCTTGCCGCATCGGCGCACCGGTTCGGGAGCGCTCGTATGCATGCCAGTCGACACGACGCCCGCACATATAGACATGTGCCAATGCACGCAACAACTGCTCGGTCTCGCGCCCGTCATGGTTCATCGACGGCAGCGCAATCACGTTGCCATGATCCGCCCGCTCCGCCATGCATGCGGTGACGAGGCTCGAAAGCGTCTTGCCAGGCCCGATCTCGATGACCGTCGTCACCCTGTCGTCGAGCAGGGTGTCGACACCCGCGCGGAACGCCACCGTGGCCCGGACATGTTCGACCCAATACGCGGGATCGCACAGGCGTTCGACCTCGAACCGGCCCGTCACGTTGGACACGATCGGAATCGCAGGCGCGCGATACCGCACGCTCGCCGCGACGGCGCCGAATTCGACGAGCATCGGCTCCATCAGCGGCGAATGGAATGCACGCGATACCGCCAACGCCTTCGTCGCGATACCGCGCGACGCGAACAGCCGCTCGATCGACTCGATTGCGTCGGGGTCGCCCGACACCAGCACGCTCTCCGGTGCGTTGTCCGCGGCGATGGCGACGCGTCCGGGGTAGTCGCGCACGGCATCGGCCACGTGACGCACGCTTGCGAACACCGCGAGCGCGCGACCCGGCGCGGTGAGCGTATCCATCAAACGCCCGCGCGCCATCACGAGGCGGCAGCCGTCCTCGATCGAGAACACGCCGGCGATGCAGGCAGCCGCGTACTCGCCGATGCTGTGGCCCATCACGACATCGGGCACGACGCCCCAGTGCATCCACAAGCGCGCGAGCGCGACTTCGAGCGCGAACATCGCAGGTTGCGTGTAACGCGTTTCGTTTATCCGGTCCTGATGGTCGCCCCACAGCACGTCCACGAGCGACAGTTCTCCTTGCGCCTCGATATGGCTGTCGCATGCGTCGAATACGTCGCGAAACGGCGCGAAATCCCGATAGAGCTGCCGAGCCATCCCGGCGCGCTGCGCGCCCTGTCCGGTAAACAGGAATGCAAGCCGGTCGCGAACGCCGCCGGGCTGGCCGCTCCGGACCGTCATGGCCCGCGCCGCGTCCGACAGCGCATCGAGCAGCGTGTCGCGAGCATCCGCGACGATCGCCACGCGATGCCGATGGCTGTCGCGTGCGAGACGCAGCGCGCTGGCGACCGCGTCGGGCGCCAACGACGCGTCTGCCCGCACGTGCGCCGCGCAGTCTTCGATCGCTTGCTTCAACATCGGCGCCGTGTGTGCGGACAACGGCCAGATGTCGTGACGCGTGTGCCCGGCCAGCGCGACGTCCGCGTCGGGCTCCGCTGCGCGCGCCTCCTGCCATGCTTCGACGATCAGGTGTGCGTTCGTGCCGCTCATGCCGAACGAGCTGATCGCAGCCACTCGCCGGCCCGGTCGGGACGACGGCCACGCCGCATGCTCGGTCGCGACGCGAATGCCGTTCGCATGCCAGTCGACGTGCGTGGTCGGCGTATCGAAATGCAGGTGCCGCGGCAGTTCACCCTTCTGCAGCGCGCATACGACCTTCATCAGCCCGGCGACCGCGGCGGCCGATTCGAGGTGCCCGATATTCGTCTTGATGCTGCCAACGTACAGGTCGCCGCTGCGATTCGTGTCGCGGCAGTACACATCCTCGAGCGCACGCAGCTCGATCGGATCGCCGAGCGGCGTACCGGTGCCGTGCGCCTCGACGTAGTCGACATCGGCCGGCGATACGCCGGCATGCTCGAGCGCCTCGCGGATCACGTCGCGTTGCGCACGGCCGTTCGGCGCCGTCATTCCGTTGCTGCGCCCGTCATGATTGACGGCGGAGCCACGAATCACCGCCCGAATCGGCCTGCCCTGCGCCCGCGCATCGGACAGCCGCATCAGCGCGACGACGCCGCAGCCTTCGCCGCGCACGTAACCGTCGGCGGCCGCGTCGAACGTCCGGCAGCGACCGCTCGGCGACAGCGCCTGAAGCTCGCTCAGCGCGATCGTCATCTCCGGCGACAGCATCAGGTTCACGCCGCCCGCGAATGCGACATCGGACTCGCGGGTCCGCAGGCTACGGCAAGCCAGATGGACGGCGACGAGCGACGACGAGCACGCGGTGTCGAGATGCAACGCCGGCCCATGAAATCCGAACAGGTAGGAAATGCGTCCGGCCGCGAAGGGCCGCGCGGTACCGAGCGACGTCTGCGCATAGCTGAGCGCGTCGCCCGCTACGCTCTCGCTGACGCGCGCGTAGTCGTCGACCGACGAGCCGACGAACACGCCGGTTCGGTACGACGCGATCGTTTCCCGCGAAAAGCCGGCATCTTCGAGTGCACGCCACGTGCATTCGAGCAACAGCCGCTGCTGCGGATCGATGTGCGGCGCCTCGCGCTCCGACACGCCGAAGAATCCCGCGTCGAAACGATCGACGTCGTCGATGAACCCGCCATGCCGGCTGTAGCTCGTGTCGCGCCGGCCCGGCCGCGGATCGTAGATCGCATCGGTCCATCGGTCGGCCGGCACGGGGCCGACGGCGTCGGTCCCGTCCGCGAGCATCGACCAGAGCGCGTCGGCGGAATCCGCGCCGCCGGGCAGGCGGCAGCCCATGCCGACGATGGCGATCGGTTCGTTCATCGCGTTGCGCGCTTCGGCCAGTTCGCGTTGCAGCGCGTCGATCTTCAGCAACGCTTGCTTCACGGGTGTAAGGGGCGCGGCGGGCGCGCGATTGGACTCGATCATGTGTACCACTCCAGACGTTCGCGGAACGAGACTGCCGGGGATCGGCTCAGCGCTGCAGCGCTTTCAGCAGCAGCGCTTCGGCCTGCGCGTCGGAGAGCGCCGCAAGCTGCTCCCGGGTAGGCGGCGCCTCGGCGCCGCCCACGATCGGCGCGGAATGCGCGTGCGCGGCGGCCGATGCGGGCGCATCGCTCGATCGCAACGCATCGGCCGCGCCCTGCATCCGCGCCAGATGCGCGGCAAGCTGCTCGACGTTCGAACAGTCCCACAGCACGGCGGCGTCGAACGTCAGCCCGATCGTGTGCTGCACCTTCAACGAAAACTGGAGCGCGCTCACCGAGTCGAAACCCATCTCGACCCACGCGGCCGTGCGCGATACCTGCGTCTCGGCGATCTTCAGCCGCTCGGCGACGATCCGTACGATCCGGTCCGCGATCTCGCGCTCGATCAGCGTCGAATCGGAATGCGGCGCAACCTCGGCGACAGTCGGCGCCACCGCACCGTCACGCGCCGCGCCGGCCTCCATCGCATGGGCGCCGTCGGTCCAGCTGGCGACGGCGCGCAGTTCGCCCTGCAGATACGCGCGACGACACAGCGCGCGCGCGATCTTGCCGCTGGAAGTCTTTTCGATGGTCGCCGGCTCGACCAGCACGATCGCGTGCGGCATGACCCCGAAGTCCTCGCCGATCGCGACCACCATCGCCCGCAGCGTGGCGTCGAGGTCCAGCGTCCGGCGCGCGGTGCGACCGACTTCCTGGATGATCACGAGCTTCTCTTCGCCGTCCGCTTGCACCGATACGGCGGCGCCGCACCCGCGGCGCAACGCCGGCACCGCGTCCTGCACGCACGCCTCGATATCCTGCGGATACAGGTTGCGCCCGCGAACGATCAGCATGTCCTTCACGCGGCCGGTCACGTACAGGCGGCCGTCGACGATCGCGCCCAGATCGCCGGTGCGCAGGAACGGACGAGCGCCAGGCTCGTCATCGACATGCGCGCCGAACGTCGACCGTGTCGCTTCCGGGTTGCCGTAGTAGCCCACGCCGATCGCGCCGCCGCGCACCCAGATCTCGCCGACGCCGTTCGGGTCGGCCACCGGGCGACCATCGGGCCCTGCGATCCGGATCTCGGTGCCGGGCGCCGTGCCGCCGCACGACACGAGGCTCTTCGCGTTCGCGGCGCCGGGCTGAACCGGTTCGACGATGCCGGCGGCAAGCTTCACGTTGTCGACGTCCAGATAATGGGCGCCTTCGCCGTAAGGGACGCCCGATACGATCAGAGTCGCCTCGGCCATCCCGTAGCATGGATAGAACGACCCCGGAGCGAAGCCGTGCGGGCTTGCGGCGTCGATGAAATCGGTGACGGTCTGGCGATGAATCGGCTCCGCGCCGCAGAACGCGACCCGCCAGCTGGACAGATCGAGCCGGCCGCCGTCGTCGCTTCCGTCGAGCGCGGCCGCGGCAAGCGCATACGCGAAATTCGGCCCGCCGGACGTCGTCGCACGGTGTGCGGCAATCGCGCGCAACCATCGGCCCGGCTGCTGGACGAACGCAACGGGCGACATCAGCACCACCGAAAGCCCGATCGACGCCAGTTGCAACGGCATCGACAGTCCCATGTCGTGATACAGCGGCAGCCACGACAGCATGCGGGTGTCGCGATCGTGCCGCATCAGCAGCGCGATCGACCGTTGGTTGTCGATGATGTTGCCGTGCGTGATCATCACGCCCTTCGGCGTGCCCGTCGATCCGGACGTGTATTGAAGGAACGCAAGATCGTCCGGCGCCGGCATGCGCGGCAACGCCGACGTGTCCTGCGCCCCCGCGTCGACGAGCGCTTCGTACGTGACGAGCGTGCAGCCGGTGAACAGCTGCTGCGTCGCGTGCAGGGTCTCGATGGTCTCGACCGAGGTCGCCGGCGCCACGATCAGCGTGGCGCCGCAGTTGTCGGCAATCGCGTGCAGCTTCGCCCATTGCGCGACCTTGCGTACCTGCTGCGGATGATAGGCCGGCACGGCGACGCGCCCCGATGCCAGACATCCATAGAACGTGCAGACGAACTCGGCGCTCGTCGGCAACAGCAGCAGCACGCGAGCGCCCGGCTCGGTCAGTCGCGCGAGTCCGCGCGCCACGCGCATCATGCCGGCATGCAGATCGCCGAACGTGCTTTCGCTTTCGATCGCCTCGCCGTCGCGCAGGATGGTCAGCGCGACACGGTCGGGGTCCCGCTCGGTGTGATGGGCGAGCGTCTCGATGATGGAGGTCGGTTCGACTTCCATCTGAAACACGTTCGGATTCGGATGCGTCGTCATGGTGTATCCAGAATGAGGTCAGTGCGCGCCGCCGCGCAAAGGCGATGGCTTGCGCACGGGGGGTGATCTCATGCGTCTCGCAGGAACGCGTCCGCGATCGCGCGGCGATTGAGTTTGAGGTTGCGCGTGCGCAATCCGCCTTCGACGTCGAATGCGCGGTCGGTGAAAATCACCTTCACCAGTTGCCGTTGTGCGGGCAGCGTGCCGTTGACCGCACGGACGAGTGCGCGCAGCGCGTCGGTGACGTCGGGATCGTCCGGCCGGCGCGTCGCGATGACGACGCTGAGCCCCGCTTGCGGGCCCGCCATCACGACGGCCACGTCGACACGCGGATCGCGATACAGCAGCGCCTCGATCGGCTCGGGATGGAATTTCTCGCCGTTGCTCGTGACGATCGCGTCCTTCTTGCGCCCGACGACGCGCAAAAAGCCGTCGGGATCGAATTCGGCAATGTCGCCCGTCGCGACCGCATTCGGCGCGATGAATGTCGCGCGACTGTCCTCTTCCGGCGCATCGAAGTAGCCGAGCGACAGCAGTGCGTTCCGTGTGACGACGACTTCACCGTCCTCCAGCAACGAGACGCTGCCCGGCTCCGCCGGCTGGCCGACCGTACCGACGCGCACGTGTCCGGGCTTGTTCCATGCAACCATGCCGGCCTCGGTGATCCCGAATGCCTCGTACAGCGCGATCCCGCAATCCCAGAAGAAATCGAGCGCCGCGCGCTTGATCGGCGCCATCCCGGTGACCATGTAGCGGATGTTGCCGCCGGTCAGCGCGCTCAGTCGCTCGGCGAGCGTCGACGGGTCGCTGCCCGGTCCGGCAGCCGCTCGCGCCAGCGTATGCAGCGTCTCGTACAACACCGGCGGTGCGATCACGAACGTCGGACGGTGCCGCTTGAGACCCGGAAAGAGCCCGTGGAACGGCACCGACACGAGATCGACCCCGTGATACAGGCAGAAGTAGTACGTCATCCGTTGCTGATAGTTCGCGAACGGCAAGAACGTCAGGAACCGCTCGCCCGGCGCGACGCCGAATGCGTCGCCATACAGACTGAGCAGGTGCGCGGTGCCGCGGCGGCTCATCACGAGCCCTTTGGTCCTGCCCGTCGTGCCCGAACTGAACACCAGGGAATGGGTATCGGGCATATGCTCGACCCGCACCGGCTCGATACGCGTTTGCAAATCGCCGCGGCTGGCGGGATCGATATCCACGACGCGCCCGGCGATCGCGCCAGCGGTGTCGAGCCATCGCGCGTCCACGGCCAGCACGCTCAGCTGGTAGCGCTCGATCAACGCATCGCACGTGTCGAGCAGGCCATCGTTCGGGAAAGCAACCGATACGCAGCCGAGCTCGATGCACGCAAGATCCCACACCATCCACGGATAACCGTTCGGCGCCGCGATGCCGACGCGCGCCCCGGGTACGAGGCCGATTGCCTTGCCGCGCTCGACCGTGGCGAGCACGTCTTCGAACAGTTCGTGGAAGGTCCGGACGGTTTCGGCGCCCTTGTCGTCGACAAAGGTCAGCGTGTGACTGCTGTCGCGCAAGCGCGCGACGAGATCGTCGAAGGTCATCATCGGCGTTGTCCCGTCACGCGTGCGCGACGCCCTCCGCAGACGCGTAGTACTTTTGCGCGGCGCTTTCATACATGTTCCAGAACAGCTTGCACGTGTGGCGCACCGCGAACAGCGCTTCCTGCTGCATCTCCACGGTCGTGCACAGGTCGGTCACGAGCGAAATGCCCTCGGCGACGTGCGCGACGTCCTCTTTCTGGTGAACCGAAAAGAATCGCGTGTCCTCCTCGGTGAGCCCGTAGCACTTCGCCAGAATCGAGTGGCGCGCGTCGCCCGCACGGGTTTCCAGGCTCTGCCCTTCGCTCGCGATCATCACCGCGGCGGCGCCGATATGGTAGGTACCGTCGCCCTTGCAGTTCTCGAGGCGATAGTCGATCAACTCGCGCGTGGCCGCGGACGGCGTCCATGCATCGCGCTCCTCGTCGCTGATGTCTTGCGCGCGAATGAAGTCTTCCATGAGCTCGACATGGTTCTTCGTTTTCGAGAAGCGCCCGGTTTCCTCTTCGAACAGGTTGTACAGCAGCCGGCGCTTGTGGTCGGGAAACGGGCAGCGGAAGTACAGGTTCTCGATGTACTCCAGAAAGTACCGGGTGATCTGGTATCCCTCGAGCGTGATGATCTTCAGCAAGCGCCAGTTTTTCTGAGGCGTGAACAACTCCGCGAAGATCGGGTGATCGAGCGTGAGCTGCTCGTCCAGCGTGTCGCGCAGCGCGCGGGAAAACGTCGCTTTGTCCATCAGCACGGCTTCTTTGGTGAGGGTCATGATCGTTCCCTGTCGGTGAGGTAACCGGCAATGTAATGGCGGCTTTCGAGACTGAAACCTGTCCGTTCGGGCGAGTGTTTCCACCGCTACGCCAACCCTGTACGTCAGTGCAGGTAGGCAGTGCGGTGGCTTGACGCTATAAAGCGGAACCCCTACGGCACTTGGAGAATCCGATGGACGACCACGCGAACGTGTTCGCTACGCTTACCGAACTGATTCCGCAGATTGCTGCGCTCGATATTGCGCCGGACATGCTGACGCGGGAAACGTCGCTGACGTCGGATCTGATGCTCGACTCGATCTCGCTGCTGTCGCTGATGGCGCTGACCGAGGATCGGCTCGGCATCAGCTTCGCATCGCACACGGAACAGGTCGCGAACCTCGAAACCATCGGCGATGCGGTTGACCTGGTGGAAATGCTGTTGTCCGTGAAAGCGTAGCGAGATGGCGATGAACGACCATCCGCTCGACGCATGCGGGATGCCGACTGCCGGCGGCTACGACCGTGTCTGCCTGCTGGATGCCGGCGACCTCGACGCGCTACGCGCGGCGGCCGATGCCGGCGATACGGCATCGGACGGCGTAGCGACGACGGCGCTCGACGCATACACGCGCATCGCCCGGCTTCGCGACGCATTGAACGCGCCCGGTTCCGGGCGGCTCGCCGTCGTTGTCGACGATCCCGAGATGCGTCGCACGCGTGAATTCACCTCCTTGCCCCGCATACTGTCGGCCGCGCTCGACGTCGCGTCCGCATCCGTTGCGAACACATGCATCGTCGTGCTCGGCGACGCGCTCGCGGACGGCTCGGCGGCCATCGGCGAAGCCGGGACGCACTCGCTGGCGTCAATCGACACGCTCGCCGACGCGGTCGCCGAAACCGTGTTCGAGATACGCCGCCGCGCCGACACGTACTTCGAGCAAGCACCGCTGGCTTTGCCTGCCGAAGCGGCCGGCACGGCTTGCCTGCTGACGGCTGAAGCGGTGCTGGCCTGGCTGGCGACGCAAGCGTCGCCCGGCCTTCACGTCGTGCATGGCGACCGGCGTATTGCGTGGCGCGAACTCGTGGAAAGCGTCGCGCGACGGGTGCCCATTCCGACGCGCAGCGATGCCGACGAGGCCGGCTCCGACGCCGTTCTCGCGCTACTCGAAACGAATCTGAAGCATGCCGAGCACATGCTGGGATACGCGGACGACGCGCCCGTGCCGCCGACCGACATCCGTTCTCACCGGCTGCCCTGCGCCGGCTTCGACTGGCCAGCCCGGATCGCTTCACGCGTCGCCGCTCACGCGGCCCGGCACGAACGGCGCGACGCGCCCCGATTTGTCGATCTGCCGTCTGCGCGCCGGATCACGACCGGCAGCGGGCATGGGTATCTCACTGCCGGGCGTGGCCCGCGGGCCATGTTGCTGATCAACGCATTCGGCATCCCGAACGACGTGTGGCACGACTTCGCGGCCGGATTGGCGCCGGATTTCTCCCTCTATCTGGCGGACGACGCAAGCGATACGCCAGCCGATGGAGAACTGACCCGCGCCTACTATTCGAGCCCCGATGCACCGGACCGCTACGCGCGAAGCGTGGCTGAACTGCTCGACGTCGAGGGAATCGACGCGATTCACGTCGCGAGCTGGTGCGGCGGCGCCCGATATGCGCTGGCGTTGGCGCGCGCACTGCCCGGCCGCATCGCGTCGATGAGCCTGATCGCCCCGTCGTTTGCCGGCGCGCAGGACTACGACGGCGCCGACAGCGCGTACGAAAACAATCTCAATACGATGTGCTCGCTCGTCGCGCGCATGCCGAAGGCCGCGGACAGCATGGCCAAATCGATGATCGGGCTTCTGGAGAAGCGGGCACGAAGCGACGCACGCGAAGGCGGCCACGCATCGATGTTCGCACTACCCGATTCGGCGACCCGTCACTGGCTGCACGCGCCGTTCGTGTCGGCGGCGAACATGATCGAATACAGCCAGCAATTGCTGAATTTCCGCGCCCATCGGATCGAATCCGAACGCGACGGATCGATCGCCGGCATCCCTGCACTGCTCGTGACCGGCGAACACGACGAAATGACCTGCGCAATACGTGCGCGAGCCATCACGTCGGCCCAGCTTCGCCCGATCCAGGTCGAACTCCAGGCCGGCAGTCATCACATGGTTCACCAGAATGCGGCGCTGCTGTCGCACCTCGTCGGCAGGTTCGTCGGCGATCGTGCGCTGACACCCGACGCACTGCCGCATCCGAGACTGCGCGTCCTCCCGGCGGCCAACCGTGGCGAGGTGGAAATGGAAATGGAAATGGAGATGGAGTCGGGCGAACTGTGACGCACGAGCCTTCCGATGCCCGTTCGGACAGTTACAGGCCCCGGGCATCGATCACTAAAGTCGCACTGTGAAGCAAGCCGGATCACACGCGGCCGATCGCGTCGTACCACTCGCGAACGACGCACGAGCCAACGCCAACCCGCTGGTCGGAGATGTCGAATGTACGCAAACAGCCTTGTCGAACTGATCGGCGATACGCCGCTGCTGTATCTGAAAAGCCTGTCGAATGAACACAGGCGAATCCGCGTGTATGGAAAGCTCGAGTGCTACAACCCCGGCAACAGCGTCAAGGACCGGAGCGCGCTACAGTTGCTCCGCCAGGCCGAGCGCGACCATGGGCTCAAGCCGGGCTGGTCGATCGTCGAATCGACGTCGGGCAACATGGGGCACGCACTTGCGATGCTGTGCGCCACACGCGGCTATCGCTTCATTTGCGTGCTCGATCCGAAGACGCCGAAAACGAATGCGAATCTCGTGCGGGCATTCGGCGGAGAAGTCGAGATGGTCGAGCACCCCGACGAGACGGGCAGCTATCAGCGCAAGCGCATTGCGGTCGCGAAAGCGATCGCCGCGAGCGTGCCGAATTGCGTGAACCTCGATCAATACAACAATCCGGCCGCGATCGACGCACACTATTACTCCACCGGCCCCGAAATCGTCTCCCAGCTCGCCGACCGGCTCGACGCCGTGATCGTGTCCGCCAGCACCGGCAGCCATCTGAGCGGCATCGCACGCTATGTGAAGGAGCGCGATCCGGCTACGCGCGTGATCGGTGTCGAGCCCGACGGCTCGGTCGTGTTCGGCGGCACCTACCGGCCGCATCTGCAGAACGGCGCGGGGCTCAGTTTTCAGCCCGGCAACATCCTGATTCATCTCGTCGACGACACGATGCGCATCGTCGATCGCGATGCGTTCGTCGGCTGCCGTCGCCTCGCGCTCGACGAAGGGTTGCTGCTCGGCGGTTCGTCCGGCGCCATCGCGCAGGCCGCACGCCGCTACGTCGCCACCTTGCAAGGTCCGGCCAACATCGTGCTCGTGTTCCCCGACAGCGGCACCAAGTATCTCGACACGATCTACGACGACCAGTGGCTGGTCGATCATGGCCTCCAGGCCGTGCTCGACGACCTGTGCACCTCCGCGCCCCCGCCACGCGCCGAAAGCGCCGTGGCCCTCGAAACCACGTGATCCAGGGACCCCCATGAACGACTCCATCCGTACCTTGCTTGCCGACGGCGCACAGTATCCGATCGCGTTGCCGAAGGCCAACGTCACGCACGTCACCTATCGCTGGACGAACGGCGTCGACGATACGTTGGGCGCGCAGATCGTCGAGCTGATGCGGCGCACGAGCGAAAGCGCGCCGATCATCGGCTTCGCCGAAACGATCACGGATGCGGAAGCGAGCCGCTATCTCGACGAACTGCGCTCGAATCTCGCCGCGGAAAAGGTTCGCCTGCTGACGATCTTCGCGAACACCGGTCAGCTGATCGGCCTGTGCACGTTGCGCCGCAACCTGAACCCCAACAATCGCCATATCACCGATCTGGCGAAAGGCATGATCCACGACGCCTGTCGCGGCGGTGGCGTGCTGCCTGCCGCGTTCGTCGAGATTGCGCTGCAATGCGATCGTGACAATGTCGAACTGCTGACACTCGACGTGCGAGACGGCACGCCCGCTCACCGCGTATGGGAACACTACGGTTTTCAGACGTGGGGCACGTTGCCGGACTACGCCCGCGCGAACGGGAAGATGCATGCCGGCCACTTCATGATGCAGCGCGTGGCGGACCTCAAGGAACGCGCGCTCGGCATGCTCACGGGTCGCGACGCCGACCGCACCGCCCCCGTCAAAGCAACGGCATGAGCCCCGCCATCTACGACGGGCCGATCATCGACTCGCACTGCCACATCGCGTCGACGCGCTTCATCCCCACGGCGTTCCTCGAGGGATTCTGCGCCAACGTTCATGTCCGGCTCGTCGCCAACGGCGTACGGAAATCGCGATCGGAACTGCTCGATACCTACCTCGCGCAAAGCCAGGACCACTTCGGCGATGCACTGGTGGCCGACATGACGTCGGCCGGCATCGAGCAGGCCGTGGTGTTGCTGCCCGATTTCACGTACGTGATGAAAAGCGATCTCACGATCGCCGAGATGTATGCCGAGCATCATGCGATCCTGCAGCGTCACGGCGAGCGCTTTCACGTATTCGGCGGCATGGATCCGCGGTGGGGCGCGGACGGTGTCGCGTTGTTCGAGAAAGGCGTGGTCGAGTACGGCTTCTCCGGATTGAAACTCTATCCGCCGTGCGGTTACAGCCCGAGCGACAAGCGCCTGTACCCGCTGTACGAAATCTGTCGCGCTCACCGGTTGCCGGTGCTTCTGCACGTGGGGCCGACCAGCCCGGCGCTCGAGTTTGCATACTCGCACCCGGATCTGCTCGACCGCGCGGCATTCGATTTTCCCGACGTGAACTTCATCCTCGCGCACGGCGCCGTCCATCACGTCGACGCTTGCGCGCGCCAGTGCGCGTATCGACCCAACGTGTATCTCGACGTCAGCGCATTTCTCGGCTCCCAGCATCCGCGGGGGTGGTCGGTTGCGCTCGCCGAGCTGTTCCGCATGAACATCAATCACAAGATTCTGTTCGGCACCGACTGGCCGGTCTTTCGCAACTCGGGCGGCCACCGCAAGGTCATGGAGCAGTTTCTCGCCGCCGATGGCCCGCTCGCCGCCGTCGCGCCGGTGCAACGCAAGTGGTTGATGTCGGGCAACACGCGCGCGCTGCTGCCGGCATCGCGCACGATCGATGCGATCGCGTGATTCCGGCCGTCGCGCGCGACGGCCGTCCCGCACGCACTACGGGCTCGCGGCTGCGTCGATGATCGGCGCGCTGCTCGTCTGGACCGCATGGCCGGGACATCGGGCCGACGCGATGGCGGAAACCGCCGACGCGTCGGACCACTGGCGCGCCGACGAACGGGCGCAGCTCGAATCGATGCGCCTTCCCGCGAACGTCGTCGTCAAAGTCGACCCGTCGAATCGCGTGGTCGCGTCCGCACAGGCGGCTCAGCTTGGCAAGCGATTGTTCTCGGATCCGCGGTTCAGCCGAAACGGCGCGATCGCCTGCGCAAGCTGTCACGCCTCCGATCGCCAGTTCGAAGACGGACGGCCGCTGGCGATCGGCCTGGGCGTCGGCGTGCGTCGCACGATGCCCGTCGTCGGCACGACCGATGCGCCGTGGCTGTTCTGGGACGGCCGCAAGGACAGTGTGTGGTCGCAGGCGATCGGACCGATCGAGGATCACAACGAACACGGCGGCACCCGGCTGCGCGCCGCCCATGTGCTTGCCGAACACTACCGCGACGCTTACGAGCCGCTGTTCGGGCCTTTGCCCGACCTGAGCGCGCTGCCCCGTGACGGAGGCCCGCTCGGCACGGATGCGGAGAAAGTGGTGTGGCAGCGGCTCGACGAACGCACCCGCACCGACGTGTCGCGCGTGTTCGCGAATCTCGGCAAGGCGATCGCGGCGTACGAAGCCACGCTTCAATATGGGCCTTCACGCTTCGATACCTATGTCGACGGCGTCCGGTCCGGCGACCCGGTCAAGCTCGCCGCGCTGACGCCGACCGAGAAAGCAGGCCTCCGCCTGTTCGTGAATAAAGGCCAATGCATGACCTGCCACACCGGGCCCATGCTGAGCGACCGGCAGTTCCACAACATCGGCGTACCGCCGCGTAGCGGGACGGCCGCCGACCCCGGTCGCGCGGCGGCGGTCGCCAAGGTGTTGCACGACGAATTCAACTGTATGGGGCCGTTCAGCGACGCGAAGCCCGAGCAGTGCGACGAGTTGCAATTCATCTCGACCGACGATCCGCACATGCTCGGTGCGTTCAAGACGCCGAGCCTGCGCAACGTCGCGCTGCGGCCGCCGTACATGCACGCGGGTCAGTTCGCGTCGCTGGACGCCGTGATGCGCCACTACGCGGACGCGCCGGCGGCCGCGATCGGGCATAGCGAACTGAAGCGAATCGCGTTGTCGGACGACGAGCAACGGCAGCTCGTCGCGCTGCTCGGCGCGTTTTCCGGCCCCATCGTCGAGCGCTGATCGTCCGCGCCGTCGTGCGTCAGCGCGACGCGTCGCGAACGGCGACGCCCATCACCTTGACCTGGCCGCCGAACGGCAACGCAGCCGCCTGATAGACGGTTCGCGCAGGCCGGCGATCCTCGGGAAACAGGTCGGCATAAACGCCGTTCACCTCCGCGAGCGCACCGATGTCGGAGAACGCGATGTCGACGAACACGAGATCCCGTTGGCTGAATCCCGCCGCCTCGATCGCACGGAACAGGTTCGCGAACGCGCGCCGCGCTTCCTCGGCCGGCGTACCGGGCACATAGCGGCCGTCGGCGTCCAGCGAAAGCTGGCCGCTGAGATAGCAGGTGTCGTTCGCGACCACGGCATGGCTGATCGGCGACGGCCACTGCGGCAATTCATTGCCCGACGTCACATAGTGTTTCATGCAGTGCTTCTCCTTGAAGCAGGTGGCGCTGCCGCGTCACAAATAGTGCTTGACGAGCAGCTGGAAGAGATTCGACTGTGGCAGCGCGCCGTATTCGGTCGACGACGCGCCCGCATTGATCTGCCATTGCAGCGCGACGTCGGTTCTGGCGAAGCGATAACGCGCCTCGAGCCACGTGAGCCGGCTGCGATCGGCCAGGTTCAACCTGACGAAACCGGAGAGATCCAGCCGCTGGATCCACGCGTCCTGCCATCTGACCATCGCGAACAGTCCGTCGCGGGTCGTCGGGTCCTGCTGGGCGGCCGCCAGCGTTCGATACGCGGCGTAACCGGCCGGCGGGCCATTGCGCAGCGCCTGCCAACCCGCACGATCGAGCGCGGCGCCGTCCCGGTCATACTCCAGCGTGACGGAAAGATTGCGCGACGTCGTGCACGTCGCGCCGGTGGCGAGCTTCCAACGGAACGCAACATCGCTGTACGGCTGCCCAAGCGCACGTGCCAGCGTCGACGGCCCTCGCCCACCCGACCACTCGACGTATCCGACGCACGCATTGTTGACGAGATGGACCAGGTTGACGCCGAATTGCGGCGAACTGCCGGGCTTCCCGTCATCGTAGATCACGAACTGCGGCGACAGATCCGAGATGACGCGCTGGCTGAACTGAAGCATCCAGCGCGTGCGCTGATTCGTTGCGCCGAAGTCGGGCGAGAACGATGCGTCGGTTGCGCGATCCGCTATCCGCGGGGCGACGAGCGCGCTGACGGAACCGTCGGCCCACAGCTGCTGGCCGCGCAGCATCACCGTACCGAGCCGGTTCTCGCGCAGGCTCGCCGGGTCCACCGAGGTCACGGAACGGACGGCGTTGTCGCGGAAAAAGTCGGTGGGGTTGTAGCCGGTCGCAACGCCGAGCCGTACATTGACGCGGCCGGCCTGCAGCAGCGTGCTGCCGCTGCCTGCGCGGCCGTCCACATACAGCTCCTTCAGCGTGTTGATCGCGCCCGAGTCGCCATCGAAGCGCCACGGACCGTTCAGGTCGAGTCGGTCTGCCAGGCTGATGCCCCACCCGTTCGAGAATGCATGACGCGCAGTCAGGTCGAGCGACAGCCGCGTGGCCGTCCGCGTGCCGCCCGGCCGCAAGGTGGCGAAACGCAGGCCCGGCTCGAGACTGAACTGGTACTTGCCGTCGTCGACCTTCTGCACCGGCGTCGCGTCGGCCAGCGCCAGCCCGGCCTCTTCCGCGTCGTTGGCATGGCATACGCCCGCCATGCCGGCCAACGCGATACAGGCGATGCCGATGCGCGTCATCATTCAGGCTGGAAACGCGCCATGAAATCGGACTGGAACCAGGCGTCCGGAATCTCCCTCGCCACATAGTCCGCATATCGCATCACGGTCACGAGATTCGGATTGAGCCCGTCGATGATCACGATCTCGGTGGGCCGCAACGCGCCGAGCTGTTGTTGAAACCGTCGATAGAATGCCGTCTTGAGAAGCTTGCCGCTTTCGCTGAAGAAACGTGCCTTCACGGGGCGCGAGTCCGTCGTATCGATCCACATTTCGATCGAGTGATACGTCATGTCGGATACGCTCTGGACCAGCTTCAACCGGTAGGCACGGCGCATCTGGCGCTCGCCGTCCTGCACGTCCTCCTCCGCCTCGACCTGCGCACGATATCCCTGTGCGAAATTGACGGTGACCACGTCGCCGTTCGACGCCTGCCCGAGCAACCGTTGCTGCGGCGAAATGCGGATCGTCGCCTTGCTCGCCGGATCGAAAAACCACAGATCGTTGCCGCTCTTGAGCATCAGCTTGTTCGCATCGCGTGCCGGCGCGGCGAATCGAATCAGGCTGCGAAACTGGCCGCTCGCCGGGTTGATCCGCGAATAGGCGGTCAGTGCGTTCGAATCCGTTTGCTTGCCATCGGTGTACTGGGTCAGCGTGACATTCAGCGTGAACGGCTCGCTCGGGTTGCGAACGGCATCGCTCGCGGCGAGGATGCGTTGCGGATCGGGCGCGGCGTGTGCGGTACAGCAGGCGAGTGCGAGGATCGCGGCGGCGGACAGGCGCGCCATCGAATGCGTCTGCATCGGAATCTCCGGGGCAAATACGGAATGACAGGGACGAGTTCGGCTCCCACCCGAAAACGGGTGGAAAACCGACAGGCTTGGGGAAGGAACGGGGTGACGCTGCGGTGTGCGGCTCAGTAGCCCGGATACTGCATCTGCAGTGCGACCCATGCGGCCGTGCGCTTGCCGAACTCGGCCGAGATCGCGTTCAGCGATGCATCGAGCGCATGCAACGGATAGCGCGTGATCGGCGCGGACAACATCCTCGTCGGCGCGTCGACGCCGGCCACGCGGTCGGGAACGATCGTCAACCCGCGCCGGGTGCGCAGGGGTTCCCGGTTCGCGGCCACCGTGTAGGCGGTCGAGCGGAACGTCGTCGAATAGGCGTCGGCCTCGAGCACGAGCGCGATTTCGTCGACACCCGGCGCGATCGGGATACCGAAATCCTCATGCGACCAGAACGACACGTAGTTGGTTGCGATCGTCGCCATCGCCGGCAAGCCGAGGTTGAAGCGGTCGCTCGCGATCTCGGACGACCATGCGGGACGTCCGAGCCGCTCGGCGACCTGCAGCGCACGTTCGCGCCCCGCGAGCGCCTCGACGAGCGCAAGCGATACCGGAATCGTCGCGGTGACGCCGGTCGTCGTGACGACCTTGCCGTCGGCAACGTAACGCTTGCCGTCGACCCAGCGCGTATCGGTAAACTTCTTGCGGAGATCGTTCATCGAATACCAGTGCCCCGTTGCGCGGCGGCCTTCCAGCAGCCCCGCACGGGCGACCACCCAGACGCCGTCGCACACGCCGATGATCGTCGCGCCCTTCTTCGCCTGCTCGGCCACCCACGCCAGCAGCGCCGGATCGCTGTCGCGATGCACGGCCGGCACGATCACATAGTCCGCCCCTTCGGGCACGCGCTGATCGAACTGGGCGGTAGTTTCGTCCGGAATGACGTTCATCGGCGCCGGGAACATCCGGATGGGGCCCGGCTTCGTCGCGAGCGCGACGAGATCCGCCGCGCCCGATTCGGCCACGATGCCATAGGGAACGACGTAATCGGTCAGCTCGGTGTAGTAGTTTTCGCCGACGACGGCGACGATCGGGCGCGTGCGCCCGAAGCGCGGCTGATAGGCGGGCAGCCGGTCTGCGCGTGCCGCCGCCGGCGCGGCGGCGGCCGGCGCCGACGCTTCGCTCGCCGGCCCCGCATGAGCAAGGTTCGCGATACCCGATGCAAACGGCGCGAGCAGCACCATCATCCAGTACAGCATGACTTTTCGCATTGAAGCCTCTCCGTGTATGGAACTCATCCAGTAATCAGGCATGGGGCCCGTGTCGACCGTCATGACGCCGCCGCCGGCGGCAACACGACGTTGAACGTCACGTCGTCGTCGCGCTGCGCGTCCCGGACCTTCAGCGTGATCGTCCACCAGCCGGGCATGCTGAACTTCATCCCTTGCAGCCGATACGTCCCGTCTCCGTCTCCGTCGATCACGCGAGGGCGCGTCGGCAGACCATGCCCGTGCTGGGGCATCCCGCCGCTGACATCGATGCGCGCACCGCGCACGGGATCGCCCGACGCGCGCTTCACGGTAACGGTCCACGCATGGATCCGGTTCAGCGGCGGCGGTGTCGTCGGCGGTTCGAGCGTCACGATGTACGCGCCGGACGCCGTCGCTTGCGTCAACGACAGATTCAGATCCCGGGGCGCCGGCTGCTCGGCCGGTGCGCCGCATGCACCGAGCATCGCGATGCAACTCCCGGCGAAGGCTAACATGACAATCCGCCGACGAATCCATTTCATCGACATTTCATTGACACCCGATCCGATCGGCCGATCACGCATAGCGGAGCGCATCGACGATCTCCATTCGCGACGCGCGGCGCGCGGGCAGCAACGCGGAGAGCATCGCCACCACCAGCAGGCCGATCGCGGTACCGACGATCAGGTCGTTCTCGCCCCACACACGAATGATCAACGGCACCGGCGAGCGGCCCGGCGGCGTCCACGTCAGACCGCTGACGTTGATGATGCCGGCGAGCAACGCCGCGCTGGCGACGCCGAGCACCGCGCCGATCACACCGAGCAGCAGCCCTTCGCACAGGAACAGGCGACGTACGCCGGCACGGCGCAATCCCATCGCGCGCAGCGTGCCGATTTCGACCGTGCGTTCGAACACCGCCGTGCTCATGGTGTTGCCGACGGTGAACAGCACGATCGCGGCGATCAGGAGCGCGACAAAACCGAACAGCGTCGCGAACATCGCAAGTGCTTGACCATAGAACGGGTTCAGCACCGTGTAATCGACGACTTCCGTATCCGTACCCGCGAATTTCGTTTTCAGCAGCGTCTCGATCCGGGCCTTCGCGGCCGGCAAATCCGACGTATGGCGCAGCTGGACGACGATCGCCGTCGCCTTCGGCTGCTCGGTGCCGTAGACGAGTCGTTGCGCTTGCGCGAGGTGCAGGCCGACGTACATGTCGTCGTATTCCTTGATGCCCTGCCGCTCCGCCTTCACGACCTGCAGTTCCGCCACGTTCGGCGCACCGCGCGCGGTCGCCGCAAGCAGTTCGATCCGCCGGCCGCCCGTCGCGGCAGCCGGCGCCGCACGCGTCCCCTCGGCAAGGGCCGCGATGTCGCCCGGAAGCGGCGAAGCCGTCGTGGTGTCCGCGGACTTCCTGGGCGGGTTGCAGTCAGGCACCTTGAGCGGCCCGCACAGTTCGAGCACGCGCGCGAGGCCCGTGCCGATCACGGCTGCGTCGCCGGTCGTGCCGGTCAGCGCCATCGGCGGGATCGTCACGGGGAACTGATAGTCGTTCCATGCGCGCATCCGGTTCTGGTCGTCGACGCGCACGCCGAGCGCAAGCGCGGTACGCGACAACCCCGCGTCGAAGTTGCCCGCGATACCCTGCAACTGCAGCGTGGGCGTCGCGACGAGCACCATCTTCGCCAGTTCCGGATCGGCCTTCACCGCATCGATGATCGCCTCGTAGTTGTCGATCCCGTACTCGGAAGGGTTCCCGCTGCCGAACTCGTAGAACCCCTTGCGTTCGATCTGCAGGTGGCCGCCATACTTCACGTAATCGGTTTGCAGACCGTACGTGATGTTGCGCGTATAGCCGCCGAACAGCAGCACCGCGTGCGCGCCGACGATCATCGCGAGCAAGGTCGTGATCGAGCGGCGACGGTTGCGCAGCAGATTGCGGAGCGCGAGCGAAAAAGTCTTCATGCGAACGCCTCCTGGTCATCGGTGCGTGTCACGTCGGACACGATCCCGTCGGCAATGTGGACAACGTCGTCGCCCGCCGCGATGACCTGCGGATCGTGCGACGAAATCACGAACGACACGCGCCGCTCCCGTTGCAATCGCCGCATCAGCGCGATGATCTGCTGGCCGGTCTTGCTGTCCAGATTGGCGGTCGGCTCGTCCGCCAGCACGAGGTTCGGCGACGCGACGAGTGCGCGTGCGATCGCGACGCGTTGCCGCTGACCGCCCGACATCTGTCCCGGGCGATGATGCGCCTTGTCCGCGAGACCGACCGCGTCGAGCATGTCCCGTACCTTCAGCGCACGTTCGGACTCCGTCAATCGCGTGCCCGCGAGAAGCAGCGGATATTCGACGTTTTCGTGCGCCGTGAGCACCGGCAACAGATTGAAGTTCTGAAAGACGAAACCGAGCCGCCGAGCACGAAAATCGGATAGCGCATCGTCCGACAAGCGTCCGACCTCTTCGCCCGCCACGACGATGCGGCCGCGGTCGGGCCGGTCCACGCATCCGACGAGATTCAGCAACGTCGACTTCCCGCTGCCGGAAGCACCGGCAATGACGGTCAGTTTTCCGTCGCGAATGTCGAGCGTGACGTCGCGCAGCGCGGTCACGTTGACGGAACCCATCAGATACGATTTTTCAACGGCTTCGAGTATTACAGCGTTCATGGTCTCGATGTACGAAGTTGGCGGGCCGCGACAACACGGTGCAGGACGATCGCGCAGCGCAGAATACCAACTTGCGTGTAGGGAAAAACCTGTTCGTTGGGGCAGCATTCGGGCGCGAACCCGATGCCGGGATCGCATGTCGCGTCCCGCATTCGCGGGCAATCACGACCCGGATGGATCGTCAACCTGTACCGTCGGACGGCACACGTCGCCGGCCCTTGCGATTACGCTGCACCGTCATCGGCGCGCCGCCCCGGACCGGATCGCGGCCGCGACGCGTCACGACTTCCGCTCTCAATCGGCATGCCAGTCAAGATAACCCCCTGGTTCATCCTGCATCGCCCGCAACCCGCGGCCACGCACCGGCTGTTCTGCTTCCCGTACGCCGGTGCGGGTTCGCTGCTCTATCGGCGCTGGGCGCTCGAGCTGCCCGACTGGATCGAAGTCGTGGCGGTCGAGCTACCGGGACGCCAGACGCGCTTCTCGGAAGCCCCGCCCACGTCGCTGGATACGATGACGGATGCGTTGGCCACCGCCGCGAACGGGCTCCTCGACAAGCCGTTCGGCACCTTCGGATACAGTTTCGGCAGTGTCGTCGGTATCGAATGGTTGAGGGAACTCGATCGACGACGGCTTCGCGGGCCCATTCACGCGTTCTGCGCGGCGCACCGTGCGCCGCATGTCGTCCCTCGTCCGTTAGCGATTCATCGGTTGCCGGAACCGGAGCTCATCGACTGGCTGAAGACGATGGGCGGCACACCGGATGCGTTGCTGTCGGAGCCGGACTGGCTTCGGCATTTCCTGCGCGCGCTGCGCGCCGATCTGGCACTCGCCGAAGGCTATTGCACCGATACGCCTTTCGCGTTGCGCTGCGGGCTGACCGTATTTGGCGGCCTGCACGATCCGCACGTCGATATCGACGCGTTGCATGAATGGCGTCGCTACAGCGACGGACCGTTCTCGCTTCATCGGTTCGACGGCGATCATTTCTTCATCCATGCCAGGGAGCGCGAGCTCCAGGATCACGTTGTCGCGACGCTGGCCGCACACGCATAGTCTCGATACAGGGAACCGGCCGCGCCCGCATTGTTTGCGAGGTCGTTTCCTCACAGCATCACGCGCTCGATCCCGCCATGGTTGGCCCGTGCGACATAATCGGCCATCCAGTTCTCGCCGAGCACCTGACGCGCGATCTCGACCACGATGTAGTCGGCCTCCAGGTTCGCGTCCTCGTTGTAGCGCGACAGCCCCTGCAGGCACGACGGGCAGCTCGTCAGGATCTTCACGTCCGGGCCGTTCGCTCCCGCGGCCGCCGGCGCCGCCGCATCGCCCGCCACCACCGGAATCGCACGCAGCTTCGCCGCCCCCTTGCGGATCTCCTCCTCCTTGCGGAAGCGCACCTGCGTCGACACGTCCGGCCGCGTGACCGCCAGCGTGCCCGACTCGCCGCAGCAGCGATCGTTCTTCTCGATCCTGTAGCCGTCTTTCTCCGCGCCCATCAGCTCGTTGACCAGCTTCACCGGGTCGATCGTCTTGATCGGCGTGTGGCACGGGTCGTGATACATGTAGCGCGTGCCCGTCACCCCGTCGAGCTTCATCCCCTTCTCGAGCAGGAACTCGTGGATGTCGATGATCCGGCAGCCCGGGAAGATCTTGTCGAATTCGTAACCCGCGAGCTGGTCGTAGCAGGTGCCGCACGACACCACCACCGTCTTGATGTCCAGGTAGTTCAGCGTGTTCGCGACCCGGTGGAACAGCACGCGGTTGTCCGTCACGATCTTCTCGGCCTTGTCGTACTGCCCCGAGCCGCGCTGCGGATAGCCGCAGCACAGGTAGCCCGGCGGCAGCACCGTCTGCACGCCCGCCTCCCACAGCATCGCCTGCGTCGCCAGCCCCACCTGCGAGAACAGCCGCTCCGAGCCGCAGCCCGGGAAGTAGAACACCGCTTCCGAATCGACCGTCGTCGACTTCGGGTTGCGGATGATCGGCACGATCTTGTTGTCCTCGATGTCCAGCAGCGCCCGCGCCGTCTTCTTCGGCAGGTTGCCCGGCATCTTCTTGTTCACGAAGTGGATCACCTGCTCGACCGCCGGCGGCTTGCCCGTCGTCGCCGGCGGGTGCTGCGTCTGCTTCGTCACGACCTTCTTCAGCATGTCGTTCGCGAAGCGCTGCACCTTGTAGCCCACGCCCATCATCACGCCGCGCGCGAGGTTGATCGTCTGCGGATTGGTCGCGTTCAGGAAGAACATCCCCGCCGCATTGCCGGCGTTGAACTTCTTCTTGCCCATCTTGCGCAACAGGTTGCGCATGTTCATCGTCACGTCGCCGAAGTCGATCTTCACCGGGCACGGCGTCGCGCACTTGTGGCACACCGTGCAGTGGTCGGCCACGTCGTTGAACTCGTCCCAGTGCTTGATCGACACGCCGCGGTGCGTCTGCTCCTCGTACAGGAACGCCTCGACCAGCAGCGACGTCGCCAGGATCTTGTTGCGCGGGCTGTACAGCAGGTTCGCGCGCGGCACGTGCGTCGCGCACACCGGCTTGCACTTGCCGCAGCGCAGGCAGTCCTTCACCGAATCGGCGATCGCCCCGATGTCGGACTGCTGCATGATCAGCGATTCGTAGCCCATCAGCCCGAAGCTCGGCGTGTACGCGTTGCGCAGATCGGCGCCGTCGAGCAGCTTGCCCTTGTTGAAGCGGCCGTTCGGGTCCACGCGCTGCTTGTACGCGCGGAATTCGGCGATCTCGTCCTCGGTCAGGAATTCGAGCTTCGTGATGCCGATCCCGTGTTCGCCGGAAATCACGCCGTCGAGCGAGCGCGCCAGCGTCATGATGCGGGCCACCGACGCGTGCGCGTCCTGCAGCATCTCGTAGTTGTCGGAGTTGACCGGGATGTTCGTATGGACGTTGCCGTCGCCCGCGTGCATGTGCAGCGCGACGAACACGCGCCCGCGCAGCACGCGCTTGTGGATCGCCTGCGCTTCGTCGAGGATCGGCTTGAACGCGCCGCCGTTGAAGATCGCGCGCAGCTCCGCGCGGATCTCCTGCTTCCACGAAATCCGCACCGTGCGGTCCTGCGTGATGTGGAACACGGTCGCGCCCGGCTGCTCGTCCGCGCGATCGGCGAACTTCTCCGCAAGCGCCTCGTAGCCGAGCTGCACCAGGTAGTGCTGCGCCTCGCGCAGCGGCTGGTCGAGCCGGTCGCGCACGAATTCCCAGCGTGCCCGCACGCGCTTGAGCAGCTCCAGCGCCTGCTGCACGCGGTCTTCCAGCAGTTCGGCGCTCGGGATCTCGTTCGCGTCGTCGGTCTTGCCGAGCGGCAGGTTGCCGCCCTTGAAGAACGCTTCGAGCGCGTCGACCAGCTGCAGCTTGTTCTTCAGCGACAGCTCGATGTTGATCCGCTCGATGCCGTCGGTGTACTCGCCCATCCGGTTCAGCGGGATCACCACGTCCTCGTTGATCTTGAACGCGTTCGTGTGCTTGGCGATCGCCGCCGTGCGGCTGCGGTCGAGCCAGAAGCGCTTGCGCGCCTCCGCGCTGACCGCGACGAAGCCTTCGCCGCTCTTGCCGTTCGCCATCCGGATCACCTCGGACGTCGCGTGCGCGACCGCATCCGCATCGTCGCCGACGATGTCGCCGATCAGCACCATCTTCGGGAAGGCATTGCGCTTGCTCTTGGTCGCGTAGCCGACCGCGCGCAGGTAGCGCTCGTCGAGGTGCTCGAGGCCCGCGAGGATCGCGCCGCCCTGCTTCGACGTCTCGAACAGGTAGTCCTTGATCTCGACGATGCTCGGGATCGCCTCGCGCGCCTGGCCGAAGAATTCGAGGCACACGGTGCGCGTGTGCGCGGGCATCTTGTGCAGCACCCAGCGCGCGGACGTGATAAGCCCGTCGCAGCCTTCCTTCTGCACGCCCGGCAGGCCGGCGAGGAACTTGTCGGTCACGTCCTTGCCGAGCCCTTCCTTGCGGAACCGGCGGCCCTCGATCTCGAGCATCTCCGTCTTGAGCAGCTTCTCGCCGGGCGCGTACGCGCCGTCGAACCACTTCAGCTCGAAGCGCGCGACCGCGATGTCGTGGATCTTGCCCTGGTTGTGCTCGTGGCGCGTGACTTCGAGCCAGTTGCCGTCCGGGTCGACCATTCGCCACCATGCGAGGTTGTCGAGCGCGGTGCCCCACAGCACGGCCTTCTTGCCGCCCGCGTTCATCGCGACGTTGCCGCCGATGCACGACGCGTCGAGCGAGGTCGGATCGACCGCGAACACGTAGCCGGCCGCTTCGGCCGCCTCGGTGACGCGGCGCGTGACGACGCCCGCGCCGGAGAAGATCGTCGGCACCTTGTGCGCGACGCCCGGCAGCTCGGTCAGCTCGACCGCGCCGAGCTGTTCGAGCTTCTCGGTGTTGATCACCGCGGAGAACGGCGTGAGCGGCACCGCGCCGCCCGTGTAGCCGGTGCCGCCGCCGCGCGGGATCACGGTCAGGCCGAGCTCGAAGCACGCCTTGATCAGCGCGGCGATCTCGGCTTCGGTGTCCGGCGTCAGCACGACGAACGGGTATTCGACGCGCCAGTCGGTCGCGTCCGTCACGTGCGACACGCGCGACAGCCCGTCGAAGCGGATGTTGTCCTTCTGCGTGCAGCGGCCGAGCGCCTTGGTCGCGCGGCGGCGCAGCTCGGCCATCTTGTCGAATTCGTCGGCGAATTCGTTGACCGCGCGCTGCGCGGCGCTCTCGAGCATCTCGACGCGCGATGCCCGTTCGCGGCCGGCGTCGTCGTACCATCCGCTCACACTCACCCGACGGCGTCTTGCAATTTCAGATAGCCGATCATGCATCGTGGCGATCAGGAACCGGCGACGCCTTCGGTTATCAAGCAGGTCGTCCTGCAGGTACGGGTTGCGGCGCACGATCCAGATGTCGCCGAGCACTTCGCAGAGCATCCGCGCCGAGCGACCCGTGCGGCGCTCGGCGCGCAGTTCGTCGAGCACCGCCCACGCCGCCTCGCCGAGCAGGCGGATCACGATCTCTCGATCGGAAAACGACGTGTAGTTATACGGAATATTGCGCGACGGCTCATGTAATCCTGCTATTGCCCGAACACACTCTAACAATTGTACGGTTGGCAGTCGGGCATTCATTGGCGTTTATGGAATGAATGATGAAGCGATCGAGAACCACGCTCGGGAAAGCGGAATCGTATTCGGCAACCGGCAGGGAAACTAAACGGAAACGACTGTCCGGATCAAATCGAATGCGCCTTTCAGCATCATCGCCGTGGCGATACCGACCAACGGAGGCGCAAGCACACCGGTCACGCACAGCAAGACACGGCCCGGGACCGGCAAGCCCGGTCGCTTCCATGCGATATAAAGTGCTGCCGGCGGCAGAAAGAGAATCGACAAAATATAGGCTTTGTACGTAAACCCATGACGTGCGACAAATGCCTTGACCTTTTCCTTGAAAGACATTCCCGAACTCTCCTAGATCAATCCCAGACGGCTAACCTTCGCCACCGCTTGCGCTCTATTCGACACACGCAGCTTTTCATAGACGTTCGTCAGATGAAACTTGACCGTTCTTTCCGACATGGAAAGTATCCGGCCGATTTCCCAGGCAGTCTTGCCTTCGACTACCCATTTGATTACATCGGATTCCTTTCTCGTGAACTGAATCCTGTTCGAGCTTTCGCAAGCATCCGGCTGGGGGCCGGCTGCGCACAGGTCCACGCCCTCCCGGTTCTGCCGCGCAATCTTCTGGGTCAACGCTGCATGCAAATGCATGGCGATGAGACTGACGAGCAACGCCGAATGCAACGTCATGTCTTCGCACTTCAGTTGCAACACAGTCCGAATGGCCGTCGAATCACCGGGTGGAGCGCCGATACAAGCGACCATACCCCGCCCCCGCATGTACGACGCGACATCGTTGACCTGCGCATCGCGTTGTGGCACTTCCCCGTCGAGATCGCGCCAGCGGAACGTATGATCCTGACGATCGGACAATGCGAAGCAACTCAGATATCGATCGATATCGATTCCGGGACCAAACAGAGTCACGCCTCGCCGGATTCCGGCGTCGCTCGCAGCCCCATAGCGATATATCAGCCCGTGAGAAGCCGGATCGCCGCTGCCGCCGTGCAAAACCAAACACTTGTCGAACGGAATCACGCGTCCGATTTTTTCCGCGAGTTGATCGATCCCCTCGGTCAAACCGTTGGGACGAAGAATCTCGCCAATGATGCGAGAAAAGGTCTCCAATTTTCTGGGCCCTTATGAAAAGACAAGATTCGTATTCGTTGACATGCTCTGGCAGCCGAATATCTGCCAAAGCTTCAAGGCCTTACCGGACGGGCAATCCAACGCTGCTTGCTTTCTACGTGCGAGCACTGCGACAGTATCTGATGGCAACGTCTAGGCAGCCATCGTTCGCGAACCATGTTTTGATAACCAGTACTCACGAGGAATGCAAACCAATTACGCAATACCATTAACATCTGAATTATTTACTTTGCCAATGGCTGAAACAGTTCACTATACGGGCCACCTGTCTAGATTCCGCTCTCTAAACTTGAAGTTGCGCAAGTATATCGGAGGACAGAAGACAGCAACATTACTTTTCGAAAAAATATGTAATGAACCTTTCTTTGATATTACAGCAGGAAATTGCGATTTAATTTCACTAAAACGATTCTATGTTGCGGAATATTTCAACAATCGGCCAAAGTGCGGCATCTTGTCACAACTAAGATCGCGGAACAGCAGAAAACTTTACAAATAAACCGACGTGAATTTCACGCCCTCGTATAATGCGGCAAATTATTTACATTGCTCGCATATACGCCAATCAATTACCGTTTCGATAATTCAGTAAATGCGGCCGGTCAAATCATGCTTTCCAGATGCAGTTATATCTGTCGCGCTCTTGCGACCATCGATCGGCCGAATTAGGAAAATTTACTGACTACGCAACTTTCCGCCGACGCATCTTGTCGGCATACGATTAGCGCAGTCATGAGCGATGACCGTCACGGCTTGTGCATTCCCAAGAGCGGAATACGCCGTATGAGGCGGTCACAACCACCATGTCGCGTACCGGGTACGGTGGCGGATAAAGACAAGTCGCCGTCTATCAACGACAACATGTGCGGGCAGTCGGGAATCCGGCCGGCATTCCGCCTCTGGCGAGACGAGCGGACGTGCCGCGTTCGATGCAATGCCGGCCGGTATTTCGGGAATTCCGGTGCCCGGTCGGCACCGGTGTGCGCGTTGGAAACTTCGTCGCGTTCACGAACGTCCGTCTTGCGTCCGTTTCGTCATCGCGCGAAGGTGGCCCTCGAATTTGTGCAGCAACATCGACGCCGTGGCCGCAAGCCCGATGGCGAGTCCGCTCCAGATGCCGTAGATGCCGTATCCCAGCAGCACACCGGCCGCCCAGGCGACCGGCAGACCGATTAACCAGTATCCGACGATCGATATCCGAAACGAACTCGTTACGTCACCGAGGCCCCGCAAAATGCCGACGCCGATGTTCTGGCTGCAATCGAAGATCTGCAGCAGCGCCGCGATCGTCAGCAGCCCACCGGCGAGGCGCAGAACTTCGGCACTCGCGGCCGCGCCGTTATCGAGAAATGGCGCAAGCACGCGGGTGGGCGCAATGAGATACGGCAGCGCAACGACCAGCATCGTCACGACACCCAGCGCGAGCCCCGTATAGCCGAGCCGGCGCGCACCGCGATAGTCGCGCTGCGCACACGCATGGCTGATGCTGATCGACGACGCGTGAGACAAACCGACCGAAATCATGAACACGATGTAGATCACCTGATTCACGATCGTCTGTGCGGCCAGCGCATCGGCGCCGAGCGTCCCGATCACGAGCGTGAGGACGGTGAAGAACGCAGCCTCCGATCCATAGGTCGCCGCGATCGGCAAACCCATCCGCCACGTCCGCGCCAACGTATCGGCATCGGCGCGCCAGGCGGCAAGCGACAAGTGTTCGGACAGTTCCGGCCGGCGCCTTGCGATCGTCAGAAACGCGATGAAGGAAAGCAGGTACACGCCACTGGTTGCGCACGCAATACCGACCAGGCCGAGCTTCGGAAATCCGAACCGGCCGAACATCAACGCGTAGTCGAGCGCCGCATTGACGACGATCGATACGATCGTGATCGCCAATAGCGGCCCAGGCTTGCGGAGTCCGACGGTATATTGTCGAAGCACCTGAAACCACAGACACGGCAACATGCCGGGTGCGGCCGCCGCAAGATAGAACGATGCTTGGCGTGCGACGCCCGGATCCTGACCGAGCCAGACAAGCGGCATTTCGATACACAGCATCATCAATGCAAACGCCAGTGCCGCGAGCGTCGACAGCGCAAAGCCGGAACGCACCAGCCGCATGATTTCCGCATGCGCGTGTTGACCGTTCGCGAACGCGACGAGGTTGCCCGTTCCCGTCACCAGCCCGGTTCCCATCGTCCGGAACTGGTTGAAGATCGTCAGCGCGAGACCCCCAGCGGCGATTTCGCGCGGGCCAAGCATCCCCATCATGACGATGTCGGTGGTCGTCAGCGCCACCTGGGCGAGCTGCGTAAGGATGAGGGGAGCGGCAAGCACGCCGATTTGCGTGGCATCGAGCCAGACTTGTCGATGAAGTTTCATGCGGCGCGGGAAAATATCGATTCGAGTTCCCGAGCAATCGACTCGTCGAGCAGGTTTCGCGCTCGCATCCAGTCGTCGTCGAACACCGTGTCGAGATATTTTTCCCCGCCATCACAGACCAGGACCACGAGCGTCGCCCCCGCCGGCAGTGAATCGAACATCTTCAACGCGTGCCAGATGACGCTGCCCGCCGAGCCGCCGACGAGCAGCGACTTCTTGCGTGCGATATAGCGTGCCGTATTGAAGGCGGCCGCGTCCGTCACCTTGTAGCCTTCGTCGAGCAACGCATAGTCGACCAACGCGCCGATCTCGGCGCCAGGCGGCGTTCCGGTGCCGGACTGATAGTACGATCCGCCTTCGCCGCCGAAGACGATCGAGCCGACCGGCTCGACACCAATGACGCGCGGCGCCGGGCCTGTCGCGAGCAGTTCTCGTGCAGTGCCGAACAGCGAGCCTCCGGTGCCGACCGAACCCACCAGGAAGTCGATTCGGTCGCCAAGCACGTCGCGCAGTTCATGTGCCAGCCCACGATAGCCGTTACCGTTCGCGGGATTGTTGTGCTGCTCCGTCCAGATGCCGTCCGGATCGTCCGCTGCCATGCGCTTGGCCAGCGCGTCGCGATCCGCCGTCGCGATCGCGTCGCCGTCGCTTACGCAGACGAGCTTTGCGCCGAACGCTTGCATCGCCCGCAGCTTGTCTTTCGACGCGTGACTGTCCACGATCGCGGTAAACCGATAGCCGCGCTCGGCCGACAACAGCGCCAGCCCCATGCCCGTATTGCCGGACGTCGATTCGATCACGTGTCCGGCCGGCCGCAGGCTGCCGTCCTGTTCGGCTTCGTCGAGCATCTGCCTCGCCATCCGGATCTTGGCGCTGCCGGTCGGATTCGTCGATTCGAGTTTAAGCAGGATGCGCGCGCCGTTGGCGCCGCGAATCAATTCGAACAACGGCGTGCGGCCGACAAGATCCGATACCTTCGACACGATCGCAGGCACGGTGATCGTGGCTTGCTCACCCATAAAACGCACATTCATGGTCAGGCTCCCGAAAGCTGGAAGAAGCGATCGACGCGCCAGCGTGGCCGCGCGCCGTCAAGTGTCAAGACAAGCTTGGGGGGAAGCGGCAGCTCGTGAAATGAAGATTCGTTCGAATCCATCTGATAGCCGGCCGTGTTCGGGTAGATCAGCAGATCGCCGGGTTCCGGGCGCCGCCCGAATACGATCTTGCGCCAGGTCAGCATGTCCGAGTCGAGGCAACTCGCCCCGCCGACGCAGGCGCGATAAGGCATGCCCGTGCGCGGCGATCGCGACGGCTCGCGCACGACGCTCAGCAGTTCCGGATCGGGCAGGAATTCACTGGCGAACCATTGCTCCGACACGCTGAAGCTCGTGCCATTGACGGTCGTGATGCCATAGTCGCCGCAGTCCTTCAAGCCTTGCACGGCAAACACCGTAAACCCTGCCTGATCCAGCAACGAACGCCCCGGTTCCAGCATGATCGTCAGACCGTGCTCGCGAAGTAGTTCGGCGAGCGATGCGGAGGACGCCGCATCAGGGGTACCAGCCAGAATCGCGTCGAGCATCTGCGCGCCGCTGCAGGCCGAGTGATACGGATAGAATCCGTCGAATACCTTGTTTGCGTGGTAATCGTCCGCCCGGTGCGCCAGCTGGAATGCGCGCCAGTCGCGCTCGCTGGCGTACGACATCGCGAAGCCGCCACCGATATTGATCGTGGTCGGCGCAAGACCGAGGTCACGCGCAGCCAGGCACGCGCGCATCGCCGTCGCGGCCTGATTGCAGCGCTCCGTCGCGCTGTAACCGGACAGATGGAACGAGAACCCTTCAAGGACGAGCGACGCCTGCATCGCGGCACAGGTCGATAGCGCAACGCGAAGTGCGTCGGCACTCAAACCGAATCGGCTATCGTTGCGTGCCGCCGGCGCCATCCGCAACAGAATGCGTGCAACCCGCTTCGCCTGTGCCGAGATCGCGATCAGCCGATCGAGTTCGTCCTCGCTGTCGATGGCGATCAACGCATCGTGCAAAACCGCGAGCCGCAGCAGCGCGCTCGACTTCGACGGGCCGGATACACCGATATCGGTTCCGCACACGCCCGCGGCCAACGCTTCCGAGAACTCGCCCGTGCTCGCGACGTCGACGCCGATCCCGGATGCTGCCGCCGCATGCGCGAAGCATCGCGCCTTGTTCGCTTTCTTCGCGTAGTAAATGCGCCCCGACACTTGGCGATCGTCCAGTACGCGCTGAAATTCGGCGACATTGCGCGCGAAGCGCTCGGGAAACAAGAAATGAACGGGTGCGTCGAAGCCATGGACAAGATCGTGGATCATCGCTTGATGTTCGTCCACGAAATCCCGCAGTAGCGGATCCCACAACGCCGGCAACCGGAGCATATCCGTCACCATAGTTCGACTTCCCGGCCGAGCCCTTTCGTCAGCGCGGCATCGGCCAGCACGCGCCCCAGCGCGATGTCGGTCACGATCATGCCGCTGTTGAACGCGTAAACGATATCGGCATCGTTGCGCCGCGCAGGCTTGCGGCCAAGCAGTATGTCCGGCAACTCGGCATCGACGGCAGGCAGTTTTCCGGCTTCGTCCACGAGATCGGCACCGGTTACTTGCATTTGGGCCTCGCTCGTCGCGATGCGGTAATCGGCGCCATGCAGCGCGTCAGCGTGAATTCCGTAGCCGACCAGAAGCGCGAGCGCGCCCGGCTTCAGCGCCGCGTGTCGCACGGTCTCCGACACACCGGCGCCGGCCACCCCGAGCACGATGTCCGCTTCATTCGCGGAGGCGACGAGATCCTTCGATACTTCGATGTCACGGCCCGGATGAAAGCGCTTCAACGTCTTGCGGACGGCGTCGATTCCCGACTCATAGTGGCCGTGTACGATCACGCGCTCGATGTCCGGCAATGCGGTCAGCAGGAAGGGCGCCGCCATCCGCCCCTGCGTCCCCGTGCCGACGACGAGCGCCGTTCGAGCCCGCGGCGCAGCCGCACGTGCGAGCAGAGCCGACACCGCCGGCGTGCGCAGCGACCCGACAAGGCTGCCGTCCATCAGTGCGACAGGCATGCCGGTTTCGTCGTCGAACAGCAACAACGTCGTGTAGTACTTCTGCAGTTCGCGGTTATGTTCCGGATCGAACTTATACGACGTCTTGAAACCGACCGTTCTGCGTCCACCATCCCGACCCAGCATCGAGTACGCGACCGAATGCTTGTCCGCGGGCTGGCTCATCAGCTTGCGCGGATTGTCGGATTCGCCGGTACCGAGGCCAAGGTATGCCCGTTCGACAGCGTCGAGCACCATCGACGGGTCGTAGTCGAGTTCATCGATCGTGCGCTTGCCAAGCACAAGGAGTCTCGAGGGTTGCGTTGCGAGCCGCGGTCGAACGTCCGCGTCGGGTTCGGCGCCATCTGCCATCGTGGATATCATCGTATTCACTTGTGTCTCACCGGATTTCACGTATCGAACGGGCCTGCCACATACGTCGTGCAGGTTGACTTGAACATTGACGTGCCGCGACCGGCACCGACGCGCCAGATCGCACATTCTTGTTCGGCGGAGCTGCCTCTGCGAATCGCGCGCTCGACATGAAGGCGGATGCGCCAGGAGGCTGGCGACACGTTCAATTAATGCGGGTGCTTCATGTCCTGCAGCGTATTGATCATGGAATATTTCCTTCCAAAATGCGGATCATGCGGCAAAAGACGGGATCGGCCATCATTTCGTTTTTCATTACATACGGCTCAGTAATTTTGCAATCCGAATCAAATTGATTAACAAAAGCCACATTAATACCAGCGAGAATCACAAGATGACTCGCAGTTGATGCCGATCAGATAATCAGCATTTCGATAACGAAAATACCCGTGTTCCGCCCGAGATTTACCAGGCACGGGCTGACGAGTTCAGCAATTTCGACGGGATTCCCTCACGTCGGCATGGCTGCTTGGCAGGCGGCATTCATGCGCGACAACGCGCGCGCATGATGAAGCGCAGCGAACCGTGTCCCGACCATTTGAGCATTCCGTCAGCGTCGATGGTCGCGACCGGTAGAGAAAATACAAATCGCTCGTATTTATAAACCAGCTTCCACTTTCCTTGCAAATACTTTATTTCATCATTTCAAATGCATTTACGACGACCGTCATTGAATCGTGAAAGTGAAATTTGAGGCCGGTAGCCGCTCGATGGCAGCATCGAGAATCAAGCTCGGCTCGTTGCTCGAAAATACCGCTTGAGCGATACACTGGTTGAGGAAGAAAAAGTGCTCCGCATCGGGGGGGCCGCCGAAACGTTCGGGGGGAGATGTCGTGACGGTGTCGGGCTCTACGCAGTCGGCGGTTTGGGGAACCGCCTGCGGTCGCCATGCGTTCCATCCGCGCTGCCTTCGAGTCGCCAGCTTGCCCCTGCGGCCCGACAATCGTCTCTTTTTGGCGTCAAGTTCGGTCGACCCGACGCTCATTATTCTTCGTGATCCAAATCAATATCGATACATCCATTTTCCCGCGTTTCGACATGAGGCGTCGACATGAGGCGCCGTGCACGACGTATCGCGCTCCTCAATAGAAAAACCCGGCCCGCATCGAAGCGGGCCGGGCCGGGCCGTGACGGGATGCGTGCTGCTTGTTACAGCGCGCCGCCTTGCGTCGACGCCGAGCCCTTCACGCCGACCGACGCGCCACCCTGCACCGAATTCGTCGCGCCTTCGAGCGCTTCGCCGGCCTTCGCCTTCGCGCCGCCCGCGACGTCGCCTGCGGTCGACACCGCGCCGTGGGCATGGCTCTTCGCCGAGGCGGCGACGTGCTTCACGTGCGACTTCGTCGCGTGCACGGCCGATGCCGCCGCATCCTTCGTCGCGCCGGCCGCCGAACCGACCGCCTGCGTCGCGCCACCCACCGCCGCCCCGGCTGCCGAACCCACGCCGCCGACCGTCTGGCCGACGCCGTTCAGCGCGCCGCCGACGACATTGCCCGCGCCCGAACCCGAGCCTGCCGCATTCGCGCCGGCACCAGCCTGCACGCCCACGCCGCCGCCGAGCAGCGGCGTCTGGACCTGCGCGCCGACGCCTGCGGAACCCTGGGCGCCTGTCTGGGCCGTCTGTGCAAATGCAGCCGACGTCGCCATCGCCGTCAGAGCAGCACCCAGCAGAATCGTACGGATCTTGTTCATGGTCATTCTCCCCAAAGACGTTGTTGCTGCGGACCGCGTGCTTGCGGCTTGCCGCATGCCTCGCCGCGACATGCGGCAGGTGGAGCTAATGTAGCGGCGCCGGCGAGCAAAACGACTGAATTGCGGGGACTGTTACTTCCGTTGCAAATGCTGACGATTGACTCACACTGTTTGACAATCGGAGGTTTGCGGCGGGTGGCACTGTATTTGACGACTGACTGGTGCAGCTTGGGCCGGCAGGCGCGCTTCATGCCGGCCCCTTCCATCTGCATTCCGAAGGATGCGATTTGCGCGGCCGTCGATGCGGCCTCGTCATGATGCACAGCCCCGGCCGCCAGCAAGCGGACCGGGGCCGTTCGCGTTCCGCCCGGTTACGGCCGGAACGTATCGCCGAGCACGACGCCTTCGCGACGCGGATCGGTGCCGCCCTGCAACGCCGGCGACTGGCCGACCGTCACGCGCATCACCGTGTTGACGCCGCTCGCCTGCGCGGACGTCGACACCTTGTGCCCGAGCGCGAGCAGCCCCGTGATCAGCGGATCGTTCGCACCGTTGTTCGCCGTGTTGACGTTCGGATGCTCGCCGCCGATCGTGGTCGTCGGGCTGTTGCTCGCGCCGAAGTCGACGAGGCCCGCCGACTGCTGCGCGTCGAGCCCCCAGTCGAGCGCGCCGATCAGCGTCTTGACCACGTATTGCGGAATCGTGCCGCCGCCCGGCGAACCGGTCGCCATCACGAAGTCGCCGCGCGAACCGTCGGCGGCCTGCCCGAACACGATCGTCGGCGCCATCGAGCTGCGCGGCCGCTTGCCCGGCTGCAGGCGGTTCGCCACCGGATTGCCGGACGCGTCGAGCGGGTTCGCGGAAAAGTCGGTCAGCTGGTTGTTCAGCAGGAAGCCGTTGGTCATGTGAAACGAGCCCATGCTCGACTCGACCGTCGTCGTCGCGCTCAGCACGTTGCCGTCGCCGTCCACGATCGTGAACTGATTCGTGCCGTGCTCGATCAGCGTCGTGTCGACGCCGAGCGGCACCGCACCGAGATTGCCGGGCTGCGCGGTACCCATGCTTTTGGTCGTGTCGATCAGAGACGCGCGCGATTTCAGGTACGGTTTGTTCAGCAGCGTGTCCCACGTGCCGCCCGGCAGCGGCACGAAATCGGTATCGGCCACGTACTTGTCGCGGTCGGCATACGCGAGCCGCTCAGCCTCGGTGATCAGGTGGACGCCCGCGACGGTCGGCTTGCCGCCTTCGAGATCGATCGCCGTCGGCTTCAACGACTTCAAGTCGTAATTCTCTAGAATGCCGAGCGCGGATGCGACCGCGATGCCGCCCGACGACGGCGGCGGCATCCCGCAGACCCAGTAGCTGCGATAGGTCGTGCACACCGGTTCGCGGCGCTTCGCCTGATACGCGGCCAGATCGGCGACGGTCGTCTTGCCCGGCGTGAGCGTCGAGCCGTCCGCGCCCTTCGTCACCGCGATCTTCGCGACGATGTCCTGCGCGATCTGCCCCGTGTACAGCGCATTCGCGCCCGACTGCGCCATCAGCGACAGCGTGCGCGCGTAGGCCGGATTCTTCAGTACGGTGCCGAGCGGTTTCGGCGAACCGTCGGCGTTCAGGAAATACGCGGCGGCTTCGGGGTCGCGCTTCAGGTTCGCGGCATTCGCCGCGATCGCGTCGGCCAGCCGGCCGCCGATCGGAAAACCGTTGGTCGCGAGCGTGATCGCGTCGCCGAACAGGCTCTGCCACGGCAAGCGGCCATGATCCTGTTGCAGTGCCTCGACGAGCCGCGGCACGCCGATCGTGCCGATCGAGCGGCCGCTCGCGCGCGCGTTCGGCAGCGGCGCCGAATGATCGGTGGCGTCATCGACATAGCGCAGATAGTTCTCCGTCGCGGCGGCCGGCGCGGTTTCTCGGCCGTCGTACGCCTGCAGCGTCTTGCCTCGCGCGTCGTAGTAGAGCAGCACGCCACCCGACCCGAGGCCCGTCGCCTCCGGCACCGTCAGGCCCAGCACGGCCTGCACGGCAACCGCCGCGTCGGCCGCCGTGCCGCCCTTCTTCAGCACCGCGCAACCAGCTGCGCTCGCGTACGCGTTCGACGTGGCCACCAGGTACCTTTTCGCATAGACGGACTTCATCCCGGTGCGATAGCCCGACGACGCTTCCGGCAGCGACGGGTCGCCCGGCTGGTTCGAGCCCACCACGACCGTCGCGCCGCTGTTGTCGACCGCGAGACAACTCGTATCGGTGGAAGGTGCGGTCGTGCGGCCCGCCTCGTTCTCGACGTCGCCGCCGCATGCGGTCAACAACGCAGCCGCGAGCAACGCGGACGCATACGGAAAAATCGCTGTTCTGTTCATTGTCTGCCGATGTGCGGATCGTTGCGATGGACATCCTGTCGCCCGCGCCCCCCTCGGTGCGCGGGCGACCCGTTCGATAGTCCCATGAACGGAATTTTTTTCGCAATCAGGAAATGACGTCGTGCAACCGGACGTTGTGTACGCAACGTCACCGAACCGGCATGCGGCTTTATCTGCTGCATTGCAGCGCATGGGCGTATCGTGACGTCGTTACCTTGTCGCCCGGCGACGCGTGCCGGCCGCCCGGCCGCCGCGCGCGAAACCGTGCTCCATCGCGTCGATCGCCTCGGAAAAGAATGCGAGAAACATCGTCATCGCGACCGTCGCGCTCGTGTCCGCCCGCTGGTAGATGCAACTGAACGAGCGCGCGCCCGCATCGGCCAGCGGCGTCCACGCGAGCCGGCCGGCGGCTACGTCGTCCGCGACGTTTTCCGCGATCAGGAAGCCGATGCCAGCGCCTTCGGCCACGAGACGCCGCACCATCGACACCGAGCCGGTTTCGACCAGCGGCCGCACGCTGCGCGGCTGCCGAGCATCGATCTGGTCGAACATCGCGCGCAGCTCCGTGTCGGGCGTCATCAGGATCAGCGGATGCGCGAAGCAGTCGCGCATCCGCACCTTGCCGCCCGTCGACGTGAGCGGATGGCCGGGCGCCGTGACGACACCCAGCGGCTGCGCGAACGCGCGCACCTCGACGACGCCCGCCGCGGTACGCCGGCGCAGCGCGTAACCGATGTCGACCTCGCCCGTCTCGACCCAGCGCACGATGCGCTCGCCGTTTCCGCAGCGCACGCTGTACGTGACGCCGGGATAGTGCTGCATCGCCGCGAGGATCGCGTCGGGCACGAGCTTTTCCGCCGTCGAGGCGGGCACCGCGAGATTCACGTGCCCGCGCCGCAGCGCGCGCAGGTCCTCGACCTGCGTCAGCGCGTTGTCGAAATCGCGCTGGCCGCGCCGCACGGCCGCGATCACGATCTCGCCGGCGAGCGTCAGCTGCATGCCGCGCGGCAACCGGTCGAACAGCGGCACGCCCACCTGCTCCTCGAGATTGCGGATCTGCTGGTGCACTGCCGCGGCGGTCAGGTGCAGCGCATCCGCCGCCTTGCGAATCGAGCCGCGCCGCGCGACTTCGTCGAAACAGCGGAATGTCTGCGATATCGAACGCATGATGATCCGTTAGATTTTTCCGAACAGGCCGTCAAGAATAATCCGATTTTACCGACCGGGCGAATCGTCTAGATTCCGCTGCATCCCCGTATCCGATTCGAATGGAGACCGCAGTGACAACCGTCGACCAGATCACCCAGCGCCGCCGCGGCGTCGGCCTCATTGCCCACGATCCCGCGTTGTCCGCGGGCGGCTATACGCTCATCGCGCCGCAGACCGGCGACGGCAACGTCTATCTCGTCGGCATCGACGGCGCAGTCGTCCACCAGTGGAAGATGCCCGTGCGCCCGGGCCGCCACGCGGTCATCCTCGCGAACGGCAACCTCGGCTACAACGGCAATCATCCGCACTCCGAATCGCGCTACGCACCATGGTCGATGTGGCACGGCGGCGACTTCTACGAGGTCACGCCGCAAGGCGACACCGTGTGGCGCTACGAGGATCCCGCGCATCACCACGACGCGCAGTGGCTGCCGAACGGCAACCTGCTGTACGCCGCGTGCGAGCCGGTCGACGCGGCGTTCGCGCGGCGCGTGCCGGGCGGCACCGCGCATGGCGACGACGAGGTGATGTTCGCGGACGTGATCCGCGAAGTGAACCGCGCCGGCCGGATTGTCTGGGAATGGCACGCACGCGACCATCTGCGGCCCGAGGATTTTCCGATCGCGGCAGGCTTCGGCCGCTATCACTGGCCGCTCGTCAACGGCCTCGCGGTCGATGCGAACGGCCGCGTGCTGATGAGCCTGCGCACGACGTCGGGCATCATCGGCGTGCACCGCGCAACCGGCCGCGTCGACCTGCACATCGGGCCCGGCGTCGTGTCGCACCAGCATGCGCCGGCGCCGCTTCCGAACGGCAACATCCTCGCGTTCGACAACGGCAATTTCCGCCATGGCGCGCACGTCGCGTTCTCGCGCGTCGTGGAAATCGATCCGGCGACGCAGCGCGTCGTGTGGTCGTATGCGGACGACGTCGTGAACCTGTTCTACACGCCGTTCATGGGCAACGCGCAGCGCTTGCCGAACGGCAACACGCACATCACCGAATCGTCGACGGGCCGGCTGTTCGAAGTGACGCCGGCCGGCGAGGTCGTCTGGGAATACGTGATCCCGTGGTTCGCCGAATACCCGGACGAAGCGGCGCGCAAGACCGGCCCCGGACAGCTGAACAGCGTGTTCCAGACGTTCCGCTACAGCGCCGCGCAATTGCCGTGGCTACGGACCTGAGCTTTCGTTCACCGCCGGTTTCCGGCCATCGTCGCCGTTCGTTTCCGAGGAGTCTGCCGTGTCGCACGATCCGATCTCCGCACCCGTCGATGCCCGCCTCCCCGCGTGGCAGCTCGCGCTGTTCGGGCTGCAGCACGTGCTGTCGATGGCCGCATCGCCGATCACGGCCGTCTTCCTGATCGCGAAGGTGCTCGTGTTGCCGGCCGACCTGACGGTTCAGTTGATCGGCGCAACGTTCTTCGCGTGCGGCATCGGCACGCTGCTGCAATCGCTCGGCGCCGGCCCGATCGGCGCGCGCATGCCGTTCGTGATGGTGCCCAGCGGCGCACCGACGATGCTGTTCGCCGGCATCGCCGCGCAATCGGGCCTGCCGACCGCGGCCGGCGCGGCGCTGCTCGCCAGCGCGTTCTACTGGGTGCTGCTGCCCGTCTTCACGCGCTGCCTGCGGCTCTTTCCGCGCATCGTCGTCGGCGCGATGCTGTTGCTCGTGTCGATCAACCTGATCCGGATCTACGCGACGATCGTCGTCGGCCAGCCCGGTTCGGCCGACTTCGCGCAGCCGCGCGCGCTCGGTCTCGCACTCGCGACGATCGTCGCCACCGTCGTCGTCGCGGGCGCATTCCGCGGCACGGCCGGGCGCCTCGCGGTGCTGATCGGGCTGATGGCCGGCGCGACGCTCGGCTGGTCGCTCGGCGCGATGCCCGCGCTCGCCGACGTGTGGCACGGGCCGCTGTTCACGCATCCGGTGTGGCTCCCGTTCGGGATGCCGCGTTTCGACGTGCTGGCTGCGCTGCCGCTGCTGATTTTCACCGCGATCTCGATGGCGGAGGCCACCGCGCAGACGGTCGCCGTCGGCGAAACGTGCGGCAAGCCGATTTCGCTCCGGCGCGACGTGCCGAAGACGATACGCGGCGACGCGCTCGCCTCGCTGGCCGGCGCGCTGTTCGGCACGCCGCTGATCGTGACCAGCGCCGAGAACATCGGCGTCGTGCAGACGACCGGCGTACGCTCGCGCTACGTGACGGCCGCCGCCGGCGCGATGCTGATCGTCATCGCGCTGTTCGCGCCGCTTGCGCGGCTCGCGTACGCGATCCCGGCCGCCGTGGTCGGCGGCACCGCGCTGGTCGTGTTCGCGATGATCGGCGTGATGGGCATCCGGCTGCTCGCGAGCATCGACCTGCACGCGCGCGCGAACCAGTACACGCTCGCAGCCGCACTGGTCGTCGGCCTCGCGCCGATCCTGGTGCCGAACCTGTATCGTCATTTCGGCGCGCCCGTGCAGATCGTGCTCGGCAACGGCATGGCGGCCGGCACGCTCGCGGCGATCGCGACGCAACTGGCGTTCGCCGTGCTCGCACGGCTGGGCGGGCAAGCACATGCGAGCGCGGCTGCGGTGCCTTCGCGCGACGCGTAACCGCAGCGGCACGTGCACGCTGCCCGCGCTTGACGACGCCTGCGGTCGTGACTGACGCGCGGTTTCCGTGGCAGGCCGCCTTCATGTCGGTCGGCGGCGAACGGTTCGGATATGGATGTCGAAGCGATGGAACGGCGTGCCGCCCGTGTTCCGCTTCTTCATCACGCTGCTGCGCGTGCTCGTCCACCTGACGATGAACGACGACGGCGTCGACGACATGCGTGCCGCGCCCCGACACACCTGCTTCGTCGCGCGCCGCCCGATCGGCCGTCGGGACGATTGCCGGCGTCACCATGTCCGGCTATAAAACGGGGATGGACACGGATCGCTGGATTCACGACCCCGTCGGCGCATTTCGCGCCTGGCAGGAAACCGCCGCGACCGGCGCCGGCCGCCGGCCGTTCGCGCCGCGTTCGATCGTCCAGCACGTCGCGATGTTCGAGCGATTCCTGCGTCACCTGAGCGCACGGCACGTGTCGCTCGCGACGTTCGGGCCCGACCACGTTGCGGCCTTCCTCGCGGAACTCGACCGTACTTGCGCGCCCGGCACGTCGACGCGCGTGCGCTATGCGAAGCTGATCGACCGGCTCGGCCGGCATCTGGTCGACGCCGGTGTGCGGACGAGTCATCCAGCCGGCCGATCGACGCACGATCTCGCATGGCCGGACGGCGAGCCCGAGCCGTGCTACCTGCCGCCCGATGCCGACGCGGCGCTGCAGCGCCATGTGCAGCCTCGAGCGAATGACACGCCCGCCGACTGCCGGAATCGCGCGATCGTCGCGCTACTGCTCGCGAGCGGCATCACGTCGGCCGAGATTCGCGCGGCGACAGGCGACGCACTCGATCTCGACGCGCGGCCAGCGGTGTTGTCGGTGCCGCGCAATCGCGCGCCGCCGGCGCGCCGGATCGCGCTCGCCGCATTCGCGGTGGCGCCGCTCGCCGCATGGCGTGCGCGCTCGACCGACGTGCCGCCTTCGACGCGGCTGTTTCCCGCGCCGCGCGGGGGCGCAATGAACGACATGTTCCTGCTGCTCGTCGTGCGCGATGCGCTGAACGCGATCGGCTTTCGCGCAGCGGACATGAGCCCGCGCGTGCTGCGCAATACGTATGCGCGCCGCCAACTGCTCGCCGGCCATGCGCATGCCGATGTCACGACGATGCTCGGTCTCGCCAGCCTGCGAACGGTCACGCGCATTCGGCAAACGCTGCCGCCCGATGCAGCCGCGGATCGCGCTGCCCGCGAGCGGTGATCGCGCGCCGCCGGCGCGAACCGCGTTCCTCCGGTGCGCTATTCGCCCGGCTTCGGCTGCACCAGCCGCAGAATCCGCGTGTCGTACGGGGATTGCATCACTTCCGCGATGCGGATGTCGGACGCGGCCGGATGCAGCGGGTTCAACAGGAAGTTATGGGCGTGCGGCACGACGACGCTCGGCACACGCAGCAGCGCGCTCGGCTGCGTGTCCAGCCACTCGGTACCCGCGCTGCGGGTCCAGTCGACGTTCGTGCGCCAGTCGTCCGGCGCATCGCCTTCCGCGATTTCGGCGACGTCCACCGAATCGGGCGCCTCGATACGCAGCAATTGATATCCGCTCGGCAATTGCGCTACGGTGGCGATTTCGAAATGAACCAGCGTCTCGAGCAGCGCGAGCGCCGGATGCTCGGCGAGATACACGACGGGCTGCCCGGCGAAATGCCAGCGCCCGCCGGCCCGCAACCCGCCGATGCCTTTCAGATCGGCGTAATTGCTGATCCGCCACAGCGTCGTCAAGCGAAGTACCCCTCGTCGATCTGCGTGAGGGCCTCTTCGACGAGCCGCGCGCCATGCTCGGTGCTCGCCATGTCGAGCGACGTGCGGCCGCCGAAGCGCTGGAGCCCGTTGCGCAGCCACGCCATCGCCTTGTCCTGATCGCCGAACGTGGCCGCCGCCTGCGCGACGATGCGCGCGAGACGGATCGCCTTGTCCGACTCTTCCGGCGACAGGCGTTCGTGCGCCTGCCGACGATGACTCAACGTGCGGCGCGGAATGATGAAGGCCAGCTCGTCCGATTTCAGCCCGCGCTCCGACAACCGGTCGATCACCGACACGTCGACGCGCGCGCTCGCCAGCTCGGCCAGGTCGGCGCCCGAGCGGACCCGGATCGCCAGCAGCTGCTCGAGAATCGTGAATTCGGCCTGACGCGGGTGCGCGACGCCTGAAGGATGAAAAGCGATGGTGCTCATGACCTCTCTCCGGCAATTTGCCCCACCATTATAGGCGTTTTGCCGGCGAGATACGGACTGTTGAGCGGCGGGCTTTACCCATTGGGCTGACAGACCGGTATTCGAGGTGCGCGAATCGGAGATTCGCCTCCGATGAGGGGGTACAAAAATTCAGTATATAAAATCCTGTTCGCTATGACCTGAAGTTGTCACGTAACAATTTTCCAACGGTAATACGCAAGTCAAGGAAATCGCCTCTTTTCCCCTCCTGTACGCCGGGTAGACGATCACCGGCGGCTGATGCGCAGCCGATCGTCCAGGGTCAGCCGGCCCATGCGGACGACCGGATCACGCTGCAGAAGTTGCCCGCATGGAAATGCGGATCCTTGTCCGCGAGCACGTCGGCCTTCACGTTGCCGAACGTCGTGCCGGGCTTGTGCTTGATGCCGTCGTAGAACGCCTGAATGATGTCTTCCTTGAAATGCGGCGTGCGCGGATGCGCGCGCACGACCGCTTCCCGCTCGATGTCGCTGTATTCCGGGTAAGCGAGGCCCAGTACGTCCATCTCGACGCCCGCCGTGACCAGCGCGACGACCGGATGCATGTGCTGCGGAATGCCGGGCGTGGTATGCAGTGCGATCGAGGTCCATACGACATCGATGTCCTGTTGCGAGATCCCCTTCGCCTTCAGAAAATCGCGGGCGGCATTGGCACCGTCCACTTCGAAGCGCTCGCATGCGCTGCTGTGCCGGTGCGTCAATCCCATGTCATGGAACATGCAGCCGCAATAGAGCAGCTCGGGGTCGTACTCGAGCCCGCGGCGTCGGCCTGCCAGTGCCGCGAAATAGAACACGCGACTCGAGTGATGGAACAGCAGTTCGGATTCGGTATCGCGCACGAGTTCGGTGATCTCGCGCGTCAGTCGAGTATCGGGAAGGGTGATGCCGGCAACGTTCACAGTCATGATCGACCTCCATGAAAGACACGCTCGATTCTCCGGGGGCCGACAGGTGTCTCAAATAGGCTGGTTACGACGAATCCTGCCATTTCGCGCGACGAACGGACACAGTGCCGGCACGGTGAAGAAAGCGCCCCTATACTGCTGCGCATCACGTTCGATACGACACGCAACCGATCATGCCGAAGGTCGTGGGTATTTTTGCCGTTCCGGGCGTTCAGCTGCTCGATGTCTCCGCGCCGCTCGACGTGTTCGCGCAAGCGAACGTCGAATGCGGGAAGCCGTACTATGCGTCGCGGGTCATCGCGAGCGGGGCCGGTGCGATCCGCAGCTCGTCCGGCGCACGGTTGCTGCCCGACTGGATCGCCCCCGACATCCCCGAGCGCATCGACACGCTGCTGGTCGCCGGCGCGCCGAACGCCTGCCAGATCACGCTGCGCACCGACGTCCTCGCGTGGTTGCGCGCGGCGGCGGTGCAGAGCCGACGCTACGGGTCGATCTGCACCGGGGCATTCATCCTCGCCGCCACGGGCCTGCTGAAAGGACGTCACCTCACCACGCACTGGGCCGCCGCCGATGCACTCGGCGAAGCCTATCCGTCGCTCGTCGTGGACGCCGACGCGCTGTACGTGCGCGACGGCAAGCTGCGCACCGGCGCGGGCGTCACGGCCGGGCTCGATCTCGCGCTCGCGCTGGTCGAGGAAGATCTCGGCCGCGAGATCGCGCGGCGCGTCGCCGCGCAACTGGTGATGTTTTTCAAGCGTCCGGGCGGGCAGCTCCAGTTCAGCCGCAAGGGCGAAGCCCGCCCCGCCGGACGTTCGGTGCTGCAGGAAGTCCAGCGCTGGGTCGCGGCCCATCCGGAACTCGAACATTCGGTGGCCGAGATGGCCAAGCATGCCGGCATGAGCCCACGCCATTTCGCGCGGCTGTTCCGCGCGGAAGTCGGCATGACGCCGGCCGCGTGGGTCGAAGCGACCCGCATCTCTGCCGCCCGCCAGTTGCTCGAGAACGGCCATGACACCCCGAAGCAGGTCGCCGCGAAATGCGGCTTCGCAAACGTCGATACGCTCAGGCGAGCGTTCACCCGGCATGTCGGCATCACGCCGGCCGAATATCGGAAACGGCAGACGACCCTGGCTGCGTGAGAGGGAACGCGCGGCGCCGAATGAGTGACGCCGACGGCCTCGCGAAAATACTTCGGGATCCGATTCAATGGTTCGACCCGCTCGTTCCGCGTCGATCGCCCCCATCGCGCCTTCCCCTCCTCCGGCTCACCGGCAATCATCAGATGAAATTGCGCGCTGCGCGAATCGTTTACCCAGTTGCAATAATGATTCGCTGCAATGCGTATTTCCGACCGGTAACGCGATCGTTACGATGCAATCAACCGCTGAACGCAACGAGCGAAGCGCGAAATCAACAGAACCGGAGGTCACCATGAAGTCGTTCATCACTGCTGTCGTCGCCGCAACCGCATTGTCCGCGTCGTACGGCGCATTCGCGCAATCGAATCCGTCGGGCCAGCTTACGCGTGCCCAGGTGCGTGCGGAACTCGTCCAGCTCGAACAGGCCGGCTACAAGCCCGAAGTCTCCGATCAGTATTACCCGCGTGCGCTGCAAGCCGCACAGGCCCGCGTGACGAACGCCGATGAGGCCGGCTACGGCGCGCAAGCAGCCGCCGGCGCGCGTGCTGGCCGCGCGGTCGCAGTCAAGCAGGAAGGCCGCAACTCGATCTACTTCGGTCAGTAAACCGGATACCCGCCAGCGTATTTCCGGCGTATTCCGGATACGCCCGTCGTAGACGCGACACCCCGCTCCCGTTCGTCGGGGCGGGGTGTTCGTTTTCCGGTTGTCCGCTCCTTTCGTTGCTCGCGTGCCGCGCGGCGTCGTTCACGCAAGCGTCCGGTGTTTGCGCATAGAATGGCCGCGTGGTCGGCGTCGGCCAGCACGAACGCGGGCGGCATCACGACGCCCGCTGGCCGGCCCGATGTCGCACTCGGCGCATTTTTCGAAAAGGAGCGGTTTCATGTCTCAAACATCCGGTTCCACGATCACGTTTCGCCGCCCGGACGGCCAGGAACTGCAGGGCTATCTCGCCACGCCGGCACGGACCGAAGGCGCGCCCGCGGTCGTCGTCATCCAGGAATGGTGGGGGCTGAACGACCAGATTCGCGGCGTCGCGGATCGTCTCGCGCGCTGCGGCTACTTCGCGCTCGTGCCCGACCTGTATCGCGGCAAGTCGACGGTCGAGGAGGAAGAAGCGCACCACCTGATGACCGGCCTCGATTTCGGCGACGCCGCGTCGCAGGACATTCCCGGCGCGGTCGCCTACCTGAAGACGCTGGCGCCGCGGGTCGCGGTGACGGGCTACTGCATGGGCGGCGCCCTCACGCTGCTGTCGCTGCAGTACGCCGACGCGGACGCCGGCGTCACGTGGTATGGCCTGCCGCCGCTCGACTACATCGATCCGGCCAAGCTCAAGGTGCCGCTGATGGGTCACTGGGCGACGCAGGATGCGTTCTTCACGATCGACCAGGTCGACGCACTGGAAAAGAAGCTGACCGATGCGAAGGTCGGCTTCGAATTCCATCGCTATCTCGCGCACCATGCGTTCGCGAACGAAACGGCCGTCGGCCCCGGCCGCATCGCCGGCACGCAGTTCGATCCGGTGTGGTCGGAAACGGCGTGGGACCGCACGCTCACGTTCTTCGGCCGAACGCTCTGGACGAAGCACGCGTAACGGAATGCCGCGTCCCACGCGGCGACGGTACAAAGGAAAACGCCACGGATTTGTGTCCGTGGCGTTTTCCTTTTCACATCCCTTCGGTTCAGTGGACAGGCGCGGCCTGCCGCTTCGGCCATGCTTCCGTCGTGCTTACCCGTTCGTTGCCGTCTGGTAGTCGACCGGTGCATCCGGCGCGCGCGGCGCTTCGCCCGCGCGCTGGATCCAGCCGCCGCCGAGCGCGCGGTACAGATCGACCAGGTTCGTCCAGCGCGCCAGGCGCGCGCTGATCAGCGACTGCTGTGCGGAGTACAGATCCGTCTGCGCGGTCAGCACCGACAGGTAGCTGTCCACACCGTTCTTGTAACGCAGGTCCGACAGGTCGAAGCGACGCTGCTGCGCGTGCTCGTTGCGCTCCAGCGCCGCGATCTGCTGGTCGTACGTGCCGCGTGCGGCAAGCCCGTCCGACACTTCGCGGAACGCCGACTGGATCGCCTTCTCGTAGTTCG